>JAUNWI010000011.1 GCA_030540395.1 Phascolarctobacterium sp.
AGTATACTATTAAATTGGGTGCCGATTAAGCCGGTGGTTTATTTGACGCTTACTCAATTGCAGCAAAATCTGCAATCAATCAGCCTTTCTCCCATTTTATACTCATTTTTGTGGCGGAGGCCGTTGCAACGCAAATTTTGCGTTGCGTTTACGTTGCACTTTTGCAACGCAAATCTTGCCTTTCGTTGCAATCGTTGCGCAACGATAATGCTTTTGGTGCATGCCATTTTGCGAAGGATTTTTGCAACCTAATGCACTACTCCTTCTCTCCAGCATCAAAACAAACTCGGCATCTCTCCATCATTCGTCACTTCCACCCTCGCCAAGCTCAGCACTTCCGCTTCTTCGCCAGCCAGATGCTTGCTTTTGAGGTACCGCACATGGCTCAGCTTGGAAGCAATGAGATTCAAAACATAAATATTATCGTAACAATTATAGATGGAATCACCACCCAGCCCCGTAAGGGAAATAAGCTGGGTGTTATTTTTGCGCGCCATGTCCATCATGGGCGTCAACAGATGGGCCGCATTAGTCTGGGCGAAGGGATTATCCATAATCAGCACCTTGCCCTCGTTTCTATCGGCAAAAATATCGGTTTTATCCCGACGCATATAGTATAAAAGGCTGGACAAAATGACGAAAGCTGATAAAAAGCCCTCGCCGCCAGAATTACGCGCCACCTCGCGCCAACTAATGGGAACCTCCCGCTGTGCCTCGATTTTGTACAGCTTCACCCGCACATTGTTCAAGCCGATGACCTCATGATAAAGATTCTTCGTGGTCAAGCTCTTGCCCAAAAGCTCTTCAATAGGTTTGTTCTGCTGTAGCAGTGCCAAGCCCTGCTCAGTCAGCTTCTCCACCAAATCCTTGATATGCAGGTGGTAAACATTGGCATTGTCGTCCCAATTAGGCAGCTTCAGCTCCAGCATCTTCACCGCCCTGCCGCGCACCTTGATAGTAGAATTGTGGTCGATAGTCCCCATTTCCTTGTGCACGGCTTGCACGTAATCCTCCAGCAGCGTAACAACATGCTGCTTCTCCTGCTCCACGAATTCCAAATCCGCCTTCAGCTTTTCTGCTAGGGCTATCAATGAATCCACGATCAGCTTTAGCTTCTCCAAAAAACCTTGAGCGCTCTCCGTCAGCATCTGCAAAGCAGCCAAGGGCTTGGTAAACAAATCGTCCTGCATAGCCCTCACGTTCAGCATCGTTTGCAGATTCTGCAGAATTCTTTCCAGCTTTTCTTGCGCCCTCTTCTGATTTTCGACACTATTTCGATATTCCTTCTGCAAATCCGCAGTATAGCGGCGCAATTCTTCGGCTGCGAAATCGGCGAAATTTTCTTCTCCACTCCACACAGCTTGCGTTTCTTGCCCACTAAAGGCCCCCAAAGCGCCGATGTTTTCGTGGAAAAGCTTGCCTTGATTTTCCAGCTTGCGCAAATTTTCGTTGCAGCTGTGCTCCTGTCCACGCAACTGCCCCCGCAAAGCAGCAAAATCCTTGGCCACCAGCTCCTGCATGGGCAAAGGCTCGCGCTGCTCGCACTCTTTTTCCATGTCCTGCACCAGTCGTTGCTTGCGCTCCTGCACCTTGGCCAGCTGCATATTCGTCTCATTTAACCCTTGATAGGTCAGCTTTTGCTCATTTTCTGCAGCTTGTCTCTCCTTGGTAAACTCAACCACTTTCTCCCGATTGAAACGAATTCCTTGCCATACTTCAGGCTCCAAAGCGTAAAGGGCAGCTTGATTATCCAGGTCTTTTTGGCTATCTTGGACTTTTTTGGCAATTTCTGAACGCCTATCAACTAAATTTTTTAGATCCCCTGACGCCTTCTTCATGATGGCATCAAAGCGCGCCTGCAACCCATCCATATCATTAAGCAATGCCAATTCAAAGCCCTTAGGCATCTTCGCCTGTTTATAGCTACTAAACTTGGTGAATACTTCCTCCACACCTTCTAGCTCATGGCGCAAATCATTCAGCTTGCCTAAATACTCTTTGCCGCGCTCCTGCAAAGCACTGATTTCTTTGTTTAGCTCCAGCATTTGCTGCTTCAGCTTGCGTAGCTGCTCCTCGCACTCCTGCTGCAAAGCCAAATGCTGCACATATTGCTTATACTTCTCGCCCAGCTGTTGGCATTCTTCCTGCTGCTGGGTAATTTTGCGCAGAGAATCCTCTAATTTCTTGACATCCTTAGCCAATTCTTCCAGCTTCTCTTCCAGCTGCTTTTTGGCTTTCTTGGCAGCAATGTATTCCTCCTGCAAAGCCGCATCCTTATCCTGCAACGCAGCAAGCTCCTGCAACAGCTTGGTATAGCTAGCCTTAGTAAAGCTTTGCTGCTTCAGTTCACCATATTTGTTTTGGTAAGTGTCATATTCTTCCTTGCGCCGAGCCACCTTTTCTGCCAAAACGTTTTGCTCCTCCGCCAGCTTCTGCAACAGCTCCTGCAGCTTGGCTTCGTTGAGCAAATTGTTGTTAAACAGCATCAAAAAGTGCATGTCAGCACATTTAAATATGCCATTAGCCGATTTCTGCGTGCCAGCCTCCTTTAAGCTTTCGCGCAGCATAATGGGCACGGGGAAAGATGTAAAAATGGACTTAGGAGCCTGCTCTAAAAGTGCCACATCTTTAGCCGTCATAAGCAAGGAATAAGGCAAAAAGGGATGCTGCTCCACCAAAGCCAAGTTTTGTGCTTCGTCATAGCCATTTTTCTTCAGCCATTCCATGCCGTAAACAAGCTGAATTCCCAATTGTTCCAGCATCTGCACCAATTCCGGCGCCAGCTCCAAGGTCCTGCCGGTTTGCAGGCTCTCCCTCTGCTTTTGCACCGCAACCAGCTCCTGCTGCAGCTTGTTTTTGCTGCTATCGATGGCCGTCAGCTTCAGTTCTAACGCTTTGGCTATTTTTTCTTGCTCAAAAAGATTTTCCTCCGGCAGCTGTAAATACTGTAGCAAAGTACGGCGCTTAGCTAGCTGCTCATCCACAAAAATCTTCTCCTGCTTTTTCAAAGCAAAGGCAGTCTTGTTAGCATTAAGCTCATTATTCACATCCTGCTGCTTGCGCTCCAGCTCCTTCAACGCCGTTTTTGCATCCTGCTGCTCCTTTTGGCACTTGTCCAAATTTTGCTTAGCCTCTGTTTGCGCGTCAGCTATTTTGGCAGCCAAAATCTCCAAGGTTCCAGCTTCGTACTCGCCCAACATGTTCCTTTGCAAATCCACATGCCATTTCTTGCAAAAGCGATTCTCTTCCTCATCATAGGAGCCAACCAAAGTGTCCAAACGCCCCTTTTCTTTATTCAAGGCTTCAATGCGCTCTTGCAGCTTTTGCTGCTCCGCCTGAGTTTCCTTCAGCTTGGCAGCGCAAGCCTTGCTTTCTTCCTGCAGTGCGGCATAAGCTTCCTTGCCACTACGCAGCCGCTTTTCCCAATGCTGACGCAGCACGAAGCCAAGATAATCGCGCTCTGGCTCCAGCTCCTTGTTCTTGCGACGCAACACGTCCAGCTCCTGCTCCGCCCTCTTCAAGTCCAGCTTATCCGCATCCAAGCGTTCCTGCGCGCTAGCGCAATCATAAATATTCAGCTGCATTTGCAGCTCCTTGACCTTGCTTTCCAGCTCTGTGCGCCGCGCCTGCTGTGCCTCTTTTGTATTCGTCAATGCATCATCTTGCTCTGCCAATGCATAATATTGGGTGGAATACTCTTCATAGGCCAGACGCAAAAGCTGTTCGTGCAAGGACGCCAACTCTTCCTGACAAGCAACAGTAGCCTGCTCATTAATGGCCACCAAGCGTTGTAATTCTTTGAGATAGGCAAGAATCTTCTCCAGCTTCTCTTCCGAAATTCTCGTTGCCTCTGCATAGGCCTCGCCCTGCTCCTTGACCGGCCCCAGCTCTTGCAAAAATTGCTGCAGCTTTTCCTGCTGCTCGATTTTCGTCACATTATCGCTGTAGGACTGAATATATTTGCCTAATAGCTCGCGAAACTTCTGCATCCTATTCTCGTCCTTGTTCAGCTTATTTTCCACAGCATCCAAGAACCACTTTTCCAGCAAACCCGTTTCATCCTTGCAGTCCACAAAAAGCTTGGACAGGCCCGATTCTTCCTCGTTGATTTTGCGAATAATATTCTGCCATTCCCGGTAATCGATGCCGTATTCTGCCAGCTTGGTGAAGTATTGCTTGCTTTGAGCCTGATTATTCAAATCAAAGCAGAAGAATTTGTTGGGCTTTTCCTTTTTATAGCCTTCGAAAAGGTCGCGACACGCACCAAAGCTCTTCAAGCTTACCTCGTTCTCCTTGTGCTCCACCACGGGCAAATGATGAATATCCTGAACACATTGCTCCTTATACTCGCTGATAAGGGTCACCACATCCAGCTTCTCATCGTCATCAAGACTGGGATTTTTGTGCACCATCATGCCTGTCAGACAATAGCCACCATTATCCTCCAAAAGCCACTCCACCAAAATGAAGGATGGTTTGGTGCTGGTAAAATAGCTAGAAAAAGGCCGCCCCTTCACATTGCGATAGCGCTTCTGCACAAAGGGCGCTGTCAACAGCTGCACCAAAACCGATTTACCCCCGCCATTTTGCAGGGAAATCAAGGTACTTTGGCCGTTCAAATGCAACGTTTCATCGCTCACATGAATGGCATCATGATTGTAATTGACATTTATTAAACGAATAGCATTAATTTTGCTCATCTTGTTTCACTCCTAGAATCCTCTGTACACGATAAAAATTATTCTTATTCAAAAGATTCCAATCCATGAAATTGTCCAGCTTGCGCGTAGTTTTTATCATCTCGTCTTGCTCGATATAATCAATCAGGCCCTGGTCCTCCAAAAAGCGCAAAATATTATGGACAAAGCCTTCCTTGGTCGTCTTTTGTCTGCGTCCTTTTTCGTCGGACCTCAAGGAGTCATAAATCTGCTTCATGGCAGCAAAGGCCATCCCCTGCTGGGACTGCTCGTCCTCCGAGAATTTGGCCGCACCCTCCTCGAGCTTCGCAGCAATAGAATTTTGCAGTTCACCAACGCGAATAAAGTCCCTGGTTTTGCTGCTGCTGCCCTGTCCATCATAAAACTCCAGCAGCAGCACTAAAATGGCGAACTGGGCCAGATAAAAATCCTTGTCCGTGGGATTGCTTTTGCAAAGCTCTTTTTTGAGCTGGGCCTTGGAGTAGCCCAGAAAATAATTTTCCTCTTTGGGAATTAAATAAACAACCCCTGCAAAGGCCTCGATATGGCAATTGGCGATTTCCGCTTGGGATTTGACAATGTCCTGCACCTCGTCCTGCTCCATATACGCCTTGTGCAAATCCGGCGCCTGCTCCTCTAAAAGCTCGTGGTGCTGCAGCAAATAATAAAACACCGCCTGTGCTTGCTTGATTACTTCCATCTGAATTGCCATAATTTCACTCTCCGCTCGCTCTAAACATGACATCGGAACAACGAATATTCTTCAACAGGCCGCTCTGCTCGTCCAATTCCCGCAAAAGGATGGGCTTGGCCTCTGGCAAACGCTCTACCTGCAATTTTTTCAGCCATTGCCACCGGGGATGCTTGTCCAAAATTTCCAAGAGCATGCCCTGCAAATGGAAATCATTGGCCTCCTCTTGGATAAACTCTGCCCGTTCAGCCCGCAGACTAGCGATATCCAAGGTATTGATTTTCAACAGCTCCACCATGATTTCCTTGAAAATGCCTATAGTCGGCACCAAGGCACACCGTTCGTCCTCATCCAGCTCGCCAATTAAAGTAGAAAGCTTCAGCTGGCGTTTCTCAACAACGTGGCTCACAATAACAGTCAGGCTATCCTCGTAGAGGGCCAATTTTTCGGCGATGATGCGTCTTTGCTCCTTTTCCCATTCCTCCGCATCATAGGTTTCAATGGCTTCGTCGTCCCAGTCCTCCAAAGCGTGCACTCTCTGGGGCTCCAAAAAATTGTTCAAATTCACTGCTTTATCGGGATTTTGATTAAAGAGCGGACTGAAAAAGACCGCCAGCTCCTCCAAGCATTCCGGCTGCTGCAAAATTTTTTCGTATAGCTCCGTCCTCAGATTGAAGCGCTGCACCAAAGCCAATTCGGTCAGCTTGTCCAGCTCCACCTCGTAGACCTTCTTCAAATCAAAATGACTGTTTAAAATTCTTTGGTATTCGTCAATAGCGCGGCCCAAATATTGGTCTATTTCCCGCAGGTTGTGCAGCTTGGCTGTATCCTCGGTGCTCAGGACATGAATATTGATGTTCTGCTCCTCCAGCTCCTTGACTCTTTGCTGCACGTTCTTGCGATAACCAAGAAACTTCACCTTGGTCTTATCAATGGTGTCGAGATTTTCCTGCAAAAGCTGTTTATATTCCGCAACGCTATATTCCAGAGCATTGCGCCGAATGCGCAGCATAGCCCCTTGGATTTTTTGCAGTTGAATGCGCATTAGGTTAAAAATGTTTTTCACATCGTCCAAGGCACGGTCATAGCTCTGCTTTTGCAAATGGAGGCTGAAAATAATTTCCTGCACGCTCAGCTTCAGATTGCTCTCCACCTCCAGCGTTCCCAAAAGCAGATTATAACCATCGTCCGTGAGGAAATACGAGGTCCGCCGCACGTCCTGCTCATCATATACTATTTTGTTATTCACGTAGCTAATATGCAAATCCTCTTGTTTGTGCTCTTCGTAATTATAGGCAGCAAAGTACATGGGCTTACCCTCGTTGGAAAGCACCACATTAACAATAAAATCACCGAGCTCATGACAATCATCAGAACCCAGTGATTTTTTATAATACTGCCCATTGATGCTATCGATAAAAGCAGCGATGTTATCCATGGTACAAATTTCTTCCTTCAAGGACTGCTCCATAATAAAAAGCAGTACGGAAAAAATCATATTCATTTGTTCGGACAGCCCTTCAAAGCCCATTTGCCGCCAAATGGACTTTTGACTGCTGTTGGCCTGCAGCATGGCGTGCAAGCCCACGCATTTCATTCTTTTAGGGAATGCTTTCAAAAAATCGTATTGCATCATACACCTCAATAATCAAGCACGGTCAATATTTCTTGGGGTATGTATAAATTTTGCTCTAACAGCTTGCGCATATCCTCTTGCGTTGCGCCATCAAAATAGTCGAAGAAAAAGCCTTCCAGCTGGCGATTTTGTCCTTCCTTAGTGGTTGGCAGCTTGGCTATGCTCTTGCTTTTAGTGAGCATGAGCGCATAAGCCGCCACAAAGGGCTTAATTGCTGCTTGCTCTTTGAAGCAGGCAGCCAAGTTTTCGTAGATGCCGATGCCCTCGTAATCCAAATCACCAAAATAGTAAAACGCATTATTCTCATTCAGCATATAAGGCTCGGCACTCAAAGCAAATTGCTGCATGCTGCTGATTACGCGTTTGCCAGAGCCATAAATCAAGGTGCCAAATTCTTCGCCCAAAATGGTTTTGTGCCCGGCCAGCAAATGCCTGCGCATGCTGAAAAAGGTATCTTTGTTTTCTATAATTAAAAGCTTTTGCGGCGTTTTTCTGGTGAGGGTGAAGTAGGCAAAGGGCTCCGTAGTGCTGTAGCAATTGAGAAAAGCAAGGTCAAGGCCGCAATGCTTGAGGATGGTTTTGCCATTGCCTTGACTCAAGAACTTTTCGTAGCCCCAAATTTGCAAGCTCCGCTCGTTATAGGAGACCGCTGTCTGCAAAAGCTGTTTTTGCTTGAGCAAGAAGTCGTGCAGTTGGCGCACAGCCTCGCGATCTTTATCATAAACGGGCAAATTGTGCATATAATAGTCAATGTTAATACCAAGATCCATTTCGAATAGTAACTCTTGCTCAAGGTTGGAATAATCCACCTGCTCGTCTATTAGCCAATATTCTAGGTACAACGCTGGTTTTTTGCCGTTCTTACCGGAGCTTTTGACCGGCTTGATTTTGCCAGCGTCCAGCAAGCCCTTGATATACTCGTACTGCTCCAAATAAGGCGCACTATTCATTTCTCCCAAGATGGCTTCCAAGCTCTGGCGTTTCATTTTCATCCTCTTTAGATACGGAAAGACTGTTTGGCTTTAACGAACAACATCGATACTTATATTATAGCATATTTTTGTGATAACCTAACTACAAAATTCACGCCAATATCCTCTCATCTAACAAGAAATCATAGATATTGACAAACAGAATGCCATTGTCATCATAATAAGGCAATATTATATCTTTAGTCACGACAATCTTCTTAAAGGAATCATCGATATTCCTAAAGGGCCTGATTTCTTGATCATGCTTGTCTGCATCTGGCAAGGAATATGCTGACTGAATATAGTATCGGGATGCTCCCATATTGCAGACAAAATCAACTTCCAGCTGCTTTCGCGAAACCTTTCCATGCTCATCTTTGGCAGCAATCTGCACAACACCAATGTCAACATTATAGCCACGCCTGCACAACTCATTATAGATAACATTTTCCATGGAATGAGTTTGTTCAAATTGGCGGAAGTTAATTCTAGCATTACGCAAACCTAAATCAGTAAAATAATACTTTTTCGGAGTCTCAATATACGCTTTTCCTTTAATATCATAGCGTTGAGCTGATTTTATGAGATAGGAATCCTCGAAATAACCTATATATTTGTTGATAGTATTCGCAGTTATCTTTGATTTCTTAACTGATTTAAAGGTGTTTTTCAGTTTCTCAGGATTAGTGAGTGAACCAATGGCAGAGGAGAGTATATTTAACAGTTCTTCTATTTCGCCTATATTTTTGATGCGATTACGCTTAAATATATCCCGCATATAGATTTCACTAAACAAATTTTGTAGAGTTAATGCCTTATCCTGTACATTTTCACGCAATACTACTAAAGGAATCCCTCCATAAAGCATGTATTCAGCCAAGCCAGTATATTTATCTCCAGGATGGACAGACATAAACTCTGCAAAGCTCAAAGGATACATATGAATCTCGTCACCGCGCCCGGCGAACTCAGTAATTATATCTTTGGATAAAAACTTAGCATTGCTACCAGTAACATAAACATCCATATTACTTTTGCGCAAATATCCATTTAAAACAGCTTCAAAACAATCCATTAGCTGGACTTCATCCAATAAAAGATAATAATTCTCCTCATCTACAATTTGAGACTGAATGTAATTTACGAATTTTTCTGGATCAACGCCACGTTTTTCTTTTTCCATTTGGATCAAGCTTTCGCCTATCAACTGTAAATCATCTGCTGAATCAAAGGCAAAACGAATAATATGGTTTCGTTGAATACCGCAATCCAATAAATGCTGATAAAAAATAGTATTTAATAAATACGATTTTCCACATCTACGAATGCCAGTAATGACTTTTATCAAGCCATTACCTTTTCTATCTATCAGTTTATCTAAATAAAAATCTCTTCTGATCTCCATGTAACCAACTCCTTGCGAAGGATTTTTGCAACTTTACACACTTTTCCTTTCTATAATATCACAAGCAACTGACTTCAGCAAGGATTATTGCCATTTTGCGAAGGATTTTTGCAACTTTACACACTTTTCCTTCGCAAAATGCAAAACAGGGCCACCGCAGTTACCCTGAATATGCCTTTTAATATTAGAAAGCATGATTTTACTATACACTTAACTTAAGACAACATCAACTCTTTCTTATGCAAAAGAAAATCTATTATATTCATGTGTATAATCCCGTTCTGGCTCATATCTATTTTATCCAAAGACAGCACATATTTAGGCGAAGCATCAGTTATAGGCTTAAACGCTCCAAATTCCCTTTCTATGGTTGAGGGACTAGCTAACAAATAGGCCACCTGAATGAAGCACTTCTTGCCATCCTTTATAGCCACAAAATCAATTTCTCCCTTATATGTCTTGCCAACATAAACAGTAAATCCCTGCACACACAGTTCGTTATAGATTACATTTTCCAAAAAGAAGGTGTCTTCATAGTTTATGGAATTGGTATTAATCGTTCTAAAGCCAGTGTCTGTAGCATAAAACTTCTCTTTTGTTTTCAACGCCTCTTTCCCTACAATATTGTATCTGGGCACAGTATGCAAAAGATAGGACTTGCGCAGCTTATCGAGATAATTATACACAGTCCTTTCAGACACCACCTTCTTGTTATTCCTAGTAAAATAGTCTGCTATGTTGGCCGCCGAAAACTCCTTACCAGCATTTGCGAGTATATACAAGGATATATGTCTAAAATTTTGTTTATCAACATTCTTCCCTTTTTTGATAATATCCTTGTTGATGATACTATCATACAGATTAGTAATATATCTTCTTACAGAAGCTTCATCATGAAAGTTGTATCTAAGAGGTAATCCACCCCATTTAATATAGTCATATATGTCATCCTCAGAAAATGTTTCCCCATTGAGTTCTCGGTACGCTTTCGCTTCTAAAAAAGAAAAAGGAAGTACTTCAAACTCTACAGTTCTACCAGTCAATAAGCTTGCCAACTCTCCCGATAATAATGTTGAATTGCTGCCTGTAACAAAAATAGATACATTTAGCGTCGCTCTAAACGACGCTAATGCCTTTTCAAAATTCTTGACGTGCTGTATCTCATCTAAAAACAGATAATACTTTTCTGCATCCACTATACTGGCCTTAATTGTATTATGTAAATCACTAGCAGTTTTGATGTACTCATAATCCATATCTTCAAGATTGATGTATATGATATGACCTGCATCAATTCCCTGCTGCAACAGCTCATCTTTAATGGTCTCCAACAAAATTGATTTGCCTGCACGCCTAACTCCAGTGATAACTTTAATTAAATCGGCATCATAATAAGGACGTAGCTTTTGTAAATAGGCTTCTCTTATCAGCTTCATTAAAAATCACTCCTTTACACTTATGATACCATCATTTTTTAGTTTCCGCAAGTTACTCTTTCATGAATTCAAAATTTTTCTCAGTTTATGAATGTTATTCTTTCGTAAACTCAGAAATTTTCTCAGTTTCTGCAAGATAATCTTTCATAAATCGAGTTTCTCTTCCTCTTAAATAACACAAAAAAAGGGCCACCGCAGTGACCCTGAGAATTATCCGCAGCTACGCTACCGCCTTTATTCTATTCCTCATCATCTTCAACGAACTGAAATACCTCTTCCACCGGCTTGCCAAACACCTTAGCAATGTCCATAGCAAGCTTCAAAGAAGGATTGTACTTACCATTTTCCAGATTACCAATAGTCTCTCTCCGAACACCGACTATGTTTGCAAGCTCGGCCTGTTGCATTTTTCTAGCTCGGCGTAGTTCATGAATTTTTGTAACTAATCGTGACATTTAGCATCCTTTCCTTTCATAGTATAGAAAGAAAGACCCACTTAATATCAGGCCCAATCCCATAAAGCTATCGAGGACTGGTTTTGCAGCAATATTGAAATGACAACGTAAATCCAAGTAGGAATAAAGCGTACCCAATACCATTAACAATAAAAAGGCCATGGTATATGCACGGTTAGTATTTTCTATAGAACGCTCATCCTCTAGCTCCTTTTTCAAAAATACTAAAGTAAAACCAACTAACAGTAATGCTACAAGCCCAAAGCCTAATCCTATATTTTTAAGAATATGATCACCAGTAAGCGGTAGCAACGAGGAAGAAATGAAGCTCAATCCCCAGATAATATTCAAATATCCGTGTCTCTGAGCCAAGGTGACAGTGATGTTTTTAAACATTTTTACCCCTCCCTATGTGGTGTATTTTTATCATCTGTGATGATTATATCACTTATTTTAGAGCTAGTCAACAAAAATGTGAAAAAAACATCACTTTATGTTGAATTTTATCTGGCTTACTTTAGACACAGCATTTAGCGAAGGATTTTTGCAACCTGACACACTTTTCCTTCGCAAAACACAGTATCCTGATTCCACCATCTAGTCGTCTTTTCCAAAAATGCTGATTTCTGTACAATCGGAATTCGTCTTTTCCAAAAAAGCCTGTTTTTGCCAAAGACAAACTAATAGTTTAAAGCGGCTGCATTTCAGTGTAAAAGTCAATACCAAATTTTAAATAAACAATAAAAAAACAGGGTCACCGCAGTGACCCTGAAATCTAAAAAATTGGGCAAATTCTTCAGAGCTCCTATATCTTTCGCAATTATGCTATCTTTATAGTATCAGCAGCTTCTGAATTTTTGTATAGCTCCTCTGGTGATATATCAATATCTCCGTCATTCCAAACTAGCACACCATAATCAATGTAGGCTTCTTTAAACAAAGCATAGTCCTTTAAAGGCCTAAAGGCTTCGTATTCCAACATAGGCTTAAAATCATAAATTTTAGCTTCTCCTGTGTTGAAGCGAATCCACAATTTCCAATCTGGAAGAATACGCACACCACTTACCTTGATCTCTGTTTTCGATTTTCCTGCATAAGCAATTCCATCTATCATATCCATTTAATCAGCTCCAAATAAAAAGCATAGTAATTCAAACTAACATCTATTAACCATCGAAGTTGTTCATCCAAAACTTATATTCGAAATTTACAAACATTTTATTGTATATAAGTCTGATTTGTGCTATAATACAATAGACAACCGTACCCAAAGGGCATGATATGTTGCAGGGTGGCGTTGCCTTCATTCCCCATGAATGGAGGTGATGTCTATGGAAAGATACTCCTTTCAGGACCTTATGGTCTTCGGAATATTTCTCTTAACATTACTTACGTTCATTGTTATGAACAATAAAAAGTAATCAGGGCATAGAAAAACCACCCCTATATACTTTGCCAGGTATCTGGGTGGCTTTCTACCTCTTATAACCGGGCAACCCACCTTGTGGGCGGTTGTCACTCTTCACTTATAATATACCACAATCTGCACATTTCTGCAAGAAAAAACAAAGATCATTTCATGCACACAAAAACAGGACCACCGCAGTGACCCTGACATCTTAAAGTGAAAGCGAGCACTCTCATATTGCTAGATAAATGCTCTTGCTAAATTTTGCTTTATGTAGTACAATATGCATAGAAAAGGTGTTACCGATAGACGGTTGCCCTCTTTTCTATGACTGTTAAAGAATAACCGCCAGTTTTCTCAGGACCGGGCGGTTATTTTTTTGCATTTTTACCAACGAGATACCCTGCTTTAAAGCGGCCTAGGCCGAAACTCAAAATCGCAACGACATCTAGTACACTCATGGCACCACCCTCCTTTCCAATAGACCGAACTAGTCAAATCTATTTACTCCAGAGGGCTGCTCACCCTCCGTAGAGGGACCGCCTACCGTTATGGTAACACCTTGAACTTATTATAGCACATTTCATCGTATAAGGAAATGTATTTTCGTTCAAACACTATGCTTTTTTCAGTTCCTGCAAATTATCCTTTCATAAATTTAGGTTGTCTTCCTCTTAAAAAACACAAAAACAGGGCCACCGCAGTGACCCTGTTTGTTTTTGCTCCAGTATGGAATTTTTTTAGGACCTGAATTAGAAAGTGAAGTACAGGTCAGCGTACAACAGTTGAGACTTCTCGCCACCAACTTTAGCCTTGGTGTCATAGTAGCTCAGTTCGCCAACAATGTTCTTAGCAATTGCATAGTTAGCAACTACACCATAACCCTTGAAGCCAGTCAACTTATCATCTTTTACGAAATCCCAAGTAGCATCAGTGGTTTGAGAAATAATGGTGTTGCTAGGTTGATCAAAGTAAGTTGCGGTCAAGCCCCAGGTACCCGGAGTAGCAGCGTCAGCACCCTTGTATGCCAAGGAAGCTACCCAACCATCTTTGGATACACGATCATCATACTCATCAGCAGCAGTGATGTATTCATAGCCCAAGGTCAAGTCTTTAGCAACTTCTAAGGATGCACCAACATTGTAGAGTTCTGCATTATCGTCGCCAACGATACCTTTAGTGGAACCAGTGCCTTTTGCATACATAGCGAATGCATCAACAACACCAATCTTAGCATTTACGCCAGCCAAATATACACGGTCAGCACCAGTTTTGGTAACTTCATCAGCCTTTTGAACCATGCCCCAAACTTTTACTTTATCGCCATAGGTAACCTTGATACCATCACCAGTAATATCAGCTACGTTACCAGTGTTTGCAACTTCATCCCAACGACCAGCGCGCACAGCAAGACCACCAATTTTGCCGTCAACATAAGCGCGTTTAAGCTTCAGTTCATCTTCAGCATCCTTGTCATCAAATTCTTGCTCGCTTTGCAGCATGCCAGTGTATGTCCAATCATCATTTACTTGACCAGCTACCCACAGACGAGTACGCAGGGTGGTGTCATCTTTGTCACCATCAGCCTTGTAGTCATGTACGTTGCGGAAACGAACTTGACCAGTAATCTTAACATTGTCAGCTTTCTTTTCCAGTTTAGCAACGCGAACGCCCAGGTTATCCAGCTCATCAGCAAATTCAGCAGCCAGTTTGTCAACGTTAGCGCCTTTTGCCATTGCACGAGCAGTGATTTGAGCCATTTCATAACGGGTCATCAGCTTGTCGCCACCAAAGGTGGTGTCGCCATAACCATCAATAACGCCAGCAGCTGCCAATTTAGCGATGCTGTCATATGCCCAGTGGCCAGCAGGAACATCAGAGAACGGGCTAGCAGCGTATGCAGAAGCGGTTACGCCCAAAGCCATAGCCATTGCGAGTACTAAGGATTTTTTCATTGTAAATTCCTCCAATAGAATTCAAATTTGTGAATCCTCATTAGCTTGCAAATTGCACCTCGAGCGCTCTGCTTCAACCTTCATGTAAGAGTTGCCTTGTTTCCTCTACCCTACTAATCAAAGACTTTGCACTAAGAGAAAATCAGCAAAACTAATGCTAGATTCACTTACGCTTATTATAGCATAAGCTTCTCTAATGTACAAGCAAATTTTTGTGTATACAAAGCAGATTTATGACTTTTTTACGAGTAAAAGAGAGCTCCGATAGTATTACAAATAATATTAAGCAATATAATTGGGACTGTTATACAGTAGCACCACTTCACCAGAATCAGAATCAATTTTTTCTTTCCTTAACATGGTTAACTTCATTTGATTGGCAGTATAGTCCTTTTCGGATTTAGAGAAGAAAGACACCCCAACATAATGTTCTTTAAACGAAATCATAAAATAATAATTCGTATTATCCTTCAAGCTCCCTTTCAGCAAATAGTCAGCTACTATGCGTGAGCCTTTGGCTTTCTTTATATCGTATTTAAAAACATCATTAGCAGTATCTATAAAATGCTCAAGACATCCTAAGCACTTAATTCTGCCTTCTATTTCAAAAAATCTATGAGAGCTCTTGATGGTATCAAGTGTAATCTGCCCTTTAAGGATTTTCTTAAACACGATACTTGCGTTGGTTCTCAATGCAGGAATGTCATCTAGTTTATGCAAACCTGCCAAATGATAAAAATCTATTGCTGTGAACACGAGCTCTAGCCTGTGTAGCTTCTTATTCTTACCCAATGTGAAAACATATTTTTTGCTCAGCATTTGGTTATAGTTTTGAGCTGCTTGCAAAAGGTCATCCATACACATACCTCTCAAAGAAAAAAGGCCCTGCAACAGCAAGACCTTTAAATGCTATTAAGCGGTTTTCTTTCAGTCCACAAGAACCTATTCGTATCACGGTACTACCGCAAACCTACTAGTAAAGCTCCATAAGCCCCCGCTACGACTCGTGACTTACTTCTACGCTTAGCCAGGCATCTAATGTGCTTAGGCTTCTAATGATATTATACTCACCTTTACCTATAAAATCAAGCAAACAAAAAGTAAAATTTCAGTATGCCCTAATTTTCCTGCTATTTAAGGAATTACAGCTTAGACATTCTCGGAGCGTCCACCATAACCTTCTTCACTTGCAAAATGCGATTCATTTCATGACGAACAGCATAGCCCCATTCTTCGTGAACCCAATCCCAACGGGAAGTCAAGGTTTCATCAATTTCCTTATCACTGTATATTTGATGCTGATAGTATTTGCCTGTCAAAGCATTATAAGCTACAGCCTTGCCTCTCATGGTCAGCTTCACATAACGCTCACCAGAGGGGAAAACAGGGTCATCATGAAGCTCATCCAATTGTACAGCAATAACAATATCAACCTTGGCATCTTTCGCAATTTTTTTCAAAGCAGCTTCATTAGGAACCTTATTGCCATTTTTATTGGCCTCAATAATAGCAGTAATCTGGTCGTTATCTACTATAGTATAACCCTGTTGGGCATTAATCGTACCAATGGCGCTCTTATAAAAGATTTGATTTGCAATCTCATCTCCCTTAACATTATTAATCAAGGGAAGTAAAGCTATGCTGGCAGCTTCTGCAGCAAGAGCAGGAATAGTCAAGCACAGAACTAACAAACTCATTAACAAGTAATGGTACATTTTTTTCATTCTCTACAAACCTCCCAACATTTCGTATCTACAATAATATTCTGACTGAATAGTCAAATTTTATCCCTGCTAACAAAAACGGGACTGCCTTCGCAGTCCCGTTTGTTATTGTTTGCTTTATGTTCGCAAGTAGCTTTTCTAATTGAATTAGAAAGTGAATACCAATTCAGACCACAGGGTTTGGTTGTCACCATCGCCTTCGCGAGCTTCCAGATCATAGTACTTAACAGCAGCAACAATGTTCTTAGCTACAGTGTAGTTAGCACCAACTTCGAAGCCTTTGAAGCCATCGGTAGCCACATCATCTCTAACCAAGGTAAAGCCATCGCCTTTACCATAGCTGGAAACGGTCGGTTTCAGATAGGTAGCAGCCGGTTGATCAAAGTAGTTTGCATACAGGCCCCAAGAACCAACATTAGCAGCTTTAGCGCCTTTATAAGCTAAGCCAAATACATAACCATTGTTATCGCCATCGTAATCATCAGCATCACCGTTCAGGTATTCAGCAGACAATTTCAGGTCTTTAGCAACCTTCAGAGCAGCACCAACATTGTAGATTTCTTGACCGCAGTCGTCAACCTTGAAATAGGTTGCGAACACATCAACAACACCCAATTTGGTGGAAACGTCAGCTACATACACACGATCATCAGCTTCGCCAGTTACGCTAGGAACAGCTTTGCCAGCAGCCAAGGTCAATTGTACGTCTTTGCCATAGGTAGCTTTTACGCCGTCCATGGTTTGGTCCAGAACGGTACCAGCGTGCATCTTCAGGTCACGACGACCAGCGATAACCTTCACACCGCCCAGCTTACCTTCCATGTAAGCCCAGTTCAGCTTAGTCTCGTCATCTTTGGCATTTGTCTCGTTGTTGTTGTTCTTGAGGTCTTGTTCGTTTTGGAAACGACCATTGTAAGTCCAATCCTCATTTACTTTGCCACTGATGAACAAACGAGTACGCAGTTTGGTTGCATAAGCACCTTTGTCAGGAGCTTGATAGTGAGCACGGATTTGGCCAGTGATCTTTACATTGTCAGCTTTCTTTTCCAGGTTAGCTACGCGAACGCCCAGGTTATCCAGCTCGTCAGCAAATTCAGCAGCCAGTTTGTCGCAGTTAGCGCCTTTAGCCATAGCTTTTGCTACGATTTGAGCCATTTCATAACGGGTCATCAGTTTGTCGCCGCCGAAAGTAGCGTCGCCATAACCTTCGATAACGCCAGCAGCAGCCAGTTTGGAGATGCTGTCATATGCCCAGTGGCCAGCCGGAACGTCGGAGAACGGGTTAGCAGCGTAAGCGGAAGCGGTTACGCCCAAAGCCATTGCCATTGCGAGTACTAAGGATTTTTTCATTGTTTTTTCCTCCTCTTCAATGAGAGATATTTATTTATTATAAAATCTCCTTGCAGAGGCTCGCACTCCACAGCCCGGTAAGAGTTGCCTTGTTTCCTCTACCATGTGGGTTACTACCTTTGCCTCAGAAATTTTATAATAGCGGGGTGTATAGCAGCTCCATTGCGCCTGCCTATTGCGCATCTTTTCCAGAACTACTAGAGCTATTGTATACTATATTCGTCTTCTCGTCAAGGTATTTATCAGAAAATTTCTCTTAAACTTATCAAAGTTAACAGTTTTTCTTATGAATCAGTAGTTTATGCCATCACTTACACTCTCACTCATTGCCAAAATGCTTATTCCACTGCGCTATGATACGGGTTTTATTTTGTGCAATAAAGCGAAGTATTTTGAGCAAATCACTTTCCGGAATTTTACCTTTGTTGTGTTCCAAGATGACTTTTTCACCAACCCATATTTTAGTGTCATTTTCACTTGGTCTGCCTTTGCCAACGTGCACATGTACAGGCTCAGAACCATCTCCCGACCAAAAATAAATAGTATACCCTAACAATTTATACAGCGTCGGCAAGCTTAGGACCTCCTTCACGAGCCATTTCCCAAATCAGCGCTTCGTTGTCTGTGGCAAAGTCTTTTAAATCAAGTATTTCTTCCTTTGTAAGTCCTTCCGTAGCAACTGTATCCAAATCTGGCAAAGAAATCTGTAAAAAAGCAAAACCATCGTCTGTGGGACGCTCAAAATATACATCTATGTGCTCACCATTATTATCCCTACGAATGTCATTGAAGGTTACTAATGTACCATCTGCAAACTCGACATATACATGCTTCATGAGATTTACCTCCGAACTATTTATTCGGATATATTTTATCATAGTTTACCTCCTAAAAAAAGCCACATTGATTTTATCTACACTTCTCGTACCAACCTGGTCAATTAAATCTAATATGGCAAAACCATGCCGAGAGTATTCCCGGCATGGTTCGCCTGTGCCAATTTGCCAATTGTCAATAATAGAAAATTGAGGTTATGCAATGACTCGATGCTCAGTTCGTGAACGCGCAGGATGTAAACGGCGCTACCACGTCCGCATCCGCGCTAAATTCAGAAGCACCCTTGAAAATTATTTTATTGGCCAAAATCAAGCCCTTAATCCTGCAGCCGCTGCCGATAGTCACCGTGGCGTAAGCATGAATGAAGGCCTTATCCATGCGCACGTTGTTGCCAATGGTAATATTTCCCTTTTGGCTGTACATGACCAAGCGGTCTGGAAAGCTTGAGCCTGCACCAATATCAATGCCGGATTTGTTGATAAAAACCGTGTCCCCCAAATAGCGGCCATTGCCTTTAAAGGTAAAGGTCTTATCCAAATCCAGATAGGTAAAATGCCTGCTCAAGCCCTCGTTGAGCGCCGTCTCCGCCGTAATGTCGCTGGCGGCCTTGTTATAGAAAAACCTTACCACCGGAAGCTTTACTTCTTCTGTGCTTGCTTGTTTATATACTGCTTCCGAGGGCAGGTATTCCAGCCCCGTCGCCGTCTTGCTGGCCAGGGCATACTGCCCGGCCAGCAATCTTTGCGGCTCGGCAAAGTCCAGTGTCAGCTGGCACAGCCGCTGTACTGCGCTACCTTGAGCAGCGGCTGTGCTCTTGACCTCTAAAAACCTGATGAGTCCATCAGTGGACTTTTCCACCTTGGCGTTAACGTTGACGCCCGCATGCCCGGGCTCCAGCTCCCCTGTAAAGAGAGCATGGCTTCCCACTGCCAAGTCACTATCCTTAAGCGACACGAAATACGAATTATTCAGATGGCGTAGCTGCTGCCCCAGTAGCCTGCGCTGAACCTTGTCCAGCTCATGGCGGCTCAAAAGCAGCCCCAGCTGCGCCAGCAAGGCCAGCACCAGCGCCACCAGAAGCAAATAAATGCTGATGCTGCCCCGTTCACCCTTCTTCATCAAAAACCTCTCCATTATAGCAGCGATAAATTTGCTCCCAGTGGCGCTGCCTGCCGCTGCCTTGAGTGTTGGCCAAAGTAAAGCTGATGCGCAGGCTATTGTCGTTAAGCTTGGCGGCCTGCCACTGGCTGACCTCCACACCGGCAATAAACAGGGGATTGGTGCCCTTGCCATTGCCGGTGGTGGTCTGCAAATACAGGCCGCCGTTGCGACAATACAGCAGCAGCTTTTTGTTGCCCATAATCGTATCCAGCTCCAGCTCCCCCGTGCTCTTAATATGGATGGCGGTGGCGTTGTAGCCCAAATGGCGTTCCAAAAGGCTTTGCATATAGCCCCCGGCCTGCTGCAGCGCCAGCTGCTCCTGCAGGCGCTGCCAGCTTAAGGCCGTGCGTCCCAGCCCCGTGCAGACCAAGGCCGCCAGCACCGCTCCCGCCGCCAGGCTAAAAACATACTCCATGAGCAAAAAGCCTTTTTGCTCAGGCGCTGCCTTTCTAAAGTGAGCAAAAACATTTTGCTTAAGCACTAAGCGCAGCCAGTGAGCGTAAGAGCAGCTTTGCTCATGGCCTTGCTTCCACCAGCGAGCACAGCTGCCTGCCGCCCTGCTTGTCATACACACGCACCTCCACATACCCATAGCCATTTTGCTCACTCTCCTCCTGCTCCAGCCAATAAGCCTCTTGCTCCAGCCCTGCGGCGCCCCTTTGGGCCGCCTGCCAGGATTCGTCCAGCTGCAGGGCCCGCTGCTGCACGGCGAGGCAGGCGGCAAAGCCTTGGGCAGCAGCGGCCAGCAGCACGCAGCCAAAGCCAAGGCACAGCAGCTCGTATACCAAAAAGAAGCCTCTATTGCGCTTCATAAGCTAGCACCCTTCCCGTTACCGGCTGCACATCCACCTGATAGGCAAAGCCAGCCAATTCTCTGTGACGCAAGCGATAATAGCCGCTGGCCGTGGGCGCACCATTTTGACTAAAGGCCATTCTAGCCAGCACCGCGTCAAAATACACACCCTCGCAGGCGTAGTCCGCAAAGCGCACGGAGCTGGTGGCAACGCCCTTGGTGGTCAGGTAATAGCCTGCACGGTCAGCAGTGGGCTTTAAGTCGTGAGCGCTGGCATCGGTCTGAAACAGCGCCTGCTGCTGCAGCTGGCGCAAATCGCTGGCCAAAAGCTGTGCGCTCAGGCGCACCTGCTCCCTGTGATAATGGCGCCACAGCCTGTCGCTCTGCACAAAGACGAAGCTTGAAGCAACCATGATGCCTGCCACAAGCGCCAAAAGCTCCAGCAAAACGAAGCCTCGCTGCTTACTTAGTCTCTGGTTGAGCAGGTGTGACATCTGCCTTGCTTGCCGGCGAGCTTACTGCGGTGCCGCTGGCATTTTTACCTGTTAACGAATAATCAGCACCATTAACATCAGGAGTATACGTCAAGCCATCCCCCGTAGCATCCTTAAACTCCAGCTTGCCTCCTAAATAGCTGCTATCCAAATCCGCTAATTTTCCAGGCACCTTGCCCGTATCCATGCGATAAACCAGAATAGCCTGGTCGATGGCAGCCAAGTCATTGCTAAGCTTGGCGTTTTTAACCCTGTCATTGGCGCCCGACAGGGAGGGCATGAGCATGGTGGCCAAAATGCCGATTAAAGCGGCAGCTGCCACCACCTCGATAAGGGTAAAGCCCCTTTGACTACGCATTGTTGTTACCATAATAATCCTCCTTTTCTTGCTTTGCCTATTCTGGCAGAGCGGACAACATTTCTAGCAGCGGCCCCAGCACGGTACAGACTACAGCAGCAATAATTACTGCCACAAAAAGCAGAAGCAAAGGCGCCAAAATCTCTCTTAGCTTGGCAATTTTGTTCTGCATATCCTGCTGCCTGAGGGTGGCCGCCTCCCGCAGCATGGCAGGCAAGCAGCCCGTAGCCGCACCTACGCTGATTAAGTCCAGCGTCAGTGGCGAAAGCAGGCCCCGCACCCCCGCCATGGAGGTGGTAATATCTGTGCCACGCTGCAATCTGCTATCCAAAACTAAAAGCTGCTGTTTGAAATTACTGCCCGCCATGGTTGTGGCAATGGTTTGGACGGCGACAGTAATATTTAAGCCACTGTCCAAAAGCAATGCCAATAGCTTGCAAAAGCGAATTTCCGAAAGCAGGCCATAAAAATTGCCGCACCAGCGCTTCCCCAGCAGCCACAGGGTAAGTCTTTTGCCATAGATGGCCAAAGCTATAGCTGCTACTGCAAGCAGCGCCACTAGCAGCAAGGGCTGAGCCAGCAAAAAATGGTGTACTGCTAGGAGCAGCTCCATGCTGTTAGTTGGCTGCATGTGCATGCCCTGATAGACCGATGCCAGCATGGGCAGCACGTATAGCAAGAAGAAGAGCAAAACGCCCAAGGCCGCCGCCAACAAAAACAGGGGATAAAGCGCTGCCTTCAGCACAAAGCTGCGCAGCTCCTCCTGCTGCTGATAATAGTCTGCCAGCTCCTCCAGCACCGCCCCCAGCTCACCGCTGAGCTCGCCGGCACGCACCAGCTGCACTGTCAGGTCCGGAAACAGCTCCTGCTCCGCAGCCATGGCTTCCGCCAGGCTGCTGCCATGACGCAAAAGCTGGTACAAATGCAAACAGACTAAATGCAGCCTTGCATCCAGCCTTTGGCGCAAAAGCTCCATGGCTGATAAAAGAGGCAGGCCGCTTTGCAAAATCAAGGCCAGCTGTCGCAAAAACAAAATCCGCTCCCGCCGGGTAAAAGCACGTCCGTGCAAAATCTTTATCACCTCCTCGCCCTTAATAATACTACTTTTACAAATTTTCTGTATAAATAGTTTTTGTCACAAATGAAAAATCCCTGTGAACTAGCCCAGGGTAAAAAGGGTCTTTTTAGGCAGCAAAAAATCCCGCCCAACCCTGCTAATGGGTTGGGCGGGACTTGCAGTAAATTGTTTATTTTTGGTAATGACACACTTTTGCCACAAAGGTTTCACATTTTTTAGGCTTCCACAGGCTCCGTTTGTTCCTCTTGGCGCAGCAAAGCCATGAATTCTTCGCCGGTGATGGTTTCCTTTTCCAGCAGGAAGTTGGCCAAAACATCCAGCTTGTCGCGATTTTCGCTGAGGATTTGGCGAGCCTTTTCATGAGCTTCCTTGATGATGGACAGCACCTTGGCATCAATGAGGCCGGCGGTTTCCTGGCTGCAAGCCAGGGAAGTGTCGCCGCCCAAATATTGGTTGGTGACTACTTCGGTGGCCATCATGTCAAATTCCTCCGTCATGCCAAGGCGGGTGACCATGCTACGAGCGATGCGAGTAGCTTGCTCGATGTCGTTGGCGGCGCCGCTGGTAATGCTGCCGAAGACCAGCTCTTCGGCACTGCGGCCGCCGGTGATAGTGACGATCTTGTTGAAGAGCGTTTCCTTTTTCATGAGCACGCTGTCGTTTTCATCAATCTGCATGGTATAGCCCAGCGCACCGTTGGTGCGCGGGATAATGGTGATCTTGTGCACAGGGGCGCTGTTCTTTTGCATAGCAGCCACCAGTGCATGGCCAATTTCGTGGTAGGCGATGACCTTCTTTTCTTCGGGGCTGATGACGGCGCCCTTGCGCTGGTAGCCCGCGATTACTACTTCAATGGATTCCTCCAAATCAGCCTGCTCCACCACCTGGCGCTGCAGCTTCACAGCGCGCAGGGCGCCCTCGTTGACGATGTTGGCCAGCTCGGCGCCGCTGGCGCCGGCGGTGGCACGGGCCAGCGCCTTAAAATCGATATCGTCAGCCATCTTGACGTCACGGGCGTGCACCCTCAAAATGGCCTCGCGGCCCTGCAAATCGGGCAGCTCCACGGGGATGCGCCGGTCGAAACGACCGGGGCGCAGCAAAGCCTTGTCCAGGGATTCCGGCCTATTGGTGGCCGCCAAAATAACCACGCCCTTGCTGCCATCAAAGCCATCCATCTCGCTTAAGAGCTGGTTCAGGGTTTGCTCCCGTTCGTCGTTGCCGCCGAACTGGCCGCTGTCCCGGCGCTTACCGATGGCATCAATTTCATCGATGAAGACAATGCAGGGCGCCTTTTCCTGGGCCTGCTTAAATAAGTCGCGCACACGGGCGGCGCCCATGCCCACGAACATCTCTACAAATTCGCTGCCGCTGATGGAAAAGAAGGGCACCTTGGCTTCGCCGGCCACAGCCTTGGCCAGCAGTGTTTTACCAGTGCCCGGCGGGCCCACTAATAGTGCGCCCTTGGGCATGTTGGCGCCAATGGCCTTGTACTTGCCTGGATTATGCAAAAAGTCCACCAGCTCCATCAGTGCTTCCTTGGCCTCGTCCTGACCGGCCACATCAGCAAAGCTTTTGCCCGTTTGGGCCTCCACATAGACCTTGGCGTTGCTCTTGCCAAAGGTCATGGCATTGCCGCCCATGCGCTTGCCCATAAAGTACATAAAAAGCTGACCCAAGGCAAAGAAAATAAAGATGGGTAAAATCCAGTTTTTGAAGAAGCTGACAATGGCGGAATCCTCCTTGGGCACAACCTGCGAGAATTCAACCTTGCTCTTCATCAGTCGCTCGGCCAGCTGGGGATCCTCCACGCGACCGGTAACGTAAATCTCCTTTTCCTGCTCACCCTTGCCCAAAGCAGCAATGCGCTTGTCGGTGATTTCTACCTTGGACAGCTTGCCCTCGTCCACCATCTGCATAAAGCTGTTATAGGATACATCATGCACCTTGGGACTGAAGAAGGTGGGCATGATCACGGTATTGATGAGCATGATAATCAAAAGCGCCATAACGTAATAATACATTAGGGGCCGCTTTTTATTGTTATCACTATTCATACGTTCATCTCCTTTATTCTTAGATACTCTGTCGTAGTATATTGTACTATTATAAGAAGAAATACACAAATGAAAGTTTTGTAAACAAAGAAAAAATGCACTTGAGCGAAGCGTTGACTACAAAGCCACACCATCAAACACTGCCAAGCCAACGTATTTTGTATACTAAAGAAGAATACTTGTATACATATACACTACGTCTTGCATTGGCGCAGCCTTTTATATACAATTATGCTTGTAACTATAAAGGAGGTTCTACCATGCCCAAAATTAACACAGTATTAGTTGCAAATCGTGGTGAGATCGCTATTCGCGTTTTCCGTGCCTGCAATGAGCTAGGCATTCGCACCGTTGCTATATATTCCAAAGAAGATACCCTTTCTCTGCATCGTAACAAGGCTGACGAGGCCTATCAGGTAGGCGAGGGCAAGAGCCCCACCGATGCATATTTAGACATTGAAGATATCATGCGCATCGCACGCGAGCATGATGTTGACGCCATCCATCCCGGTTATGGCTTCCTTTCTGAAAACAGCAATTTAGCACGCCGCTGTCAGGAGGAGGGCATCACCTTTATCGGCCCCCGTTTAGAGCACCTCATTATGTTCGGCGACAAGATTAACGCCCGCAAGCAGGCCGAGCTGGCCGGCATCCCCATGATTCCCGGCAGCAAGGGCACCGTGAGCAGCCTGCAGGAGGTTCTTGCTTTTGGCGAAGAATTTGGCTATCCCATTATAATCAAGGCCGTCAACGGCGGCGGGGGTCGTGGCATGCGCGTGGTAAAATCCGCAGAAGAAGCCATTACTGCCTACGATTTGGCCAAAAGTGAAGCCAAAAAGGCCTTTGGCAATGACGAAATTTATTTGGAAAAATATCTGCAAAACCCCAAGCATATTGAGGTACAAATCATCGGCGATACCCATGGCAATTTGATGCACCTCTTTGAGCGCGATTGCTCCGTGCAGCGCCGTCACCAAAAGCTGGTGGAGATTGCTCCCGCCTTTTCCCTGCCCCTAGAGCAACGCAAGGCTATTTGCGAGGCCGCTGTGAAGCTCATGAAAAATGTTGACTATATCAGCGCCGGTACCGTAGAATTTTTGGCCACTCCAGATGGCAAATTCTACTTTATCGAGGTTAACCCCCGCATTCAGGTGGAGCACACCGTTACCGAGCAAATCACCGGCATCGATATCGTGCAAACCCAAATCAAGGTTGCCGAAGGCTACGATTTGCACAGCCCGGAAATCAACCTGCCCCAGCAGGAGGATTTGCACATCATCGGCCATGCTATTCAGTGCCGTATTACTACAGAGGACCCTGCCAACAACTTTATGCCTGACACCGGCAAGCTGATTACCTATCGCAGTGGCGGCGGCATGGGCATTCGTCTGGACGGCGGCAACGCCTTCACCGGCTCCGTTATCACCCCTTATTACGATTCCCTGCTGGTTAAGGCCACCACCTGGGGCTTGAGCCACCAAATCGCGATTACCAAGATGCTGCGCTGCTTAAAGGAATTCCGCATCCGTGGCGTCAAGACCAATATTCAATTCTTGGAAAATGTGCTGCAAAATGAGCACTTTGTGAAGGGCGACTATACCACGGATTTTGTGGACCAAACGCCGGAGCTCTTCGTGTTCCCGAAACCCCTGGACCGTGGCAACAAGCTGCTGCATTACATTGCCGACATCACTGTCAACGGTTATTCCAACGTGGGCGTACAGCCCAAGCCGGACTTTGCGCCGCTGAATATGCCCAAGCCCTATAATGGCATTTTGGCTTTGGGTGCTAAGCATATCTTAGACACTCAAGGACCTGAAGGCTTGGCTGATTGGGTAATGGCGCAGCAAGAAGTGCTCGTTACCGACACCACCTTCCGTGATGCCCATCAATCCTTGTTTGCAACCCGTTTGCGTACTGCCGACATGCTGCGTGTAATGCGCGACACCGCCGGCAAGCTGCCCGGCTTCTTCTCCTTCGAATGCTGGGGCGGTGCTACCTTCGACGTGGCCTATCGCTTCTTGGACGAAAGCCCCTGGCAGCGCTTGGCTCAGTTCCGCGAGGCTGCACCCAACGTGCTTTTGCAAATGCTGCTGCGTGGCGCCAACGCTGTGGGCTACACCAGCTATCCCGATAATGTAGTTAAGCAATTTATCC
Organism: Phascolarctobacterium sp.; assembly: GCA_030540395.1. Lineage (GTDB taxonomy): Bacteria > Bacillota > Negativicutes > Acidaminococcales > Acidaminococcaceae > Phascolarctobacterium_A. Next base: position 26,661 of record JAUNWI010000011.1, read on the forward strand.
AGCTGGCTGCGAAAAATGGCATCGATGTTTTCCGTATTTTCGATAGCTTAAATGGTCTGGATAACATGCGCCTTTCCATCGATACTGTCCGCGAATGCGGTAAGGTGGCCGAAGCCGCCCTGTGCTACACCGGCGATATTCTCGACCCCCACCGCGATAAATACGATTTACAATACTACATCAACATGGCTAAGGAGCTGGAAAAGGCCGGCGCCAATATTATTGCTATCAAGGATATGGCCGGTCTCTTAAAACCCGAAGCAGCATTTAGACTGGTCAGCAGCCTGAAGTCCTATGTGGGCGTGCCCATTCACCTGCATACTCACGAGGGCAGCGGCAACGCTATTTATACCTATGCTCGCGCTATCGATGCTGGCGTAGACATTGTGGACACTGCTATGAGCGCCATGAGCTGTGGCACGGCCCAGCCCTCCACCGCCAGCCTGTTCTACGCCCTGAGCGGACATCCCCGTCAACCCCGCCTGGATGTGGACGCTCTGAACGAAATGTCCCGTTATTGGGAAACCGTGCGTCCCTATTACAAGGCTGCGGATAGAACGGAAAACTTCCCCAACCCCGAGGTTTACTGCCACGAAATGCCCGGCGGTCAATATACTAATCTGAAGCAGCAGGCCCAAGCCCTTGGTCTGATGAATCGTTGGGAGGATATCAAGGATATGTATCACAGAGTATCCATGATGTTTGGCGATTTGATTAAGGTTACTCCTTCCTCCAAAATCGTGGGCGACATGGCTCTCTTCATGGTGCAAAACGACCTCAGCGAGGAGGATGTTTATGCTAAGGGCGATGTGCTGGACTTCCCGGCCTCCGTTGTGGAATTCTTTGAGGGTCGCATCGGTGTGCCCTACCAAGGCTTCCCCGAAAAGCTGCAAAAGATTATTTTAAAGGGTCGCCAACCCATTACTGTGCGCCCCGGCGCAGCTCTGCCCCCGGTGGACTTTGAAGCTGTACGCACTAAATTGTCCGAAATGGGCGCCCCCACCACGGATGAAGCCATCAGCTCCTACTGCCTCTATCCCAAGGTATTCACCGATTGGGTAACTCGCTATAACGAATTTGGCGATGTTTCCGTGCTGGATTCTCCCACCTTCTTCTTCGGCATGACTCCCGGCGAAAAGATTAAGGTTGAAATTGAGCAGGGCAAGGTTTTGGTTATCAAGCTGGTACATGTTTCCGAGGCCAATGCTGCCGGCATGCGCACTGTGACCTTCGAATTCAACGGCCTGCCCCGCGAAATCGAGATCAAGGACCGCAACGCCAAGGCCACCGAGGTCACTCGCAAGAAGGCCGACAAGTCCAACATGGGCGAAATCGCAGCCTCCCTCTCCGGCTCCGTTGTTAAAGTTCTCGTTGAAAAGGGCCAAGCCGTAACCAAGGGCACGCCCCTCATCATCACTGAAGCTATGAAGATGGAAACCACCCTTTCCGCTCCCATCAGCGGCATTGTGAGCATCATTCACGTTGCTCCCGGCGAGCGTGTGGAAAGCGGCGACTGCCTGATGGAAATCAAAACCCAAGTGGACAAATAATACTTGCGATTGGGCAAGTCTCATGCTATACTAATCCTACATCCGAACACACAAAAAGCAGCGGACCATCCGCTGCTTTTTTCAACGCAATGATTTTTTATAAAGAAATGAAATTCGTAATAAGCAAGCATCATGCTCGCGGTGATTTTTCGAAAGATTTACTTTTGCAACTGTCACGCACGTTGCAGAGTGCAAAAATGAAGTTGTTCATTTAGAGGCTAGACGCAAATTTCGTGGGGTCCAATTGGCCTCTGCGGGGTACTATTTGTCTCGCAGAAGAATATAGGTTTTCGAACCCTTGAGGCCATTGTACCAAGCCACTCATTTGCTAAAAATCACAGCTCACCTGCTGCTTACTTATTACTCAATTTCAACTTATACTTCGCAAGCGAAAAGCGTATACCTGGGAAGTGGCGGAGGCAAGAATGCGACTACGATAGCAATTCGATGAATAATCGAATTTAGATAGCAACGGACAGACTCGCATGTTCGCGAAGCGCCTCGTCACACTTGCGGACGTTTTTCTCTTTACGGATTAAGCGCTCTATGTGAACATTGCATCAAGCATTCGCAGACCGGAGCACTTCACAGGTATACCTTTGAGCGATAACACATAAACTTAAATATATTTTATCTATAACAATTAACAAGAACTATGCAACAATCACTATACGACTTCATACAACAGCATATTGATGAAGATGGCGTGTTCACCGAAAGAACATTGCCCGATGGCAACGACCTCACCAACATCGTCGAGCCCGGCCACACCGACGCCATCTTTTACACCTCCGAAATGCCCTCCAACGACAAGGACGCCAGCACCCTGCTTAAGGATTTGCAGGCCTACCTGGCCGAGCCCAATATGGAGAACTACCAAACCCTCTACAACCACCTTAGGGACATGATTATGGCCGAATACGCCGACCCCTTCATCGCTGCCTTCGACAGCGACGACATGACCGAAACCACCTTTGCTCTGGCACGCCGTCTCTTTTACAATGCGCGCCACCGCGAGCCCTTAAAATTTGCCTATTTGCTCTTCGGCCTTTACGGCATGCAGCACATCGAAAAGGATGACCCGGAGCTGTGGCACGACTTGGTAACCATTGCCCACTGCGAGGAATTCACCTTCGCCTTTCTATACAGCTGCCGCGCCAACAACTATATTTCCCAGCACGCCGTGTGGGAGCTTTTAGGCTGCACCAAGGGCTGGGGCAAGGTTTACGCCATTATCGACTGCCAGTGCCCCGACGACGACCATCGCCGTTGGCTCCTCAAAAACGGCCCCGATATTGATGTGGAATATCCTCCCCTTGCCGTAAAGCTCATTTTAGCCACCCAATTGGACAAATTTTTGCAGCAGCCCCTCATTGATTACCCCTGCTACAAAAGCGCCGTATCCATTTTGGGCAACTACATGATCCTGCTCATCAACTACAAGCCCGAAGCTGTGCGGGAGCATTATAATTTGACCGATATCGATCTATATAGCATGCTCAAGAACCTGCTCCGCCACGCTCTTTATCTTTCCGTAGAGGCAGAGGACATGCTGGACATGACCAGTATCGCCAACACCCTGCGGGACATGCAGGAGGACAACGCTCTTTATTCCCTCACGCCCAACCAATTGCACGAGCTCATTGCCACCTGCGACAAAATGATTTATAACACCAACTGGGAGCCCATCATTACCTCCCGCCTTTTTGAGGATGATCAGGTAAATTATCAGCTGGCGGATTTGGCCTACGAGCTGGAGCTGGATATTTGGCAGCCCTTGTACGACTTTTGGCTAAAGCATCCCATGGAATACACCCTGCTGCCCTACCTGCTCTCCTACGAGGGCGGCACCCGTTCCGACCGGGTTTTGGCTCAAATCACCGCCAATCTGTCTTTATATGCCAACGATGTTCATTCCTTGGTAGTGCCATTGCATTACCTGCGCAGCCATCCCGGCAAGGGCGAAACCATTTTGTACGCCGCCCTTACCTCCATCTATGAGCTGCTGCGCAACTGCGCCTGCGATGTTTTGGAGGCCTGGGGGCCGGATTATCTTTCCGAAAGCATGCAGGAGGCTATCTACGCCGCCATGCGCATCAGCGCCGACGACCTTGTGCAGGCACGTCTGAATGCCATTTTGCAGGGCAGAAAGCTGGATATAGACGGCTTTGTAGAAAAGCTTAAAAAGAAAATTCAAAACAAGTAAGCTTTTGATGACTGCGTTCGCACTTACGCAGTCATCTTTTTTATTGTCGTCAATTGAGCCTGTCCGCTTGCCTTTTGTTTCTATCATTACAAGAAAGAATAATTTCTCTGATAAGTTAAAAAATATTTGCTTTTTTCCGCCTTTAGGCTATATAATAGACTTGGCTTTTTATGATACGAAATATTTTTGCCAGCTAAGTGCTGGTCCTGAAGGGGATAATTATGGACGCGCCAACCACCACAACTCTACACTGCATGCGAGGGCATGCACCCACGGCCCAATGCCTGTGCAAGCTGCAAAAGCTATCCGTAATCTTGGAGGCCAGTAAGCTGGACGCTTTTGAATATAGCTCCGCTACGGACACCTTAACCATTTATGACAATTGCTTAAACGTGCTGGAAAGGGTTGAGGATTTTTTGCAAAATGTAGATTATGATAGCTCTATTGATGCAGAATATCGCCCCAGCGTTAAGCAATTCATGTCAGGAGATGTCTCTAAACCAGTGCACAGCAGCGGCTTTAGGTTTCAAACAGGGACACACGTACACTGCCTGCTACAGGGCATGCTGCTGCCTGATAATGATGACAGCTACACCATCCTCGGCACCATTAAGGATATAACCAGCTTCAGCGAAAAGGAACAGCAGCTCGAAATCAAAGCCCAAATCGACAGCCTGACTGGGCTTTTTAATCATGCCCACGGCATGGAATTAACCACCAAGGCACTGCTCACCAAAAACCCCTTCGACACCTGCGCCTTTGTGCTGGTGGATTTAGACTTTTTTAAGCAAATCAACGATACCTACGGTCATCTTTTTGGTGACCATGTCTTGTGCGAAACGGCCAACATCTTTAAGGCTGTGCTGCCCTCTGATACAATTATTTCCCGCTATGGTGGCGACGAGTTTATCCTTTTCTTCCCCAATATCAGCAAGATTGACCTCATCCAAAGGCTGAATCGCCTTATGCAACATATTCGCGATGTAGAAATGCTCAATGATACGGATAATTTGACCTGCAGCATGGGCATTTGCTTTGTTCCCGAAAACACCACCGGCTACACCTATGACCAGCTCATGGAAAATGCTGACTGGGCCTTATATCAGGCCAAGGATAATGGGCGTGACACCTATATTTTCTGCGATGATATGAATCGCTATCAGGAGCTGCGTAACGCAGATAGCAATAGCAGAAACAAAATCGATGCCCGCTACTTCCAAAACGATCCCATTGCCACTGCCTTTGAGGTCATGGAAACCAGCCTTTCCGTGGAGGAAGGCATCAGCATGCTGCTTAAAATTATCGGTATGCGCTTTCATTTGGACAGAATCAGCATCATCGATATGAATTTAAACGAGCTCACTGCCGAGCATGCCTATTGTTGGACCAAGGATGCTTCTGTTTTTTGCTTCAAGGATGAGTTTTCCTTTAGCAAGGAAGAATTCCACCACATTTTCCAATTGCGGGACGACACCGGTTTAATAGAGCTAAGCGCTGATGGTGTTGATGCCAAAATGCCTCTAACCTACAAGGCCATCAGCTCTACTAACACCAAGACCCTTCTCCTCTCACCCATGTTTTGGCAGGGCCAGATGGTAGGTATCATAACCTTTTCCGTCTGCAATAAAACCAGGCATTGGTCCAGGCACAGCAAGCAGCAAATTAACGAGCTCACCAAAATCATTGCTGGTCACCACCAGCAGCACAAGGTTATGAATGCACCGCAACGCAACCTGCTGGCCGATAACAAAATTGATAGGCTCACGGGGCTTATTAGCTTTACCCAGTTTTGCGAACGCATAGAGGAGATTATTTTTAGTGGCCAGGCTAAAAATCACGCCATTATCTATACGGATTTTGAGCGCTTCAACCTAATCAACCAAAAATATGGCTACGGCTTTGGCGACAAGCTTCTGCAGCTTTTCACAGGCTTTGTTACCTCCGCCCTCAACGATAAAAAGAATATTCTCTTTACCCGTGTTGTAGCGGACCAATTCATTCTTTTTAGGCCTTACGAAAATATTGCTGATGCCGAAGTAAAGGTACATGCCATCAATAACAATTTTATGGAACATGTAACCAAGCTCTATCCATATCTAAAGCTGCGTCTGCGCAGTGGCATTTATCATGTAACCGGCAAATGCAAAACTGCCACGGAAGCCATTGACGCTGCCAATTTCGCACGTAAATCCTTATTAAACCAGCCCCTTTCCACAGCGGCCCTGTATAATGAGGAAATGGCCGCCAAGCAGCAGCTGGAGCGCATTATTTTTGCCAACGCTAACACAGCCTTTAGCGAGAAAAACTTTAAGGTCTTTTTGCAGCCTAAGTTTTCCTTGGAGGATAATTCCTTAATCGGTGCAGAGGCACTTGTGCGCTGGTTCCGCGATGATGGCACCCAAATTTATCCTGACCAGTTTATCCCTGCCCTGGAGGACAACGGACGCATTACGGAGCTGGACTTTTTCGTCTTTGAGTGCGTTGCCAAATTTCTTGCTAAGAACAAAAGCTTGGGTCGCCAGCAGGTGCCCATTTCCATTAACGCATCCGTTCTGCACACCCAAAACGATGACACAGTGCAAAGATATTTGGAAATATTGGAGCGCTACCAAATCGAGCCCTCCTTGGTGGAAATCGAGCTCACCGAAACCGCCGCTGCCGAAAATTACGACAAGGTTTATCAGCTTTTTGACGAGCTGCGGCAGGCAGGCATCAAAACCTCCTTGGATGATTTTGGCGCGGGCTATTCCCTGGTCAACATGGTGGTAGATATTCCCATTGATACTGTCAAAATCGACCGCCAGCTGCTTTTGAGCTGCGAAAACAGCGTTAAAGGACGCATCTTCCTCAAAAATAGTATTGCCATGCTCCACAGTCTGGGCTACAGCATCATCTGCGAGGGCGTAGAGACGGACGAGCAAAGGCATCTGCTTTTGGACTGCGGCTGCTACAAGGGTCAGGGCTATTTGTTCTCCCGCCCCGTACCCATTAGCGAATACGAAGCAAGATTTTATAACACAAAGGCATAGAATCATAACCCTAAGGGCGCCCCACGGCGCCCTTTTTCGTTGCAGTCTGAAGCAATATAAAATTTGGCCGTCAAAAAACCGTCACGGCATAGCAAAAGACACCGAAAACCCCGCATAACGCAAGGGTTTTCAGTGTCTTCTGCTATATTAGGGAGTAATTAGGGAGAAGCTATTTTACAAACTATCTGTAAGAATTGGCATTTTAATTAGTTAGCTACTACACTCGCTTTAGCCTTCAATGGGCTTGTCCTGCAGAGCATCGAAGCCAGTTTCGCCGGTACGAATCTTCACAACGTCTTCAACATTGTAAACGAAGATCTTGCCATCGCCATATTTGCCAGTGTAGAGCACGGCCTTAGCAGTGTTCACAACATCGGCAACGGGGATTGCGGAAACAATCATTTCTACCTTAACCTTGGGCAGCAGGTGAGCGGCAACCTCAGCACCACGATACATTTCGGTTTGACCCTTTTGGATGCCATAGCCCAAAACCTTGGTTACGGTCATGCCGGTGATGCCCAGCTTGTCCAGAGCAGCCTTGAGTGCTTCGAAACGATTTTGAGAAGTAATGATGCAAACCTTGCTCAGCTTGTGCTCGCCGGTGGAAGGAGCCACGCTGGGAGCAGTTACAGCAGCGGGAGCTACATAGGTGGTGGTTACGGAGGGCATTTCCTCTACAGTGGGCATGAAGTCAGCATAGCTGCTCAGCAGACCGTGCTCTTCCATATCCAGGCCTTTGATTTCTTCTTCCTCGCTAACGCGCAGGCCGATGAGTTTATCCAGAACACCAAAGATGATGGTCATAGCAATAGCTACATAAATGGCTACGGTTACAACGCCGATGATTTGAGTAGTCAGGAAGCTGGTGCCACCGCCGTAGAACAGGCCGTCCTTAGTAGCGAAGAGGCCGGTTACGATGGTACCGAAGGCACCGCACACACCGTGTACGGAAACTGCACCAACGGGGTCATCAATCTTCAGCTTTTGGTCGAAGAATTCAACAGCTACAACAACCAGTACACCAGCCATGAGGCCGATGATTAAAGCGCCTGCCGGGCTAACAACGTCGCAACCTGCGGTGATAGCAACCAGGCCAGCCAGCACGCCGTTCAAGGTCATGGATACATCGGGCTTGCCATAGCGTACCCAGGTGTAAATCATGGTAGCAGTTGAACCAGCAGCAGCAGCCATGTTGGTGGTGATGAAGATGTCACCCATGCTAATCAATGCTTCGTCGCCGGTTGCGCACACGGTGGAAGCACCGTTGAAGCCGAACCAGCCGAACCACAGCAGGAATACGCCCAAAGCACCCAAAGGAATGCTGTGACCGGGGATTGCATTTACGGAGCCATCCTCGTTGTATTTACCAATACGAGGGCCAATCATTTTGGCGCCGATTAAAGCAGCAACACCGCCTACCATATGTACGGCAGTGGAGCCTGCGAAATCATGGAAGCCCATTTCGGCCAGCCAGCCGCCGCCCCAGATCCAGTGACCACTGATGGGATATACCAGCGCACTAATCAGTACGCTATAAATGCAGTAAACCAAGAAGTTGGTACGTTCTGCCATGGCACCGGAAACTATGGTGGCTGCGGTAGCGCAGAACATGGTCTGGAAAATGAAGAAGCTGGAGGACGGATAAGCAGCGCCGTAATCGCCCTTCACAAAGAAATCAGGTGCGCCGATAAAGCCGCCGATGTCCTCGCCGAACATCAAACCAAAGCCCAAAATCCAAAAGACGATGGAGCCAAGGCTCATGTCCATGACGTTTTTCATAACGATGTTAGCAGCGTTTTTAGCTCTGGTAAAGCCGGTCTCTACCATGGCGAAGCCAGGCTGCATAGAAAATACTAAAAAGGCACCAATCAGTACCCATATAGTGTCCACGGATACGTATTTATCCATTATTAATCACCCCTCAAAATAATTCAGCATCGCTTAGCCATTAAAACGATGGAGCTTGTATTGCCACATGCCTAAGCATGTTGTTTTCAGGACTATTTATTTTATCTAGTTGTCCTAAAAAGAAGTGAGGTGCATTCTACTAGCTGCAGAATACACCTCGTTGTGTACAGAGTTTTATAATTTATTTTTTATTTATTTATTCGTTTACGCCGAAGAGTAACTCGCCATAGGTCGGATACGGTAAATACTTGCCACCGGTCAGAGCTTCAGCTGCGTCAACTGCGCTACGCAGAGCTTCCATGTCAGCTACAACAGCATCATGGTAGAAGGTTGCCTGCTTCTTGCTGCATTCAATGCCAGCTGCTTCCTTCAAATCTGTATCCAGCTTCAGGCTTGCAGCATACATTTCAGCACTCAAATCGCTCAGCTTGCTTGCCAGCTCGGCTTCAAAGCCTGCGCTGATGCCAGCAGCCTTTTTATCCAGCACTGCCTTGGTCAAATCCTCGGTGTAAGCAGCAACTGCGGGGAGAATGTCCTTGTGGAACATATCCAGTGCGGTAGCAGCTTCGATGGAAATGGTGGTGCTGTAGTTTTCCAGCAGAATTTCCACACGGGATTTAACTTCAGCTTCGGTGAAGATGTGGTGCTTAGCAAAGAGAGCAATGTTCTTTTCGCTGCCCAGATAAGGAATAGCTTCCGGAGTGGATTTCAGGTTCAAGAGGCCGCGCTTTGCAGCTTCAGCAACCCATTCATCGGTGTAGCCGTTGCCGTTGAAGACGATGCGTTTATGTGCCAGATAGGTTTCTTTAACCAAATCATATACAGCAGCTTCCAGGTCCGGAGCGTCAGCCAGCTTATCAGCAAACTCGTCCAGCTCTTCAGCTACGATGGTGTTCAGCACAATGTTGGGGCCGGAGATGGAGAACATGGAGCCCAGCATACGGAACTCGAATTTGTTGCCGGTGAAGGCGAAGGGAGAGGTTCTGTTTCTATCGGTGTTATCCTTAACCAGTGCAGGAATGGTGTCGTCGCTAATCTTCATGAATTCAGCCGGGTTGCCGGTGTAAACCTTGTCAGCTGCGATTGCTTCCAAAACTGCGGTCAGCTCGGTGCCCAGGAATACGGAAACGATAGCCGGAGGAGCTTCGTTGGCGCCCAGACGATGGTCGTTGCCAGCGCTTGCTACGGATACACGCAGCAGGTCCTGGTATTCATCCACAGCCTTCAAAATAGCTGCCAGGAAGGTCAAAAAGCGCAGGTTCTTGTAGGGCTCCTTGCCGGGATCCAGCAGGTTTTTGCCCTCTTCAGTAGCCAAGGACCAGTTGTTATGCTTGCCGCTGCCATTTACGCCATCAAAGGGTTTTTCATGGAGCAGGCACACCAGGCCATGACGCAGAGCAACGCGTTTCATGAATTCCATCATCAACTGGTTGTGGTCGGAAGCAACGTTGGTGGAGGAAAAAATCGGAGCCAGCTCGTGTTGAGCAGGTGCTACCTCGTTATGCTCGGTTTTAGCAAGCACGCCCAGCTTCCACAGCTCTTCGTCCAAATCCTTCATGAAGGCCAAAACTCTTTGCTTGATGATACCAAAGTAGTGGTCCTCCAGCTCCTGGCCACGGGGAGATTTAGCACCGAACAGGGTGCGTCCGCAGTATACCAGGTCTTTACGCTTTTCCCACATTTTTTTGTCAACCAGGAAATATTCTTGTTCAGGACCAACGGTGCTGTTGACGCGCACGGTGTTGATACCAAAAAGCTTCAAAATTCTGCAGGCTGCCTTGCTTACAGCGTTCATGGAGCGCAGCAGCGGGGTCTTTTTGTCCAGCACCTCACCGGTGTAGGAGCAGAAGGCGGTAGGAATGCACAGGCAGTTATCTTTAATAAATGCATAGCTGGTGGGGTCCCAAGCGGTATAGCCACGAGCTTCGAAGGTAGCACGCAGGCCGCCGGAGGGGAAGCTGGAGGCGTCAGGCTCGCCTTGGATTAATTCCTTGCCGGAAAAGTCCATGATTACACGGCCTTCAGCGGTCGGAGAAATAAAGCTTTCATGCTTTTCAGCAGTAATACCGGTCATGGGCTGGAACCAGTGAGTGAAGTGGGTGCAGCCATGCTCCAAAGCCCAATCCTTCATAGCGTTGGCGATGATGTTGGCGATTTCGATATTCAAGGGCTTGCCCTCAACGATTGCTTGCTTGTAAGCCTTGTAGGTTGCAGTCGGCAGACGGTCCTTCATAACAGTTTCGTTAAATACTAAGCTGCCAAATAATTTCTGAACATCATTCATGATTATACCTCCCTAATTTTCTCTTGCGAGATCTTGGCTTACAACCGTAAGCCCCTCATAAATTTAATTGCAAATCAAGCTGTGCCTTTACAGATTTTTTCTTTTCTATGGCTCTGTAAAATAAGAAAACACCGCAGGCTGTGTTACACATACCTCGGTGCTTCGTTGCACTTTCGTCCATCACAAGAAGCTTTCTTCGTTCAAGGTTCTTTGAGGAAGGACGAATATAAAGCAAAAGCAACGATGCGGTCTGAATTCTTTACGAATCCAACAACAACATCGTTGCTTTATGCGACTATTATAATGCTAACCAAAGCATTTGTAAAGAGGGTAAACCAAAAAAATTTTAAATTTTTTTCTTGCCAGCCATCAGCAGGATTTTTGGCGCAAATGCAGAATTTTATCCGTGAATGACCTGTTGCTACGGAATATTTATGCATATTACCAAGAGGAGGAGGGTACTAGCATGGAGTTAACCGCTGTTGCTCAACTAAGGCGTATGGTTTTGGAGCATTTATCACGTTACACCTGGAACGATGTGCTCATTGACCATGTTTATGATATTCTGCAGGAGGTGCGCGAGGACACACCCCGTTATCGCTGCTGTGTTTATAAAGAGCGGGCCGTTTTGAAAAACCGCATTGATATGGCCTTAGGCCAGGAATGTAAGGAAAATATTATCGAGGCCTCTAAAAAGACGCTTTTTGAGCCGGAGCGCAAGGATTTGCCCATCATCGACGTGCTGCCGGCGGCCTGCGACCAATGCCCCATTGACGCCTATTATGTTACCGATATCTGTCGTCACTGCATTGCTCATAAATGCATGAACAATTGCCCTAAGAAAGCTATTAGTCTGGTGCAAAACCGTGCCTTCATCGACCGTGACAAGTGCATTGAGTGCGGTCGCTGCAAGCAGGTATGCCCCTATGGCGCTATAATCGAAATCCATCGTCCCTGCGTGCGTGCCTGTGGCGTGGGTGCCATCAGCATTGGCGAAGACCGCAAGGCCAAAATTGACCACGACAAATGCGTCACCTGTGGCGCCTGCCGCAACGCCTGTCCCTTTGGTGCCATTGATGAGCGCAGCAACATTGTGCGGGTAATCAAGGCCATCAAGAGCGGCAAGCAGGTGGTAGCCTTGGTTGCTCCCTCCATCGTGGGCCAATATGGCTTAAAGATTTCTATGGGTCAGGTTTATGCCGCTATGAAAAAGGGCGGCTTTGCGGAAATCATCGAGGTTGGCATGGGCGCCGACATCACCAGCGTCAAGGAAGCGCGGGAATATATCGAAAAGGTGCCCAAGGAAATGAACTTTATGACCAGCTCCTGCTGCCCCGCCTTCGTCAAGATGGTGAAGACCCATGTGCCCGAGGCCGCAGAACATGTAAGCGAAACGGACTCCCCCATGATGTCCACTGTGCGCTATGTACGTAACCATTTCCCCAATGCTGTGCTGGTTTTCGTAGGTCCCTGTATCGCCAAAAAGAACGAGGTGCGCGAGCACAGCGATTTAATTGAATTTGCCATGACCTTTGAAGAGCTTCAGTGTATGCTGGAGGGCAAGGATATTAAATTTGCCGACATGGACCCCCATGAATTTGAACGTGAAGCCTCCAAGCTTGGCTTAGGCTATCCCCTGACAGCAGGCGTTACCTCCGCTGTGAAGGCCACCGTCGCCGCCCTGGGCGGCGAGGTTAGTCAGGCCGTTTATGCCGGCGGTCTGGAAAACTGCTTTAAGACGGTTAAGGCCGCTGCCGACGGACGCCTTGACTGCAGCTATATTGAAGGCATGGCCTGCCCCAACGGCTGTATCGATGGCCCCGGCACTGTGGGCGATTTCCACATCACCAAGGTGGCCTTGACCAGATATGCCAACGCTGCTCCCAATCAGGAGGCCTTGGACAAAAAGCATACCAGATAAGGCTTGTTCTGCCCAAGGTACTGGGGGCTGAGCCTGCTGCGAAAATTTAATAAAATTTATTAAAAGGGTGGTCCGCTTGGCGGCGCCACCCTTTTTAACCACTCAATTAAAGACCCTTGTTGCCATTGTCCTCATGAATTGCTATAATAGTTAGATATAGAGGAGGAATAAAGAATGAGTACTTTTTCTGTAACCTTAAATTATAATTGCAATTATGGATTTGTAGAATATAACGAAGAAAGCAAAACCGCTGTAGTCACCCTGCCTGTAGCAGAAGCTAAGGCTGCAGTGGAAAAGTTTTTGGCTACGCCGCTGACCTTGGACGTGCCCCAGGGCGAAACCATCCGTGATTTTGTGACCACAACCATGGAGCCCTTGTCCAGCCTGGAAAGCTTTAAGGTTTGTCTCACCCGTTTGTGGGGTCAGACAGGCGTGCGCGTAGAATGGAGCATGCCTCCGAGAATGGCGGAAAAGCTGTAATTTTTACAATGTGAGCTCCACCACGACCATTGCTTGCAAGCATCCTTGGCTGTTGTCAGAACCGCAATTTTAGTGTATAATGAGATATTATAGCTCATGGTTCCGTAGCTCAGCAGGATAGAGCAACCGCCTCCTAAGCGGTAGGTCGCCAGTTCGACTCTGGCCGGGATCACCACAAAAAATAAGACCAGTCTCTGTTTTACGCAGGGACTGGTTTTTGTATTTTATGGGTAACGAAACGTTACTCGAAACAAAAGTTCATAAAAATACCAGTCCCCGCCACTGCGAAGACTGGTAATTTTTTATACTTTTATCTTCTACTGAACACAGGCTGCAGGCGCTGCTCCATGGGCAGCTTATCCCCCGTCACAGCCAGCTGTGCCATCTCATAGAGCGTAGCTTGGGCGCTAACAGGCTCCAGCTTGTTATGGACTCGGCGATAGGTGCCATTGGACTGCATCATGTGGGCGCCCACATTGTCCCTCAAATACAAATCCAGCAGGCCCTTGATGCGGTGGATATGCTCCTCCGTTTCCACAGGGAAGAACAGCTCCACGCGGTCGTTCAGGTTACGGGGCATCCAGTCCGCACTGGACAGATACAGCTGCTCCTCGCCGCCGTTGGCAAACCAGAAGATGCGACTGTGCTCCAGCTGGCGACCCACGATGCTGCGCACCGTGATATTCTCGCTAATGCCCTCAATGCCCGTGCGCAGACCGCAAATGCCCCGCACAATCAAATCAATATGCACACCGGCGGCAGAGGCCTCGTACAGCTTTTGAATCACAGGATAGTCAATGAGGGAGTTCATCTTGGCAATAATATGCCCCTCCTTGCCCATCTGCACCATGTTGATTTCGTTATTTATCAGGGAATAAATCTTCTCCCGCAGACCCAAGGGAGCCATGACCAGCTTGTTCCACACCGGGGGCTCGCCATAGCCGCTGAGCAGGTTAAAAAAGGCGGAAGCATCAATGCCAAATTCGTCATTGGCCGTCATTAGGCCAAGGTCCGTATAAAGCTTGGCAGTGCTGTCGTTGTAGTTGCCCGTGCCCAGATGCACATAACGCTTGATGCCGTTGTCCTCCTTGCGCACAATGAGGATGATTTTGGCGTGGGTCTTGAGGCCTACCAGGCCGTAAATTACATGGCAGCCAGCCTTTTCCAAGCGGCGAGCCCAGAGGATATTATTCTCCTCGTCAAAACGTGCCTTTAATTCCACCAAAACCGTAACCTGCTTGCCATTTTCCGCAGCGCGGGCCAGGGCGGCAACAATGGGACTGTTGCCGCTGACGCGGTACAGGGTTTGCTTGATAGCCAACACCTTGGGGTCGTCGGCAGCATCGCTGACTAGCTTCACCACCGGGTCGAAGCTTTCATAAGGATGGTGCAAAAGGATATCGTTTTGGCGAATAGCGGCGAACAAATCGCTGTCATCGGGCAGCTCCAAGGGGCGCTGGGGCACAAAGGGCTCGTGGAGCCAGGGCCACATGCCCTTGAGACCGGTAAACTTAAAGAAGCAGGTGGGGTCCAAGGGCCCGTTGATTTCGTAGATTTCCAAATCGCTGACGTCGAGATTTTCTTCCAAGAACTTCTTGATGCGGCTGTTGTTGGTCTTGAAAATTTCCAAACGCACCGCAGCGCCGCGCTTACGCTTGCGCAGGGACTCCTCCACCTCCTTCAGCAGGTCCACGCTGTCCTCTTCCTCTAAATCCAAATCACTGTCGCGGGTAACCCTAAAGGGCACCACATCCAAAATTTGGCAGCCCTTGAACAAATCCTGACAATGGCTGGCAATAATGTCCTCCAAAAAGACGAAGGTGCGCCTTTCCTCTGGGGGCACCTCCAAAATACGGTCCAAAACGGAGGGCACCTGAATAAGGCCCATGCTGTGTTCGCCGTCGGACTTAATCAGCTCCACAGCCAAATTTTGCGTTTTGTTGGCCAAAAAAGGGAAGGGACGGGAAGCATCCACCGCCATGGGGGTCAAAACAGGATAAATGACCTCGCGATAATACTCCTCCAGCCAATCCTTGCCCATTTCCGTGAGGTTTTCCACCCGCCGAAAATGCAGCCCCACTCCATCCATTTCGCCCAAAAGGGCCATCAAATACTTGGTTTGGGTACGAATTTGCTCGTGGGCAGATTCAGAGATGGCCTCCAGCTGCTCCTTGACGGATAGGCCCGTAGCATCCACCTTTTCCACACCGTTGTCCAAGCTGTTCCACAGGCCGGCCACCCGCACCATAAAGAATTCATCCAAATTGGAGGCGGAAATGGCGATAAACTTGAGCCTTTCCAAAAGGGGCGCTTCCTTGAACATGGCCTCCTTTAAAACACGCAGGTTGAACTTCAGCCAGCTCAGCTCGCGATTATAAAAGTATTCCGGTTTATTTAATTCTAGCTTTTTCATTATTTATCCACCCGTTCTAAAATCGGCTTAATACCATAAACCTCCTCAAAGAAGGAGGACTTATCCTCAAAGGTCCACATTTCCAAGGCCAAATCCGTTTTGCTGACGGCCTGAATCTTAAGCTTGTTATCCTTCAGCGTTACGTTACAGCTGCGAATCTTTTGCAGATAGCTGCGATCCAAGGCATCCGCCAGGCGCACAATAGCAGCCAGCTTGGCCACCACGGCCACCATATCCCGGGGCACCTTGGGCGCCAGAGGCTTGCTTTGGTCAAAGAGCTTGTTGGCGTGGTAGTAGGAAGCCAAGGCCACAATCTGCTTATCCCTATCGCTAAGGCCCAGTATATCCGTGGAGCTAATCAGCTGATAGGTATACAAGGAATGGCTGCGCATGCAGATATATTTGCCTATATCATGGAGAATGCAGGTAGCACGCAAAAGCAGGCGCTCGTACTCACCCATGCTGTAATATTTGGCAATGGCCTCGAAAATCGTCACGGCCAAGCGCTCCACCTGTTGGACATGGTGCTTGTCGTATAAATAACGTTGGCCGATGCAATGGAAAAGGCTGATGAGCTCCTGCTCCCATTCCTTGCACAGGGCCAGATTGGTTTTGCGACCAATATGCAAAAGCTGCATACCATCAATAAAGCTGTCGCCGGTGATGACGATTTCCTGAGCCGGCAAAAGATGCAGCAGCTGCTCGTACAAAAGCACCGTTGGCAAGGCCAGCTCCGCCACATGCTCAGGAATATTATAGGCACTGATGAGCTGGGGCAGGTTCATACGCCGCATTTTGGCAAAGAAGTTGTGGAAGTCCTCGGCCTTGATGCGATGCACCATTTGGCCCTCATCCAGGCCCAGCATGCGCAACAGCAGCTCCGTTTCCGTGCCGGACAGTACCAAATATTGCACGCTGCTTTGCTTCAGCTCCTGGCGCACAGGGCCGATGGTGCTGCTCAAAAACTCCGTCAAAGCCTTGTTAAAATGGATGCTCTCCCGGCGGTTGCGGTCAAAGCTTTCCTTGATGCGGATAATGCCCACATGGAAGTTTTCCTGGTAGCGAATCTGCTCATCCTGCACCAAGGTCACGCCCAGGCCCCCGCTGGAAATATCCATCATCAGCATGCCCTCACGCTCACTGCTGATTTTGGCATTCTTCAAGGTTTGACGAATGGCCACAAATTTGGTGTAAATTTCCTTGGGCATATCCACAACCTCGACCTCCAGGCCGGTTTTGCTATAAATTTGGTCCAAAAGAAAGATTTGGTTGCTGGCCTCCCGCACGGCGGTGGTAGCCTGCAGCTTGTATTCCTCCACCCCGTATTCCACCATCAGGCGTTTAAAGCCCTGCAAAATCTCGCAGATTTCCGAAACAAGCTCAAAGGGAATAATTTTATTTTTAAAGGTTGCCTCACCTAGGCGAATCCGTCGACTTACACGTTCGATAACTTTATACTTATCAAGATTGCGATACTCTGTAATCTGCATACTGATCTTTTCAGAGCCCAGATGAATGGCGGCAAAGGTAGTATGTGATTTGCGTTTCATGGTCAGCGCCTCCAAAATTATTATATATATAGTATTCTATTTACAGCGGAAAAGTCCTGCGTTCTTACATAAATTTGACAATTTTACACGGATTTTAAGTTTCAACGCAGGAATTTTGGTTTTTGTGGGTAATATAATACTTAAGTAATTTTAAATTACTTGGAGGAGAAGGAATATGCAGAGAATAGCAATCATAGATATCGGCTCCAACTCGGCGCGCCTGGTTGTCAGTCATATCTACAAAAACGGGGCCTATAACATGGTCTACAACCAAAAGGAAGCACTGCGCTTAAGCCAAAAGGTGGATGGGCAAAACCTATTGACCGAGGAAGCCTTCACCTGCACCATTGACACCATGCGCAGCTTCGCCCATATGTGCAAGGTTTATCAGGCTGATAAGACCATTGCGGTGGCTACAGCAGCCATTCGTAATGCGACCAATGGCGCCGAGCTGGTAGCCAAGGTGGCGGAGGAGACCGGCATTCAGCTTCACATTATTTCTGGCAAAACGGAGGCGTACATCAGCTACTTGGGCGTTATCAATACCTTGGACGTGAAAAATGGCATTATCTTCGACTTGGGCGGTGGCAGCACGGAGCTGATTTTGTTCAAGAACCGCAAGATTTTGGAGAGCGTTTCCCTGCCCCTGGGCGCCGTGAATACTACGGGTATGTTCAATATTCGCAACGAAATGCCCCCCAATGTTTATAATGATGTGAGCGCCTTTGTCATGAGCCGTCTGAACCAATATCCCTGGCTCAAGCAGAACAACCTGCCCCTCATTGGTGTTGGTGGCACGGCCCGTACTGTAGCCAAGATTATTCAGCGTGCCAAAAAATATCCTGCTACCAAAATCCATAATTATGCTTATCCTGTGCAAACCTTCCGTAGCTTTTTCAATAAACTGCGCCTGACCAATCTCGAGCAGCGCAAAAAAATTTCCGGTCTTAGCTCCGAGCGTAGCGATATTATTTTGGCCGGCAGCAGCATTATTAGCTGTCTTTTGGAGGCCACCGGCGCCAAAAAGCTCATCACCAGCGGCTGCGGCCTGCGCGAGGGTCTTTTTTACGATTACTATTCCAAGTCCAATAACGTTCCCCTCATTGCTAAGAATATTTTGGAGCGCAGCCGGGAAAACACTCTGAGTCTTTTCGAAGCGGATACTGCCCATGCGCGGCATATTACCAAGCTGGCCCTGGCCATGTTCGATGGTTGGATGGAGCTGCACAAGGTGCGCAAGAGCTACCGCCGCCTGCTGGAGACAGCAGCACTGCTCCACGATATCGGCATTACCATCAACTTTTACAGCCATGCTCGCCACAGCGCCTACATGATTCAGAATGCCAAGCTTTTTGGCCTCACCCACAAGGAGCAAATTATTACCAGCGCCATTGCCGGCTGGCATAATGGCATTTCCAAAAACTACTTTAAATCACGCTTTTATAAAGAAATGCTGACGGAAAGCAACTGGAAGCTCATCAACAAGCTGTCCCTGCTTTTGGCACTGGCCGAAAGTCTGGATTACTCCGAAATGCGCATGGTGCACACACTGACCCCCAGCTTCAATAAAAAGAACGCCCTGCTCACCATTCACTCCGAGCACATTCCCACCATCGAAATGCACCAGCTCCAGGACCACATGTCCTGGTTCAAAAAGGCCTTTGGGGTGGAGCTGAAGGTGGAGGTTATTCAGGACCCGGAGGACATGCTCCTGCCCTCGGAGGATGCTCCTGATAGCGCCTTGGACAGACTGTTGCAGGAGCTAGACGCGGATAAGCCCCAAAAGCAGGAGTGATGGATTAAGCTTATCTTGAACCGAACAGTGCTATAAATGCTAAAGCACACTACTAACGAGTTTTTACTCTTAGTAGTGTGCTTTTTGTGCTTGGGGTAACGAAACGTTACTCGAAACAAGTGTTTATATTTATTCTGCCGCAGCCACCAAAATGCCGTACACCATGAGGGCGGAATTGTAAAGGTCCTCTTCCTTCAGGAATTCCTCCACCGTATGCACGTTGGCCATGCCTGTGCCTAAAATCACGCAGGGTACACCGGCAGCATTGATAAAGTTGGCATCACTGCCACCGCCGGTCAACGTTACATCGGGAGTAAAGCCATGGGCAGCGCAGGCCTTCTTCGCCAGCTCCACCACAGGGCTATCTTCCTCAACTAGGAAGGAGCTGTATTTGTGCTCCACGTTGGCCACTGCCTTGGCACCATATTTTTCGGCGCTTTCCACAATGGTGTTGACGATTTCATCACGAATAGCAGCCAGCTTGTCGTTGTTGCGGCTGCGGGCGTCACCCTGAATGGTTACCAAATCAGGTACCACGTTGGTAGCCACGCCGCCGGCAATAATGCCGATATTGGCAGTGGTTTCCTCGTCAATGCGACCGTAGCGCTTTACGTCAGCCAAGGCCTTGGCCGCAATCATGACAGCGTTGATGCCCTTTTCCGGCTCGATGCCGCCATGGGCCTTTTTGCCATAGACCTCGATAGTATAGCGATATTGCCCCGGCGCGCCCACTACGATTTCACCAGGTGCGCCCTCGCCGTCCAGGGCGTAGCCCACGTCGGCGCGCAGGCGGGACTTATCCATGCAGCGGGAGCCGTTGACGCCACCCTCTTCTGCAATGGTGAAGAGAATTTGGATATCGCCGTGAGGCGCGCCGCTTTCCGCCAGTAGGCGCAGGCCCTCCAAAATGCCTACCACGCCGCTCTTGTCATCGCCGCCTAAAATGGTAGTGCCATCGCTATAGAGCACGCCGTCCTTTTGCACCACAGTGGTGCCACCGCAGGGCTCCACGCCGTCCATATGGGCAGAAAGCAGCACTGCCGTAGCACCAGCCTTGGTGCCCGGCAAAAAGGCCCACAAATTGCCGCAGTTGCCGCCCAATTGCTGGCCTGCGTCATCCTCCTCCACAGTAAAGCCCAAGCCCTCCAGCTTGGCCTTAAGATAGTCAAAAACAGGACGCTCCTTGAGGGTGTGGCAGGGAATAGCCACAATCTCCTTAAATTCTGCCAGCATGCGTTCTTTATTCACTGTAATCATGTTTGTGCCTCCTTTGTTCATGCACTATGCGCCGTTTGGCTGCCCTGTAAAAGCACAGCCACCAGCTTGCTTTAGATAAAACCAGTGTGCTCCAAAACGATTTTGATGCCAATGGCAATCAAAACCAAGCCACCGATGATGTTAGCATTTTTGCCCACGGCTGAGCCCAAGCGAAAGCCCGCCATGCCACCGAAGGTGGCAATGGCGAAGGTGACCACGCCTATCAGCGTGGAGGCCAGCCAAATATTGGTATTTAAAAAGGCCAGACTAATACCCACAGCCAAGGCGTCAATGCTGGTTGCAATGGCCAGTACCGCCATTTCCTTGGTGGTATAGCTGTGCTTGACGCTGCAGGCCTCCTTGGCCTCACGAATCATGTTCACGCCCAAATACAGCAAAAGGGCGAAGGCCAGCCAGTGGTCATAGGCCGTGATGTAATCGATAAAGGAAATCGCTCCAAAATAGCCGATAATCGGCATCAAAAACTGGAAGAAGCCAAACCAGATGCCAAAGCGTAACGCTCCCGCCGTTCTGTCGGCAGGAGTGAGCACCATGCTGCCGCAAATGGACACGGCAAAGGCATCCATGGCCAAGCTCACTGAAAGTAAAAGTAATTCTAAGAGACCCATATTCCCCTCATTTCTCGTTATATAAAAGATAAAATAGCTCTTGCTGCGTCAGTACCCTTTGCCAAACGCAGTAAAAACCTCGCACTATTGTTGCTTGTCCTTGCCCAAAAGCTGTAAAAAGCGCTTGCGCTCAGCACTGATTTTGAGCACGCGGAAGAAGCTGCCTGTGAACATAATGCCCAAGGCAATGGCCGCCGCGTCAAGGCCTGCGGTCAAAAGGATGTTGATGCCCGGGTCATATTTGTTTTCGATAAGCTGGGCCATGCCGTTATACATTCCAAGGCCCGGCACAATGGGAAAGATACCGGGAATGACAAACACAGTGGCCGGCTTTTTAAATATGCGGGCGGCCAGCTCGCTGAGCAAGGCTAAAATCAGCGTAGCACAAATATTGGCATAAAAGGAGCTGGCACCTAGCTCCTTGCGCACATACAGGAAAACCACCCAGCCCACGGCACCGATAATGCCGCTAATGGGCAGTGTCTTGCGCGGTGCCTGCAGCAGCACCGCAAAGGCAATGGTGGTGGAAAAGGAAAAGGCCAAGGCGCTAAAATAATCTATCGGCATGAGGGCACCTCCCTTGAGCAGGAAGCAGTGCATTTATAGTCCTTTATTTGTCGACCCATAAATCCCACCCCCAGTGATACCAAAGTAATAAGCTAAAGGCCAGGCCGATAGCGATGGAAATCGCAAAGAGCAAGGCCTCGGCAATGCGACTATTGCCGCTGACCAGGTCCCCTGCCATGTAGTCACGCAGACCGTTGGTGCAGGCCACACCGGGCACAAAGGGCATCAGCGAGCCTACGATGATATTGGTTTTGGTGCATTGCACGCTGATGGCGCAGCATAAAATGGTGCAGGCGCCAATGGCTGCACCGGCTAGGGCATTTTCCCAAAAGGCACTGGGGCGATAGCCACCCAGCTGCTTTAAAAGCACCATGGCCAGGCCACCTGTCACAAAGGCTGCCATAAAATCGTGGCTGTTGCCACCCAGCATACCCGCAAAGGTGGCGGAGCAAATGGCTGAAGCAAGGCACAGCGTCCATTTGCCATAGGGCGGACGACGGTGCAGAAAATTTTGCAGCTTGCTCATGGCCGTGGGGTAATCCACAGGCATTTTGCTGATGTCATAGGAAAAATCGTTGATTTCGCTAATATTGGTCAGATTGGTGCTGCGGTTGCGAATGCGGCTCATCATGGTGGAATTGGGAGCCGATTTGTCACCCAGCAAAATGACCGTGGGCGTAACGAAAACATTGATCTCGTGATAGCCACAGTTTTGGCAAAAGCGCATAATCGTATCCTCCACACGGGAGGTTTCCGCACCACTTTTCAAAAGCGCTTCGCCCATATTGAGAGCCACCTCGAGGATTTGCTCCCTGGTCATGGATTTTTCCATATTCTGTGCTTGCATTTCATCCATGCTTGTGGCTCCTTTCGCGTTTGATTTTAATTACTCTAAATAAACTGCCGATGAACATGATGCCCAGCGCAATGGCTGAAGCATCCATGCCGGCCTGCAGCAGCAGGGACATGCCCACATCGTACTGCTTTTCGATAATCATGGTCATGCCATTGTACATGGCTAAGCCCGGCACAATGGGAAAGATGCCGGGAATGACGAAAACAGTCACCGGTGCTTTTACTGCTCTGGCGGCGAGCTCGCTAAGCAGGGCCACGGCCAGCGCCGCTGCCAAATTAGCGTAAAAGGAGTCCAGCTCCGCCCCATTGCGTAAATATATATATACTAGCCAGCCCACAGCACCCACCACGCCGCACAGGGGCAGCGAGCGGCGGGGAGCCTGAAAGATAATCCCAAAGGCCATGGTGGATAGCATGGCAAAAACAAAGGCTTCGGGATAGTTTAAAAGAATCATGCCTGCCTCCTACCTTTTTGGAAAAATAATCATCTTGGCGTTGGCCAAAGCTCCCAGCCCCAACGATACCATACTAAAAGCGTAAAGGCCAAGCCGAAGGCGATGGAAACGGCAAAGAGCAGCGCCTCGGCGATGCGGCTGTTGCCGCTAATCAAATCACCGCTCAAATAGTCGCGCAGACCGTTGGTAAAGGCCAAGCCCGGCAAAAAGGGCATCAGGGAGCCTACGATGATATTGGTACGCGTACACTGCACGCTGATAGAGCAACAAAAAATGGCCAAGGCACCAATGGCAGCGCCAGCCACGGTGTTTTCCCAAAAGGCACCCAAGCTGTAGCTAGTGAGCTGGCACAAAAGGGTCATGGCTAAGCCGCCGGTAACAAAGGCGGCGCAAAAGTCATGGCTATTGCCACCCAGCATGCTGGCGAAGGCAGCGGAGCAAAGGGCCGAAGCCAGGCACACAGTCCACTTGCCATAGGGAGGCTGCTTTTGCAACAGATGATGCAAAAAGGCCATGGCCTCGTCATAGTCAAAGCTTTCAGGCTTAAGGCCATAGGAAAAATCGTTAACAGCCTTCACATTGCTTAAATTATTACTGCGATAGCGAATGCGACACATTAAGGAAGCGTTGGCCGTGGTTTCATCGCCGATGATAATCATGGTCGGCGTGGCAAAGACATTGACATCGTGGTAGCCAAAGCTGCGACAAAAGCGCGTAATCGTGTCCTCCACCCGGGAGGTTTCCGCACCACTTTTTAAGAGCACCTTGCCAATGTTCAAGGCTACGTTGAGGGCCTGCTCCCTAGTGATGTAGTGCTCCGCAGGAGCCACAGCTGTGGGCTGCTCAGTTGTATTATTTTGTTTTTCTACATCCATCAGCCACACCTCCCAGCTACTTTTGCATCACGCTCATACTTACATACTAAGCTTTTCACTTACACTTACATTACTCTAGCCTGACCTATCTGTAGCGCTCGCACAACTTTGCACTGAGCTACCTTATCCTTACTCTTTACCTTTAAACAGCTCCGCTACCTGTGCTCTGAAAATCTCCGCGCCACCCATGGATGGGTGGCGCACTGCCTTACAGGCAATGCCGTAGCGTCCCAAGGTATCCGCCGCCTTTTGGCCAATGGCCACAATCTGCATGCTGGGCACCAGCTCCAGCAGCATTTTGGCAAATTCTACACCCACATCCAGCTCCGGCGTGGAGGGCGTGCGATTGGTGAGCAGGTTGCCCGCCTTATGGGGATGCCAGGGGAAGATATTCCACAAAATGACATCGAAGGCCGCCACGCCGTGGTTTTGCAGCGTGCTCCAAACCACGGTATCCGTGGGCTCGTTGAAGCCCTTGGCCTTTTGCGTTGCGTTGAGCAGCGCACTAGCAGGATTGCTAGTGCGTTCATAGCTCCACTCGCCCAGCACACTCTCGGGCCGCACGTCCTTGTGCTGCCCTAAAAATATGCGCTCCGAGGTGATGGCAACGCCGCTAAAGTGCCCGCCCTGATAGCCCAAGGCCTCCGCAATGAAGAGATAGTGGGCGTTCTCGCGCAGCGCCAAATAGCGCCGCAAGTTCTTGCGGCGAATTTCCGGGGCCTCCGGCCCGATTTCCGTGGCATGGTCGAAGTCCCGCCACGGGTTGAAAACGTTCTCGCTTTGGTAGCTTTGCAATTTATCTATAAATGTGTTGATGTCCATACATTTTCCTCCACAGTATATTATACCTTATCTACCGTTGGAAGCAAACAAAAATATCAATTGCGTAATAAGTAAGCAGCATGCTCGCGGTGATTTTCTTAACGCAAATTTCGTGGGGTACAATCACGAAGCTGCGGTGTCCAATCTGTTCGCAAAAAGCTTTAGGTTTTCGAAACACTTGCTTCTATTGTACCAGCCACTCATTTGCTAAAAATCACAGCTCGCCTGCTGCTTACTTATTACGCAATTTCATGCATACTTCACAAGCGAAAAGCGTATACCTGGGAAGTGGCGGAGGCAAGAATGCGGCAAAAAAGCTCTTAGAGAGGCTCCCCTAGGGGGGAGCTGTCATTCCGCGCAGTAACTGATATTGCAAAACACAATAAATGCGGATGACTGAGAGGGGAGACGCCAAGCCTAAAGGTTCGTAGTCACCCCTCTCAGCCGCATCTTCGCCAGATGAATAGCTTTTGTTCGGAGGCGGCAGCTCCCCCCGAGGGGAGCCATTCCTTAAGCTTTTCTTTTTCATTTCTATCTATTGTACTAAGCAGGTATACCTTTGAGCGTTTACATACAATATAAAAACCACCGCTAGCATAAAACTAACGGTGGCTAAAAGAGAAAACACTATTTAATTTCGATAATACCAATACCGTTGTCGTTGGTGATGGTAGTGCCATAGGGAGCGGACAGCTCGCTGATTTCCTGCAGCACTCTGTTAGCAGTTTCCCTGTCGGCGAAGCCGGGGCGTCCGCGCAACGCGCGGCCAGCCTTAAAGTTCAACTCCAAGGGATGCAGCTCAATGCGACTAATCTTGCCCTCTTCAATAACAAAGGAAGCAATCGCAGATTCATAGCATTGGTGGTCCACAGCCAGGCCACGGGTATCGTTGGCACTGCGAGCATCAAGGCCATCAGCCACAGTATTATCAGCTCCTAAATCATAAAGGTCATAGAACTCAGTCGGCTGACGTTCTACGCAGTCGTTTTGGAAGATAAAGTCACCCAAGCTGTAGAAAATAGGATGACCATTATAGATTTCAATGCCACGCCAAATATGAGGACCATGGCCTACAAAGGCATCAGCACCGCTATCGATGCACAGCTTGGCAAAGTCCCGAGCGAAATCTGCCGGCAAATGCTTGTCCAAGCCCTTGCGCTCGTGGCTGTGATGGCTCACGAGGACAATATTAGCTTGACGCTTAGCCTCCTTGATGGCACGCACAATGCGAGCAGCATCCTTGGCATTCATCTTGGTTTCAGTACCAGGAGTATCGGAAGCCTCAAAGCGAATATTGCCAATCAGATAGCCGCCGGTCAGCGGTTTGGTGAAGCCTTCCTTTTCATTCAGCAGACGATTGGCGTTAACCTCAGTTTGCTCAACGATTTGCTTCAGTGCTTCCAGCTCAGCGGGCTTAACCTTGTGAATTGCTTGGTAACGCAGCACGTTAGCACCGGGACGTCCCAGTACATCGCGGCGCGGATTGCTGGCCATACCCCACTCATTCATGGTGGAGGTAACGCCGATAATTGCCACGCGGCCATTGGGAGTGTCAAGATATTTAGGCTGGCAAGCCTCTTCCAGATTGCGGCCAACGCCGGCATGCAAGCAACCATTGTCGTCCAAATGCTTCATGGTCGTCAAAATGCCGCCCAAATTCCAGTCAATGGTGTGGTTGTTGGCCCAAGTGAACATATTAAAGCTCAAATCCTTCAAATCCTGCAGCACTGCCGGACGGGCCACAGCCCAGGTACCACCGCTAACAGGAGCCGGATAAACCTCAAAGTCATGGAGCAGAATTTCAAAATTGGTGAAGCGTACATCGTGCTTGCTCAAAAATTCGCGTAAAGCTGCAAATTTTGCATCTCTAGGCAAACGTTGCGTAATAAAAGAGTCACCAGTTAATGCAATAGATACTTTTTTCATGTATTGTCCTCAAAACTTTTTCTACAAATTACATAGCCAGAATGAACATACCAACGATCATAGCCAGAATCATGGGGATGGTGTTTCTCTTAGCAATTTCCATGGGGTTAACACCAGCAATACCTGCTACGATAATGGTTGCGCCTGCGATAGGAGACATGGTACGACCAAGGGTACCGCCCAAGGTTGCCATGGAGCCCATTTGTACAGGAGTCATGCCAAATTCTGCTGCATGGGGAGTGATTGCTTCGTTGAAGGCGAAGGTTGCAGCATCGCCGGAGCCAACGATAACGCCCAGCAGGAAAGGACCAACAGCTGCGCACAGCTTAACGATAGCGGGGTTGTTCAGCATTGCATTGGTGAATGCTTTAACAAGACCCATAGCATTCATGCCAGCTACGAACACGCCGGCAGCCAGGATGATACCAATGATATCAGCATATGCTTTGCCCATGCCATCGAAGAAGCTCTTGGTCAAAGCAGCAGGATTGGTTCTGGTTACAATCAAGGCCAGCAGTGCGCCAATAACCATTGCTTGAGCAACGCCCATTTTGAAGGCCGGCACAATCTTGGTTGCGCCCAACAGCAGGATAACGATGGGAACAATCGGCATCAGAGCGTACAAGGGATTGATTTTGAAGTTTTCTTCCATTTCCAATCCTTCTACCACATGACCCTTGTTCTCTTTGGTAATGAAGGCAATAGCGGTAATAGCAATTGCAGCAACAATCAAGGATGCAATATTAGCATGATAGTGGAAAGCGATAACGTCCATAACGTCCACACCGGCAATTTTGGCTACAAACGGGTTGTGAGCCAGGCCCGGGTTCAGCATGCTGCCATAGGTGCCGCATTTCACAGCAGCTGCAGCCATAGCGGGATGCACGCCAGCACCCATCATGATGGGAATAAAAATTGCGCCAGCAGCAGCAGAGGTACCTGCAGCACTGGGCAGAGCAATGTTAACAGCATAAGTAGCCAAAACTACGCCAGGAATAATCAGCATATTAACCTTGGTCAAAATTTTAGCTAGGAAGTTGATTAAATGCTTGTCGCAGCCAGTGAAACGCATTACCAGCGCAAAGCCCATGCTGGAGCAAGCAGAGGAAATCATACCGCTGCCCATGCCTTTTGCGAAGGCGTTCAGGGAAGCCATGGGATTACCCGCACAAATACACATTACAATACCGGCACCAATCAGTACCATTCTTGCTTCATAACGTTTGATCAACAATGCCAACGTGATAAGCACTAGGATACAACCTAAAATTAACATAATCCATACCCCTCCATTTAATTTAATATAGTATGATAGTATATTATAAATCAAACGCCGGAGAATTTGTAGTCTCTCCGGCGTTGTATACATTATACTTTTACATTTTCAGTTAAATTTCAGCAAAATGGCGACCAACTTTACTCTTTTTGATGCCAAAGTCCATAATTATGGATAATGTAGTTGCTCAAAGCATCCTCATCATCATTGGGCGTGGGATTATCCATCTGGTCCACAAAATGCTGCGTGCCGGACCAATAAAAGGCCTTGCCGCCAAAATAACCCAAAGCAAAGGGATTTCTGGCAGGCTGCAGCAGGTTGCGACCCATAAACTTTTCCGGAATATCCAAGCCCATAAGATAAAGCAGGGTCGGCGCCAAATCGATTTGGGAAGCATATTCGTTTGTACGCAATGCATCCAGCGGCACCAAATTTTTGCTGATGAATAACAAAGGAATGGGCGCAATGCTCAGCTTATCATTGGCCTTCTCCACTAGCTTCGTATACTCGCCGCCGCTGTGGGGATTGTGGTCACTGGTAAGCAAAAACAGTGTCCGCTCATCCATCAGGCCCCGCTTTTCGGCTTCGGTGAAGAAATGCTCCAGGGTTTTATCCACCCAATACACCCCTCGCACCGTCACATTGGGATTATCGCGCACACCCTCAGGCATTTCCTCCCAGCGATAGCCCGTATAAGGATAGGGCTGGTGCATATCCAGAGTTTTAGTCACCAAAAGCAGCTTTTTATCCCGATTCTCCTCCAAAATGCGCAGGGTATGCTCATACATCACATCATTGTGATAGCCCCAGCCACTGGCGCCGGTGTAGCCAAATTTTTCCAGCTGCTCCTTGGCCAAATATTCCTGCATGCCAAATTGGTCAGGATATTCCTTCAGCTCGTTGGCATAATATTGGCTGGAGGCATTCATGAAAATGCCCCTGTAGCCAGCAGCCTGCGCTACACGGAACAGGGAAGGCGTTCCCTTACCCGGCACATCCTTGTCCATAATCAAATGGGAGCGGAAGGTAGCGTTGAGGCCCTGAGTCGTGGGCACCGCCGAGGAATAATATTTATTCAAATGCGGATAACGAATCACTAGCTGATTCATATAGGGCGTGGCCTTTTCGGGAATATTCTCGTTGTAATAATTGATATAATCCCGATGCATTGATTCTAAAATCAGGAGCACCACGCGATCGTATTGGGGCGCAATTTTAGCCACAGCAGGCTTTGGAACCTCAATGCCCAGCTTGTGCAGGGTCTTCTTATCCTTATCCGTCAGCTCACGCATTTCCACATGCTTGGCACTGGCCATTTTATCCGTATCAAAAAGAGCCTTGCTGACGAAATTGATGTTGATGGGCACGGACAGCATGTTGCGGTATATAAGCCGCGTTTTTTCGTTTTCAATAGTAATATAACTGCCAATAATCTCCTCCACGCACCACATGCCACCGCTCAAAAGCAGCTTATCCGCCAAGTTGAGGCCGATGGTTAACATGGCCACGCACAACAAGGACCACACGAAGTTGGGCTTACGCTTGCTGGGCTTGGGCACCTGAAAAAGCAGTAAAATCAAGGCCACGCCACCGATAATGGCCGCCAAAAGAATGTTGCTCATGGTGGCCAGCACACCCTTGATGGCGTATAGGTTCAAGTTTTGGAAGAGCACACTTTCCACATGCATGGAGGTCTGCCAAAAATAAAAGGCATCAAAAAGCAGTGTCAAGGCCGTGAAGATGTACATCACAAAGTAAATGCCCTTCAACAAAGCATTGGGCCACTTATAATAGCACATGGCAGCCAAGAGCACCAGCAAAATATTGTTATTAATGCCGGCGATAATGGCCAAGGTGGTTTGAGCGCCCTTGTCCAGGCTCAGCTGATATACCATGAAGCAGGCCACGCCCACATAGAGCAGGCCAATTACTACAACCGGGAAATAACGCCGCAACCTGTCCGGCAAACGCTTGCGTCGAAAATACATGGTCCAGACGATGAGTCCCAAAAGGCAATCCCGCAAAAGATGGTTGAAGATTTCAAAGCCAAATTCCTCCACCGGCATGGGGTCCAACGCGCCAAAATTATCATAGGCTAGCTTCCATTCCACTGCCCCTGCCACCAGTAGGAACAGCACTAGCACTAGCTTATTTATTTCCTTTCTCAACTTGCATCATACCCTCATCTATACACATTAAGCTAAAAATTTAATGGGCTCGTCCTCCAGCTCGATGCTCAAGGGAGCACTGGTCACGGCGTCCCCATCCAGCTCCGCAGCAAAATCTTCCACATTGCAGCGAATCTCTAAGCGCTTCGCCCTGCGCACCACTATATCCTTGTCCAAGCCCAAAGCCTCCATGGCGATACAAGCCGCATAGCGAATGAAGTCGGCACGCTTGGCGCCGGTGAACAGCGCTGTGTAAAGCCACGGCGTGGACAAGGAAGCCCCCCGGAACAAATTATAACGACCGGCATAATAACGGCTCTTGCCCACGATAACGGAGGAAGCCTCGTGCCACTCTGTTTCGTCATCGAAGCGTACCTCAAATCGGTAGCGCCAGTTGTTGAAGAGCACTTCCTTACGCATAAGCTCCGTGCCCTGCAGCACGTAAGCAAGCTTATTCAAAAGCTTCTTTTCCTTTTCGGTAACACTATCTACAACAAGGGAGTCAAAGCCAATGCCGGTTACGGTAAGGAATATATGCCCATTGGCTCGACCCAAATACACAGGCACCTCCACGCCCTTGAGCACGCGACGCACCCATTTATACGGGTCACCACTCATCAAAAGCTCCTTGGCAACCAAATTCACCGTGCCTGCGGGAAAAACGCTAATATAGGGCTGGAACCTGCGATTAGCCAGCTGCTCAATCATAGCGCGAATTGTGCCATCACCGCCAGCAATGATAACCCAATCCACCTGCTCAGCTTGTAATGCTTCGGCAATGGCTGGGATATCATCAAAGCGCTTAATTTCCCGCAGCTCCACTGTTTTAGAGCCCAGCTCATCCTTCAACCGTTTATAAATCTCGTTGATTTTCATAATCATGCTGGCGAAAAGCTGCTTGCCACTGTTGCGATTATAGATGATGACAATCTTTTTAAATTTATCTACTTCAGCGTAAGTAATAGCCATTTTTAGCTCCTAAAAATCCATTTTTTGCGCGAAAGATAATTCCACACTACCACGATGCAGCTGGTCAGCACCTTGCTCAGCATGGGCTCCCAGCTTAAAAGAGTTACAAAAACATACATCAGCAGCAAATTGAAGACTAAGCCCATAACGCTCACTAAAAAAACAAGACTTAGCTCCTTGCCGCGCTTATAACGACTGCCGCTGTCAAAGACCAAAATATTGCCCAGGAAATAATGAAACAGCGTGGACAGGCAAAAGGCCATGGCGGTGGCCGTCATGGTCATGGCTGTTACGCCCCAGCCCAAGCCATTTAAAAGATAGTGAATAAAGACATAAAACAAACCCCACTCAAAAAGAGCCGCCGTGCCGCCCACAAAGAGGTACAGCACCAGCTTAATAAATTCGCTATCCGTATAATCAAA
This sequence comes from Phascolarctobacterium sp., assembly GCA_030540395.1. Taxonomy (GTDB): domain Bacteria; phylum Bacillota; class Negativicutes; order Acidaminococcales; family Acidaminococcaceae; genus Phascolarctobacterium_A. The sequence continues at coordinate 58,018 of JAUNWI010000011.1, forward strand.
GCCGAAAAGAACCTTTCTGCGCATAAAAAAACTCCACTCAAAAGATGATACTAAATTATATCATACTTTACGTGGAGTTTACAGTGGCTTGGCAACTTATTCTTGACTAGTCAAGCTAGACAGGGTAAGAATTATCCTCTGCACGGCTGCAAGGGACTGCTCCAGTGGCAGCGCCAAGCTTTCGTCCCACACCATTTCCGGCAGCAAGGGTACATGCACAAAGCCTACTTGGGTTTTACTGCCCTCAAAATGGTGGCAAGCCAAATAAAAAATATCATTGCACACATAACCGCCCGTGGTATAGCCCAAATGTACAGGGCAATGCTCTTTTTGCAGCTGCTGTACGATATCATGGGCAGGAAGGGTTGACATGTAAGCAACTGGACCGCCAACAATGACCGGCTCATTCCAAGGCTTATGCCCCAGATTATCCTCCACCAGCGCATCCCTTAGATTCACAGCCACAGTATCTACGTGAACATGCACGCTGCCACTGTCCATACCTGTAAGCAAAATCACATCGGGCCGTAGCTCCGTCGCTTTGTCAAGCAACATGCGCCCAGCCAAGCCAAAAATATTGGGCAGCAGAAGCTTCGTAATTTCAAAATCTCCCAGCTGCTCCGGCAAAGCCTGTACTACTTTCCAGGAAGGATTAATTTGATAGTGGGCAAATGGGTCAAAGCCTGTAATTAAAAGCTTGCGCACCTCTAGCACTTCCTTAATACAAAATAAAAAGCCCCTAGAAAAATCTAGGGGCGAGTTGTTTATGGAGCTCCCAACAGGATTCGAACCTGCGACCCTCTCATTACGAATGAGATGCTCTACCAGCTGAGCTATAGGAGCGATTTAAATATTTTTCCAAGCTTTATGCTTCAGCGTCCTCCTTGGCTGTCTCTTCAGCTGCTCGCGCAGCTGCCATTTCAGCCTTCGTCCGACGCTTTCTCACCTTTTTGGCGCTGTTGATGCCAGCCTTTTTGATCACCTTGGCCAGCTCAGAAATGATGTGCAGCTCATCCACGCTGCAGCCCTGCAACAGCTCGGACAGCTCGTGGCAGTAAATTTGCTCACTGCGATGAATATTATCACAAAGCAGCTCATCCACGGACACATCCAGCACATTAGCCAGATGAATAATTGTAGGCAAGCCAAGCTTGGTATTACCGGTTTCTATATTACTAATATGCGGAGTAGACAAGCCGGTTAATTGGGCTATATTCCCCTGAGTAAATCCTTTGCGAGTACGTGCAGCTTTTATTCTCAGGCCAATAGCCTTATAATCAATGTCCAACTTCAACAAGCTCTCCCCTTTAATCTCTTACTTTTTTCATAACGTTATAATTATATCTGAATTCGTTTTAAAAGGCAAGCAGGAGCGAGGGGAAAATATAGTAAAATTTATTATTTTTTGAGCACAGGCACGGTCAGGCTGCCTTGGGGCATGAGCAGAATCTTGTAGTCAGGACCTACATACTCTTCTGCCAGCTTGATAGCCTCGTCCACATCGTCAACAGCTTCAAAAAGCAAATCCTTGGCCAGCTTTTTATCCAAGGCGGAAACAAGGATAAACTTAGCCTTTTTCATAAGCCGCGTGATGGCGAAGGCCTTGTGAGCACCGATGACAAACTTTTTAGCCAGAGCCTCTTTAATAGCGTCGGGAGAAGGATTTTCCTGCAGTGCCTTTTCCAAAGCAGCGCTGCCACTGCCCTCCTCGCATTCACCAAGGATGATAACTACGCCACCCTCGCGCACTGCGCACCAGGCGTTGTCCATGGTCTTTTGCAGCTGATAAATATTGATATCCTTAGGATAACCGCCGCAGCTGGCAATAACGATGTCTGCAGGCTGGCTAATAGGCGCACCATAAACCTGCTCCACAAATTGGCAGGCCTCCAGATGGGACTCCTTCCAATCGCCGGCAAAAATCTTCAAAAAGCGCTTTTGAGCATCCAAAATCGCATTAAAGTTGAAGAGTCTATGCTTTTGGGCAAAGAGGGCCACACCCTCCATTTGGTCCTCATACACTGGATTGCCCTCCAGCTTGCCCAGCTGGGAGTTGGGGCTCATCATCAGGCTGTGGTTACGACGTACCGTTTCCATGGCAGCCACACCGGGCAGCACGGCCTTGCGTCCACCGCCGAAGCCGCTAAAGAAGTGGTACACAACCGTACCTGTCATGATGACCAAATCCACATCGCAAATCAATTTATTAATGAGCACGGGAGTGCCAAAGGAAGTGGCACCAAAATAGTTAAAATCCTCATGCTTGTTGCAATCACTATTATACATTTTGAGGCGGGCAGCAACACCCTCGCTCACCTGCTCCACCATTTCCTCGTGGCTCATGGCGCGATGGGTGCCCAAAGCAAAGACAATCTTCATGTCCTCATCCTTGACGCCCAGCTTGTTCATTTCATCCACCAAAATCGGCATAAAATCATGGGTATTGGCCACGCGAGTGGAGTCGTTGCAGATAAAGGCAATTTTCATGCCTGGCTTAACCAGCTTATCAATGGGCTCGCTGGCAATGGGATGATAAATGGCATCAAGCACAGCAGCCTTCAGATCCGTCAACGGCGGAAACTCGGCAATTTTAATTTCGTCCAGCACATGCTCCTTTTTTAAAGCAAAGGTTTTATAGCCGTGTCCATATTTATACTTATACTCTACTGTTGTCATAGCGGCACCTCCATTTTAAGCTTATATATATTGTATCACATTTCTTAAAATGCTGTACTACTTTTTGTGAACTTAGGGTAAATTATCTGTTATTTCTTCGGTAAAGAAAGCAACAGCACGGTGAAAATGATGCAGGCCATGCCCACATAGTCCGGCAAAACCAGCTTGGTATCCAACAAGAGCACCACGGCAATTATAGATGCCAAGGGCTCGGCGCAGGAAATAAGGCTGGCCTTGGTGGAGCCAACGATTTTTAAGCCTGCCAAATACAGTGCATAGCTGGCAATAGTCGCCCCCGCGATAAGATAGGCCATGGCTAAGCAGGCGGGCAGATTCCAGCTACCGGCAGGTGCGAAGGGATTACGAGCAGCAAGCAGTGCTAAGCCGGAAAGTAGCTGGCCCCAGCCGATAATAGCGGTGGCAGGATAATGCTTTAAAAGCTCCACTGGTTGGATGCTATAAAAGGCGTAGGAAACGGCAGACAAGAGGCCAATTGTTATGGCAGCTGGGGACAGAGCCAAGCTAGTCAGGCTGCCATGGGTAGCGATGAGAAAAACGCCCACTAACGCGCCCACAATGCCCACTAATTCCCTACCCTCGGGCCAGGAGCGATGCTTGTAGCTCATATAGACCATTACCCAGATAGGAGCACTATATTGCAGCACTGTAGCTGTCGCAGCGTTGCACAGAGAAATCGTATAGTAAAAGCCAAGCTGCGCACCCAAAATGCCCACAAAGGAAAAGCACAAAAGGGACAGCAAACGCTCCCGCATAATGGTAAAGATATTATGGCGCATGACAATTGCAGTGTAGAGCAAAAACAACAGACCTGCCACAATTTGGCGCACCATAACCAGCCACACTGCGTCCACCTGATGGTATTGGAACAAATATTGTCCTGCTACGCCGCCCAGGCCCCAACAGGCTGCTGCCAACACGATTAACACAATCCCCTTGAGCATCGCCATCTCTCCTTTCATTTAACGCATAGTATGTAATATAGCACTTTTTTGCAGCATTGTCTATCAAAATATAAGTTTTGTTTTAATGAAAAACTTTGAAATTCGTAACAAGCAAGCATCATTCTCACAGTGATTTTCTCAAGCGAGTCGCCAAATTGTGCAAGTGCCACGCACGCAGCAGAATTTGTGCAGGGAGCTGTCCCCTTGGGGATAACGCAAATTTCGTGGGGTACAATCACGAAGCTGCGGTGTCCAATCTGTTCGCAAAAAGCTTTAGGTTTTCGAAACTCTTGCTTCTATTGTACCAACCACTCATTTGCTAAAAATCACAGCTCGCCTGCTGCTTACTTATTACTCAATTTCATGATTGCTTAAACCTTCGCAAGCGAAAAGCGTATACCTTTGAGCGATAACGCCTTAACTAATTAACAAACTATAATTTATCCAATAGCTTACCACTCAAAAAGCGGACGCCGCAGCGTCCGCTTAGTCTTACACAATATGCTATTGCATCGTCGCGATGAAATATGCGATGCTGCTTACTAAAACAGTAAGCGTAATCATCATGGGGTCGGCAATGGAGGTACGATAGTTCTCCGGATTATAATGACTGCGTTTACGGAAGGGCTTCGCATCCAGGAAGTCCATGGGATTGGCAGTCAAGTCCATGAATTTTTCGTACAGCACCTGCCAAGCATTGCCCAAGCCACCGCACAGGGCGCACAGGAGGGCACTGGTCTTGCCAACCAAGCCAGCAAAGGGCTTGCGATAGAACCAATCAGTATCCAAGCTGATTGCTGTATGGGGCTCCATGTTCTTCAAATACATCATGAATGGAATCATGGCCATACCCAGCATTTGCACCGGCTGCAGCAGATGCGGCGCAGTAAAGGGCTGGTACGGAGTCATCTCAAAGGGGAGATGACGATACAGCAAATCGGGATATACGCCATACAGGAAGCAGAGGAAGCCGCTGATGCTCATGGCAATCTTCATGTTAATGGGCAGCGGATTGATAACCTCTGCACCCTTGTCGTCCTTGCGCAGGAAGATGAAGTAACCCATCTTCAGCGGGATGGACAAAAAGGTACCGATGGCAGCCAGCTCCAGCAAGGTGAAGACCATGGGTTGGCCTGCAGCTGCTGCGGCGTTAACAGTAATATTCTTACTGATGAAGCCGTTGAAGGCAGGAATGCCAGCAATGGAGAAGGCAGCGGAGAAGAAGCAAACTGCAACCAACGGCAGCTTTTTCGCCATACCGCCCACCTTATTGATGTGCTTGATGCCGGTTGCATAAATAACAGCACCAGCACACATAAAGAGCAGGGATTTAAAGAGAATATCGCAGAAGGCATGGGCGGTGGCGCCGTTCATGGACATGGCCGTGCCGATACCGGCACCGGCAACCATGAAGCCGGTCTGGGAAATGATATGGTGAGCAAGGAGCTTGCGCATATCGTTTTCCATAATCGCGTAGCATGCGCCATACAGAGCCATCAGCACGCCGCCCCACATCAGGAGCTCGGTGCCTGCATATACTCTAATCAAAGCATAAACTGCAACCTTGGTGGTAAGGCAGCTCATGAAAACGCCACCGGTGAGGGTGGAGTTGGAATATGCATCCACCAGCCATGCATTTACAGGGGGCATAGCCACGTTGATAAACATACCCAGCATTACCAGCCAATAAGCCCAATCGTGGACGCGATTGGTCAGGCTGTGAATCATCAAATCACCGTGGCCAGTGTACCAAATGCAGAAGATACCTGCCAAGAGGATGCCGCCGCCCAGCATGTGCACCAGCATATAGCGGAAGCCGGCACGCCGTGCTTCATGAGTGGGGTTACACCAAACCAGGAACAGGGAAGTAATTGCTAGAGATTCCCAGAAGAAGATGAAGCTCAGCCAATCCTTAGCCAGGCACACGCAAATGGCGCCGCCAGCATAAGCCATGGAGCAGAGCGCTTCCATTCTATTGGGGTTATGGGCAGCATAAATGCCACTCACCAAAGCCAGCACGGAAAAGATAAAGGCAAAAATCCAAGCCAGCTTGTCAACATACATCAGATGGAGCTGGATGTCATGGACGAAGTTTAAGGTGTACTCCGTACCAATGGGCAGCTTCAGAGCTGCACCGACAGCAGCAAGTGGTCCTAAAGCCAGGACGAATTTTCTGATACACTTGGGAGCAAGCATTGCCACAATGCCCACTACCCACAAAATCAGACCGGGGTGAAGCATTAATTCAGTCATTAGTCATCACCTCTGCCATCTTCATCAAAATCATCATCGTAATAATCCTTATCTCGCTGCAGAATCGGCGCCATAATCAGCTTGGAGACGATGATCAGCACCCAAGCACCAACAAAGCCGAAGAAAATGTCGTAGCCAAAGGGCAAGGGCCACCAGGATGCAGCATGCATATGCACACCAGCGATTTCGGCAGCGGCTGCCAACACCAAAACTACAGCTACAAGCATATAGACTGTTTTCTTAGTCATTATAGCCACCCCCCGTGCCAGCCTGCGCAAACAGCGTTAGAGGCCATAGTTGCCAATTCGTAGAAGTGCGGATAAACATTGGGAACGCAGCCCAAAATCAACGCAATCAAAGTGGTAATGCAGATAGGAATCAGCATTGCGTAGCTGATTTCACCATACTGACGGAATTTTTCCTGCGGATCCTTTACAAAGAAGGCCATTTGGGAAACAGGAATCAAGTACGCAGCAGCCAACAGACCACTGGCTACCCACAGCAGCACGTACAAGGGCTTGCCTGCCTGCAATGCACCCAAGCACAGATTCCACTTACTGATGAAGCCTACCAGGAAGGGCACACCGGCAATGCCTAACGATGCTATGGTAAAGCAGGCCATGGTTACCGGTAGCTTTTTGCCGATGCCGCAAAGCTCACTGATATTGTTTCTATGGGTACGAGCGATAATCAGGCCCGCGCACATAAAGAGAGTAATCTTCATAACCGCATGGGCAACCAGATGCAGGTACGCACCCTTAATGCTGATAGGAGAAATCAGCGCTGCACCCAAAACGATGTAGGACAGCTGACCGATGGTGGAAAAAGCCAAGCGGCGTTTCAGATGGTCCTGACGCAGTGCGATGAGGGAGGACACCAAAATACTGGTAGCAGCTGCCCAGGCGAGCACGTCGGTCACACCAATTTCTGCAAGCAGCTTGGGACCGAAAACGAAGCCGATGATACGCAGCACGGCGAAAACGCCGGTCTTTACAACGGCTACTGCATGCAGCAGTGCGGATACTGGAGTCGGCGCAATCATTGCAGCCGGCAGCCAGCCATGCAACGGCATAACAGCTGCTTTTACGGAGCCTGCCAAAATCATCAGCACGAAGGCTGCCTGCAGCACCCATTTGGGAGCCATGTCGGTGGTCAAGAAACCACCAGCGGTGAAGCTCATGGTACCGCTGATGCAGTAAACGGCGATAACACCAGCCAGGAAGAACTGACCGGAAATCAAGGTATAAATCAAGTATTTACGGCTGGCCATCAAAGCTTCTTGGTTACGCTTATGCAGTACCAAGGGATAGCTTGCTAAGGTCAGCAGCTCGTAGAAAATAAAGAAGGTCAACAGGTTCTCGGCCATGGCAATACCCATTACCGCGCTCATGCACATAGCAAAGGCTGCAAAGTAGCCGGTCTGCTCGCGCTCCTGATTACAGCGCATATAGCCGATGGAATAGAAGTTCATAGGCACCCATAGCATGGAGGCCAGCGTAGCAAAAATCATGCCCGCCGGGTCCGTGCGCAGAGTCAAGCCCACGGTATCAGTGATTTGGCACAAAGTCCATTGGTATACATTGCCATCCAAGACGGCGGGCAGCATGGACAGGATAATACCAAATTTCAGCAAGGACGCGATAACACTCCAGGCTTCACGCAGGTTGGGCCAGCGTCTGCTGAAGGCTATCAAAATAACAGCAACAAAGGAAACACCTACTGCCAGAAAGGGTCTGCAATCTATAATCGTCATCTCAAGAACACCTCCGGCAAGCCTAATTTAATAATATCCGTAACAATGTCCACGCTGTAGAAGCCCAGCACCAGAATGCCAATGCCCATTACGAAAATCGGCAGTGCCATGCTAAAGGGCAGGCCCAGCTTACCCTTGTGAGGATGTACCTCGGTGAGAGAGGCTTCGCGTTGTACAAACATCTGCTCAATGATACGGAAGAAGTAAATGGCGTTCAGCAAGGAGCTGACTACCAGCACAGCAATGTAGAAATATTGCTGTCCGGTGTAAGCACCCATCATGAGGTACCACTTACTGAAGAAGCCCGCGGTCGGCGGCAAACCGATCATGGACAAAGCAGCCAAGGTCACGGTGATAGTACTGATGGTCATCTTTTTGTTAAGGCCACCCAAGCGATAGAGGTTAACCTCGCCAAAGCGATGCTCAACGCCACCGATTACCAGGAACAGGCTGCATTTCATGAAGGCATGGTTGATGATGTGCAGTACAGCGCCGATGAAGCCGTACATATTGCCCATAGCCATACCAATGGCGATGTAGCCAATTTGGGCTACGGAGGAGTAAGCCAGCATACGACGGAAGTCGTATTGAGCCATGGCCATAATGGAGCCAATGAGGATACCGGCGATACCCAAAATACCCAAAACATTCAGTGCACTGTGCATTACAGGGCTGTCAACCTTGAAAATGTAGTACATGAAGCGAATCAAAGCATAAGCAGGAGCCTTACTCATGCAGCCTGCGATGAAGGCAGCTGCACCGGGATGAGCAAAGGTATAAGCATCGGGCTGCCAGCCGTGCAGCGGGAACAGCGCCATCTTAATACCAAAGCCAATGATGAAGCAGGCCACAGCAATAGCAAAAAGCGGTGTGCCAACAAAGGGCACAACTCTTTGCGCCAGGTCGGCCATGTTCAGGGTACCGGTGAGAGCGTACAGATAGCCAACACCCATCAGGTACAGGGAAGCACCAATGGTACCGATTAAGAGGTAACGGAAGGCTGCCAGCATGGATTTTTTACCACCAAGGGAAATCAAGCCATAGCCGGACAGGGACATAATTTCCAGATAAACGTACAGGTTGAAAACGTCACCTGTAATAATCATGCCGCACAGGCCCACGGTCAGAAGACCGAACAGGGTGTAGTAACCACCCACATGGAGCCAATCCTCTTCCTTGACGAAGGGCTTGCTGTAGAGAGCAACCATCATGGAAATAAAGGTTACCAGCACAGCCAGTACACTGTTCAAGGGGTCGAGGGCAAATTCAATGCCGATAGGGGGCTGCCAGCCACCCATCCAATAGTGCCAAGTCTTACCGCCGGTGGCGATAACCCGTTGCAGCACGGTGCAGGCACTCAGGAAAGCACCTACGATGGAGGCCATCACAATCCAGGCACCCAGCTCTTTTTTAATGCGGCTAAACAGCATACACAAAAGGGATGCTGTCAAGGGCAGAAGTACGATAAATATTGGAGCATGCTGTGTCATTTACTTGCCCTCCTCAATACCTCGACTTCCTCAACAGAGCCATAAATTTCTTTAATGCGCATGAGGAGCGCAATGGCTACGCCGGTGGTACCAAGGCTAACAACGATGGCCGTCAGCATCAGACCATGAGGAAGGGGGTTGATATAGGCATTGGGGTCGGTGGTAATGCCGTTTTGAATAGGAATCATCGCACCGTCCTTTTGGGCAAAGCACAGGTAGAAGAAAATAACTGCAACCTGCATAACATTCATAGCCATGAGCTTCTTCATATAGTTTTTGCTCAAAACCATGCCATACACGCCTAAGAAAAAGAGAATCATAACCAGGGAGTAGATGCCTTTAGTTTTTAAAAACTCATTCAACACTTCCATCATCTTCACCCCTTTTCACGATTGCATCCAACAGATTAATAATTGTCATCATAACGCAGATGGCAACACCGATTTCGATGAGGAAAATACCCATAGCATGCATTTCATGCTTCGGCTCCAGCACAATCGGCATATAATCATAGTTCAGGAAATAGTCCGCGCCGCCGAACAAGGTCAGCCAGCCGGTAAATGCATACAGGAAGGTGCCCAAGCCAGCCAAAACCACGGAGGTTTTTCCCAGCACATTAAACTTAGTATCAAAGCCCAAAATCAAGCGCGCCAAGAGCACGCCCACGGCCAGCAAAGCACCGGCCTGGAAGCCACCACCCGGAGAGAACTCGCCTAAGCAGAGTACATACACTCCATAGACGATGGTAAAGGGCACCAGCATACGGAAGGCCACATTAAGGATGAGGCCACCAAATGGTTCTTTCATCATTTGATAATCTCTCCTTCCTCCGGATCCTCCGGCTCCTCCTCAGGACGACGACCAACGGGATTGCTGGTCAATACCAGCACGGTGGTCAAGCCTGCCAGGAACATTACCGAGGTCTCCCACATAGTATCGAAGCCTCTATAGTCAATGATGACGCCGGTTACGATGTTGGGGGAGCCTGTATCCTCCGCACTGCGGGAAATATAGGTCGGGGTAACATGCTGGTTAGGAGCCGCATTGGCATCGCCAATTTGCGGCAAATAGGTTACAACGGAGCAAAACATGCCCGTCATAATTGCTAAAATAACTGCAACTAAGCCACGCATTATTTACACCACCTGTCAATTTTTCTCAAAGAAGCTACAAAGAAGATTGTAGAAATGGTACCGATAACTGCTTCGGTGAAGGCCACGTCGGGAGAGCCCATCATCAAATACAGCAGCACGGCACAGAAGCTAAAGCCGCTATAAATAATAGCCGCACTTAAAATATCCTTACAAAAGATTACGGCACAGGTAATCAGAATCAGGAAAATCAATAATACTGCTTCAACAATGTATATCTGCATCTTATTTATCCTCCTTCTGTCTGATATGACCTACAGGCTCATCCGCACTGTGGTCCTGCTTTTCCAGGCCCACCAGCTTTTTGGCACCCTTGGTTTCCAGGGTCCACACAGGATGGCCGGATTTATAGGCTGCCTTGCCCAAAATATGAGAACCAATGGGGTTAGCCATGAAAACAATGAGGAAGGCAAAGGCCATCTTCACTGCGGTCAGGGTGGGTCCCTCATAAATCATCAGACCAATGAAGGACAAAGCGCAGCCCAAGGTTTCACTATTGCCAGAGGCATGAATTCTAGAATAAAAATCCGGCAAGCGCAGCATACCAATAGCGGAGCCGACGAAGAAAACCAAGCCGCCCAGCATGAAGATTGCTGCAATAAGCTCTCTGAGAGAATTAAGACCGAATGCTTCAATCATATATTTTTACCTCCCAGGAATTTTGCTACGATTACAGAACCAATGAAGCCTAAGAAGGCATAGGAAATGGCGATATCCACGTACATATCCGGACGTCCGTCAATATAGCCAAAGAGCACCAAAAGCAAAATGGTGTCCGCACCAATAACGCCCAAGCCATTCATTCTGTCATAAATCGTGGGACCATAAAACAAACGCTGCAGCATGGCACCAATAACAAAGAGAATGGAAATCATTAGGATAAAAAAGATAACATTCATAATTATTCCTCTCCCTCCGCTACAGCAAAATCAAATTTTTCTCCATACAAAGCAGCGACCTTCTTTTGCATGGAGCCATCCAATACACCGGCAGCCGCGCCCCTAGTGAGGGCGTGAATCTCGTACAGACCATCATCGGTAACGTTGATGGTGACCGTACCAGGAGTCAGCGTAATGGAGTTGGCCAAGACAACAGAGGCCATGGGGTTATCCGCTCTAAAGTAGAAGCGCACCACCTTAGGGTCGATGTCCAGTTCCTGAGCCGTTGTAGCTAGCAAGACATCAATGTTGGCTAAAACCAGCTGCCACATAAGCCAGAAAAAGTACATGATGAATTTGGGGATGGAAACGCCAAAAACAAAATATTTTTTGCTGCCCTCCTTATTGGGCACCAACAACAAGGGATAAGTAACCCAGGTTGTTACAGCGGCTGTAAGAAGACCATACACAATGAATTTTGTTTCCGTTCTGCCTGACAAAACCATCCAGAAGCCAAAAAGCACCACAAACATGGACAGCTTATGGACTAGGGACGAGCCCACAATATTGTTGTTGTTTAAAACTCCCTGCTTTTCCACAGCTACCACCTTTCTTTATAATATTTTTGTATAATCTGAATACATGTGTACATTTGACAAAAAAGAAAAATCTCCTGCCTGTATTCCAAATTACCTACGAAATATTGTAATTTATTTTACCTGTAGGTCTATTTCTTTAAAGTCACAGGCCTCCACCGGCAGCATTCTTTGGGCCAGACGCTGCACGCGCTCGATATCAGCAGTGCCACAGATGGTCACCCTGCCAACACCTTCAGTCTTGGCGAGCCCTGCCTTCTCTAGAGCTTCGATAGCCAGCTGGCTAGTGGCCTCCGCAGGGTCAATAACAGTAACCTCCGGACCAAATTCAGCCTCAATCTGCTCCCTGATAAAGGGATAGTGGGTGCAGGACAAAATCAAGGCGTCCACGCCCGCTGCCTTCAAGGGTGCTGCATATTCGGCAATGGCCTCCGGCAGCTCTGGACTTGCAAACTGTTCACCCTCTATAAGGGGCACGAACTTGGCGCAGCCCATGGGATAAACCTCCGCCTTGGGATCAGCTGCCAAAATAGCCTTTTTGTGCGCCTCGGTGCTGATGGTGAAGGGTGTGGCGAAAACGCCGATTTTTTTCTTCTTGCTAGCTACCAAAAGCAGCTGCTCCCCCTTGGACATGCCCACCACAGGGAACTTGTGCTCCCCCTTCAAGCTGTCCACGCCCAGCATGGTGAGTGTGTTGCAGGCTATTACAACCTCCTTTACACCCTGAGCCGCCAACCAGTCGATGATTTCCGCCACAAAGCCGCGAATTTCCTGCTCCGGTCTGGTGCCATAGGGAGTGCGGGCTGTGTCGCCAACATATATAAAATCCTCATGGGGCAGCAGCTGGTGCAGGCATTTCAGCACCGAAAGTCCGCCCACGCCGGAATCCAGCACGCCAATAGGTGCATCCTTTCTCATAGTCAAAAACCTCCTTTTCTGCTAGTATCATTATAGCACTAATGCACTGTCAAGCCAAGCAAAGCCTATTAAATACCTATTGCTAGTACTATTAGCTAAAAAATAACACCGCCGACACTCAGCATCGACGGTGATAAAAACAGAGTCTTTGTAGCTTTAGCTGCAGCCTTCGCACGCAAGCTACATACATTTTAATTTTACACGATAGTACGCAAATAGTCCATAAATTTTTCACGCAAATCTTCGCGGCGCAGAGCATATTCGCAGGTGGCCTCCAAATAGCCCAGCTTGTCGCCCACGTCATAGCGGCGACCCATGAAGTCATAAGCGTGCATGTCCTGCTGCTTAGCCAAAACCTTCAAGGCGTCGGTGAGCTGAATTTCGCCACCACGACCGGGCGCAGTGTGCTCCAGAATTTCGAAAATCTCCGGCATGATTACGTAGCGTCCCAGCACAGCCAATTGGCTGGGAGCTTCCTCAACGGCAGGCTTCTCCACCATATCATTAACCTTGAAGATGCGCTCCTTGTCCGTAGGGGTGCTAGCCACAATGCCATAGGAAGAAACCTTCTCCTTGGGCACGGTTTGGCAGCCTAAAACGCTACCACCTGTCGCTTCGTACACATCCATCAGCTGACGCAGGCAGGGATACTCGTCGTTATAAACAACATCGTCGCCCAAAAGCACCGCAAAGGGTTCGTGTCCCACAAAGGCCTTAGCGCACAAAATAGCGTGACCCAGGCCACGGGGCTCCTTTTGACGGATATAGTGAATATTGATATCCGCAATGTCCTTCACCTGCTTGAGCAGGTCAAGCTTGCCATGCTCTGCAAGATTCATTTCCAGCTCAGGGCTACGGTCAAAATGGTCCTCAATAGCTCTTTTGGTGCGGCCACTGACAATCAAAATATCGGTGATACCGCTGGCTAACGCCTCTTCGATAATATATTGAATTGTGGGCTTATCCACAATTGGCAACATTTCCTTGGGACAGGCCTTGGTGGCAGGCAAAAAGCGGGTACCTAAGCCAGCAGCAGGAATGACTGCTTTCGTAATCTTTTGCATTGTTCATCCTCCATAAAAGTGCTACCATTTACGTAGCTTCCAATAGCCTATTTGTCCCCCCCGTGTGAACCATCATGCTCATGGCCATAATAGTAGTAATAGCCATAACCATAATGGCTGTTGGCAGCCACATCAACCTTGTTCAGCACTGCACCCAACAAATGAGCACCAGCCTGCTCCAGGCGGGTTTTAGCCTCCACTGCCACGGAAGGAGCCACTGCTCCGGAAGCAATGACCAAAATAGTGCCATCCACCTTACCGCTCACCACAGCAGCATCGGTAACAGGCATAATGGGCGGAGTATCAATCAGCACATAATCAAAATGCTGCTTTAACTCCTTAAAAATATCCACCATATTTTGGCTGGCCAAAAGCTCGGAGGGATTGGGGGCCACCGGACCACTGGTCAACACATACAGATTGGGGATGGAGGTGTGTTGGATAATATCCATCACATTGCTGCCCGTAGCCATGCAGTTGGAAAGGCCCTTGTTGGGCAGGCTAAAGATTTTGTGCTGGGTGGGATTGCGAAAATCGCAGTCACACAGCACCACGCTATGACCGGCTTGAGCCATAACCACTGCCAGATTGGAAACGGTCGTGCTCTTGCCCTCATTGGGAGTGGCGCTGGTCAGCATAATGGTCTTTAGCTCCCGACCGGCGATATTGGAAAATTTAATATTGGTTCTAATAGTTCTATAAGCTTCGGACACAGGAGATTTAGCATCCGAATTCGCAATTAAAGTTACTTCTTCCATACTGCCCTCCAGATCTTCTGCCAGGTGCTCAGATTTTCTGTCTCCTGTGCTTCACTCAAGGATTCGCTGCTAGGCACTTGGCCCAAAACAGGCAATCCCAAATAGGTGGAAACATCATCAGTAGTCTTAATAGTGCGGTTCATCAGCTCGCGAGCGATAACATAGCCGCTGCTGCCAAAGAGGCCTAACAGGAAGGCCAAAACCAAGGTCAAAGCCTTTTTCGGCTTCACGGGTTTTTCCGGCAGCGTGGGCGCATCCACAACCTGTACCTCGGTGGATACAGCTACCTCAGCAACCTTGGCTTCCTCCAAGCGTTTGGCCAGCATTACATAAATCTCCTGAGCAACCTTGGAGTCACGCAAAAGGCTCAAATATTGCTGCTCAGTTTCGGACAATCTTTGTACGTCCTCGTTGTAGCGACCTTCCAGCTCGCTGATGGTATTCAAATTGCTTTGGGCTACCTTCATTTCGGCTTCGCTCTTGAATTTGTCGGCCAACAGACCTTGATGCACCATGTTGGTGGAGGAGGTCTCCAAGGACGCAATGCGAGCAATTTCCGTATTCAGGCTTTGGCGAATACCAGCGATTTCTTTATTAACCTCCAGCACCTTGGGATGCTTTTCGGTATATTTATCAAGATAGTTGATACGTTGGGTTTCCAGGGTCGCCAATTGCTTTTGCAAAGCGGTGATAACATTGTTATCAGCAACGCTGGCAGTATTGTTCTGCAGCTGACGGCTCACGGCAGCATTGCGAGACTTGGCTGCCTCCAAAGCTACCTGGTTTTCGGCACGCAGCTTATCCACCATGGTCAGCTTATCGGCGGTCATCTTCACCTGATTATCAGGAGACAGCACATTATTCTCCTTCTTGAACTGGGTCAGCTTGGTTTCTGCATCATTCAGCTCCTGCTTGGAGGACTTTACGCGCTCTTCAATAAAGAGGCGAGTGGTCTTTTGCTCACCACGTACCAATTCGGTCAGGCGGGACAAAAAGCCATTAACCAAAAGCTGGTTAGCCTTTTGGGCATCCTCGGCAGTTTTCGCAGTAACGCTGACCTGCATAATTTCGGTATCCTTAAAGGGGTTAGTGGTTACGCGGGACTTCAAATAATCCTCATAACGGGGATATTTGCCATCGTCATTAGCTTCCTCAGTAGCCTCGATAACGGGCACAACTACACTGCGGCTCTTCAAAATTTCCGCATAGGTGCTCATGAGCTGCTTAGTAGCCATGGCATTGCCCATGGGCATGGACTCCAAAATGGAGCTGCCAATGCCCTTAGGCTGCTTCACGCGCAGCAAAGCTACAGATTCATAGGTCGGAGGCACAACAATCAGGTAAACCACAGCAGCAGCCACAAAGCCACAGGTTACCTTTTTAATGGTGCGTATATTCTTTTGTAATACGTGCCATAAATCACGTAAATCAATAGTAATCTCTTGCTCGTCCACGTTTCTACTCCTCTTAATCCTTATTATTTTGTCTAATTTCGCTACCCATGTACCAAGCATTCAGGAACGGCAGAATATCCTTTTGGAAGATGATCTTGCCATTGCTGCTCAGGTAAACGCAATCGCCCTCTTGCAGGGTAATATTCTTGGAGGTATCGCCCTTAGTCAGCAAAGCGTTGATGTTGACCTTCATGAATGCGTCCTTCTCGCCACGGCGGATGACAAAGACCTTCTTCTTGGCGCTGGCCTCAGTAAAGCCTTCGGCCTTAGCCAAAGCATCTAACAGGTTGTGACTTTTTTCCAGCTCGTACATGCCCTGACGCTTTACTTCGCCCAGAACATATACTCTAGTGGTACCAAGCTTGGTGATATTGATGGTTACCATGGGGTCCACAATGTATTCACTGAGTCTGTCAGTAATTTCCTTTTGGACCTGGGAAACAGTCTTACCAGTAACATCCACATCTCCGATAAGGGGCATGGACAAGCGTCCGTCAGGACGCACAATATAAGGATTAGCATTGGAGGTAATCGGACTGCTCAAATCAGGATGATTGTACACAGTCAGCTGCAGCTGATCGCCGCCACACATTACGTACTCCGCAGGCTCCGCTGCCTGAGTACCTGCCAGCGGCAGCATCAGGCTACCTGCCAGCAATGCGGAAAACAATAATCTTTTCATAATTCTCTCCTTATCCAAAAAGCTTACTCCAAAAGCCCTTTTTCTTCTTCTCTACCGGTTTTATCATTTGCGGCAGCTTGAGCACCAGCTCTTGATCTGCCAAAAGCTTTGCAGGATTAACCTCGCAAAGCAATTTTGCTTTTTCTGCGCCAAGCAGCTCTACCAAGCGCTGCTTAGCATGGGTCAAATCCGTATTGCGAATCTTCACCCGATGGGCATCACTGCCAATAAAGCAAATCACATCGTTTTTGAGCAGCATCTCGGCGTTCTGCTTTACATGCGCCCCGAAGCGACCTGTAATGCTGCCTCCGTTCATTTGGGTCAGCACACCACTGCGCATCCATTTCAGCAAGCGCTGAGGCTGCTCCATCAAGCCCTGATGTCGCTCCGGATGAGCTAACACCGGGCAGATGCCCTTCAGCTGCAGCTCGTACCAAAAATCCTCTGTATAATCAGGAATAGTCATAGCCGGCAGCTCCACCAACAGGTAATGACTGCCACCCAAGCAATAATCCCTGCTGCCTTCGCTAAACAGCTCCAAAATGTCCCAATTCATTTCAATCTCCGCTCCGGGATAAATAGCTAAATCCAGCTTTTCTTCCGCTGCCACGGTTTTTAGCTCGGCTACGCCGTCCGTAATGCGCTGCCAGGAGGGACAGTTATTTAATTCTATCACATGGGGAGTGGCTATAATGTGCCTTGTGCCACAGCCAGCCGCCATCTTTAAAAGCTCTCTGGAGGTCTCCACATCCGGTGACCCATCATCCACGCCGCAAATAATATGGGAATGTAAATCGTACATGCACTTATCCTTTACTTGAGCAAGCATTCATCGAAAAATTTACTCTAAAAATGCTATTTTCACACACTAATATACTCTATAAGTACCAATATTATATCACTGTTAAAAACTCTAATCAAGCAATTTGTTGCCACAAGGCCGCGTCAGTTTACTGTAGGAATCAAAAGGACAGACTCCACCAATTTTGTCT
>JAUNWI010000003.1 GCA_030540395.1 Phascolarctobacterium sp.
TGCCATGGTCAACGTGACCGATGGTGCCGATATTCAGATGGGGTTTAGTTCTTTCATATTTAGCTTTTGCCATTGTGAATTTCCTCCTTAAGGTTGTTTCTTAAAACTAGGCTTAGTTGGTGCCTTTGTTTTTAGCAATGATTGCTTCAGCAATGTTCTTGGGAACGTCTTCGTAGTGGTCAACTTCCATAGAGTAGTTGCCACGACCTTGAGTCTTGCTGCGCAGGTCGGTTGCATAACCGAACATTTCAGCCAGCGGAACGAATGCATGAATTACTTGTGCACCGTTGCGAGCTTCCATACCTTCGATGCGACCACGACGAGAGTTTACGTCGCCGATTACATCGCCCATGTACTCTTCAGGAACAGTGATTTCTACTTTCATGTAGGGTTCCAGGATAACCGGGTTAGCCTTTTCAGCACCACTTCTGAAGCCCATGGAGCCGGCAATCTTAAATGCCATTTCAGAAGAGTCGACTTCGTGGTAAGAACCGTCGTATACAGCTACAGCGATGTCAACCATGGGATAACCGGCAACTACGCCGTTTTCCATAGCTTCCTTAACGCCTGCTTCGATAGGAGCGATGTATTCCTTAGGAATAGCGCCGCCAACAACCTTGTTCTCGAACAGGAAGCCTTCGCCAGGTTCACGCGGGGTGATTTCCAACCAGCAGTGACCATATTGGCCTTTACCGCCGGACTGACGAACAAATTTACCTTCAGCTTTAACAGCCTTGCGGATGGTTTCGCGATAAGCAACCTGCGGGTTACCAACAGTGCAGCCTACTTTGAATTCACGCAGCAGACGGTCAACAATGATATCCAGGTGAAGCTCGCCCATACCGGAAATAATGGTTTGGGAGGTTTCGGGATCAGTGTGAACGCGGAAGGTGGGATCTTCTTCAGCCAGTTTTTGCAAAGCAATACCCATTTTTTCTTGGTCTGCTTTAGTTTTAGGTTCAACTGCAACGGAGATAACGGGTTCAGGGAATACCATGGATTCCAGAATGATTTCGTTCTTTTCGTCGCAGAGGGTATCACCAGTGGTGGTGTCCTTCAGACCTACAGCTGCTGCGATATCACCGGAGTAAACCATTTCGATTTCTTCGCGGTGGTTAGCATGCATTTGCAGGATACGACCGATACGCTCGCGTTTACCCTTGCTGGAGTTATATACATAAGAGCCAGAGGTCAGGGTACCGGAGTATACGCGGAAGAATGCCAGCTTACCAACGAAGGGGTCGGTAGCAATCTTGAAGGCCAGTGCTGCGAACGGAGCATCGTCGGAGGACGGACGCTCGTCTTCTTCACCGGTTTCAGGATTTACGCCTTTGATATTCGGGATATCAGTAGGAGCGGGCATGAATTGGATTACAGCGTCCAGCATGGGTTGAACGCCTTTATTCTTGTAAGAAGAGCCGCAGCATACCGGAGTCATTTTGCAAGCGATGGTTTGCTTACGGATGCCAGCGATGATTTCTTCCTCGGTCAGCTCTTCGCCTTCCAAGTACTTCATCATCAGCTCATCATCGCTTTCAGCAACTGCTTCAATCAGAGCTGCACGATACTCTTCAGCTTTTTCCTTCATATCTTCAGGAATTTCGATGAACTCTTCTTCTTTACCCAGCTTATCGTCATAAACGATTGCTCTCATTTTGATGAGGTCTACCATGCCTTCGAAGGTATCTTCGTAGCCGATAGGCAGTTGAATGGGAACAGCGTTTGCGTTCAGACGGGTTTTCATCATATCAACTACGCGATAGAAGTCAGCGCCGGTGATATCCATTTTGTTTACATATGCCATACGAGGTACGCTGTATTTGTCAGCCTGACGCCATACGGTTTCAGATTGAGGTTCAACGCCGCCTTTAGCACAGAAAACTGCAACGGAGCCGTCCAGAACACGCAGGGAACGTTCAACCTCTACAGTGAAGTCAACGTGGCCCGGAGTGTCGATGATGTTGATACGATGTTTATCAAATTGTTTCTCAGAGCCTTCCCAGTAGCAGGTGGTTGCAGCAGAGGTGATGGTAATACCACGCTCTTGCTCTTGAACCATCCAGTCCATGGTAGCAGCGCCTTCATGAGTTTCACCGATCTTATGTACTCTGCCGGTATAGAACAGAATACGTTCGGTAGTAGTGGTTTTACCAGCATCGATGTGAGCCATGATGCCGATATTTCTAGTTCTCTCAAGCGGAATTAATCTGCCCACTTCTTAAATCCTCCTCAAAATATCTGAGTCAGGCCATTACCAGCGGTAATGAGCAAATGCTTTGTTTGCTTCTGCCATCTTGTGGGTATCTTCACGTTTTTTAACAGCTGCGCCAGTGCCATTGGAAGCATCCATAATTTCACCAGCTACACGCTCGTACATGGTTCTTTCACCACGCAGGCGAGAGTAGTTTACCAGCCAACGGATACCCAGGGTGGTTTTACGATCAGCGCGAACTTCAACCGGAACTTGGTAGTTAGCACCGCCAACACGGCGAGCACGTACTTCCAACAGCGGCATTACGTTTTGCATAGCTGCGTCGAAAACTTCCAGAGGATCTTTACCAGTTTTTGCACGAACCAGGTCGAATGCATCGTATACAATACGTTCTGCAACGCCTTTTTTACCGTCGAGCATGATTTTATTAATGAAACGAGTTAACAGTTTAGAACCGTACACCGGATCCGGCAGTACGTCTCTTTTGGTTACAGGGCCTTTTCTCGGCATGTGTTTCCCTCCTTAGGATGATATCATTCTTAATGTTTTCTTGAAATTATTTCTTTGCTTTAGCACGTTTTGCACCGTACTTGGAGCGAGATTGGTTGCGGTTAGCAACGCCTGCAGTATCAAGAGCACCGCGAATGATATGGTAACGCACACCAGGAAGGTCCCTGACTCTTCCGCCTCTGATCAGAACAACACTGTGTTCTTGAAGATTATGGCCGATACCCGGGATATAGGCAGTAACTTCGATGCCGTTGGTCAAACGTACACGAGCTACTTTACGCAGAGCAGAGTTAGGTTTCTTCGGGGTAGTGGTGTAAACACGGGTGCAAACGCCACGCTTTTGCGGACATTCTTTCAATGCCGGTGCAGTAGATTTGCTCTTCAGAACCTCTCTGCCTTTGCGAACCAATTGGTTAATTGTAGGCATATCGGCACCTCCTTTCCAAACAATTAGATTTTAATGATTATAAAAACTTGACTATTGCCAAGCCCTTATCAAGATTTAAGTATTGCAGCAGCTGCGGCCTTTACGTTGATGCTGCAGGCCTTACCGATTTCCAGCATGCTCTCCGTTGTGACGGTGGGCACATTGTTTATCTGGCACAGCTCAAGCAGCTTTCCGGTAACTCTTTCGTCCGCATCACTTGCGATGTAGACTACCTCAGCTGCCTGCCTTGCCACAGCCTTTTGCGTTTGCTTCACACCTACGGTGCGCTGCTCGGCTTGCTTCAAAGCTTCAAGCGTCATTGGGTTACCTCCTTGCTAGAGCGCATAGCTCTCCCGCGATACTTGTATATTGTAACATCTTAAACAATGCGTGTCAACACTTTTCAGGAATTTTTTTCAAAAATTTAGGCGCGTCAAAGGCCGTGTTAATGCGCGTCTTGTTTTCCACGCAGCCAAGTGTTTCAATACCCCTGAGGTGGACAAATCCGTCTGCATCGGACAGACTATAAGCGCCACAGGCTAAAGCGCTGATAGCCATATTTTTCAGCTATATTACGCCAAAAAGCCAGCGTCAGCTCATCAGCATACCAAACAGTATGGACTTCATCCTTTATGCTATAGCTAAAATAAAGGGCTCGACTGGCCTTGTCGCGCTCAGGATTGACCTGATATTTGCGTACTAAAGCCTCGGCTTCCCCTTGGGTTAAGCCACTAACCCTGCCGCCCTCAGCCCAGTCAAAGCCTCCATTAGCAAAAGCGATAGTAGTAGTCCCACACAGCTTTTCCATTTGCTTTAACGTGCGCATAATAAATTTTTCATTGGCCTTGGGTCCAGGCCCACTATGGGGCCCATATAAATTGTAGAACATCACTACATATTCGACTTTTTCCGGCAACAGCTCCGCATAAGCCAAGGTTTTAGGCTCCAAAACTAAGCGCAGCTTGAGGCCGTTATTGTCACAGGCAGATTTGAGCTCCCGCGCAAATTGAGCGTAGCTTTTTACCAAAGCTTCCTCCTGCCATAAATTCTCATAGTCAATTTCAATACCGGTAAAGCCCTTTTCCTTAGACAGCTTCACTATTTCTGCAATATGCCTGTGTCTTACCGTCTCCTTATCCAACAAACGATGCAAAAGCTGTACATCCTTGAGTGAAACGCCCTTGCCAGCTTCTTTATCATTAACAAAGCTCAAATAAAAGCGTCTTCCTGCAAACTCTTGCCCCTGCTGCAAAGCATTCACATCTAACCCCTTAGGCAGAGTTATGTGATTATGTTTATTAAAATGTGCAGCAAAAGCCACCAGCGCTTGGTCCTCCCGGACCAGCGCCTGCTCTAGCCCCTGCTGCCAATCCCAATATACTATCCAAGCAGAACGCTCCGGCACCATGGGTGGTGCTTGATTAGGGATGGCAGCCACGCAGGACCAGGCATAGCCCACGCAGCCCAACAGGACTGTAGCAATTATTTTTTTCTTGTGCTTCAATAAATTCATGCCTGCCTCCTGCCCTCAGATAAGCTTTCTAATACCCACAACAAATCAGAAGCTATGCACAAAGAAGTGCAGCAGCTTCTCCCAATATGCATTCATAGCATAGAGTGCGCCCTCCACGCCGTGGAGCTGGCTATCGTACAAAATAAGGCTCTCGTCTCCGCCCCAGGGCTTATCAATGCGTATACTATGGCCGAAGAGACTAAACATGAGCACCGGCTCCGGCTTCTTTTCGGTACGATAATCATAAACCATCAGCTTTTCGAAAACACCATCATATACGTCATCTGTCAAATTACGCTGACTCCAATCATAAGCAGCCATAGCAGCTTCTAAAGCAATCTTGCCCCTACCTGTTTTGCTAACAGTGATGCTTTCATCCAATTCCCGTCCATCCAAAACGATGCGCAAGCTGCTGCCCTTCAAAAACAGCTCCAAGCTGCGCTTGCCAGGCTCACGAATATTGATGGGCGCAACATATTCCTTGCCACCCTCCTCAACTGAAACAGCGGGCTGTGCCTCCCTATCCAACATGCGCTGGGAATACAGCTCCGCCTGCTGCTTCGTTGGTGCATAGCGAGCAGCAGTTTTCAAGGCAGCCACCTCTGCCGCCTTTTTATCCTCGTCCACGCTAATAGGCTCTTTACCATCGAATTTGTTCAAATCCAGCTTCAAGAGCTCCTTACCATTTTCTCTAACATATAAATAGTTGCCGCTCAGCTTCACAGCCAAGGGCTCCCTCAAGGCTTCATCAGCTCGCAGATAAATAGCTTGCGTGCCATACTTGTTTCCTGTCAAGGTAACCTGCACATGCACATCTGAAGCACTGCGCATATTTTTCAAAAAGAGACGTCCATTGCTATCCGGATCCGTCGTAATGATTATTTTTTCCCTTTTAAACTCTGCCTCGCCGGCCTGCTGCAGCCATTTTGCAGCCTCCTCTGCCCTACCACGCACAAATTTTACAGGCTGCTCCTGGTCATGTGCAATGCGCATGAGCACGTGGTTGGCGTACCAATAAGACTGGGGCTGCATGCGAGTCAAATCATAGACACTGCTCTCACGACTATTCCAGCTGTAGCCCTCACGATTGAAATTCATGTCAAACAATTCAGTTATCCACTTTTCGTTAACCGCGCTTACCTCGCGATTATTACCGAAGGCGCCAGTGTTGGAATGCATCAAAATATAAGCACCGGGCACGAAGCCAATTTCCTCAGTATAGACATCACGCAGCTTCTCATAATCATAGCTAATGCGATCCTGCATCATGTCATAGCTTTCCTTAGGGAAATCCTTCTCATCACGCAAATAATCCATTAAATAGTGATTATATTTGCGACCCATATATGGTGCTACTAATACATGCTTGAGGGGAGTGAGCTCACCCAAATAATTGCCATAGCGGTCAAAGCAATTGATAAAAGCCAAACGATATCCATTGGTCCCCAGCTCCCAAAAGCCATTATTAGCCAAGTCCTTGAGCTCCCTAGGCATCAAGAATTTAGTATCCTTGAGCTCGAATTTTTCTGCATAGGTCAAAGCCGTTCCTTTATAGTTCAGCTCCTCCAATATTTTTTGCGCAAAAATAGCCGTGTCACGTCTGCCATCCTCAAAGGTCAAAAACAAAGCCTTTTGGAGCAGCTCCTGCCCTTTCTCATAATAGGCCAAAATATCCTTTTGGGTGATGGTTTCATAGCCATTCAGCTTTAAAGCCTCCAGATGCTCGCGAATGCGATCGCGACCAATCAACGTATCCGTACCGGTGCGCGCAATGCCAAAATAAGACAAGGCCAAAAAGCCGTGGTCACCACGCACAGGTACATCCTGCCGCTCTTGATAAGGCACATAATGCTTAAAGGTGAACAAAGCCATGGCCAAAAGCCAACCCAAGCCCAGCAGAATGACAAATTCCAAGATTACCCGCAGAAATTTGCGCCGATTTTTCTTTTTTGTAAATTGCTCGTCGCCAAAATCCATTTTTATCCTTCCTCAATCCTTCTGCTCAGCTTTTTCCTCAGCGGCATCATGCTGCTTATTATCCTGCGCAGCCCTTTTGCTCTGCTTCGCTTCCTTTTTTCCCTTATCCTTTTCCTCTTCCTTCACGTCGGCAGGTGTGGGTCGCGTACCCCAATTGGACTTCCAGAAGGTTACCCAAGCAACGGGCATTTGCCACAAGAGCACTGCCTCATAATAGAAACAGAACCACATGCCATACCACCAGGTGGTGCTCTTTCTGAGTAGCTTTTGAGCAAAGCTCATCATCAGGCTCATAAGCAGCATGCCCAAAAGAAAAGTCCAAGGAAAAACTCTATAAGCCAAGGGTACATATACCAAATTATAAAGCACAATCATGGGGGCCACGATGGGTACCATTACGCCCATGTAAAAGCACAGGGACATAAAAGGCTCCTTTTTCCACATAAATTTGGATGCATTGATGGACTCCCGCAGCCAAGAGCGCTTCCAACGCATTTGCTGCTTCAGAAATACTTCATAGGAATTGGGTACAATGGTAGCACAAATGGCAGTATCCTGATAGCTGGTACGATGCTTACGCAAAATAAAGTTGGTCATACTGCGGTCGTCGCCAAAGGTAGCACGCTGCCCAAAAATTTTTGATTCAGCCAAGCGTCCATATTCTCCATGACAAAATCCTTGCGATAGCAGGACAGGGGCCCGGATAGGCAGGTTACCGCGTCAAAATAAGCCTCCGCCGCCTTCATAACACGGAAGGAAATATAGTAACGCACGGCCTGCATTTTCGTCAGGCCATTGGTATAGGTATTGGCTACGTCCGTGCGCCCGGAAACGCCACCCATATCCTTATCCTTAAAAGGCTGTACTAAATTGATTATGGCAAAGGGATTCAAGAAGCTGTCGCTATCTACGAACACAAGCAAATCATGCTTGGCCATTTTTGCACCCACAGCCATTGCTTCACGCTTACCGGCATTTTTAGGCTGCACATAATAACGCAACCGGGATGCAACATTATAGCGTGCTTCCTTTTCTATAAGCTCATCAATAGTAGCCTTGATGACCTCCACCGATTTATCAGTGGAATGGTCGTCAATAACGATGACCTCTAGATTGTCAATTGGATAATCCTGATTTAAGCAGCTAATAATAGTGCGCCTAATCCATGTTTCTTCATTGAAGCAAGGAATAATAATCGTTACCGGAGGAGTATAATCCTTGTCAATGGGTACGGGACGATAAAAAGACGCAAAAAGGTAGCGGGACAGCAAAAAAATTGCTGCCACAATGCTGTACAGATACAACCATTGATTAAATTTGAAGTAAAGCACACTCTCCGTGCGCATCATGATGACTAAAAAAATCACCACTGCCATGAAAAAGGCAGCCGCGGGCAACGTATAACGATTGCGGATGCGGGTCATATACTCGGCCAAGGTTTCTTCAAACTCAATACCAAAGCTCTTATTGCCTTTTTCATCCACGCATTCACGCACCACTGTACCCCGGAGCTTGACCTTGCTTTCGTAGCCCTCGGGCATGGTACCAGGCGTGATTTCAAATCTCAGTCCCAGCACATCGCCTACAGCAATTCTATTTCCCTCAGCACTCCCAAAGCTCAACAGCATGCCGGAGCTGGAAATGTTGAGCACATGCCCCTGCAAATGCTTCAAGCTTTTGCGAGTGTCCAATGATACATCCACGGGATAATCTACCACATAGCGCACGCCCTGATGATTGCCTTCAATATTCTTTTTTGAACGCTCTACAACATCATTTTCATTGAAACCACGCCTATCACTATTGCTACGCACACCATCTGCATCAGGCACATGGTTCAGCAAACGCCGATCAGGCTGCTCCTCCGTCAGAATGTCCTTTTCAACAATCATGGATTTGCGCTCCTATTACTTATTCTACTTAATTATTGTCCGTAATTGGACTGTAAATTTAAGGTTGCAGTTTTAGCAGCTTGGCTATAGCCAGCCACCAAATAATCGGATAAACATCCCACTTCAAAGCGAGTGGGGTCTCCCACATGCTTCCTTCCATTATTAGTCAATAAAATATCCAGTGCTCTGGCCGTGAATTTGGAGCTGTCACTCATGTGCATGACAAAAACAGCACCCTTTTTCACTTGCCCCTTCTCATAAAGGCCCTCACGAATATTATCCATCATGGCATACAGATTTTCTGCTTCATAGTCATGAGTGGAAGTGGAGCCACTGACAATATAATCATAGCCAGCCTGCTGCAGAGCCTTAAAGCCCTTCTTGCTGATGGTCAGCGTGGGCGGACGGAACATACGGGTCAAGCTGTATTTGCCCTCCACCTTTACATCACCGGTAATTCTTGCCAGCTCGGCATAGGCTTGACGATAATCCTCCAGCTTTTCCTCAGAGTTTTGCACGCTGTATAAATGCTCATGCTTGCCAACCACAGCCATGGGCTTGTGATTATAAGTATGACAAGCGATGTCGTGACCCTCCATAGCAATGGCACGCAGGAGATTAGGATTGTTTTTCACATTACGGGCTAAGATAAAGAAGGTTCCCTTTACCCTGTGCTTGCGCAGCACATACAAAAGCTGATTGATAGCCGCATCCGTGCCCCAATCATCGAAGCCAAAGAAAATTGCCGGTCGATTGGTGTGCAACACTCCGGTGGTATCTAAAAGTCGCAGCTCCTCTTGAGTGAAGCCCAAGGTGTTGGCATCAATATTTACTGTATCCGTACCAATATACCTATCCTGAATATACTGACGCAAGGGCATATTAGCCACATCACTATAGGAAGGACGCAAATCCTCCGGCATCTTTTCCTCTGCCACGGGCAAAGTATATGTATATTTTTCGTTGGCCAAAATGCTGCCCACACTCTTGATTGCATAAGCAGAATCATTGCGCGGATTGCGCTCCGGGTCATCCTCAAAGGACCAATAGGCAATATTATCGATTTTCTTTTCCTTCAAAAGCTGCATCACATCAGCACAAAGCAAGTCATTCGTGTAATAATCCATACGGAAGTTCACAATCCACCCCCGGCCAAGGCTATGGACAAATTTGCCAAACAGCTCCGGCAAAACATCGTTGGCCGTGGCGTAATCCTTATGGCGACTTTGGACCATATTCACGTTTTGGCTGATGAACTTGCATCCCATGGCGGACACTGCTTCTTTCGTATAGTCCTCCACCTTGCCCCATGGCTGCTTCACCAAATGAGTCTCCACGCCAAATTTTTCCCGCAAAAGCTTGCTAGTGTCTTCGATTTGACGGCATACCGTTGCAAAGCTGCCGCTTTTCCAAGCATAAACAGCAATAGCAAGCTCGTGCCCCTCGCTCAAAGCACGGCGTAGCAACGCCTCATTAGCCGGAATATCTTTCGCTCCTACAAAGAAGGTGGCGTGAGCGCCCAACTTTTGCAAACGCTCCAGCACTGCCTTGGTGGACTCAGGACGCTCCCAGCCAGCAAAGCAGAAGGCGATGGCTGGCTCCGTGGTGAGCAGCATCCGTTGCTCCTCCGCCAGCCTGCCAGCATTTTGCTGGCGCAAAGCATCGTACTTGCTGCTAGTTTTTTGTGGCGCAGCGTGAACCACGCTGCTAGCAAAAACATCCACAGAACGCAAGCCCCGATTGCGGCTATCCTGCCACAACAGTCTCAAGCGCTCCGCTGTACGCTGCACTACACTTAACCTATCCAAGTTATGCTCTAGCACACCCAGCTTTTCTAAAGATTTATGCACCATGCTCAGACTTGCCACAGACTGCTGGGACTTTTGCGCCGGCATTGCCGGCTCTGCTAAGCGCACAGTGCGCATATTAGTCAAGGGTACGATTTTTATGCCCTGCTGCTCACAGGCTGTGAGCAGTCTGTCGGTCACATCCACAATGCTTTCGTGGCGCACCTTGGCGCCACCCGTGAGCTCAAGGCTTGGCTTCTTGTCAATGGCCGGACGTTCATCCACCTTCATAGCCTTTTGCACAATGGGCTCCATGCCTCGATTGACAACCAAGGACACAATGCTTCCCGGAGGCACACTGCCCACAAATTGGCCAGCTGCCTCCACCGTCACCAGCTTGTCCTTAGGTACAAAAACGTCGGTTTTCACGCCGCTTTTCAAGCCACAAGCAGATGCTACCTTTAACAAAGGTATCGTATTCCTTGTTTTGGGAGCTTTGAACATGCTAGGTTGAAAATTGCCGGTCACACTGAATACCTTTTGGGCCATGCACAGCTGCTTCACAGCCTCGTTTTCACTCTGCTGCTCCAGCTTGCTCAAGCCAATGAAGGTGTAATTACCCACGGCCTGCCCCTTTTTCTCCAAAATCTCCATGGATTGGGGACTCAAGGCCACATTACCGCCCTCTGCAAAAAAGGTTGCTGGAGCCCGATGCTTTTCCAGCACGTCTAAAATTCTTACCAAGGTTTCCTTGCGAGGTAAGCCGTCAAAGGTCAAAGCAATCTCTCGTTTCCCATCCAGCTTGTGGGTCACTACGGTAGCCGCTATTATATTTTTATCCTGCAGCTTCTGCCAAGCAGCAGCGATTTCCTCATCTGCCTGATAAGAGGAGCTCAAATCCGGCACATTGGCATAGGTGCCTGTTTTCACACCTGTATCAGCAAAAAAGTGATAGGCATAGCTTGCCAACCCCATAAACAGCACGAGGAAAAATATTCTTAATCCAGTAGTCCATTTCATACTGCATACCTCACAGCTCTAGCTTAGAAGAAGAGGGAAACATGATTCCACAAAGTGCGCCCTTTTTTACCGGAACCCTTTTCCTCAAGGTCATAATACTCAATACCATAAATAATATTCTCGGCCAAGGTATAATACCAGCCCACACCGAAGCCTTGGAAGCCACGCATATAATCTGCCAAACCAACCATAGTATGACTGATATAGGTAGAATCAGGCTGGCTGTAGTATTTAGCAAAAATCTCATAAGTTCCCGGAACCCAAGAACGGTTGCGACCATATTTCAAGGTCACTACGTAACCGCCTGCACCGCCGGTAACACTGGTGCGCGACGAGCACAAATACATGGCCCCCACACCAAAATTGCCAATGTAATACATGCCACCCAAAGAGCCAATAGTAGTGCTGCCATAGCTCTTAAGCTTGTCCAAAATATAAATGCCTGCCTCGGCATCATAACGAGGTTGGTTATAGGAAGCAACCAAGGCGGTAGCCTTTTGATCATCTCGCAGCTTGCCATATTCGGCGCTCAGCTTTACTTTGCTGCCACCGCTGACCTTAATGCCATCAATGCGACCATCATAAACATTGCCATCGGCATAAAACTCACCAAAGCGTCCGCCGGTCAGCTGCACCTCTTTATATTGACCGCTGATGTACAAGCGCTCCAGATTAAAATGCTTCACATCCCGATACCAGCTCTTGTTGCCTTCACCCATGCCATAGAGGGTCCAATTGTCATCCAAGGGCTGCTCTGCATATAAACGTACACGCACACGACTGTCAAAGAAATTGTAGGGATTATCACCCCTATGATCCACATAATTATAGCGCAGCTCCCCGCCAAATTTTGCTTCTCTTTCCTTGAGCAAACCACCGAAGGCTGCATAACGGCCTGCTTCATAACCCAAATTACGCAGCTCGGTGTCATATTCCACCATCAATTTATCTAATTCAAATTGGGCATCATAATAATTTTTGCCCCGATTCTCTTCATTTTCATGATAAGCGCGGGCAACCAGCTTGGCTAGCAGCTCCCTGCTAGGCTCGGACAAAATTTCCCTCAGCTCCGTGGGAGACAACAGGCCAAAATCACCCAGCTTAGTCAAGGATACCAAAGTCCACTCGGGCACATTGGCATTATCCTTAGCTGTGCCCGGATAACGCAGCCCCACCTTGTGGCCATTTTCATCCACGCCAAAGAAATCCCTAGCCACACGCTGTTTTTTCGTCAGCTTGGGACGCTCTATTTTTAAATTGCGAGTATCCGTGGTACCCACAGATTTTAGAGCCGGCTTACCTTCAGGTGGATTATGTAAATCAGTTAAATCCTTTTTTTCTTTTACAGCTGTCTTGTCAGCCTTAAAAGCTAAAGTGTTTGCTAAAGCAACTCTTCTTTCTCTAACCTTAGGCGCAGTTTTGGTCTCTATTGTTGGAGAGGCTATAGCTTTAGACGCTGCCTTAGACTCGTCAGCCTTTGCTTTATTAACACTGGCAACAACCTCTTTAGTGGCTAGCTTTTTAGATAGCTCCGCCTGCTCCTTCTGAGCTCTGCCCTTGGCAGCACGCTCTCTAAAGGATGGCTCCTCCACACTGGTGTGCCCAATGATCAGAGGCGGCGCCTGCACTGCCTCTTCTGAAGCCTTGGAGGCTTGCTTTTCTGTACCAGAGGCGACCTTAGGCGCTTGTCTTTCCATGCCTGCTGCGGACTTCAGCTCCGCTTGCTTGCCCTGCATCTCCAAAATAATAGTATGCCCATATTTCACAATCAGCTTGACATTTTCAGGATATTGCTTGGCTTCGCGAGCTGAGACAATGAATGCACCCTTCATCCCCACGCTCTCTAAATAGGCCAGCGTACTACGCAGCTCCGACAAATCAGCAATAGAGCCCACTACAGCGAATTTGCCCGCCACCAAGGCATCCATTTGCCCGGAAGCGGCCTGACTCATGACGGGACAAAGGCAAAGACTCGCCGCAAACACCATATTTGTTATTTTGCGCACAAATTGCTTCTTCATAAACCTGCTCCTTGTATTTCGCTTAGCCTCTTAATTAATTCGACACTCAAAGGCTCCAATAAGCATATTCTTCTTTAGCAAAATCCTCTGGCTTAAAAGCGCTCTTCACATCCACAAAAAGCTTTTTGCTGCCTGCTTTATACAGCTTGCCAATTTCCTCCACAGACAGGCTCACAAACTCCCGATGAGCCACACATAAAGCGATGCAATCAGCATCCTGCACGGCACTCATGGGCGTAAGCTGCACACCATATTCATGCAATGCTGCCTCTTCATCCGCCCAGGTGTCAACCACATGGACACTAATTCCGTATTCAGCCAAGCGTTGAATAATATCCACAACACGAGAATTGCGGGTGTCAGGACAATTCTCTTTAAAGGTCAAGCCTAACAGATAAATCTTGGCGTGACGCACGTCCTTATCCGCCAAAATTAATTGTTTAATTATATTGTCAGCCACAAAGGCGCCCATGCCATTGTTAATCTTGCGTCCCGCAGCGATAATCTGGGAGTGATAACCCAAAAGCTCCGCTTTATAAATGAAATAGTAAGGGTCCACACCAATGCAGTGACCACCCACCAATCCCGGTGTAAAGCCGAGAGCATTCCATTTAGTATTCATGGCCTCAATAACATCCTTCGTGCGAATACCCATTTTTTCAAAGACGATGGCCAACTCGTTCATGAAAGCAATATTGATATCACGCTGCGCATTTTCCGCTAACTTGGCCGCCTCAGCCACCTTGATGCTGGTAGCAGGGAATACACCCGCCTCAATAATGCGACTATACATAGCAGTCACAGCCTGCAAGGTTTCTGCATCCATACCCGAGACAATCTTCTTTATGGTAGCCAGGCGATGGACCTTGTCGCCAGGATTGATGCGTTCCGGAGAATAGGCAATCTTAAAATCCACGCCACATTTTAGTCCTGACTCACGCTCCAAAATAGGCATACAAATATCCTCGGTCACGCCAGGCCAGACCGTTGATTCAAAAACCACAATGGTTCCTTTGCTCAAATGCTGTCCCACCAATGCCGTAGCCTGCTCCACCGGAGTCAAATCCGGTGTGCAATCACTATTCACAGGAGTTGGCACAGCAACCACTACGAAATTTGCCTCCCGCAGCCTTTGTGGGTCGGCGGTGAAATCAACCTTGGCCGTTTTAATTCTTTCCGGTCCCAGCTCTTCAGTAGGGTCAATTCCCTGTTTATATAGATTTATTTTTGCTTCATTGATATCAAAGCCTATGGTGGGCACATGCTCCGCAAAGGCCACTGCCAAAGGAAGTCCCACATAACCCAACCCAACTACAGCAACTTGAATCTCTTTTTGCTCCAAAATTCTTTCCATGCTCTGCCTCCGGCGCTATAAACATCCATTCCCATACTCAAAAATATACCGCTGCACAAGATTTTTGCACATTCGAACTAGATTTAATTTTATCATATTTATAGACAGAGTAGACAAAAAATTTATTATTTTTTTCAAGCTCAAGATATAAAAAGCTCGCTCTGTTACAAATGTAACAAAGCGAGCCAATTTTAAGTATAATTATGCATTTTCAGTATAAAAACTACTTTGCAGAAGCCTCTTTTTTAGCAGGGCTGATGATTGCTACAACCACATAAGTTACGATGCACACAACCCATTCCAAATAAATAACATTGGGGAAAACGCGCACTGCGGGGCACAGCTTGTACAAAATAATAGTCAAGAGACCTGCCAGCAGTGTCCAGAAGCCTGCTGCTTTTGAGGTGTATTGGGGGAAGAACAAGGCCACGAATACAATCATCGTGAAAGCCGCTGTCAGCGCCAAGCCGATCATGATCGTGCCCAAAATACTGGAGACTGTCATAGCAAGGCCTAGGGTCAAGATGCCGCTAATCATTACGCACAGACGGGTCATCATAAGCTGCTTCTTGTCATCGCAATCAGGGTTGATGAAGCGCTTATAAATATCGCTGGAGAACAGAGTACCAGCGCTCAAGAGCAGGTTGCAGGCAGTAGAAACATCCGCAGCCCACAAAGCAGCCAAGGTAATACCGGCAACCAAAGGCTGCAAGCCCACGATTACCTGGGGCAAAGCCAAAGCAGCCTTCACCTCGGGGAACATAGCCTTAGCCACAATACCCAAGAAGGCAGCCAAAACACCTACAGGAAGCATGATGATGCCGCCCCACACGAAGCCCTTTTTAGCAGTTTCTGCATCCTTGGCGCCCAAGGAAATTTGCAGAATGCTTTGCAGGGACAGGTTAACAGTAATCAAGGTCAAGCACCAGCTGGCAATGGTCACAGGGCCAACGCCATCGATAAAGCTGAACCAAGGCACGTTGGCCGGCAAAGCTGCTGCTAGTTTGTCCATGCTACCAATTTTGTTGAACTGGATAACAGTAGCAATCAAAATACCCACATAAATCAGTACGATGTTCAAAACGTTGGACAAGGAAGCGGACCACATGCCACCGATGAAGGTAATGCCGATAAAGGTGATGGCGCTGACGATCATGCCGCTTTGGAAGTCAAAAATATCCGGCAAAATCGCATGCAAAATGCTGCCGCCAGCAATATATTGCAGAGAAATGATAACCAGCTGAATAACGATTTGGCACAATACGCCCAAAATTACCGCGCCAGTACCA
Organism: Phascolarctobacterium sp.; assembly: GCA_030540395.1. GTDB lineage: Bacteria > Bacillota > Negativicutes > Acidaminococcales > Acidaminococcaceae > Phascolarctobacterium_A. The sequence goes on from JAUNWI010000003.1 coordinate 16,003, forward strand.
TGATGACGTTCGATAAGCTCGGTAATAGTGGTGATATTTTGCTCGCGATACTTTTTCGCCATAAACAGGCCCATAGCAATGGCGCCAAGAGCCCAGGCAATGGTGTACCAGCCGGCACTCAGGCCTACGCGGAAGGCATGCTCGGATACGCCGATGGTAGAAGCACCGCCTACAGCCAAGCCAATGATGGTTACGCAAATCAAGGGTGCGGACAGCTTGCGTCCGGCAAGAGCATAGTTTTCATTGTTGCCCTCACTACGTTTCTTGGCATACCAGGAGATACCAAACAGAGCAGCAATATACAATATTAAGATGACAAGGGAAACAGGCACAAAAAATCCTCCTTTAAATTAATACATGCCTGTCAAAGTATGTGCAACGCCCTACTAGCGGTCGCCCCTGCGCCGCCCCATAGTGGCCTAATCGTGCAAGTCTTTAACAAGATATATTTTGTAGACATTTGTGTTTATACCACGTTTCTGCATCGTCCATACTGACAGTCACCCCTGTGAAAGCCCCATATGGACCTGCTGATGCATACACAATGATATAAATACAGAACATATTAGCTAAATTATAGCCCATTGACCTGCATTCGTCAATGAATTCCGCAAGCTTTGTCAAGATTTTTTCACAAAAAGCAGTTGACAAAGGGCTTTCTTTTAGGTATAATATCGTTGTTGCTTGGTTAAGCACCATGTGGCCTCATAGCTCAGCTGGATAGAGCGTTTGACTACGAATCAAAAGGTCGCAGGTTCGAGTCCTGCTGAGGTCACCAAACTAGATAATGATTGCTCGTACTTTTAAAGTGCGAGCTTTTTTGTTGTCTGAATGCATACATCGAGCAAAAACACCACTTTTAGAAGCTAAGCTCGCACTGAAAAGTGAGAGCTTTTTTATTGTCTAAATGCGTACATCGAGCAAAAACACAAAAGCCCGCCTCTATTTTTGTATAGAAGCGAGCTTATTTTTTCCTGGTGCGCCTGAGAGGAATCGAACCTCCGCACACGGTTCCGGAGACCATTGCTCTATCCACTGAGCTACAGGCGCAATTTTACCTAGCTATTATAACACAAGCGTGAAATTTATGCAAAGCTTTCTGCTATTTTTTGTCAGTTCCCTGTTTATATGCTACAATAAAAGTGCTATAATATAGTACTGATTTAAGAGTGAAAGGATTTTGCAATGATAACCATTCGAGATAAAGTACGCTTTGTAGAAACCGATATGATGGGCGTTGTACACCACGCCAACTACCTGCGCTGGTTCGAAATGGGGCGTGTCGCCTACCTGCGTGCCTGTGGCATCACCTTAGGCGAGCTCATGGACGCCGGCGTAGTCTTCCCTATCACCGAGGTAAAGGCGACCTATAAAAACTCCTGTACCTTTGACGATGATTTCGAAGTGCAGGTACGGATGAGCGCTTTTAACAAGGCCAAGATGGAATTTACTTATAAAGTCATCCGTTTGCGAGACGGTGCAGTGGCTGTGGAAGGTCACACCCGCAACGTGTTTACGGATAAAGAGGGGCGCATCATTCGCTTGGAGCCCCGTTGGTTTGATAAAATTCAGAAGGTATATGCAGCCGAAAAAGCTGCGGAGGAGTGAGAGTATGGAAAAGTATGAAATTGTACCCGTGCCTACCAGAATTTTGACCCACCACGATGATATTTGTGATGCGATTTTGGAATTTGGCAAGGATAAAATCGGCCCCAATGATGTTGTGTGTGCAGCCGAAAGCGTGGTAGCCATCACCCAAGGCCGTGCCATGCGCTGCGAAGAATTTCATCCTGGCTTTTTAGCCAAAACCTTGAGTCATCTGTTCCCGTCCAAAGGCAGCATCTCCAGCTGGTACAGCATGCAGGCCCTGATTGACGCGGAAGGCGGTATGCGCGTTTTGTATGCTGTTATTTGCGGCTTTGCCGCTAAATGCGTTGGCATCAGCGGCACCTTTTATCGTCTGGCCGGCGAACAGGCCCGTTTAATCGACGATATTACTGGCACCATGCCCCCCTATGACAAGCATGTAGTTTACGGTCCTGCAAATCCGGCTAAGGTAGCCGAAGAGATCACTAAAGCCTGCGGCTGCTATGGCGCTGCAATTGCGGACGTCAACGACTTGAAGCGCAGTGCTGTGTTGGGCGTTTCCAAGGGTGTGGATGCGGACAAGGTTGCCGAAATCCTCATTGATAACCCCTTTGGCAATGGCAGCGAAAAGACCCCCATCTGTATCATCAAAAATTATCATCGGGCATAAGGAGGAAGCAAAATGTTAGTTACTATTCTTGGAATTCTTGTGGCCCTGGTAATTTTGGGCTGTGCTGTGGTTGCTTTATATATCGCTATGCAGGGCGATGCCGAAATGCGCCTGCTAACTAAAAAGCGTACCGAAGCGATAAAGGTCAGCGAGCAAGGCAACAGGCTGGACTTTCAATTGGAGGTTCCCTTTGACAATATTGGCAAGCAGGAGGGCACCATTCTAGACACTTACATGCGTATTTATCTGCCTCAGGAGCAATATGAGGATGTGCTGCTGCGTGGCAAGGTAAATCTTGAAGGCGTGCTCCGTGACGATGATTACTTTGAAGCGCTGCTCGTACCCGCTGGCACTGGCAAAAAGCTGGTATTGCGCTTCGAGGCCTATGCAAAGAATGGCAAAACACTTAAGGAAGCCTTGGGCAATGTGCCTGATGTGGACGTGGCACTATTTGCCGACTGCCGCGGCAGACGAGAGCTGTACACTGTGAAGGAATACTTCACCTTGACTGCTGAAGAAATGCGTGCTCTGGTAAAATAAAAATTAGCTCATCTCCAAACGCGGAGATGAGCTTTTTTATTGGATGATATTTAGGTTATAAGCATAACGTTGTACATTTAAAAAGCACAAAAGTAGTAAATATTTATCCTACCTAAAACGCTATAGGGAGATGCGTTTGCTGCTCAAAACCTCCTGACCATTTTCCGCAGTATCCACATACCAAAAATCGTTAGGCATGGGACAGGTCACCTGTATCGCATCTGCTGAAACAAGATGGCCCGACGCAGCAATATTGGCCTTTGCTCCGGAATAGGGGTCATGGTGCCAAATGTTATAGTGGTAACCACTTTTTTCTAAATCGCTGCAGAAAGCAATCGTCTGCAGTTCTCGGGGCATTGATTTCAATATACAAAGTCAGTTTTTAGAGTCTTGCTGCTCCTGCAGCTTTCTAGTGAGCTCCTCCACCTGCTTTTCTGCTTGGTGCAGCTTGTTTTCCGTCTTCCTACTGCGCATAGCAAATAGAACCACTACCAAAATCACGCACACAGCCAAAAGGGTGATAATGCTCATGGCTAAAAATACCTTGTTTTGCCACAGGAGTCCATGCGTTTTGGCAGCTGTGTTCTTGGCTAGACTTTCTGGCTTAGCAAAGCTCTTCATGGAAGCGTTCAGAACATCACGCGATACCAAGGTAACAGAACGGTCCAAAATACTGTGCAGCCTTGCGTTATCGTTGCGCACGGCTAAGGCAAGGTCCATGGAGCCAGCCAAAGCTTTGCTGTGCAATCCGCTCAGCTCTGGAGAAGCGATAATATGGGCAATACCGTAGCTATTAAAAATGGTGCAATCTACATCGCCCCGCTTCACGGCATCCACGCAGGCGCGATCAGATTTGTACTCTTTGATTTGCCAATGAGGGTAATGCTTTTCCAAATAAATACGCTTGTTAATTTTAGCGCCTGCCAAAGCAACTGTATGAGCGCATTTTTCGTCAAAATCTTTATCCTTGGACAAAGCGATGACATCACAATTGAACAGGCTTTGGGTTACTAAAAATCCTCTCTGCTCAGCTTGCTTAGCATCGGCGTACAAGGGAAATATGCAGTCCACCTCACCACGCTGAAGGCAGCAAGCTCAGCCTCGATGGTGGGATAGGCATAAGGGGCAAACTCCAGCGTTTCATTGGCAAAGCAGGTCCTCGCACGCTCCACATAGGTCGCCAGCGAGCCCACAAGCTCACCTGTAGCAGGGTCACGGGCGCAGTTGCCCAGCAAGTTGCTGATATAGGCCATGCGAATTTTACCATGCTTGTGCAGCCACCGCAAGTCGCTAGAGGTGAGCATTTTTTGCGCTTGGTTGCTGGAAGGGCTTGGCGTCTGATTATCCATAGCCGCACTCTGCGCTTGGGCCATGGTAGCAAAACAGCAGCACAGGCTTAACAGTGCAACAACAAAATACCCACACACAATGTGCCAGCCAAAAGAACGAGCTATTCTTGCCTGCATCTTTCGTCCCTCCCGGATTGAAACCATAAAAGCCTTGCCAACTATGCAGTTATCGTAAAGCTACTGGCTTTAATAAAAGCTCGTCAGCTTTGCTTAAGCAACTGCATATCAGTTTGGTTTAACTAACAATTTTTTACTATGCAAATCACTGTTTTATTTCACTTCTATTATAGCACCTTCCCCTATAAGCACACAAGAATGCTTAAGCCAAAATTAATTCTCTATTCAGCATAAATCATTAAGTTCACAAAAAACTTACAGAAACATCACTTTTTGCTTCATTGCAGCGGGCTGAAGTAAGAGGGATAAATTTAATTAAATATTTTCTTCTTTCTCCTCATCAGCAGTATTCTGCTCATAAACTAAATTGCTGTTCTTCCCCTGCAAAAAACAGCTAATTTCCGGCAAATGGTCAATAATATAACGCTGAGCCTTGGGAGTATAGCGATTAAAAAAGTAGTTCTCGCCATTCTCCCGTACACGTTCCTTAGTAATAATTCCCAGCTCTTGGCCTTTTTCCGTGGCTACCTTATTCTTCTGCCTGTCCTTGACCTCTAAAAAGCCCTCATGTACCAGCCATTTTCCTAAATCCACAGCAGTTATACTTCGCATGGACTCACGCCCCACTGTGTCATTAATGTTTTTGGCAAGTCTCGTAATCAGAATGGAATTGGCAGCCACAGAAATACTTTTAATGTCTTCCCTATCCACGTTAAAGGCCTGTTGTCCCGCTTTGCCTAAGGTATAAACCTTAAAATTGGTGCTTTGTGTTACCACGTTAAGCAAGTTGCCATATACTGCTATTATCCGCGCAGCATCGGCCAAGGATTGCTTCACCGGATGACTGCTGACCACCTCCCAAGTCAGCTCCTCCTCAGCAAAGGGATGCTTGCCAAGGCTCATTCTGTCCAGAACGTTGTAGGTTTTGCGAAGTTGAATAATGTCAATCATGTCTAAAACACCTCCAGAAAAATAAAAGCAGCACAATTTACCAGAAATCTGATAAAATGTACTGCTGATGCACTAGAAACCTGTACCCTCAGAGGCAGCCCGGTGGCTGCGGGGCCATATTATGTTGACGTAATTATTGTAGCACACAATTTGCAAAAGTGCAAGTGTTTTCTGATTATTTTGAACTAACTTCACAAAATAAAGCTCGAGGTAATCACATTTGAACTACCTCGAGCTTAAAAGGTTCAAAAATATTAAATTCTATTTTCTCAAACTACCACTAGCTAGCTTGGTACCAGCATCGCCCATAGAGAAGAGATGATGCTGATCACCCTTAAAGCCAATCTTCACAGGCTGGTTCACAGCAAAATCAACCCCACCAAATACTACAGCAGTAAGCATAATGCCATTCATCTCCAAGCGCACTACAGTTTCCATACCACTGGGAAGGGTGCTATAAACCTTAGCCGTAAAATCGCCCTCGGTTTCACTTAGCAGCACATTTTCCGGACGTACGCCCAAGATGAGTTGGCTACCGCTGGCAATCTCGCTAGTCTCGCCAGCATAAGCAAAATGCAACTGAGTATCGCCCAGTTTAAGTAAAGACTTTTCCTTCTCAGCCTTTTCCACCACAACAGGAAGCAGATTAATATTGGGACTACCGATAAAATCCGCCACAAAGCTATTAGCAGGTTCATGATAAACTGTCAGCGGCGCAGCGTATTGCTGTAGCTGCCCCTGCTTCAAAAGGCAAATTTTCGTGGACAAAGTCATTGCCTCCAGTTGATCATGGGTTACATAAACAAAGGTAGAGTCCGTTTCCAAATGCAGGCGCTTCAGCTCCGTGCGCATCTCCATGCGCAGCTTGGCATCCAGATTGGACAAGGGCTCGTCCATAAAAAGCGTTTTAGGGCCTGTCGCCAAGGTTCTAGCAATGGCCACACGCTGCTGCTGTCCACCACTGAGCTCACTGGGATAGCGTCCGGCGTATTCACCAATCTTCAGCATGTCCATAAGCTCCGCAGCTCTGGCCTTGATTTTTTCCTTCTCCCATTTGAGATTTTCTAAGCCAAAGGTAATATTCTCATACACCGTCATATGGGGCCACAGGGCATAGTTTTGGAACAAGAAGCCCACACCACGCTTTTCCGGTGGCACATCAATACCCTTTTCAGAAGAGAAAACCACTTCATCATTAATAGTAATTTCACCACTTGTAGGAGTCTCAAGGCCTGCAATCATACGCAAAGTAGTGGTTTTGCCACAGCCAGATGGTCCTAGCAGCGTAATGAAAGAACGATCCTCAATCACTAAATTTAAATTTTCCACAGCAGCACTTTTGCTGCCAAATTTTTTTGTTATATTTTTTAAAACAATTTTAGGCATATTCTCACCCTATTCCTTTATCAATGGACGCACCCGTCAGCTTATTAATAATCCAGTTGGACAGCAACACAACCAGCACAATCAAAAGATTAATGGCGTTGGCATACTGGTTCCAGCCCTTCTCATTATATTGGAAGAGCATGGTAGTCAGCACTGCTGAGGACGGGGAAATCAACAAAATAAACAGCGACAGCTCACGCATACAGGAAATATACGGCAGCAAATAGCCTGAAAGAATACTGGTTTTTTGGATGGGCATAATAATGCGCACCATACGCTTCCACCAAGGAATGCCCATGATGATACCGGCTTCTTCAATTTCACCGCCCAGCTGCAGCATGGAGTTGACGCCTGCCTTGGTAGCGAAGGGCAAGTACTTAACCGTGCCAATCAAAACGAGGACGGAGAAGGTACCATAAAGCGCCGGAATGGGCCCGCGGGGCAGGGCGAACATGGACAAATAAATAGCACCAAAGGCCATGGAAGGAATCAAATAGGGGAAGAATGTGAGATGGTTCACCGCATTGCTCAGCCAAGTACCCTTCTTGCGCACAATGGCATAACCGGCCAAGATGCCGATGGTACCAGCGAAAAAGGCGCACAGCACGCTCAGCACTAAGCTGTTGTAGAGGCCGTTATAAATGCTGCGATTACGCAGCACACCGGGCTCGCCATTGGCGATATCCGTAGCCCCCTCACCTACCCAAAAGACGGTGCTGAAATTACTCCAGCTGTAGTTACCAGGCTCCACAATAAAGCTTTCTACAGCAAAGGTAATCAAGGGAATTATGGTTACGCAGGTCAGCAAAAAGCCCAGACCATAGGACAGGGGTGTGCGCAAAGCGCGCAGATTGAACAGGGAAATATTGGAACTCTTGCCTGTAATCGTGGTATAGGACTTGCGATTATCCAGCACCTTTTGGTTAATGAGCATAATACCCACGCCGATAAGGATCAAAATCAAAGCCATGAGATAACCGTAGCCGGGGTTCAAGCCCTGCAGGGTGCGGAATAATTGTGTGGTCAACACGTGATAACGCACCGGCGCTCCCAAAAAGGCGGGTACAGCAAAGGCACTCATAGAACTGGAAAAAGCCAGTAAAAAGGTAGATAAAATTGCAGGCTTAACCATGGGCAAAGTAATACGCCGCAAAATTTGCCAACGGGTAGCATGCAAAAGCTGGGCTGCCTCCTCTAAATTGGCATCCATATTTTTTAAAATACCGCCAATCAAAATATAGGCAAAAGGAGCGTAGTGCAGACCCTGCACAATAGAAATAGGCAGAAATCCATAGGCAAACCAATTAGGGGTAGGAATGCCTGTGAGCACCGTGAACAACCCAGGTACGCCGCCAACTAACGAATTTCTAAAGAAGTTTAACCAAGCCAATGCCAGAGTCCAAGAGGGCATGATGTAAGGAACTACAAAAATTGCAGAAAGGAAGCCCTTGAACCTAATATTGGAACGTGTGATAAGCCAAGCCATAGTACCGCCGAAACCAATAGCAATAGCACAGGTGGCAAGAGAAATCAGCACCGTGTTCCAAAGTGGCTTGTAAAAAATGGCCATACTATTTTCTCCGTCCAAGAGCACCTTACGCCAGTGGTAAAGAGTCCAGTCTCCCGCATGGCTGCCGCGAATGCGCATCACCTCGGAGGTATGAACGGTAAATGTATCCAAAACAATGGATAAAAGGGGCAGGAATGTAAGCACAATAAGAGCCACAAACAAAAATGCCAAAATCAAATTGTGCGGTTTGCGACAAAACATCCGCACGCGATGCCATAAACTCATAATTTTCCCTCAAAAGCAAAGAAGGGGCGGAGAAGCCCTCCGCCCTCTTGCTTAATTATCCTAATGAAGGCATTTTAGCCATAATTACATAAACTTGGAAATAAATTCTTCTACCTCAGCACGATGTTCGAAGATGTATTGCGGATCGTCACCAACCAGTACTTTCTGCCATTCAGCCAAGGGCTTGTCACCTTTAGCAACCTTAATAGTTTCGTTACCGGAATAGGTACCCATATCTTTAGACCAGCTTGCAAAGCCTTCCTTGGTCAGCAAGAATTGTACAAACAGCTTAGCAGCAGCAGGATGCTTGGCATCCTTTACCAGCATTACATATTCAGGATAGTAGAAGCCTGCGAACGGAGTTACCTTATCAGCAGTGCCTACTGCCAAATTCTTCTTTTCCGCATAGCGCAGCTTGGAGTAGTTCAAAAGGCCGATAGCGGTCAGGTTTTGACCCTTTACGCCCACGGACTCGGTCATAGCGGTGTCAGAGGGACCCATAACCAGACCATTTTGGAATGCCATCTTAATCCACTCATAGCCAGCATTTTTAGTGGTCAGCTTCAAGGGCTTCTTGTACAGATCCTCATAAGCCTTAGCCAGCTTATTGGCATTTTCTTCCTTGGTCAGCATGGTCAGGAAGTTTGCATTGATACCCTCCTGCATGGGGCTCTTGAAGAAGAATTTGCCCTTCATATTAGGCTCGGTGAGCTGCCAAAGATTGTTTACAGGAGCAGACTTGCCATTTTCATTATTATAAACCAGCACCTTGTTCATATAAGCAAATACCAAGGGGCTTTGGTTAGCTTCAGGAATAACACTCTTAAGGTCGGCAGGCACATAGTTTTGCAGATAACCAGTGGTAATCAATTCGCCATACACACGACCGCTGTCCTGGCAAATAACAAGGTCAGTACCCTCAGCCTTGGCCTTAGCCTCGGTGGAAATCTTGTCGATCAGCTCAAAGTCCTTCAGGTTGCTGGCAATAACCTTGATGCCATATTTTTTCTCAAAGGCAGCACCGGCTTTAGAAACACGGGAGGTAATAGAATAAACCTTTACACTACCCTCTTTTTTAGCTTGAGCCAGCAAATCCGCCTCTTTTTCGCTCTTCAGCTGTACAATTTTGCCAGCGCTAGCTTTGGTGTCCTTGGCAGCCTCTTTTTTAGCATCGCCGCCACCGCAGCCTGCGGACAGCATTACTACTAAACCCATTGCCAAAGCAGCAGCCAAGCTCTTTTTCCAAGTCTTCTTCATAACAAAATCCTCCTTCAACTCTGTGCCCTCCTTTAGCGAGCCAAATTTGTTTACGCTAAAAAACGGGCCTTCCGTTAAAACACTCCGTGTAATATTATATACCCAGTTTACTGTTAAAACAATGCTTTTAAAGCAGGCCAGAGCAAATTTTCAGACAGTACAAATTACGCACAAAAAAAGGCACCCCGCGAAAGAGTGCCTTTGTTTCATAGTCCCTTATTTCTTGAATTCCAAAAGTCCCTTTTCCATAATATAGTCGGAGACCATATCAGCGGCTTCAGCGGAAATCTTGATGCATTTTGTGCGGTATTCCGGTGTGCCAAAGGACAGCTTGTTCAATTGAGAGCAGCAAGCAGAGCCAAAATGGTTGTAAAAGCGCTCATAGAATTCATGAGTATATTTATAAACTTCGGTCTGGTGCTTCTCACTAGGATCCAGACGACCAACCAAAGAGCTGATAATCATGGCAGAGCCACTCAAAGCTCCACATACGCAGCCGCTACGGCCAATGCCACCACCCATGCCACTAATCATGCGGATTGCTTGGTCAGGCAGGTTCAGCTTTAAGCCCTTATTACAGGCCTTTACTACGGACTCTACACAGTTGTTGCCGGCAGAATGATACTCTGCAGCCAAATCATAAATTTCTTTCATCTAATTCCACCCATTTCTTATTATAATTTTAGCCTTATGGCTTACTCTACATCAAAAATCTTGCCAGGATTCAAAATATTATTGGGGTCCAATGCCTTCTTAATGGCACGCATCATTTCGAGCTCATCAGGATTGGTGAACTCCTCCATCAAATGTTTGCGCTTGTAGCCAATGCCGTGCTCGCCGCTCAAGCGACCGCCATGTGCATAAATGAATGCGTACAACTCCTGTTGGTTTTCCTTCACACGTGCATCCCAATCCTCGTAGCTCTCTTCAGGCATCTTCAAGATATTCAGATGGATATTGCCATCACCGGCATGACTGGCAATTCGGGTAACCAGCTGATACTTTTCAGCCAGACGCAAAATCTCTGCCAAAAGGGCAGGCTCTTGGTCCACCGGGCATACTACGTCTTCCTTGCACACGATGAGGCTTTCAGCGCGCACTGCTTCGGCAAAGGCCTTGCGTGCTTGCCAAATCTTGGCATGCTCTGCTACCAGCACATCGGAAGCGCCATTTTCAGAGCAAATCTCATCCAAGGTGCAAGCCTTTTCGTCCAAATCGTCCTCGCTGGTGCCTTCCACCTCAACAATGAGATAGTTACCCTTTTCGCTGCCCTGCAGATTGCTGCCCAAATATCTTTCTACAGATGTAATAGTGATATTGTCCATATATTCCACGCAGGTAGGAGTGATGCCGCCCATGATAATCTTATTCACAGTGCCAATGGCATCCTCAGCAGATTCGAACACTGCCAAAAGGTCCATACTGTACTTGGGAATCGGCAACAGCTTAACGGTGATTTTCGTGATAATACCTAACGTACCCTCAGAGCCAATCACCAGCTGCTCCAAGCAGTAGCCCGTGGTTTGCTTTTGCAAGCGAGCACCAAGGTTGACAATTTTACCGGTGGGATTAACAACCTCCACAGCATAAACCTGATGACGGGTGGTGCCATATTTTACAGCGCGGTTGCCACCGGCATTAGTAGCCACATTGCCGCCGATAAAGCAGGAATCACCGCTACAGGGGTCGCCTGCATAAAAGGCACCCTGCGCCTCCACTGCAGCCTGCAAATCAGAGGTGCGCACGCCGGGCTCCACCACAGCATACATGGCATCCACATTGATTTCCAAAATTTTATTCATTTTCTCCAAGGACAGCACCACGCCACCATAAACAGGCACAGCGCCGCATGCCAGGCCAGTGCCGGCACCACGGGGCACCACCGGAAAGTGATGCTCATTGGCCAATTTCACAACAGCTGCTACCTGCTGTGCATTTTCCGCAAACACGACTGCTTCGGGCATGTGATGATAGGCAGGATCGGTAACCTCATCGTGAGCATAAATTTCCATTTGCTCACCTTCGGTTAGCACATTTTGTGCTCCCACCAAGGCCTGCAGCTTGGCAATTATTTCCTGGGAAATTTTATTATATTCCATTAGCTTGTCCCCCTCTTTCTTTTGTAGACAAAACGATCGCCAGAAATTACATCTAACATATGTATTGTATCATAAAACTCTTATTTTGGCTCGCAGGAACTGCACAGCTCATAATAAATTTCTCGATAATCTTCTTGAAAAATACTGCTCTTGCGATAGATAAAATTAATTTCGTGATTGAGCTTCAAATCTCGCAGGGGTATCACAGCCAATTCACCGCGTGTTTCCTCCTCCAGGATGGCAGCATGGTAGCAAAAGCTGATGCCCAAATCATCCCGCAGCATGTATTTGATGGCACCGATATTGCCAAGCTCCACTCTGGTAGTGAAATCTTGCACGCTCAGCCCTTGCTCTTCAAGATAATCCTCTAAAATATTTCTTGTGCCGCTGCCCGGCTCCCGCAGAAAAACAGTTTCCTGCAGCAAATCCCTAATGCTGGCACCAGCGTACTGCTTAGCCTTGGCTGGACTGCCCACTGCGACAAAGTTCTCCCGCTTGTAGGGCAGGGATGCATATTCTGCTTTAGGAAAAGCCCCCTCCACAATGGCAAAATCAAGCTCACTAGCACCCAAAAGCTGCAAAAGCTCCTTGGTGTTGCCCACCTGCATGCGCACATGACTGCGAGGATGACGATGTAAAAAGGCGCGCAAATCATCGACCAACAAAAATTCTGCCACGGATAGCGTCGCGCCAAAGGCGTAATTATCGAGGCCGATTTTGGTCTGCAGCATCCGCTCACGCATATGCTGTTCATCATGCTTCATGTTTAGTGCTGCCTGCTGCAAAATTTTGCCAGCTTCCGTCAGCTGCAGGCGCTTGCCCTCCATAACAAACAAGTCCACACCATAGCTTTGGCTCAAAAAGCGAATGTGCTGGGACACTGCCGGTTGGGTAAGATTTAAAAAATCCGCAGCCTTGGTAAAATTCATAAATTTACATACTGCTAAAAAGGTATCCATACGAAAGTCCTGCATTGTGCACCTCCTCCAGTGCTTGCTCAAGTATATTATAACAAAACTTTATCGTATAATAAAGATAGATAATTTTTCTTTATCCTGTTTTTGTGTTATCATAGAAGCATCGCAAACACACCTAATGAATTTTGACGGAAAGAGGTTTTTATAATGCAATTTATCGAAAAAAACTGGAAGGGCATGCTGCTGTGCCTTGTTATTTCCACTCCCTGCTGGTTCCTTGGCAAAATGTTTCCCTTGATTGGTGGCCCTGTTTTTGCCATCATCGCTGGTATGATTGTAACCCTGTTTATCCACGATAAAACTAATTTGCAAACTGGCATCAATTATGTGTCCAAAAAGATTTTGCAATACGCGGTTATCCTGCTTGGCTTTGGTTTGAATCTTACTGTTGTACTGCAAACCGGCGTGCAATCCCTGCCTATCATTATCAGTACCATCGCTACTTCGCTGTTGATTGCCTGGGCCATGCATCACTGGATGGGCATGCCCACGAAAATCTCTACCTTGGTAGGCGTTGGCTCCTCCATTTGCGGCGGCTCTGCTATCGCCGCCACCGCTCCTGTCATCAAGGCCGACGATGAAGAGGTTGCTCAATCTATTTCCGTAATCTTTTTCTTCAATATGGTGGCAGCCTTGGTATTCCCAACACTGGGCATGCTGGTGGGCTTTTCCACCGGCAGCGGCGAAGCCTTTGGCATTTTCGCCGGAACTGCGGTTAACGACACCTCTTCTGTAACCGCCTGCGCCGCCACTTGGGACTCCATGCACAATCTGGGCTCTGCAACCTTGGACAAGGCTGTTACCGTAAAGCTCACCCGTACCTTGGCCATTATCCCCATTACCATGGTGCTGGCTTATCTGACCACCAAAAACGCAAAAAATGCCGCTGGTGCCGAAGGCAACAGCTATAGCATCAAAAGCGTTTTCCCCTTCTTCATTATCTACTTTGTGCTGGCTTCCGTCATCACCACCATCGCTTTGAACATGGGCGTAGCTATTGAAGCCTTCAATCCCTTAAAGACCTTGAGCAAGTTCTTTATCGTGCTGTCCATGTGCGCTATCGGTCTCAACACCAACATTGTGAAGCTGATTAAAACTGGCGGCAAACCCATTTTGATGGGCTTCTGCTGCTGGGTTGGCATTACTGTGGTAAGCCTTGTGATGCAGCATGTGCTGGGCTTGTGGTAAGCTACTTCTCACGACTATCTTTTAAATAAATATCTTAAGAAACTTAAAACCCCTGCTTCTCACAGTAACAGAGAAACAGGGGTTTTCTTTATTTACATTTCGGTCTGAGCTCCGGCGGCAGCATGGGGCAAGCATCGTGAATGGACTCACTGACAGGATTCACATGCACCATGCAGTGCTTAACCAGCGGAAAGTTGGCCTCAATAGCTGTATGCACGGTTTCGGCAATGGTGTGTGCCTCAAGCAGTGTCAAATCGTCCTTCACACTAATTTCCACATCCACATAAATGCGACTGCCAAACATACGGGTATAAAGGCTATCCATATGCTCCACACCGGGAACACGCTCAATGAGCTCCTCTAACTCCTTAGTTGTAGCGTCATCACAGGAATGATCCACCATCTTATCCATGGCATCCTTAAACACTTCATAGGCTGCATGCAAAATCATCAGACAAATAATCAAGCTGGCCACCGGGTCCAAAACAGGATAGCCCATGCGTGCGCCCAAAATGCCCACAAAGGAGCCAATGGAGGACAGGGCATCACTGCGATGATGCCAAGCGTCCGCCATCAAGGCGCCGGAATTAATCTTTTGTGCCGCATTGCGTGTGTACCAGAACATGCCCTCCTTCACAACAATGGAGAGCACCGCTGCCCACAGAGCCAGCTGTCCGGGCACCACCAAATCAGCGGCATCAGTATGGAAAATCTTTTCATAACCGCTGTAGCCAATGCCCAAGGCCACCAAGGTCAGCATTACAGCCAAAATAATGGCAGCCACGCACTCCATGCGCTCGTGTCCATACTGATGCTCATCATCAGAAGCCTTGTTGGACATTTTTACACCTGCCATTACCACAAAGGTGCTGAACACATCGGAAGCAGAATGGACGCCGTCAGAAATCATAGCTGCGGACTGAGCAATAAAGCCTGCCGCCAGCTTGGATAAGCTCAGCACCAGGTTAGCCACGATACTGTTCAAGGATACTATCATGGCAATGCGTTCTTCTTCATTTGCATACTTCATAAATAAAACCTCCCATAAGTCTTTGCCTGGCAGACGAAATAGAAAAGCGTCTGCGGAATAGTAATACACTGTCCCGCAGACGCTTATTTCTAGTCTGCTGCCCATAGGGCCCGGCTGCAAAAACCTCAAGGAGGTAGACCGCCTGATCAGTTTGTACTGTAGCTAAAAAATCGCAGTGCAAAGAGATTGTGATTAGTATAAGCGGTTAGCAGTAGGTTTGTCAATATTTTTTTATTCTTCCGGAGAAATGCGGACACAAGAAGCTGTTACAGCTCGATGCCAGCCATGCAGGAGCTTTTTGCGTCTTTCCTCTTCCATCTTAGGAGCAAAGGTTTTGGCAATCTCGTGATTTTGCTTAATGGCTTCCTTATTTTCCCAATAACCAACAGCCAAGCCTGCCAAATAAGCAGCGCCCATAGCGGTGGTTTCAATGGTGCTGGGACGAGCCACCTTGGCATTCATGATGTCAGCCTGGAACTGCATCAGGAAGTTGTTGGCGCAGGCACCGCCATCCACCTGCAGGGAGGACAGCTTAATACCACTGTCTTCCTGCATGGCCTGCAAAACATCATTCACCTGATAAGCAATGGATTCCAGCGTTGCACGCACGATGTGATTGCGGTTTACGCCGCGGGTCAGGCCCACAAGGGCACCGCGAGCGTATTGGTTCCAATAGGGTGCGCCCAAGCCTACAAAGGCTGGCACCATATAACAGCCATTGGTATCCTCTACCGCGGTGGCCATGGCCTCGGATTCCGCGGAGGTGCGGATAATGCCCAGTTGGTCGCGCAGCCATTGCACGGCTGCGCCGGCAACGAAGATGGAGCCCTCCAAGGCATATTCAACCTTGCCATCCACACCCCAGGCAATGGTGGTAACTAAGCCATTTTTAGAGGTTACAGGCTTTTCGCCGGTGTTCATCAAAAGGAAGCCGCCTGTGCCATAGGTATTTTTAGCCTCACCGGGAGCAAAGCAGGTTTGACCAAAAAGAGCGCACTGTTGGTCACCTGCTGCGCCGGAAATAGGAATTTGGTATTCAAAAAGCTTGGCATCCGTCTGTCCATAAACACAGCTGGAGGGCTTAACCTCGGGCAGCATGTCCTTGGGCACGCCCAAAATCGTGAGAATTTCCTCATCCCACTTCAGCTCGTGAATATTATACATCAGGGTGCGAGAAGCGTTGGAATAGTCAGTTACATGCACCTTGCCACCGGTCAGCTTCCAAATAATCCAGGTGTCGATGGTGCCAAAGAGCAAGCGACCAGCGTCAGCCTTTTCACGCACACCGGGTACGTTTTCTAAAATCCAATGCAGCTTGGTGCCAGAAAAATAAGCATCCAAAACAAGGCCGGTTTTTTCGCGGAACATTTGGGAATAACCCTTCATCTTCAACAAATCGCAGTATTCAGCAGTACGACGGCATTGCCATACAATAGCCTTATATACGGGGCGACCGGTTACCTTATCCCACACAACGGTGGTTTCGCGTTGGTTGGTGATGCCAATGCCAGCTATGTCCGCCGGAGTCACATTTAGCTTACTCATAGCCTCATACATCAGGCCTAATTGGGTAGCCCAAATTTCTTCTGCATCATGCTCCACCCAGCCCGGTTGCGGAAAATATTGAGTGAACTCCTTTTGAGCTACGCTACAGATTTCACCCTCATGGTTAAAGAGGATGGCACGGCAGCTGGTCGTGCCCAAATCCAGAGCCATAATATATTTCTTATGCATACACAAATTCCTTTCTGTGCATAGCTCCCTCCGCCTCGCAAGCTCGGCACCTCCCTCCAAGAGGGAGGACAAAAGTTACTTTTTTAGCTTCAGCTTGTGCTCCCTCTTTGAGGGAGCTGGCAGCGAGTTTACGAGCTGGCTGAGGGAGATTATTTTATAGATTTGGCAGGAACAAAATCAGACCCGGCCAATAGGTTACAATCACCAAGGTAACGAGAAGTGCGATGATAAAGGGCAGGCACTCCTTCATGAAGTGACCCAATGGTGTTTCAGTGATAGCGCACACAGTGAACATCATGGAGCCAAAGGGCGGTGTCAAGCCACCAATCATAATGTTAACGATGCAAATGATACCAAAATGCACCGGGTCAACGCCCAATTGCTTTACAACGGGCACCAGCAAGGGGGACAGGATAATCAAAGCAGCGCCGCCCTCTAAGAACATGCCCAACACCAAAAGCAGTACGTTGATCAAGGCCAGCATCACATAGGGATTACGGGTGAAGTCCAGCATTCCGGTGGTGATAGCCTGGGGAATACGCTCCCAGTTCATGTAATAGCCAAAGAAGGAAGCGGCCACGATAATCAGTGTTACGGAGGATGTGCCATAAATGGTCTCCTTCATAATAGGCCACACATGCTCCCATTTCAAGCGTTTATAGATAATGGAGCCAACAAAGATGCAATAAACGACTGCCACAGCACCTGCTTCGGACGGAGTGAACATGCCCATGCGCAGGCCGGCAATAATGCCAAAGGGGAAGAGCAAGGCCCAAATGGAATCCTTCAGCTGAGCAAAAATTTCACCCATGGTGGCTCTACGTTCACGAGTTGCCTTGTAGCCACGCTTTTTGGAAATAAAGTGTACTGTAATCATCAATGCCACTGCCATCAAAACGCCGGGCGCGTAACCGGCGATAAACATCTTGGTTACGGATACGTTAGCGATTAAAGCGTAAATAATCAGGTTAATACCAGGCGGAATAACCGGTGTTACAGCGGAGGAAGCAGCAGTAATAGCTGCTGCAAAGCCCTTATTATAGCCTCGTTTTTCCATTTCCGGCACCAGCATTTTGGACTGCATGGCTGCGTCGGCGTTAGCAGAGCCGGAAACACCACCCATCAACAGGGACAGCAGTACGTTAACCTGGGCCAAGCCACCGCTAAAGTGACCTGTGAGCACCTCGGTAAACTTTAAAAGCTTTTCACTAATGCCGGCAAAGTTCATGATGCTGCCAGCCATGATAAAGAAGGGGATTGCCAAAAGCGGGAAGGATTGACAGCTTCTTATAATACTCTGAAAGAGCAGATGGGTCGGAGAAGTGGTATCAATAAAGGTAAAATAGGAGCTGGCTGCGCCAAACAGAGCAAAGGCAATGGGGATGCCTGCAAAGTACAGCACAAAGACAATAAGGACGGGCAAATAAGCCATTATGCATTTCCCTCCTTTTTACCACAAAAATCTTCATAAACAAAAATTACAGAATAAATGGTCATCATAAAGAATGCAATTACTACAGCAGCAGTAATATAGGCAGAGGAAACGCCCATTACCGGAGTCAGCTTGGTGTAGGATTTGGAAATGAAGACCACGGACAAATAAAACATGTAGGCATTCAGCACTACCAAAATGATGTCCATTAAAGTAGCAATAGCGCGTTTCAAAGCAGGGGGCAGCATATTCACCACGATATCCACGCCCACATGACCACGACGCTTGAAGCAGGCAATGGCGCCTATGAAAACGGACCAAACGAAGCAGCCGGTGGCAACCTCCTCGGACCATACCATGCCCATATTAAAGAAATAACGACAGATAATGTTCAGAACTACCAATGCAGTGGTTATAATCAAAAAACCGGCTGCAATAAGCTCTTCAGCATTTTTCAAAATAAATTTCATGTTTTTTAGAGCCTCACCAATTACAAACAAATTACAAAAAATTACGGTAAATACTGTAAAAGGGACTGCCGAAACAGTCCCTTTAAATCATAGCACCACTTGATTATTTTTTCAGGTTTTGGCGAATTTTCTCCAACTCAGCTTTCATAGCCTTGTAGGTGCCAGGTTTTACGCCTTCTTTAGCTTCCATGTTTTCATAGATGGGCAGAATAGCTTTATCGAATTTTTCATGGTCAACTTCGTTGAATTTAACGCCCTTGGATTCCAACTCAGCTTTAACCTTGTTGTAGGAATCGCTGGAAATCTTCAGCATTTCGGGGCCGCCTTTTCTGAACTCTTCGATAACGATTTTGCGGTCAGCTTCAGGAATGCTGTTCAGCACTTTAGTGTTGATGTAAACGCCGCAGGTACCCAGCAGATGGCGGGTGAAGGCAACGTTCTTAACGTGCTCATAGCATTTGGTGCCAATGTTGGTGAACTCGGAGCCTTCCAAGCCGTCAACAACCTTTTGAGAAACTGCAGGCAGAGTTTCGGACCAGGGCAGAGCAGTTGCAGTTGCGCCCATGTAGTTGATGGTATCAACATAAACCTTGGATTTCGGAGTGCGCAGCTTCATGCCCTTCAGATCTTCCGGAGTCTTGATAACCTTGTTGGTCATAACATTACGGAAGCCAAATACATAGTCCAGAGCCAAAACGGTGATGTTCTTCTTTTCAGCATCAGCCTTCATCTTAGCCAGCATATCGCTGTTGCACAGTACTTCGTATTCTTCAAAGCTTTGGAACATCATGGGACCAGCAAACACCTTGAATTCAGGAACATAATCGCCCAAATAGGACGGATCCTCTACGGAAATAAAGTTAGCGCCTTGAGCAACCTGCTCCAAGCCATCCTTATAGGTAGCTAATTGGCCTTGGCCAAAGCATTGGATTTCTACACGGCCTTGAGTTTTGTCCTTAATACGGCCAGCAACCAGCTCCATGGATTTGTAAAGCTGTTCATCGGGGGAGAAAACGTGGCTTAATTTCAGCACGATTTTCTTATCAGCAGCTGCCTTCTTCTCGTCCTTTTTGTCGCCGCCGCAACCAGTCAGCGCCAGCATCATAACTGCCATCATCAATAAAGCAATTATCTTTTTCATGTGCATCCTCCTCAACCTCGTTGTTGAAATTTGTTGAAAATATTACGGAGCGCGCCTCCGTCATTTACGCTTACCTACATCTTAGCAGAGCTACACAAATCTGTCAATAATTTTACGATAATTTGACGAATACGCTCCCCGTCTAGCTTTTGGACGTATTTTATCCCTATTGGACAAATATAGTCCCGCTTGTTTTTTCGGCAAAACTGTGCTATGATGTTGTTGAATATTGTTGAACTTTTATTAAAATTTTAACCATACACTGAGTAAACAAAACTCTAAGGAGGCTTTATTATGACCATGATTTTCGCCCACAGGGGCTTTTCCGGCTATTATCCCGAAAACACCATGCTGGCCTTTCACAAGGTAGCAGAGGAAAGCTGCGCCGATGGCATTGAGCTGGACATCCAGCTGACCAAGGACGGGGAAATAGTAATTATGCACGATGAAACACTGGACCGCACTACTAATGGCAGCGGCTGGCTCAAGGATTACACCTTGACAGAGCTAAAAATGCTTTCTGTAGGCATTAACGTCAAGGGCTTCTTCCCTCGCCAAACCATTCCCACTCTGCGAGAATATTTTGACTGGCTGAAAACCACCCAGCTCATAACCAATATCGAGCTCAAAACCGGCGTCTTTGAATATGAAGGCATTGAGGCCAAACTGGTGGCTCTAGTTAAGGAATATGGTTTAGAGGAACAGGTTTGGTATTCCTCCTTCAATCATCACACCATCGCTCGCCTACGCGAGCTCTTGCCCTCTGCCAAATGCGGACTTTTGATGGACACCTGGCTCATGAACGTGGGTGCCTATGCGGCTAGTCAGGGCGCAGCCACCGTCAACGCCTGCAGCTTTTTCGCCGCCAAAGAAGGCGTTGCTGAGGATTTACACGCTCACGGTGTGGGCCTGCAGGCTTGGACGCCCAACGAGGTTGAACTCATGCAAAAATTGGTAGACCGAGGCGTGGATGTGCTCATCACCAATTTCCCCGACCGAGCTGCCAAAATTTTAGGACGCGCTTAAAGGCTGACGCGCCCCTAAGGCTGACCAATACCATCCCGCAACTAGAAGACAACCATTAGCGAAAGGATACACAGCATGGCAAAAAAAGTCACCCTCAAGGACATTGCCGCTGCGGCCGGTCTCTCCCCCGCCAGCGTCTCCATGATTTTGAACCACCGCAGCATCAACCGCTTCAACGCGGACACGGTGGAGCGCATTTTTACCCTGGCCAAGGAGATGGGCTATACCAACAGCAAGGGCAAAAGCTTTAGCCTTGTAAAGCCCTCGGACACCCTCATTTTCATAATTTGTCCCTCCGTTTTTAATCCCTTTTATACTACGATTATCCAAGGCATAGAGATTGCGGCCCGCAAGCAGGGCTTTGTCACCAGTGTGCGCACCACCTATTGGGATACGGACACAGAACGCTTCATCATGGAGCAGGCCCGTAAGTTCAACGTGGCAGGCGTAATTTTCGCCATGATTCCCCAACAGCCCCAACTGGCCTATGAGCTTAGCCGCCACCTGCCAGTGGTGGCCATTGGCGACAGGCGGGGTGATTTGGAGCTGGCCACGGTGGATATGAATAATTTCACCGCCGGCCAGCTCATGGGCAGGCATCTGCTGGAGCTGGGCCACAGACATTTAGCCTATCTTTCGACCACACTTAACGAACAGCACACCTCCCGTCTACGCCGTTGTCAGGGGTTGGAGACCGCCTGCCGCACGGCAGGCGGCGCCCAGCTGCACGTTTTTACCAAAGACATCACTCCTGATTACGAAATCAGCAACGTGGACGTGGAATACACCACGGGCTATGCGCTGGCACAAAGGTGCCTCAAGGAGGCACCTGAGGTGACAGCCATGGTGGCCATTAACGACATGGTAGCCTATGGTGCTTATAACGCTATCTGCGATAGTGGCTTGCGCATCCCCGAGGATATGAGCCTGTGCGGCTTCGACAATATTTTCCCCTCCCGCCTGCAGGGCATCAGCCTCACTACTATCGATAATTCTCTTACGGAATGCGGCAAGAGCGCCTTCCACCTTTTGCAGGAGGAAATTGCCAGCTACGAAAGCCATGGACGTTTTGAGAGCATTACCCATGTGGAGTATAAATGCAAGCTCATCCCCCGGCACAGCAGCGGCCCTGTTCCTCAAAAATAATCCTAAAAATAAACCGAGAGCATTTTCTGAACCAGTATCAGAATCATGCTCTCGGTTTTTCTTTTATTCTATAGTCGCTTTGAATTTCAGCACAATGGCCAAGGCTAAGCTCAACACGAAACAGGCACTGAAAAAGTATAGTGCCATGCTGTAGCTATGAGTGCGCTCGTACAGCTGGCTCAAAAGCAAGGGCCCGGCAATGCCTGCCAAGCCCCAGGCCGTCAAAATGCGACCATGGATGGCGCTGAGCTGCTTGGTGCCGTAAATATCGCTTAAGTAAGCTGGCATGCAGGAGAAACCACCGCCGTAACAGGTGACAATAAGAAAAATCAAGACTTGGAACATAAAGCTATCGCTCACACCTGCCAAAAGGTAGAAGGCTACAATTTCGATGGCAAAAAAGGCGATATAAGTGTTGCGACGACCAATGTAGTCGGAGATGGTGGACCACACAATGCGGCCACCGCCGTTTAAGAGACCGATTATACCAACCATGGAAGCAGCCGCCATGGGCGACATTTTAATAACCTCCTGAGCCATGGGAGAAGCCACTGCCAAAAGGCCAATGCCACAGGTAATATTGGTGAAGAATATCCACCACAGAGCGTAAAACTGCCAGGTTTTCATAGCTTCCTTGCAGGTGTATTGTTTGGGTTGGTTAGCGTTTATTTGCACCTTATGAGTACCATTGCTGGTAATGGGTGCTTGTTTAGGCGGCTCCAAATAAAGTGCAGAGCATACCATTACCACAACGTAAGCACAGCCCATGATGATAAAGTTTTGAACCAAGCCATATTGGGCAATTAAAAGCTGCATCACTGGTCCTGCAATGAGGCTGGCGAAGCCAAAGCCCATGATGGCTAAACCCGTCGCCAAACCGCGATTGTTGGGGAACCATTTAACAAGGGTAGAAACAGGAGTGATGTAACCAGTTCCGAGGCCAATGCCGCCGATAACACCATAAAATAGATAGAGCAGCATTAGACTATGCTGACTTAAAGCGTAGGCCGTGCCCAGCATGCCACTGCCAAAGAAGGCGGCGGCGATGAGACCACTTTTGCGAGGGCCAAAGCGCTCCACATAGGTACCTAAAAAGCCTGCGGAGGTGCCCAAAAAGAGAATGGCCAAGCTAAAGGTCCAGGTGACCTGCTGCAAGGTGAAGCCCATAGCCTCCATGATGGGGCGAGTGAGTACGCTCCAAGCGTATACTGAACCGATGGAAATGTGGATACCAATGGCTGCTAAAACAATGAGCCATCTGTTTTTTGTTTGCTGCATTGTGATTACCTCTTTTCTCAAGCATTTTGTAATGTGAAAACAAAAAGCAGCGTGCGTCCAGACTTTTTCAAAGCGCACAGCGATAACTAGAAGTAAAATGTGCAAGCAATAAAAAAGTCTGGGCAGCAGCTGCTTGCCCAGACGGTCGGCTATCCCACAATACAGTCCACGTGGTAAACTCCACTCATCCGTCAGAACATGTATTGCTCTTTTTAAGTTGTACCTATATTATAGCCTATTATATGCAATTGTCAAGATAATGTAGGAAAATATTCATGTATACACAATATCTAGGTGCACACTACTGAAACAAGCCCACACTTAGTGCTTTTCAAAATCAGCCTTTGTAGGATGCAGTGGACAGGCACCCTTGCCACAGGAGCCACAGCCAATGCATTTACCACTTTTATGAGCACTTGAAGTCAATTTGTACGCCAGATAAGCAGCGCCAACAATAATAATACCTACAACAACGGTTGCCATACCAGCACCTCCATTCGCTTAATTATAACATATTATGCTTCTACACTTAAAACATTTTTGCTGCCTTTTTTAGTAGGGCGCACCAAAAGATAGATAAAGCTCACCAAAAGCACCACAGCCACAGCAGTACCTGCATTAAAGGCTTCACCGCCTACGAAAACGCGCCCCAGTTGATACATTACTAAGCACACGCTATAAGCATACAGGTTTTGGAACAAAATGGTAGCAATGGTCCATTTTTTGCTGTTCATTTCCTGTCCCATGGTAGAAATTGCTGCCAGGCAAGGAGAATCCAGCAGGTTGAACACTAGGAAGGAAAAGGCTGCCACTGCGCTGGGGAACATGGCCATCACTGCATTCCACAGGTCGGGCTCTTCTTCCGTTGCTTCAGCAAGGCCAGCTAAAATTGCCATAGTGCTGACAATTGCTTCCTTAGCCACAAAGCCTGAGAAGGCTGCGGCCACAGCCTGCCAGCTAGCAAAGCCCAAGGGAGCGAAAATGGGTGCCAAGCCGTTGCCGATAACGGCGATAAAGCTTTGCTCTGTTTCTTCCACCAAAGTCAGGCTACCTTCAACGATACCAAAGCTTGCCAAGAACCACATGGCAATACAGCAGAGGAAGATTACGGTACCAGCTTTTACTAAAAAGCCAGCAACACGCTCCCAGGTATGCAGGAAAAGATTTTTCGCTGCAGGGAAATGATAGGGCGGCAGCTCCATAACAAAGGGAGCAGGGTCACCAGCGAAAAGCTCACTCTTTTTTAGGATAATGCAGCTGGTTACCACAGCAGAGAAGCCAATAAAGTACATCAAAGGAGCCATGTACCACTCCCCACCCATGATTGCTCCACTCAAGAGAGCGATAACAGGCAGCTTAGCACTGCAGGGGATGAAGGTTGTGGTCATGATTGTCAAACGGCGATCCTTTTCGTTTTCAATAGTGCGGCTGGCCATGATACCAGGCACGCCACAGCCAGAAGAAATCAGCAGCGGGATAAAGCTTTTGCCGCTCATGCCAAACTGGCGGAAAAATCTATCCATAATGAAGGCTACACGCGCCATATAACCGCAATCCTCCAAAAAGCTCAAGAGCAGAAACACTATTGCCATTTGGGGAGCAAAGCCCAAGGGAGCACCAATGCCGCCGATAATACCGTCAACAACCAAGGACACCATCCAATCCTCCGTGCCCACAGCCTCCAGCTGCTCCTGCACCCAAGGCTGAATCCACTCACCAAAGAGAGTGTCATTAGTAAAGTCCGTTACGATAGTCCCTAAGGAATCGATAGCAATGTAATATACCAAGAACATTACTGCTGCAAAAATAGGCAAGGCCAGGAAACGATTGGTGACAATGCGGTCGATTTTGTCGGAGGTGGTAAGGCCAACATTGCCCTTAACCACTGCTGCAGCCTTAAGCTCAGCAATGTAACTGTACCGCTCGTTAGTAATGATGCTTTCGCTATCATCATCCAGCTGCTCCTCGCACATGGTGACAATCTCATCCAAGCGTTGCTTTTCTTGCTCGGTCAGGTTCAGGGCAGCCATAATCTTAGCATCCCGCTCAAAAATCTTTACAGCCAAGAAGCGCTCGCTAGAACCGGCAATCTTGTTGCCAGCTTCTTTTTTGATAGCCTTCAAAGCGGCTTCAACCTCATCGGAGAAACGCAGATATTTGGGAGCATTGCCGTCGGCGGCTGCTATAGCTGCCTCTGCGGCATTTTTAGTGCCCTCGCCACGCAAAGCAGAGGTTTCCACAATGGTGCAGCCCAGCGCCTTGCTCAAACGAGGGAGGTCCAAGATGTCACCATTTTTACGCACGATATCCATCATATTCATAGCAATGGCTACAGGAATGCCCATCTCTAAAAGCTGAGTTGTCAGATACAGATTGCGCTCAATATTAGAGCCATCAACAATATTTAAAACGGCATCCACCTTATCCTCCAGAAGATAATTACGGGAAATTACTTCCTCCAGAGTATATGGAGACAAGGAGTAAATACCGGGCAGGTCGGTGATAATTACATCGTCATGACCCTTCAGGCGCCCCTCCTTCTTTTCTACAGTAACGCCGGGCCAGTTGCCCACATATTGCTTAGAGCCGGTCAGCTCGTTAAACATCGTCGTTTTGCCGCAGTTGGGGTTACCAACTAAAGCAATTTTAATTTCCTTCATGGCAGACCTCCCTTACTCTACTAAAATACTTTCAGCCTCAGCCTTACGCAGGCTCAGCTCATAACCACGCACAGTAACCTCAATGGGGTCGCCCAAGGGAGCAACTCTGCGCACAAAAATTTCTACGCCCTTAGTCACACCCATATCCATAATACGGCGCTTTAAAGCACCTTCGCCATTCAACCTTTTGACGATAGCTTTGTCGCCCACAGCAACATCCTTCAATGTTTTCATAAGTCCCTCCGTACAACGCATTAAAAACAGTCTGCCTCAAAAACTTGAAACAAAAGTAGACTGTACAAAAAACTGCCTTTAAATCATTATTTTGGCTGCCAACACCTTGCTCAAAGCAACGCGGGCATCCTTCACATTCACGATAAGATTACCATCAAATTCACTCACTATGGTAATAGACGCACCCTCCACAAAGCCCATGCTTTCCAAAAAGCGCTTTGTTTCACCCTTGCCGCGTACAGCCATGATTTTATTTTCCTCGCCTTGACGGGCCAATACTAAAGGCATCATCTTCCCTCCACCTCTTTGCACCAGCTGCTTACATTAATACGCAAACGTAAGCATAGGCTAACTCGATAGCAAAAATATACGTAGTTAGAAGGACCTAACTACGTGATATAGTTTACATATGATTTTGTTATTTGTCAAGAGGTTTTTGTGAAAAGTTATCGCTAATCATGTAACAAAGTTAGACATAGGTTACTTCAATAGCACCGATAGCAACACTGGCACCAAGAGTGACAAAATTAAGCCATTAATGAAGGCAAACATGCCCGCCTGCATGCCAGCGCCACGAATAACTAGAGGCAAAAGCGAATCCATGGTCCCCGCCCCACCAGGCGCAATGCACATAAGCTTGTTCCACCGCGCCAACAGCGGTATGAGTACAAAGCTAGAGACCTCCCGCAGCATGTTCGCCAAAAAAGCCACTGCTCCCAGCTCCGTGCTATACAAGGTGCTGATAACAACGGAGGAAAGACTGTACCAGCCCAATCCTGAACCCACCAGTATGGAATCATACACGGATAATCCTGTGAGAAAATGGCTTAGATATGCTCCACCCAAGCTGCCAATAACCACGCCTATTGGCAACGCCAAGGCCAAAGCAAGATTTTTCGGCGTGCAAATCTGCTTTAGCAGGCGGCGATTACTGCCAATTTCGATGCCGGCCACAAAGCCCATAAAGTCAAGAGCCGCCATCAAGGTTTCGTCCAAAAGAGGCTTGGCAGTGACATCTAAAAACATATACCCCAGCACCATGCCTACCACAATGGTACCCAACAATGCAGCAACCATCACTCTACCTCGTTTTCCTTGTCAAAATTAGGTGCTAAAAGCCTAATAATCATGTAAAACATCAGCATGGAGCCCAAAATCGCACTGCTGCCTAAAAGAAAGGCTTGCTTACCCAGCACGGGAATTTTATCCAGCATCTCCCTATCGCAACCAATTTTTGCTCCCAGGCACAGCAAAATAATAAACAGGCACACCGTAGAAATCCGATTCAGCCACAGCTTCGTTCTATAGTTAAAAACATCCAGCCAGCCCAATAAAATCCCGGCTGTTATGGCGCAAATGATAATAGTCATGGGAAAGCCTCCTTCAAAAGATATCTTTTATTATACCCCAAGCAGCCTTCTTTGTCTCTAAGTGAAAGTTGGAAGCAACAAAAAACTCCTGCTTGCGAGGTCAGTGACTTAACAGCAGGTGCCTTGAGTACACTTCAAAGCATGCTTACGACACGCAAGGCGTGTACACAATCCACTCCCAATGCACATCCAGCGTACAATTTACATTTTTTGAAAAATTTTGCTTGACAAATCATTTGCAAGTTGTCATAATGTAGAGAACACAGTGAAGTGTTGTTACCAAAATTCATACTCATCATAAATGCAAGGAACGGGAAAATTCCTTCGGCCCAAGGCTTTAGAGAGACGGCGTCAGGTGCAAGCCGCCACCAACCGGAAGAAGAAGCTCACCCGCGAGCAGCTGCTCTGAAATGTAAAGTCCTTAGGAGCAGACGCACGACAGCGTTACGTCTCCAAGCAAGCTACTTGGAAAGAATGAAGTACAAATTTAGGGTGGTACCGCGAAGCAAATTCGCCCCTATCTGCAACAGCAGGTAGGGGCTTTTTTTAATGTGTTATTTAAATTATTCTTACTATACTATTACATTGGAGGTTTTATTCTATGGGAATGACAATGACTGAAAAAATTCTTGCGAAGCATGCTCATCGCGACAGCGTTAGCGCTGGCGATCTGCTGGTTTCCCAAGTTGATTTGGTATTAGCCAACGATATCACCGGTCCTCCGGCTATCAATGAATTCGAAAAAATCGGCAAGCCTGTTTTTGACAAGGACAAAATCGCTTTGGTTCCGGACCATTTCTCTCCCTGCAAGGACATCAAATCCGCTACCATGTGCAAGCAAATGCGTGATTTTGCTCGCAAGCACAACATCACCAACTACTTTGAGGTTGGTCAAATGGGCATCGAGCATGCCCTGCTGCCGGATAAGGGTCTCGTTGCTCCCGGCGAAATCGTTATTGGTGCGGACTCCCACACCTGCACCTACGGCGCTTTGAACGCCCTGTCCACTGGCATGGGTCAAACCGATATCGGCTGCGCTATGGCCAGCGGCACCACCTGGTTCAAGGTTCCCCAAGCTATTAAGGTTAACCTAACCGGTAAGCTGCCCAAATATGTTAAGGGTAAGGACATTATCCTGACCATCATCGGCATGATCGGTGTAGACGGCGCTCGCTACCAATCCCTTGAATTTGGCGGCGAAGGCGTAAGCGAGCTGTCCATGGCAGACCGCCTCACCATTTGCAACATGGCTATTGAAGCTGGCGGCAAAAACGGCATTTTCCCCGTTGACGAAAAAACCATCGAATTCTTGAAGGAACGCGGTGTAACCCGTCCTTGGGAAGCAGTTACTGCTGATGAAGACGCTGAATACTCCCGCGTATTGGATATTAAGCTGGACGAGCTGGTTCCCGTTGTTGCTTATCCGCATCTGCCGGAAAACACCCATCCTGCCAAGGAAGGCCACGACATTAAAATTGACCAGGTTGTTATCGGCTCCTGCACCAATGGTCGTCTGGAGGACTTGGCCCAAGCAGCCGAAATTCTCAAGGGCCATAAGGTTTGCGACCATGTACGCATGATCATCATCCCTGCAACCCAACAAATTTATCAAGCAGCTATGCACCTGGGCTACATCGATACCTTTATCGAAGCTGGCGCAGCTGTTTCCACGCCTACCTGCGGTCCCTGCTTAGGCGGCTACATGGGCATTTTGGCAGCAGGCGAGCGCGCTGTTTCCACCACCAACCGCAATTTCCGCGGCCGTATGGGTCACGTAGACAGCGAGGTTTATCTTGCCAGCCCCTACACCGCAGCAGCCAGTGCAATCACCGGCTACATCACCAGCCCTGAGGAGGTAGTAAAATGAGCAAAGTATGGCGTTATGGCGACCACATTGATACTGACGTAATTATTCCTGCAAGATATTTAAATATTGCTGATTTCACCGAGCTGGCAGAGCATGCTATGGAAGACTCCAAGGAAAACCTGGTAGAAAACTTTGCAGCTGGCGTTAAGGTTGGCGACTACATCGTTGCCGGCAAAAACTTTGGCTGCGGCTCCTCCCGCGAGCACGCCCCTGTAGTTTTGAAGGTTAAGGGCATCAAATGCATCGTAGCAGATAGCTTCGCACGCATTTTCTATCGCAATGCTATCAACATCGGCCTGCCCGTGCTGGAAATTGGTAAGGATGTAGAAAAAATTGAAGCTGGTGACACCATTGACGTGGACATGGCCAAGGGTGAAATCACCATCGTCAACAAAAATGTCGTTATCAAAACCAAACCGCTGCCGGAATTCATCCAAAAAATCGCTGACTGCGGTGGTCTGATTAACTATGTTAAAGGAGAAAACGCATAATGAAAATTTGCTTACTGCCGGGCGATGGCATCGGCGTAGAGATTGTAGATGCAGCGGTTGAGGTACTTGACGCTGCTGCCAAGAAATTTGGCTTTGAAATTGAATATGACAAGCAGCTCATCGGCGGCTGCGCCATTGACGCCACCGGCGTACCCCTGCCGGAAGCAACTATCGCTTCTGCCAAGGCTGCTGACGCAGTACTGCTGGGCGCTGTAGGCGGCCCCAAATGGGACAACGTGGATCCCTCCATCCGTCCTGAGAAGGGCCTTTTGGGCATTCGCAAAGCCTTGGGCTTGTACTGCAACCTGCGTCCTATGACCGTTTCCAAATTCACTGCGCACCTGTCTCCCTTGAAGACCGAGCGTGCAGAAGGCGCTGACCTCTTAATCGTACGCGAGCTCACCGGCGGCATCTATTTTGGCGAGCATAACGAAGCTCACCTCAATGCTGACGGCATTGAAGAAGCTAGCGATGTTGAGCTCTACACCCGCCCCGAAATCGAGCGCATTGCCCGCTTTGCCTTCGAGGCTGCTAAAAAGCGCCGTGGCAAGGTTACCAGCGTGGACAAGGCCAATGTTTTAGGCTCCAGCCGTATGTGGCGTAGAATCGTTGCCGAAATGCAGGCTAAGGATTATCCCGAAATCGAGCTTAACAACTTCTATGTTGATAACTGCGCTATGCAATTAGTGCTGAATCCCAAGCAATTTGACGTAATCCTGACCAATAATATTTTTGGCGACATTTTAAGCGACGAAGCCAGCACCATCGCCGGCTCCATTGGTCTCTTGCCCAGCGCCTCCCTCGGCGACGGCACCGGCATGTACGAGCCCATTCATGGCTCCGCTCCTGACATCGCCGGTCAAGGCATTGCCAACCCCTTGGCAACCATCCTTTCCGTGGCCATGATGCTGCGCTATTCCCTGAACCAAGGCGCTGCTGCTGACGCTATGGAAGCAGCTGTGGACGCTGTTATGGAGCAGGGCTACCGCACTCCGGACCTGTATGCAGAAGGCCTGAAGAAGGTTTCCACTGCTGAAATGGGCCATCTTGTTGCTCAAGAGCTTTTGAAATAATCTTACCACATAAAGAACAGCAGTCTGAGCATTTATCCCCTCCTCCAATGCTCAGACAGTAAAAAACCGCAAGGCACGCTTTTTCAGAGCTTTGCCTTGCGGTCTTTTCATAGCCAATGCTTTTTGAATATTTTGTGTTTTTGTG
This sequence comes from Phascolarctobacterium sp., assembly GCA_030540395.1. GTDB lineage: Bacteria > Bacillota > Negativicutes > Acidaminococcales > Acidaminococcaceae > Phascolarctobacterium_A. Next base: position 47,016 of record JAUNWI010000003.1, read on the forward strand.
TTATAAAGGTGTTTTGTCATGCATTCTTCCCCCCAATACAATATGCAAGCCTATCGTGAAGGTCTCCATGATGGCATTCCCATAGGTCTGGGTTATTTTGCTGTGGCTTTTTCTTTGGGCATCATTTGTCGCTCCAGTGGCTTTTCGGTTTTGCAGGGCTTTTTAGCCAGCCTTTTAAACAACACCTCCGCTGGTGAATTTGCGGCCATTACCCTCATTGGCGCTGGTGCCAGCTATATGGAAATCGCTCTTGTAACCTTAATTGCCAATGCCCGTTATCTTTTAATGAGCTGCGCCCTCAGTCAGCGCTTTGCTCCGGACACAGCCTTTGTGCACCGCTTGGGCGTCGCCTTTGCAGTAACCGATGAGCTTTTTGGCATCGCCATTGCTAGACCTGGCATGCTCAATCCTTGGTATTATTATGGAGCTATGAGTCTGGCCATACCTGGCTGGGCCACAGGCACTGCCTTGGGCATTCTTGCCGGTAGCGAGCTGCCAACGCGCATAGTCAGTGCTTTAAGCGTAGCCCTTTACGGCATGTTTTTAGCAGTAATTATCCCACCTGCAAAGCAAAGCCGCATGATTTTAATAGTAGTCATCTTGAGCTTTCTTGCCAGCTTTATCGCCAGTGTCTGGCCCGTGCTGGCAACTCTTTCAGGAGGCACCCGCACTATTATTTTAACTGTGACCATTTCTACTCTTGCTGCTCTATTTAAGCCTATACATGAGGAGGAATAGCCTATGGAAAATAATATCTATGTATATATTTTTATTATGGCCGCAGTAACCTACGCCATTCGTGTTATTCCTTTAGCCTTCATTCGCAAAGAAATCAAGAATAATTTTATCCGCTCTTTTTTGTATTATGTGCCTTATGTTACTCTGGCAGTAATGACCTTTCCGGCAATAATTAATGATACCCAAAGCCCCTTAGCAGGTGCCCTAGCCCTTGTAGTTGGCATTGCCACTGCCTGGTGCGGACTAAGCCTGTTCCATGTGGCCTGCTGCTGCTGTGCCGTGGTATTCGTAGCCGAGCTTATCATAGTGCCCTAAATTTAATGACCCTGCTCGTTGAGCAGGGTCTTGTTTTTTTATGCTTTGGGTTTGGCAGTAAGCCACTGGCGCAGCTGGTCCTTCTTGCTAAAGAGCTGGCTGTCAAACCACATGTAGAAGAAACGCTCTGCAGGCACAACATTGTAGCCATCCTGCAGATGGTCGCTGGTATCAAAGGGGTCTGCCATCAGCAGCACATCGTCACCGGTATGCGCTGTGCCCATGGTGTCATAGCCGATGATAACGCGCCAGTGCCCGCCCCAATCCACGTTCTCCACCATAATAGGCGTATTGTCCTTTAAATTAGTGGTCACGAATTTCAGAAAATCTTCATAGTTATCGGGAGTTTTGTCCTTAGCAGAGGATTTGACATCCCAACCGATTTTTTCAAAATACTTCACCATACCCTTGGTAGTAGTGCCATTGGTGGTGCTGGTGCCCATCATTTTGCAGATTTCGCGATCACTATGCAGTTCCTTGCCCATAAAATGGGTTACAACCGTATTGGCAGCCACAGGGCCACAGCTATAGCCGTCATTTTGTTGCTTAGTTTTGTAATGAGAGAGCACTATTAAACGCTCGTTAGACTGCATATTAAAAATATCTGGTTGAGCAAAATAGGGAGAGTTTTTAATGTCGTGCTTGCCCTCAAATTGGCGCGCTCCGCCTAAGGAGCTTGTGCTCACATCGGAGGCGATGGCAATACCAGCATTGGCATATTGGTTTAAAAGATAGTTCACGCCACCTAAAATGGCCAGGCAGCAAAGGCCGCCGATAACAGTTTTGCGTACATCCATAATGTTCTCCTTTTTAGGCTATGCCTGCACTTCAACGCAAATGTATATAAAAATTATGCTTTAGCAATATCAGGGTTACTTTTCTCAGGACGGCGCTCTTGCCGTGCCAGTTTTTTCTTCAAAGCAGCTAAGAGTGCGTCATGCTCGTTGGGCAAATTGCCGCTTTGCACCCGCTCTATTAAATAAGCAAAGGTCTCTTTAATGGTATTTTTTGGCACAAGCGCTAGAAGCTCACGTCCGTTCACTGCCAGGTCCTGAGTCGCGATAGGCATGGAAGCTTGCGCCATGGCGATGACCTGCTCGCCCAAGGCTCGCCCTTCGTCCATCAGCTGCTGGTTTTCTCGGGCATGGGTGGCACCCATGTCCGCCAGGAAAACCTCCGTCAGCAGCTTGTAGCCCGCTACAAGCTGCGCCTGCGTGCGAAAGGGCCCGTGGGCGGCTTCGTGGCGCAGCCAGCGCCGCAGCGTTTTTTCGCCAGTGAGCAGCATGGGGGCAAAGCGCATATGCTGCGCCACCAGCCACACCACCAGCCGACAAAAATCCTCGCCATAGCGCAAACGCTGCAAAATGGCCTCCGCCATTATTGCACTTTGCGCTTCGTGGCCCGGGTCGCTGGGCTGGCCGTCAGCCTTGATGATGCGCACGCTTGAGAGGCCCTTGCCCAAATCGTGTAGTACCAAGGCCCAGCGAATGGCCAGCTCGCGGGGACTGTTATCGATGGCTAGCAGAGTGTGCTCCCAGGTGTCGTAGATGTGAAAGCGGGGGTTTTGGGCAAGGCCCAAAAGATGCTCTGCTTCCGGCAGGATGGGTACTGGAACGTAGTCTCCGCTTTGGCGCACCCTGCAGCTTTGCTGCAGGAGGCCTGTAGCCAGCATCAGCATCAAGCCCTTGCCTGCAAACTCAGCCACCAGCAGCTTTTCCAGCTCCTTGCGCACTCTTTCCAGGGACAGACCGCGGCAGCGCTCTGCCGGAAAGTGGGGCACCTGCGCCAGGTAATACGGCGTGCCCGCCATGCCGCAGGCAGGGCCTGGCACGCCGTCCTGCACGTAGTCGAAGCCCAGCTGGGCGACGAAGCGGCAGGCGCGCAGCATGCGCAGTGCATCCTCCTGATAACGTACAACAGCCTTGCCCACCGGACGAATTAAGTGCTTGGCCAAGTCTGCTTTACCACCATGATAATCAAAAACCTGTCCACGGATATCCAAGGCCATAGCATTGATGGTGAAATCTCTGCGAGCTAAATCCTCCTCTAGTTTATCACAAAACCAGGTGTTAGCCGGTCTATGGGCATCACTATCGTCATAGCTTTCGCCACGAAAGGTAGTAACCTCTGTGGAACAGCCGTCAATGACCACCATAACGCAGCCAAAATTTTGCCCTAGCTGGTCCACTGTGTGCCAGCCCTTGGCTTGGCACAGTGCTAACACCTGCTCCGGTCGTGCATTGGTAGTAATATCGTAATCACCGGGCTCGCGACCAAGTAGCAAATCACGCACCGCTCCACCCACAACATAAGCTTCGAAGCCAGCAGCATTTAGAGCTTCCAATATGGATTTAGTGTAAGAGGGCAGCTTTGCCACCAATTGAGCCTTGTCCATGTTTTCACCAAAATCAATCAAAGTCGATACCGTCATCCTTGAGCTGGTATTCCACATTGATGCCAAAGTATTCCCAAAGAATTTCCTTTAGCTCCGCTCCTGTGCGAATCCTGTAGCGATATTTTACACGCCCGCCTAGGTAAAACTTGAGGAAATTACCACGAATAGTAATATTGCAGTCCTCTCTGAAAATGGAGAGGGTTTTATTTTTAATAAAGGGAGAGTCAGGATGAGCATCGCACCAAAAGCTGGCCGCAATAAAATCCTTGTCAATCATAGGGTCCTCGGTAAAGCCATAAAGGCGCTTCCAAGGCTTGCCTCTTTCCTTTTGCCACAACAGCCAGCCAAAGAAGTTATCCCTGCTCAGCTTGTATTGGCTGATGCCGTCGCTTTGAATAAGGCCTTCGACCATTTCCAAGGGCACACGCGGGCTCTCACTATTGACGCCCACATCGGTCAAATAGCGCTTGTTATTTAAATTAACGCACATAACCCGATGGCGGCGAATTTGGTATACCTCCAGCTTGTCGGTGTAGCGAGCTGCATAGCTGGTCACATCAAAGCCCAAGCTTTCCAAAAGCCAATTATATAGGCCATTGAGCTCAAAGCAGATGCCACCCCGATTATGCAAAATAAGCTTATCAAAAATCTCCTGCCGCTTGAGGGAGGTAATGCGTCCGTTTAGACAATCAAAATTATCGTAGGGAATAAACTTCAAATGTGCATCCTGTAGCTTTTTCAAGGTATCTAAATCAGCTGCAGGCTCAAAATCAGTAAGCTGCAGCTTGTGCAAATATTGCTGGATTTGCTGTTCCGTCATGGGTTTCCCGTTTATTAAAGGGTTCAAGTCTTCTCATCTCCGTACTTCATCAATAAGCTTCTTAATATTACTATTTTATCATGAATGACAGAAATAATAAACAGCTTTACAGCTCCATTGCCACTGGCTTGCTTATAAAAATCTCTAAAATGGCCTCAAGAAAATTTGTCTAAGCATTTGAAAAATTGAAGAAAGAGGTGTATAGTTATAAGCAAGATATGAGGTTAGGAATAAATGGAGCCTTCCGCGGCCCCTAAGGTGGAGGTGTAGTTATGGCCTTATTATCTTTAGTATTTCTTTTAATTGCAATTTTTTTAGGCTTTTTCCGCAAGATGAATACCGGTCTTGTGTGTATAGCCTTTGCACTGGTTTTAGGTCGCTTGGCAGGTGTGCCGGATAAGGAGATTATCCGCGGCTTCAATTCTTCTCTGTTCATCATGCTTTTGGGCGTCACTTATTTGTTTAGCCTGGCTCAAATCAACGGTTGTTTGGATTTATTGGCCAAAAAAGTCGTTTCCTTGGCTGGAAAGCGAATTTATCTTGTGCCTATTATTATTTACGTTTTTTCCACTGTGCTCTCTGCCCTCGGTCCTGGTACAGTGCCTACCATGGCCATTATGATGGTTTTTTCCATGGCCTTGGCAGCGGAGATGGGCATTCATCCCGCCATGCTCTCTGCCCTGACCGTTTTGGGTGCCAGCGGTGGCGGTGTTTCTCCCTTGGCAGCCACAGGCATCATTGGTATCAACCTTTGCGCTGAGTTTGGCCTGACAGGCATCGAAACACAGTTTTTAATGAATGGCGTTTTATCTTCCACTGTTTATGCCATTGTGGTCTATATTCTTTTAGGTGGCTATAAGCTGCGCATGGATGAAAGTGTCGTGCACGAAAAAACGCCGCCCTTTAACGGCAAGCAAAAAATCACCTTGGCCGGTATTGTTGCCATGGTGATTTTGGTTATGGTCTTCAAGATTAACGTGGGCCTAGTAAGCTTTGCTGTGGCAGCAGTGCTCTCCTTCCTGAAGGTTTCTGATGAGAGCGAGGCTTTAAAGCGCATCCCCTGGGGTACTTTGCTTTTGATTACCGGTGTGGGCGTTTTGATGCAGCTGATTATTGGTCAGGGCGGTATCAAGATGCTCAGTTCAGCCCTTGTTTCTGTGATGAACGAAAAAACTGCTGTTTCCATTATGGGTATCTGCTCCGGTCTTTTAAGCTGGTTTAGCTCCACTAGCGGTGTGGTTATGCCCACGCTTATTCCCACCATTCCCCACATCGTGGCGCAAATGGGCGGTGCAGTCAGCGAGCTGGAGTTGGCTACGGCCATCACCATGATTAGTAATACGGCGGGCATCAGCCCTCTGTCCACCGGCGGTGCTCTGGCCTTGGCGGCTTATTCCTCCGCTGCAGGAGCTAACTACGAGGAGCAGCACAGCCTCTTTGTGAAAATGTTCATGATTAGCGCTTTAGGCGTGCTGGTTTTGAGTACCTTCGCTTACTTCGGACTGTACCATTGGCTGCTGTGATTATGTAGTCTAAAAAAATAAGACCCTGCTCAACGAGCAGGGTCATTTTTATGCCATTTTACATGCACTCTTTGATAGCTTTAGCCATACGCTCAATACCTTCTACAATGCGGTCATCCGGCATGTTGGAGAAGTTGATACGCATGCTGCGGTCAGTCTTTTGGTTGGGATAGAAGGCATCGCCGATAACACCAGCAACCTTCATTTCGATGCACTTGTCAAATACCTTGCGAGCGCTTACGCCCTCGGGGAAGGTGAGCCACAGGAACAGGCCGCCTTCGGGATGAGTCCATTCGGTGCCAGCGGGGAATTTTTCTTCCATAGCCTTCAGGATTACATCGCGACGATGCTTGTAAAGAGCAACGATTTCCTTAACGTGCTCATCCAGATCGTAGGTTTCCATGTATGCATCAGCAACACCTTGGTCAAAATTGGAGGTGTGCAGGTCAGCGCTTTGTTTAATCTTCACGAATTGAGTCAGCAGGCTGTGCTCAGCAGCAACCCAACCAAGGCGCAGGCCCGGGCAGAAGATCTTAGAGAAGGTGCCCAGGAACATAACCAGGCCCTTGGTATCCAAGGATTTCAGGGAAGGCAGAATTTCGCCCTCATAACGCAGCTCGCCATAGGGGTTATCCTCGATAACGGGCAGGTTGTGCTTATTAACAACTTCCATAAATGCTTTGCGGCGTTCCATGGACCAGGTGCGGCCGGTGGGGTTTTGGAAGTCAGGAATTACATAGATAAATTTGCAGTTGGGAGTGGTTTCCAAAATCTTGTCCAGCTCTTCAGGAATCAGGCCGCCGTTATCGGTGGGAACCTCTACGAATTTGGGTTGATAAGCATTGAAGGCGTTCAGAGCGCCCAGGTAGGACGGGCTTTCGCAGAGCACAACGTCTCCGGGGTCCAGGAACAGCTTGCCAGCGAAGTCCAGGCATTGTTGGGAACCAGTGGTAATCAAAATATCGTCGGGGTCAACTTCGGTATGATATTTATCAGCCATGCGCTTAGCAATTTTTGCGCGCAGGGAGGGACGGCCTTCGGTGGTAGCATATTGCAGCAATTGACGGCCTTCCTTCAGCACCAGGTCATGGGAAACCTTGGCGATTCCTTCAACAGGGAACAGCTCCGGAGCGGGCAGACCGCCAGCGAAGGAGATAATGTCCGGTTTTGCGGTTAATTTTAAGAGCTCACGGATTTCGGAGGCTTGCATGCCATCCATACGTTTTGCAAATTTCATGTTTACACCCTCATTTCATGTGATTGATTTTATTTTTAATATAGATTATATTGTAACACCGCCCACAAAAATGCACAAGCAAAAAGTGCATTGAGTACCTTTCTGCTTGTGCGCTGTTACATTATTAACAGATAAAGAAAATTTCTCCATCTAGCTATTGGAAGGCTCCCCTTTCAAGGGGAGCTGTCAGCGTAGCTGACTGAGGGGTTTTATTTCAGCAACCCCTTTTCTTCTAGATAGACCGCCAGCAGCTGGGCGACCTTATTCACCAGCTTCAGGCAGTTCTTCAAGTGGTCGCGAGTGTTAAATTCGTAGGGCATCAAGTCGCCGCAGGCGCAGCTGCCAAAGGCTTCCCTGAAGCGTTCATGGAACTCCAAGGTCAGGGGATAGATTTCTGCCAAGGGCTTTTCGCTAGGATGATTGCGTCCAGCCAAGGTGCTGATGACCATGGTGCAGCCTGCCATAGCGCCGCACAGGTCACGGGCGTGACCGATCCCGCCGCCGAAGCCGCTGCACAGGCGAAAGGCGTTGTCGTCAATTTCTACGCCTGCTTCCTTGCGGAAGGTTTCTACGATGGCCTCACAGCAGTTGAAGCCGCTCTTAAAATTATTACCTGCTGCCATTCCCATTTTTTCGCTAAATTCACTCATGCTAATGCCTCCTTTACTTTCTATCACTTTCTGTCGCATAAGGCCAGCCACTCATGCCACCTTCAAGGCTCTTTACATTTTTGTAGCCCTTGGCGCGTAGCATAACCTCCGCTTCGTAGCCGCGCAAGTCAATCTGACAGGCCGTGATGAGCAGCTTATCCTCGTCGCATGCCAGCTTGCACTCACGCACCTGATTCAAGGGCACATTTACGCGATTAGGCACGCCAGCAATACGATTGGTAGCCACTTCCTTAGGTGTACGCACATCCACAAAGAGATAGTCGCCTTTAGCGCGCATCGCTTCAAAATCCTTGGGATTAATACCCTGCATTTGCCCCGTCATCTTATTGTGCAGCACGTTCGCAGCCGTCGCTAAATTATCAATGGGGCCGTTAAAGGGCGGTGCATAAGCAATATCTAGATTAGACAAATCCTCTAAAGTTGCACCAAAGCTCAGAGCAGCTACCATGGTATCAATGCGCTTATCCACATTTGCGCCCACTGCCTGCAAGCCTAAAACGCGCTCCGTGCCCTCTTCTGCTAGCAGCTTCACGACAATGCGACCTGCTCCCGGCATGTAGCCCAAGCGGTCAAAGCCAGGCACTACCACGCTCTTAAACTTTAAGCCAGCAGCTGCTGCGCTACGCTCGTTAAGGCCGGTTGCTCCTGCGCTCACGCCAAAGATGCGGCATACGCCCGTGCCCAGAACGCCGGGATACTTAATGCCATCGCCACAAATATTATCGGCAATTACGCGACCATGCTTATTAGCTGTGGAGCCCATGGGCGTAAAGATTTTCGCGCCACTCACCCGATGGGTATTTTCGGCGCAGTCGCCACCAGCGTAAATCGCAGGGTCGCTGGTTTGCAGATATTCATTCACCGCAATGCAGCCCGTAGACCCGATTTCCAGCCCTGCCGCCTTAGCCAGCTCCACATTGGGACGCACGCCCACTGCCACGATAACTAGCTGAGCAGGAATGGTGCGCTTATCAGTCTTCACACCAGTAACCCAACCAGCTTCTGCTTCAAAGGCCAGCGTTTTCTCTTCCAGATATAGATTTAAGGGCTCCTTAGCGATATTCTTCTTCAATAAATCTGCCATTTCCTTGTCCAGCATCTGGGGCAGCAGACGATCCTGCATTTCCACAATGCTAGTCTTTAAACCACGATGGACAAAGGCCTCGGCCAGCTCCATGCCAATAAAGCCAGCGCCAATAATGACAACATCGGTCACATTGCGCTCCTTGATTTCTGCTTCCACGGCGTGCACATCCCAGGGGAACCAAAAGCCGTGAATGCCCTTTGCGTCAGCATTTTCCAAGGGCAAGCCTACCGGGGTTGAGCCAGTGCCCAAAACCAGCACATCGTAGGCGAGCTCCTTGACCTCGCCATTTTCCACATAGGTCACCTTTTTTGCAGACCTATCGATAGCCGTAACATTGCACCCAGTACGTGCGTCAATACCTTTTACAGTGCGGAAATATTCGCTATCACGCTTTGCTCCCTGAGGCGTGTGGTCAAAGCTATTAAAGCTCTTCACCTCGCCACCGATATAATAAGGAAAGCCGCAGGCGCCATAGCTCAGCTCCGGTCCACGCTCCAACACAATAATTTCCGCATCCTTATCACGACGACGCAAGCGCGCAGCAGTTTTCATGCCCGTTGCCACGCCGCCGATAATTACCACTTTCTTACCCATTTCTAACTCCTTTCTGCCATGTACAAAGCACATTCGCTGAAACCACCAGAATATACTAGTATTTACTAGTACATTTCGACACGCTATAAGCTTTTACCTTCTAAGAAAATTATTATCACCAAAATGTCAAAAAGGTGCTAGCTTTAAGCCAGCACCCTCCTAAGTAATACGTGTACTATATAAAAACAATTATACTTAATTTTTAAGATTAACGAAACGTTACTCGTAAAAAACGTTCTGTAAAATTCATCCTCAACGGAAGCACTATTTATTTTGCACTATCCTCCTGCAAAAAGCTAGCCCTCGCTATTTGCTCCCGCTCCAAGCTTTCCAGTGCGGAAATAATATTGCGAATCGCTAAGCGGAAGCTTGTAGAGGTATTCACCTGCGAACAGCTGGATAAGCCCGAGCCCTTGCCCACCATAAAGCCTATCACTGTTGCCATATAAATATGCGTCCAATGGGCCTTAGACTCGTCATCCAGCTTATATAAACCGACAACCTTTACCACAGGAGCGTACAGCTCAGCCGCAACCTCATTAAGCTGCTTTTCTTTGAGCTTATTCAAGGTCAACAATAAGCGATAAAAGCTAGGATGCTTAACAGCAAATTCCCTAAAAGCCATAGCCAAGGCGAGTAGAGCTTCTTGACGAGTTTTGACTTGCGTAACCATCTCGCGCTGAGCAGTGTCAAACTCTTCATATACCTTTAAGGCCACAGCAACAGTAAGCTCATCCATATTCTCAAAATGCTTGTATAAGGAAGCAGCTTTAACATCCAGCTTTTCTGCCAAAATCCGTAAAGAAAAGCCATCAAAGCCATCCCTTTGTAGGATTTCCTTCGCAGCCAATATTATCTTTTCCTTAGTTAATCCCTTGTGCATAAGCCCCGCTCCTCTCCCATGGTACACTCAACACTATTATACTTTTCATTATACCATTACTCAAGGAATCATGTAGCTTTTTTTAATTACAATAATGAGCTCATATAAAAGTATTTTGTTCTTTATTTTGGATAGCTCTGTTAGCCAATAGAATATTTTAGTAAACAACGTTAACTTTAACACAAGGAACATAAATCTTCCGTTCTGTTTTTGTTGTCGAAATTTTGTGACCCATATCACGTATTTTGCATCTTTCTTGAGTTCACACTCTTGACAAAGTTACTATTGTTAGCTAAAATATAGTTAACGACATTAGCTGTGTGGGCTTATTATGTCTTATTATTCCCTTCAACGCTACTTGGGACTTGCTTTGAATGTGAATATTTTGGTGCAATAAGTCAACATAAGTGCCGTTGTTCCTACAAAACTGAAAATGGAGGTATTTATAGTGTCTAAAGCTGTAAAATGTCTTATCCTGTTGGCTGTAATTGCTTTATTCTTCGTAACCGAACTTATTCCTCTGGCAGTTACCGCTATGGGCGGCGCAATTGCTTGCGGCCTGCTCGGCTTGATCCCTGCTAAACAAGTATTCTCCGGTCTGTCCAACTCTACCGTAGTACTGTTCGCAGGTATGTTCGTTGTTGGTGGTGCTATGTTCTACACCGGTCTGGCACAATTCATCGGCAACAAGGTAGTTAGCGCTGTTGGTACCGGCGAAAACTCCCTGATGTTCGGTCTGATGACCGTTGGTACCGTTTTGTCCGCATTCTTGTCCAACACTGGTACTGCAGCTTGCTTGCTGCCGGTAGCACTGGGCATCTGCGCATCTGCTAAGATTCCTGCTTCCCGTCAATTGATGCCCTTGGCATTCGCTTGCGGTTGGGGCGGCATCATCACCATGGTTGGTACTCCTCCTAACATCATCGCCGCTGGCGCTCTGAGCAACGTAGGTCTGCCTTCCTTTGGCTTCTTCGAATTCGCTTTCATCGGTATTCCTATCTCCATCGGCGGTATGCTCTACATGATGTTCGTAGGCAAATACTTGCTGCCGGCAGCTCAACTGGATGCTGACCAAGAAATCGAGCAAGAAATCGAAGCTAACGAAACCAACAACACCAAGATGATGGTTTCTGGCGCTATCCTGATCGCAGTAGTTCTGGTAATGGGCCTTGGCATTAAAGGCATCACTCTGGAAATGGCTGCTGTAGTAGGCGCTTTGATTTGCGTTCTGACCGGCTGCTTGACTGAAAAACAAGCTTATGCTTCCATCGACTGGGTAACCATCTTCCTGTTCGCAGGTATGATGCCTGTATCCTCCGCTATGGATAAAACCGGTGCTGGCAAAATGATCGCTGACTGGACCGTATCCCTGATGGGCGGCTCCCCCTCCCCGATGGTTGTAACCGCAGTTCTGTTCGCACTGTCCTGCGGCCTGACCCAATTCATGTCCAACACCGCATCCGCAGCTCTGCTGTGCCCGATCGGTATCGCTATCGCTAAGAACCTGGGCGCTGACCCCCGTGCTGTACTGATGGCTATTGCAGTTGCAGCTTCCTGCGCATTTGCATCCCCCGTTGGTACTCCTCCGAACACTCTGGTACTGGGCCCTGGCAACTACAAATTCATGGACTATGTAAAAGCTGGTACTGGCTTGATCATCGTTTGCTTCGTAGTTTCCTTGGTTGTTATCCCGATGGTATGGCCGTTCTTCCCCGGAAAATAATTGATACCTTAACTTTCTAAGTCCCAATATAAAGGCTCTAGGATTAGTCCTAGAGCCTTTATTATTTAGTATCCTATACTTTTTAGTAATAGTTTACAGAAAATTTGTTAATGTCACACTCTTGACAAAATTCATTGAGGTCGCTACAATATAGGTAGCGGCTTTCTGTTATTATACTTTTTAAATGCATTTCTAAACTTTGTTTATTGGGACTTAGCAAAGTTAAGGTGGCTTTCTAAAGCTAGACTAACAGTTTAGTCGTTGTTCCTTGAAAAATCTAATAAGGAGGATCATTATGTCTAAAGCTGTAAAATGTCTTATTCTTTTGGCTGTAATTGCTTTATTCTTCGTAACCGAACTTATTCCTCTGGCAGTTACCGCTATGGGCGGCGCAATTGCTTGCGGCCTGCTCGGCTTGATCCCTGCTAAACAAGTATTCTCCGGTCTGTCCAACTCTACCGTAGTACTGTTCGCAGGTATGTTCGTTGTTGGTGGTGCTATGTTCTACACCGGTCTGGCACAATTCATCGGCAACAAGGTAGTTAGCGCTGTTGGTACCGGCGAAAACTCCCTGATGTTCGGTCTGATGACCGTTGGTACCGTTTTGTCCGCATTCTTGTCCAACACTGGTACTGCAGCTTGCTTGCTGCCGGTAGCACTGGGCATCTGCGCATCTGCTAAGATTCCTGCTTCCCGTCAATTGATGCCCTTGGCATTCGCTTGCGGTTGGGGCGGCATCATCACCATGGTTGGTACTCCTCCTAACATCATCGCCGCTGGCGCTCTGAGCAACGTAGGTCTGCCTTCCTTTGGCTTCTTCGAATTCGCTTTCATCGGTATTCCTATCTCCATCGGCGGTATGCTCTACATGATGTTCGTAGGCAAATACTTGCTGCCGGCAGCTCAACTGGATGCTGACCAAGAAATCGAGCAAGAAATCGAAGCTAACGAAACCAACAACACCAAGATGATGGTTTCTGGCGCTATCCTGATCGCAGTAGTTCTGGTAATGGGCCTTGGCATTAAAGGCATCACTCTGGAAATGGCTGCTGTAGTAGGCGCTTTGATTTGCGTTCTGACCGGCTGCTTGACTGAAAAACAAGCTTATGCTTCCATCGACTGGGTAACCATCTTCCTGTTCGCAGGTATGATGCCTGTATCCTCCGCTATGGATAAAACCGGTGCTGGCAAAATGATCGCTGACTGGACCGTATCCCTGATGGGCGGCTCCCCCTCCCCGATGGTTGTAACCGCAGTTCTGTTCGCACTGTCCTGCGGCCTGACCCAATTCATGTCCAACACCGCATCCGCAGCTCTGCTGTGCCCGATCGGTATCGCTATCGCTAAGAACCTGGGCGCTGACCCCCGTGCTGTACTGATGGCTATTGCAGTTGCAGCTTCCTGCGCATTTGCATCCCCCGTTGGTACTCCTCCGAACACCCTGGTACTGGGCCCTGGCAACTACAAATTCATGGACTACGTAAAAGCAGGCACTGGCTTGATCATCGTTTGCTTCGTAATCTCCTTGGTTGTTATCCCGATGGTATGGCCGTTCTTCCCCGGCAAATAATTGATGCCATCTAAATAGTCCCTAAGAAAATAAGCCTCGAGGCTCTGCCTCGAGGCTTTTCTTATTGTGTTTATAAAGTTTTGCGGTGGAGAATTTACTTCTCCTCGTCCTCCAGCATCTGCTCCAAAGTATGCCAGCCCAGCACCGCGCATTTCACGCGAGCAGGCATGTGGCTCACATCCTGCAGCACGCAGGCCTCCTCCAGCTCGTCGATTTCCTCCTCGCTGGCGCCACCCTTAATCATGCGCAGAAAAATATCACTAAGGCGTAAAGCCTCCTCCTTGGGCTTGCCGATAACCAAATCCAGCATCATGTCGGCGCTGGCCTGACTAATAGCGCAGCCACTGCCGGTGAAAGCGCCATCCACAACAACGCCGTCGGCCAGCTTTAGGCGCAGGGTAATGTCATCGCCGCAGGTGGGATTATAGCCACGCATTTCCAGATCCGCATCGGGCAGCTCATGCTTGTGGGCCGGATGCATATTGTGGTCGATTAAAATCTCGTTATAAAATGCTCTATTATCTGCCATAACCCATTCTCTCCCTCATGGTCTTTAAGCTAGCCAAAAAACGCTCCACATCGGCCACCGTGTTATAAAAGGCCAGGCTCATGCGAGCCGTGGCACCGGTGCCTAAATGGTCCAATAACGGCTGTGCACAATGATTGCCAGCGCGAATATTTACACCGTCCGCATCAAAAATCGCAGCAATATCGTGGGGATGCACACCCTCAATGGTGAAGGTGATGATGCCCTTGTGCTCCTCCCACTTATTGGAGCCGATAATATGCACGCCCTCGATTTTTTGCATGCCCTCAAAGGCGATTTTAGTCAGCTCCGCTTCGCGGGCTTCTATGGTCTCAAAGCCTACGCTTTGAATATAGTCGATAGCCGCATGCAGGCCTACGGCCCCCGCCGCATTGACAGTGCCTGCCTCGAACTTGTGGGGCAAGGGTGCGTATTCCTGAGTCTCGCGACTTACCCAATTTATCATCTCGCCGCCGTATAAGAAGGGCGGCATTTTTTTCAGCAGCTTTTTCTTGCCATACAGCACGCCGATGCCCATGGGACCGAACATCTTGTGTCCGCTGAAGGCCAAAAAGTCAGCATCCAACGCCTGCACATCCACCGGCATATGTGGTACGCTTTGTGCGCCGTCGATGACGGCCACCGCTCCCACTTTATGTGCCAGCTCAATAGCCTTCTCCACCGGGTTCAGGCGACCCAACACATTGCCAACCTGTGCCATAGCCACAATCTTCGTCTTGGGCGTAATCGCAGCCTCCAAAGCAGCTTCTGAAATGTTGCCATCAGGCTCGCATTCAATATACTTCACCACAGCGCCGGTCTTTGCGGCAACCATGCGCCAGGGCAGCATATTGCTGTGGTGCTCCATAATGGTAGTCACAATCTCGTCGCCAGCCTGCAAATTGCTCAGGCCATAGCTATAAGCCACCAGATTCAAGCTTTCGCTAGTGTTGCGAGTGAAGATAATCTCTTCCTCGCTCTTAGCATTAATAAACTTTTGCACTGCGATGCGCGCATTTTCATAGCCATCAGTAGCCTCCATAGCCAGCTGATACAGGCCACGCAGCGGGTTCGCATTGTGCTTAAGATAAAACTCGCTTTCCGCGTCTACTACACATTGGGGACGCTGGCTGGTGGCAGAATTATCAAGATAAGCCACATCCAGCTCCCGCAGCAGCGGAAAATCCTTTTTATAATCTATTGCCAGCAAATCTGCATTCACCATCGGCAATCACTCCTTCAAATCAAAAAACTACTCTTTCAAAACGCCCTCAAGGTATCTTTCCACCAATTGCACGGTTTCTTCATCCTCGATGCGACGGCAAATGCCTTCAATTTTGGCCTTGGCCATCATGTCAATGGCATCGCTTTCGCTAAAGCCCCTGCTCATCATATAGAACAGCAGGTCCTCATCCAGCTTGCCGATGCTGGCGCCATGGTTGCCCTGCACATCCTCCTCGCTGCACAAAATCAGCGGAATGGACTGATTCACCACGTCATCGGACAAGAGCAGGACGGTTTCCTTTTCGTCACCGGTGGCGCCGGCACTACCATTTTTAAAATCTATGGTACCACGATAAAGCTTAAAGGCTCCCTCCTGCAGCACGCCATCAGCAGTCAT
The DNA here is from genome assembly GCA_030540395.1 of Phascolarctobacterium sp. Lineage (GTDB taxonomy): Bacteria > Bacillota > Negativicutes > Acidaminococcales > Acidaminococcaceae > Phascolarctobacterium_A. Next base: position 62,719 of record JAUNWI010000003.1, read on the forward strand.
GTTGCAGTCGGTCTTCTTGCCGTAGTGATTAGCCACAAAATTCATATCGATGCGCTGGGACTTGCGACCATAATAAGCAATGGCCGCATCAAAGCTGGCGCCATCACCGGTCAACTCCGTGCGCACACCATTATAAAGTTCAGCACCGCCCAACTGCAGCTGCAGCACTTCAAAGCGTGCATCAGTGGATAAATCAGCACCCACATCATTCAAATGAGTAAAGCCCTGTCCCAAGAGCTGCACCTGCACCAGCTTGACCTTGGCATCCTTGGCAACAGCCACTTTGGTCTGCACAGCCGCCATACCCTTGGCAGAAGCAGTGGAAATATAGGTCATGAACACAGTCAGCTCACTGCCTGGCTTGGCCTCAATTTCCAAACGGTTGTAGCACTCCTTGCCGTCGTCATAGCGCAGTGTAACTGCCGCTGTGCTTTTGCCAGCATCGGCAACCAAATGCACCCGTTTGCCCTCGCCCAGCTGCGTCATATCTGCGCCCATGCCCGTGGGCATAGCTGCAAAATCAATGCCATTAACGGGACAAGTAGCCATTTGGGCGCAGCCACAGCAATTTTTGCCGGGGATGCGGGGGATTTGTTGTTTATTTAAGCACACACTGCCCTGCAGAGCCACCTTGGGCTCGCACTCATCCGTGGGCACCGCCACCGCCACACGACTTTCGTTCATGCGCAGGCGGTTCCAGGTAGGTGCAGGCAGCTGGTTAACGATTAAATCTAGTTTATCCATAAATTAAACTTCCTTCCTATAGGCGTAGAATAAAGTGCCAGATGCGAGGCGCGGCGACGACGGCGTATCGGAAATACTCCTAGGAGCCGCAACGAAGCAGATGGCGCTTTAGGCTTAGCCTATGCTGCCTTGCATTTCGAGGCGAATAAGATTATTCATTTCAACTGCATATTCCAGGGGCAGCTCCTTGGACACATTGTCCGCAAAGCCGCTGACAATCATGGCTCTGGCCTCCTCCTCGCTGATGCCACGGCTCATCAAATAGAACACAGCATCATCGCTGATGCGACCAATTTTAGCCTCATGGCCAATATCCGCATCAGCAGTGCGCACATCGATAGCCGGAATAGTGTCGGAACGGGAAATATTATCCAGCATCAGGCTTTGACAGGAAACAGAGCTTTTCGCCTGCTTAGCCTTGTTAGTTACCACCACGCTGCTGCGGAAGGTGCTAATGCCACCGCTCTTGGAAATGGAGCGTGTGTTAACAACGCTGGTGGTATGGGGAGCATTGTGCACCACCTTGCAACCAGTGTCCAGGTTTTGGCCATGGCCGGCAAAGGTTACGCCCGTAAACTCGCTGTGAGCCCCTTCCCCATTCAAAACGCTCATAGGATAGAGATAGGACACATGGGAGCCAAAGGAGCCGCTAACCCATTCAATGGTGCCGCCCTCAGCCACCAGAGCTCGTTTCGTATTCAGGTTATACATATTCTTGGACCAGTTTTCAATGGTGCTATAGCGCAGCTTGGCATTTTTCGCAATGAAAAGCTCCACGCAGCCCGCATGCAAATTGGCCACATTATATTTGGGAGCACTGCAGCCTTCGATAAAGTGCAAATCAGCGCCCTCATCCACAATAATCAGGGTATGCTCAAATTGGCCTGCGCCCTTAGCATTCAGACGGAAGTAGGATTGCAGGGGAATAGCCACCTTTACTCCCTTGGGCACATAAACAAAGGAGCCACCGGACCAAACTGCACCATGAAGCGCAGCAAATTTGTGATCCGTAGGCGGAACCAGCTTCATAAAATGCTCCTTCACCATGTCCGCATAAGGTCCGTTCAGAGCGCTTTCCATATCGGTATAAACAACGCCCTGCTCCTCAACCTCCTTGCGCACATTGTGGTACACAAGCTCACTGTCATATTGGGCGCCCACACCTGCCAAACTGGTTTGCTCAGCCTGGGGAATACCCAAACGCTCGAAGGTGTCCTTAATATCGTCAGGAACATCCTCCCATTTGCCCTGCATCTTGGTATTGGGGCGCACATAGGTCACAATATTGTCCATATTGAGGCCTTCAATGCTGGGCCCCCACTGCACCATGGGCGTCTTGTTATAAATTTCCAGGGACTTTAGACGGAACTCGCGCATCCATTCCGGGTCATGCTTTTCCCGAGAGATTTGCTCCACAATCTCCTTGGTCAAGCCCTCCTCAATACGATAAGCGTCCTTGTCCTCATTGCGAAAGTCATAGAGACTTCTATCTATATCTTCAACAAAAGTTTTTTCTTCCATAGTTCACTCCATCAAGATTGGGCTTATTTTTGCAGAAATTGTTCAAAGCCATGCTTGCTGATTTCCTCAACCAGCTCAGGACCAGCGTTCTTAATGATGCTGCCTTGAGCCAAAATATGAGTTTTGTCCACATGCAGTGCTTCCAAAATCTTGGTATTGTGGGTGATAATCAACAGAGCGCCATTACGATGCTCCTGGAAGGTTTTAATGCCCTGGGAAACAATCTTCACTGCGTCCACATCCAGACCGCTATCGGTTTCGTCCAGAATAGCCAGCTGGGGATTGAGCATCAAAAGCTGCAGGATTTCGGCCTTTTTCTTTTCACCACCGCTAAAGCCGGTATTTAAATCGCGCTCAGCATATTTGCTATCCATTTGCAAAAGAGCCATGGCCTGGCGCAGCTCCTTGCGGAAGTCCCATGCCTTAATGCGCACACCGCGCTGCTGCTCCAGCGCAGTCTTCAAAAAGCTGCTCAGGCTGATGCCGGGCACCTCCAAGGGGTTTTGGAAGGACAGGAACAGTCCTGCCTTAGCGCGCTTGTCCACGGATAATTTCGTAATATCTTCACCGTTAAATACGATGCTGCCCCCGGTGATGCTGTATTTGGGGTTGCCCATGAGAGCATAACCCAAAGTGGATTTACCAGCGCCGTTAGGTCCCATGAGCACGTGGGTTTCGCCGGGTTTAATATCAAGATCGATGCTGTGCAGGATTTGCTTGTCTTCCACATTGACCTGCAAATTGCGCACCTGTAATAATTCTTCAGCCATATTTATCCTCCAATCGCCTGCAAGCAGGCTACAAAATTCAATTCCCATTTATTTAGTATGAATTCACAATCCTATTATAAAAGCATTTGCCGACTAATGCAATAGGTTAAACTAGTATTTGCCTATAATTTGCAAAAACTTTGCAGATTACACTAATTTTCCAGCATCATTCCACAGCCTTTACAACAGCTACCACACTCTCGCAGCCTAAAGGACAGTCAAATCCATAATATTTAATTATATACTAAAACGGCTTTTTTGGCTATAAAAAAGCATGGAAAAAGCAGGTCTCCAGCCCTGAATACAGGAGACCTGCCCTTTTTTCTTACTCTTATACTTATAGCCTAGCCACATAATCCTTATGCTACAGCTGGATTATACTTTTTTGTACAAAATGCGCACAGAATTCAGTACGCAGAGCACGGACACACCTGTATCTGCAAAAACAGCAGCCCACATGGAGGCATAGCCTAACAGGCCTGCTACCATGATAATGGCCTTGACGCCTAGAGCGAAGGCCACGTTCTGCCAAGCGATAGTACCCGTTGCTCTAGCGATGGCAATGGCCTTAGGAATGGCCTTGACCTCGCTATTCATGAAGACCACATCTGCCGCCTCAATAGCAGCATCTGCACCACTGCCCATGGCGGCACCCACATCTGCACCGGCCAGCACCGGCGCATCGTTGATACCATCACCCACGAACATCACAGAACCGTACTTATTGCGCAGCTTATTGAGCTCGTTGAGCTTATCCTGGGGCAGGAGCTGGGCACGTACTTCGTCTATACCAGCTGCAGCAGCCACGGCCTCCGCCTCTTTTAAGGCATCACCTGTGAGCATGGCGGTGACTAAGCCCTGCTTCTTCAAGGCAGTAATGGCAGCTTTAGCGTCCTCTTTGAGAGTATCATTAATGAGCAGCTGTCCCATAAACATATCGTTGTCAGCCACTAACACCTCACTACCTGCCACAGCAGGCTCATAGCCTGTGCACACAATACCAAAGCGCTGCATAAGCTTAGCATTGCCGCAAAGCACCCGTTTAGCACCAAAATACGCTACCAGACCTTCGCCGGCAATCTCTTCAAAGCTATCGGGTCGTACCAGCGTTAGGCCTCTTTCCTTCGCTGCTTGCACGATGCTTTGAGCGATGGGATGGGTCGAAACAAGCTCTGCGCATGCAGTGTATTGCAAAAGCTCATCCTCGCTCAAGCCTTGTGCCGCCAGCAGGGATTGCAGCACAAAATTGCCCTTAGTAACGGTGCCAGTCTTGTCCATAATAACGGCCTTCACATGCTTCAAGGCTTCCATAGCCACGCCACCCTTGAACAGGATGCCATATTTGGAACCTGCACCGATGCCACTGAAAAAGGCCAAGGGTACGCTCAACACTAAAGCGCAGGGACAGCTGATTACTAAAAAGGTCAAAGCTGTATACACCCATTTTTGCCAATCTCCCGTAATCAAGGAAGGTATTACGGCTACGGCCACTGCAGCAGCTACTACAAAGGGAGTGTATACTCGAGCAAAGCGAGTGATAAAACGGTCAATAGTCGGCTTAGAGGCAGCGGCATTTTCCACGCTATCCAAAATGCGCGTTACCATGGATTCGGCCAGCACCTTTTCTACGCGAATCTTGAGCATACCGCTGGTATTAACGCAGCCGGAGACGATTTCATCACCAAAGACGCGCTTCACCGGCACTGGTTCACCAGTAACCGGGGAGGTATCAACGAGACTTTCGCCCTCAATGACCACGCCGTCCAGAGGGATGCGGTCTCCAGCACGCACCAAAAGAATATCACCCACATGAGCCTCCTCCGCCGGGATGACCTTCACCTCTTCGCCCACCAACAGGTTTACTACCTCAGGACGCATGTCCACTGCTTCCGTAATCTGTCCACGGGATTTTTCCACAGCACGTTGCTCAAAGTATTCGCCCACACGGTAAAAGAACATTACGCCTACAGCCTCTTCCCAGGCTTTAATGGCAAAGGCGCCCAAGGTAGCCACGGTCATCAAAAAGTTTTCATCAAAAACATTGCCCTTGACAATATTCTTCAGAGCAGTAATAACAATGCGTCCACCAAGTAAAATGTAGGCAAAAACCAAGCAGTACAGATGGTAAGCTTCAGGTATCAGCCCCAGCCATTCCGTAATAATGAAAACTACACCGCCCAGCGTAATCTCCAGCAATGTCTCCTTCTCGCTAAGAGTGGACAGGATGCCACCGGCCTTCTTGCGCTCCTCCAGTTCCGGTGCCAGATGGGGCTTAGTATCGGCCTCTATTAGTACCACGCCCTCCTCCACACTATCGGTAATTGCCTGCATTTTGGCCAGCAGGCCATCATAATTGGATGCCTTGACCTGCAGCTTTTTCGTAGTAAAGGTTAGTACCGCACTGTCGATTTCTGGCATGGCGTTCAAAGCACGTTCGATTTTGGCACCACAGTTAGCACAATCCAAGTTTTGTACTAAGTAGGTGCGTGTGCCGTCCTTACTCAGCTCCGGACGCTTATCCCTAGGCACCACCTCCACATCGGATTCGATGGAGGTGCAAATTTTTTGAATCAAGGGCAGTAGCGCTTCATGATCCGCGGCACTCAAGCGTAGCTGCTTGGTAGCAAAGCTTACATTAGCATAGGTAACGTCGGGCAGCTCCTTGATTTTGTGTTCCATTTTGGCAGCGCAATTGGCACAACCCAAGTTTTTCAAGATATAAACACGCTTCACCTTGTCTGCATCGGGCATTCTGCAGGTGCAGTTAGCCAAGCTTTCGCCACAGATATCGCAATACTCCTCATGAGGATGGCAAATCTCGCATTGACAATCCTTCGGATGCCCCGGAACATGGTGTTCATGGCCATGATGATGCTCATGGCCGCAGCCACACTCATCCTCTTCATGCTCATGATGGTGATTTTCATGCTCTCCGTGCTCATTACCACAACAGCAGTCATCATGCTCTACATGCTCATGCTCATGAGTATGGCTACAGCCATCCCCATGGCTATGCTTAGGTACATGCCCCACGCTAGCGTGATTGTGGTCCTTGCCACAGTGACCACAGGTGCAGCCTTCGGGATGATTGCTATAATCCTCGGCCCCCTTAATATGGCCGTGTACATGCCTAAAGCTGCGCACCTCTTCGGAGGAGTTACGCACATCTTCTAAATCTCTTATAGTCTTATGGGTGTCCTTCATTATCATGTACCACCTTTCTCAAAGAATATAACTTGTATTTTTATATGAGTATTTATTCATGTGTTATCGAAAAATATAGTGCAGGTTGCGTAGCTCTCATCGCATGCCTGCTTTCTAACATATTATAACATATGAATGAGTATTCATCTATAGTTTTCTGTAAAAAATTTGCGATTTTTAAAAGGCTGGGTGCGTCCATAGCTACAGAGATACAACTAGGTACGCACCCATTTGGAGATGGAAGGGGAAGAAAAATTTCTTCTCTTGACAGAGAAACTATTTATAAAGGTGGCAGGCCACCCAGTGACCATGCTCAACCTCTTTAAGCACAGGCTTTTGCTGCATGCACTGCTCTGTACAATGCTCGCAGCGGCTAGCAAAGGGACAACCTGGCGGCAAATCCAAGGGACTGGGAATTTCACCCTCTATGGGCTCAATCTTTTCGCCGGGACGGAAATCCACCTTAAAGACAGCCTTCATCAGGGCTTTAGTGTAGGGATGCTTACAGCTTTCAGCAATACGGCCATGCTCTAGCCATTCCACCACATTGCCCAAATACATCACAGCCACCTGATGGCACATCAAATCAACTAAGCCTAAATCGTGGGCAATGAAGAGATAGGTAATGTTCTTTTCCTTTTGCAAGCGACACAGGAGCTCGCACACCTTTTCCTGCACGGAAACGTCCAAGGCAGAGGTTGCTTCGTCACAGACAATAATCTTGGGCTCTAGGGACAAAGCGCGGGCAATGCCCAAGCGTTGGCGCTGACCGCCACTCATACTGTGGGGATAGCGGTCCTTGAAGGAGGCAGGCAGCTCTACCATTTCCAAAAGCTCGGCAGCCTTAGCATCCACCTCATCCTTTTTAATCAAGCCAAAATTCTTCAAGGGCTCGGTCAGGATGTCCTTCACCAGCATTTTCGGATTGAAGGCTGCTGTGGGGTCTTGGAAGACCATTTGGATTTTGCGACGGTCCTGACGGGATTCCTCGCCCCGATTCTTAAGCAAATCATGGCCTTCAAAAATGGCCTCACCGCTGGTAGCAGGCTGAATCTGCAGCAGGGTGCGCACCAAGGTGCTCTTACCACAGCCGGATTCGCCAATGATGCCCAAGGTTTTGCCCTCATAGGCACGCAGGGAAATATCATTGCAGGCCGTCAACAGTCTGCCGTCATCCACCTTAAATTGCTTGGTCAAGTGCTTAATATCTAAAATAACCTTACTGCGCTCATAGGTGGGCTTGACTGCATTATTTTTATTAGGCATAATAACACTTCCCTCCTATGATGGGTACTGCACGTAGCAGCTGCTTGGTATACTCATGCTGGGGATTGCCAATAACATCCTCACGCTTGCCATATTCCACAACCTTGCCACCCTGCATAACCATAATTTTATTGGAAACATAGGAGGCAACACCAATATTATGAGTTACGATAATCACCGCAACCTTATACTCATTGCGAATATCCACAATTTGGCGAATAATCTGGGCCTGTGTAGTAACGTCCAAGGCACTGGTGGGCTCATCAGCCAGCAAAATCTTCGGGCTGAAAATCATGGCCATGGCAATGCCCACGCGCTGGCGCATACCGCCGGAAAGCTCAAAGGGATAGCAATTCATTATGTTTTCCGGATTGGGCAGCCGCACATTGGTCAGCATTTGGCAGGCCATTTGATAGGCCTCACTTTTGGATTTATCCGGCTGGTGGGCTTGGATGTAGTCGATGAATTGTGCACCGATGCGGCGAATAGGATTAATCATATTGCCGCTGTCCTGGAAAATCATGGACATTTCGCTGCCATACATATGCCGCCACTGCTCCGGCGTGTTTTGCAAAACATCCTTACCATCAAAGGTAATGGAGCCTGCGCTCACACGACCAGCGCCAGGCAAGCAGCCCATAATAGCACGGATAACGGTGGTCTTGCCACTGCCGGACTCACCTACAATGGACATAATCTCGCCCTTATCCAGTTCTAAGCTGGCACCGGCTACGGTGAGGCGCTCACCGTAGCTGATGTCTAAATCTTTTACTTGAAGTAGCATTAGCTTATACCTTCTTCATTTATTGTTTAGGAGCAATATCCTTAGTCAGCCAGTAGTAATCAGCCGGATAAATATTGGCATTTGCTAAACCAGCTTTAGATACCATATTAGTCTTAGGATAACCAAAGAACAGAGCTACACCATCATCCAACAGAATTTGTTGCATTTCAATCATGTATTGACGGCGCTTAGCGGGATCAAATTCTACAGCCAACTTATCGGACAGAGCATCAAACTTCGGATTGCTGTAACCGGTGGAGTTTTGCGGTTGGCTACCATTAATATTACTCTTCCAGTACCAGTTCAGATAAACTTCAGGGTCACCGGTATTAGCAGTGAGAATGTTGGAAATAATCAGGTCAAATTGACCCTTTTGACGCATGGGATCCAGCACGTTATAGTCAACATTCTTCATATTAACTTTGATACCAATTTTCTTAGCATCTGCTTGGGTTGCTTCGGCATACAGGGGCAGTTCTGCACGACCGCTATAGAAAACGAAGTCAATTTCCAAATTCTTACCGTTTTTATCCACATAGCCGTCACCATTGGTGTCCTTCCAGCCTGCTTCAGCCAAAAGCTTCTTCGCATTTTCAGGATTATAGGCATTGGGGTCCTTCAATTGATCAAAGCCATAGTCCAAAGAAGGAGGAACAGGTGCTTTGCCCGGAATAAAGGTGTCCTTCAACAGCACCTTATTATAGGTAACACGGTCCAAGCATTGAATCAGGGCAGCACGCACCTTGGGATCATGCAGGGGCTTGCCCTCGTTCATATTAATCTGGGCCAGTACAGTACGCAGGGAAGCGATTTCAGAGATATTATATTTAGCCTTGTCCTTGAACAGCTGCAAATCACCAGCAGCAATGTTAATAGCAAAGTCGATTTCACCCTTTTGCAAAGCCATAGCACGGGTATTGGGGTCATCAATAGTAGGAATCTCCGCATTCTTGAAGGGAACAGCGCCATCCCAATAATTGGGGTTAGCAACCATCACAGCCTTAGCCTTGCTATAGGTCTTGACAGCGTAGGGACCGGTACAGATAGGACCTTCTTTCTTAATATCCCTATCCTTAACCTTGGTATCAATGATAATGAACAGGGGGTCTGCCAGCATGCCAGGTAAGGAAGGAGTGGGGTTTTTAGTTTTAATAATTAAATTTTGTCCGTCAGCCTTAATTTCGGAATATCGGAAGACGGATTGAGCACGGTTGGAAAGCTTAAAGGTTCTTTCCAAGGATTCCTTAGCGATTTCAGCAGTTAACTTATCACCATTGGAAAATTTAACCTTGTCGTTAATATGGAAGGTCCAGGTCAGCTTATCATCGGAAATAGACCATTTATCAGCCAACCAAGGAGTAGCATTCATTTTGTTATCAAATTTCACCAAGCATTCGCCCAAACCATAGCGCATTACTACCCAGCTGAAGAAATTATCTGCAGGATCCAGATTATCAGCAAAGTTGGTTACACCAAATTTTACCATCTCATTGGTAACATTTGCCTTTTTAGAGCTACCACCACCACAGCCCGACGCTGCCAAAGCTAATATACCAATCATAGCCGCTGCTGCGGAAATTTTAAATAATTTTTTCATATTATGCACTCCTATCTTTTAATACTAACCTTTACTAAAATCGTTCAGAAGGTACCATATACAAGGAATAGCGACGACGGTGTATCGGGAATACTCCTAGGAGCTACGACGCAGTAGATGGTGCCTTATGGACGATTTTTAATCTTTTACATCGTTACGAGGATCCAATACGTCACGCAAATTGTCACCCCAGAGGTTAAAAATAACTACTGTTACAAAAATCGCCAAGCCCGGGAAAATCATCAACCAGGGTGCAGTTTGCAGCTGCTGGCGACCCTCGTTCAGCATCAAGCCCCATTCAGGAGCAGGGGGCTGACTGCCAAAGCCTAGGAAGGACAGACCTGCCAACTCCATCATCAGCGCACCAATATCAGCGGCTGCTGTAATAACCATCATGGGCAGAATGTTGGGCAGGATATGCACCCAGAGAATATGGGGAGATGTACCACCATTGACAATGGCCGCTTCCACATAATCACGGCGCTTTACCTTAAGCACCATGCTGCGAGCCAAGCGAGCGTATTTGGTCCAGCTGACAATGGTCAGTGCGATAACCGCATTCACCAGACTACCGCCCATAATACCAGCAATGGCAATGGCCAAAATCATGCCAGGAAAGGAAATCATCATGTCACTAAAGCGCATGATGACAACATCAACCTTGCCACCAAAATATCCAGATAAAACACCCATGGTAGTGCCAACTAAGGAAACGCTGGCTACTAACACTAAAACACCTGTTAAAGAAGCCCGAGCCCCATAAAGCACTCGGCTGAAGCAGTCACGCCCCAGCTTATCTGTACCAAACAGATGCGTCATGCTAGGCTCTAAGAAAGCATCCTTCATCTCTGCATGGGTAGGGTCAAAGGGAGATATAATAGGCGCAGCTAAGGCTATCGCCAGCAAAAGCAGTACCAGCAGACTGGTCACTGCAAAGGCGCGGTTAGTTTTAAAACCATTTACTAAAGTTTCCATTACTTACCTCACCTTTCTTAAACGGGGATCAAGATGGTTATAGGACATATCTACAACTAGGTTGATCACCATATACATTAACGCAATCCACACTACTACGCCCTGCACTAATTGGAAGTCGCGGTAGGTAATTGCTTCAATAGCCAAGCGACCTAAGCCCGGCCATTGGAAAACCATTTCAATAACAGCGGCACCGCCCAAAAGATTGCCCAGGGACAAGCCCAAGAGGGTAATCAGCGGCAGCATAGCGTTGGGCAGAACCTCCTTCCAGAGAATGTGGCTTTCGGTCATACCCCTGGCACGAGCGCCTACCACATAATCCTGGTGCAGCTCCTCCAAAATAGCTGTGCGCACCTGACGCGTATATTTTGAAGCCATGGCTATGGCTAGGGTCAGGGACGGCATAATTAACGTTTCCAAGCTAATTTCGCCACCAACAATAGGCAAAAGGTCCAACTTTAGGCCCAAAATCCACAGTAGCATAAGGCCTACCCAGAAGCCGGGCATAGAAACACCCATAAAGGTAAAGATCCTTACGATATTGTCTACAATACTACCGCGCTTCACAGCTGAATAAATACCTGCCGGTATAGACACAACCATCATCATAAAAAGCGAAGCCAAGGATAGCAATACAGTTCCTGGAAGGCCTTCCCACAGGGCCTCTACCACAGGCTTTTTCACCATGTAGGAAAATCCTAAATTGCCCTGTAGGGCTCTGCCTAACCAATCCAAATACTGGAAAAAGAAGGGCTTATCCAAACCCAACTCAGCACGCAGAGCATCAATTTCGGCCTGGCTTACGATAATATCCTCATTGCCGGCAATCATCTGCCGCACAACATCGCCAGGAGCTAGCATTACCAAAGCAAAGGTGATAAAGCTGATGCCCAATAATACGAGAACGATCTGGCCTATGCGAGCCAGAATTTGTTTTTTCGTCAAAACACATCATCTCCATATATAAAAATAGCCTTCTTCCACACAAAGGCAGAAAAAGACTACATAACGTGCACTATTATGTAATATATTTCTGTCTCAAGCGGAAATATATCATACTGAGGCTGCGACCTGGCTCAGCCCATCAAGTAGGCTTTACAGTGGCTGGACCGCTGCGGATTTGCACCGCATTCCCTAATTTAACTCTCTTGCGAGAGCACCTCAGCAGAGTTGATAATGTAGCATTATTGAACAATGCATTCAAATAGTATATGAACAAATCTTAGAGACATATATATAATAGCATCTATTCTCAATAAAAGCAAGAGCTGTTTTGTATTTTTCTTTCATTTACGTCACATTATTTTCACTTATAGCACTCATAAATAACAAAAGCACTGCTCCAGAAGTGGAAAGGCAGTGCTACATTTATACAAAAATTTTGTTTAAGAGAAAGTTTCTTGGACTAAGCTTCTAAGGTACCAAGACAGCACGATGGATTGTGTCAGCATAAAACCTAAAAGAGCCAGCCACAAGCCGGCATTGCCCCATAGCGGCACAAGAGAATACTGAAGCAGGTAAAAAGCGGCTAAGGCCATCAGCATCATATTGCGCACCGGTGCGGTGCGTGTTGCGCCACAAAAGACACCATAAAGCACCATGCCCACCCCAGCACACACTGGATAAAAGAGTACAAAAATCTCATAGGCTTGAGCCATGGCAAGAACCTCTTGAATACTGGTGAATAAACGAATACAGTAAGCGCTGGTCAAATAATAGCCACCCATTAATGCTACACATAGCACCATAAGCCATTTATAGGTCATCTTAATGGTCTCAGCAAAAAGCTGCTTATTCTTGCCACCTACAGCCTTGCCACTAAAGATGGCCGCACCATTGGCCATGCCGTCAATAAGGTAGCTCATGATATCCTTTAGCTGCAGCAGCACTGCATTGGCCGCTAGTACCACCGTGCCTAGGGATGCCCCCACGGCGGCGATAATATTATTAACCGTTAACAGACAGGCTGTGCGAATCATTAAATTGGCATTGACCTGCAGCATGCCAATAAATTGACGCCAATCCAACAGCTCTCCCCAGGGCAGGCCCTTATAGTCAAAGTCACCGTATAGATAGATTAAATAGGCCCCCAGCACGCCGCCGTAGATTTGACTGAGCAGGGTGGCCAGTGCCACGCCCATGACATCCATGTGCATGTAAAAGACGAAAAAGATGCTCAGTGCCATATTAAGCACGTTCATGGACACCTGCAAAAACACGCTTGCGCGCACCCTCGTCTGCCCCATAAGCCAGCCCAGGGCCACATAATTGAAAAGTACCATGGGCGCTCCCCAAATTAGGATGTAATAATAATCACGACACAGAGCATTCACCTCAGCCGCAGCGCCAATCATCCCCAAATAGCAATCCACTATAGGCCTTTGCAGCAGAATACAAAGCAGGCTGACGATTGTGGCCAGCACTAAGGGCTTAAAAAAGGCCAGCATACTGAGCCTTTGGTCTGCCGCTCCATGGGCCTGGGCCGCGTAGCCCGTGGTACTAACTCTCAAAAAGCCAAAGAGCCAATAGAGATTATTGAACAAAATTGCTCCTAAGGACACGGCAGCAATATATTTAGGGTCCGGCAGCTGACCCATCACCGCCGTATTCACCGCCCCCATCAAGGGCTGCGTCATGGTGGAAAGCATAAAGGGTACCGTCAGGCCTAAGTATTCCCTATTCGTCAGCAACTTCATATAATCATACAACTCCCTTATTCATATTAATTACTAATATATATTAGCCACTTAGATATATATACTATCACAGTAAAGGGGTTTTAGCAATAGCGTTCTTGAGAGTAAAAAAAGGCGGCAGAGCTAAAATGCTCTGCCACGCTTTTATTTATATTGATTGTAATGCTTTGCTGCAGCACGATCTATGTCAAAGGCACGAATCAATTCTGTAACTGCCTGGCTGGGTGAAACCACGCCATTCACAGCAGCCTCCATAACAGCGGGCAAACGCCCTTTAATCATGGGGTCCTCAAAGAACAGATTATGCAAATGCTCATCAATCATGCTATTAACCCAAGAAACGGTTTGGCTTTTACGCCGTCTTGCAAAGGCACCCGATTCCTTAGTCATCTTTTCGAACTTACGCATTACTGCCCACAGTTCTAATAATCCCTCGCCGGTCAGTGCGGAGCAGCGATAGGCATGAGTCTTCCAGCCTTCGGTGGCAGGACGAATGAATTCAATCATTCGTTCATACTCACCCTGGGTCACAATAGCCTTGGGCAAATTATCCCCATCAGCCTTGTTAACCACAATAGCATCCGCAACCTCCATGATACCCTTCTTGATGCCCTGCAAATCGTCACCTGCACCGGTGAGCACAACCAGCATAAAAAAGTCAACCATGGAGCGCACAGTGATTTCGCTCTGTCCTACGCCAACAGTTTCTACAAGAATTACATCACAGCCCGCTGCCTCGCATAGCAGCATGGTTTCGCGGCTTTTGCGAGCCACACCGCCCAAGGTTCCCTTGGCCGGGGAAGGACGAATAAAGCAATTGGGTTCACGGGACAGCATCTGCATGCGCGTTTTATCGCCCAAAATAGAGCCACCAGTTATAGAACTAGTGGGGTCCACCGCCAGCACTGCTACCTTATAGCCCTGCTTGCACAGCATTTGCCCAAAGGCTTCGATAAAGGTACTCTTGCCGGCACCGGGAACGCCGCTAATGCCAATGCGCAGGGCCTTGCCCGTGCGGGGCAAGAGGGACTGCAGCACCCGTTGTGCTTTGTCAAAATCCTTGGGAGCATTGCTTTCAATTAAAGTAATAGCTTGGGAAAGAGTTTTGCGATCGCCCTCACTGACTCCTTTAATTAGCTGTTCCGGAGTAGGCTTTTTCCGCAAAGGAAATCTCTTAATCTGTTCTACCGGAGTATACTTTTCTTCAGAAACAGCGTTTACGGCACTATCAATACCGCCCATAACGGAGCAAGCAAAGTTGGGGTCTTTTTTTAGAGGAACCCAGCTCGGCCTAATATCTTTTTCACCAGTTTCAGGCATTTACATCACCTCAGTCCTCAGCCTGTTCAGCCTTCGCGCGGTCAACCAGCATTTGCAGCAGCTGGATGCAGCATTTGGGAATATTGGTGCCAGGGCCAAAGATACCTGCAGCACCATGCTCGTACAGATAATCATAGTCTTGAGCAGGAATTACGCCACCAATGCAAACCATGATATCCTCACGACCGCGTTTTTTCAATTCCTCAACCAGAGCGGGCAGCAGTGTCTTGTGACCTGCAGCCAGAGAGGAGAAGCCTACCATATCAACGTCGTTATCCACTGCATCCTGAGCGGATTCCTCGGGAGTTTGGAACAAGGGACCAACGTCGACGGTCCAGCCCATATCGGCAAAGGAGGTTGCCAGTACCTTTTGACCACGGTCATGACCATCCTGGCCCATCTTGGCCAAGAAGATACGAGGACGACGGCCCTCCAGCTTTTCAAACTCATCAGCCAGCTTGGTAGCCTTTTCCATATCGTCGTTGCCACTAAATTCAGAGGAATATACACCGGAAACAGTGTGGATTACAGCATTAAAACGACCGGAAACCTTTTCCACTGCGTCGGAAATTTCGCCCAAGGAAGCACGGTCGCGTGCTGCTTGTACAGCCATCTCCAGCAGGTTGCCGTTGTCACGGCTTTCGGCTGCGCGAGTAATAGCCTCCAGATCAGCTCTAACCTTTTCGCCATCACGCTCTGCTCTCAGTTTTTCCAAGCGTTTGATTTGGGCATTGCGTACAGCGGTATTATCAATGGACAATACATTCAGCGGGTCTTCCTTAGCCAAACGATACTTGTTCAGGCCAACGATGGTTTCCTTGCCGCTGTCGATATTAGCTTGACGGCGAGCTGCGCACTCTTCGATACGCATCTTGGGCAAGCCAGTAGCAATAGCCTTAGCCATACCGCCCAGAGCTTCAACCTCTTGGATATGTGCCCAGGCACGACGAATAATCTCATTAGTAAGATATTCCAGATAATAGGAGCCGCCCCACGGGTCAATAATCTTGCAAACCTTGGTCTCGTCCTGAATATACAGCTGGGTATTACGAGCCAAGCGTGCGGAGAAGTCGGTGGGCAGCGCGATGGCCTCGTCCAAAGCGTTAGTATGCAGTGATTGGGTATGGCCCAAGGCTGCGGACATAGCTTCCATACAGGTTCTGGAAATATTGTTAAACGGATCCTGCTCTGTCAGGGACCAACCAGAGGTTTGGCTATGGGTGCGCAGCGCCATGGATTTCGGATTCTTAGCGCCAAAGCTCTTCAGAATCTTAGCCCACAGCACGCGAGCCGCACGCATCTTAGCCACTTCCATGAAGTAGTTTTTGCCCATATCCCAGAAGAAGGACAAGCGTTTTGCAAAGGCATCCACCGGCAGGCCGGCAGCTTCACCGGTACGGATATATTCCATACCATCTGCCAGAGTATAGCCCAGCTCCAGGTCGCAGGTAGCGCCGCATTCCTGAATATGATAGCCGGAAATAGAAATGCTGTTGAATTTGGGCATGTATTTGGTGGTATATTCAAAAATATCGCCGATAATACGCATGGACATGGCCGGCGGATAAATATAGGTATTACGCACCATGAATTCCTTCAGGATATCGTTTTGAATGGTGCCCGCCATAATGGATTTATCAACGCCCTGCTCCTCGCCGGAAACGATGAAGAAGGCCAAAATGGGCAGAACAGCGCCGTTCATGGTCATGGATACGGACATTTGGTCCAGAGGAATGCCGCTGAACAGAATATTCATATCCAGCATGGAGCATACGGATACGCCTGCTTTACCTACGTCGCCTACAACGCGGGGGTTATCAGCATCATAGCCGCGGTGGGTGGGCAAGTCGAAGGCGATGGACAGGCCCTTTTGACCAGCGGCCAAATTGCGGCGGTAAAAAGCGTTGGATTCCTCTGCAGTGGAGAAGCCTGCATATTGGCGTACAGTCCAGGGACGGAAAACATACATGGTGGAATAGGGGCCACGCAGGAACGGAGGAATACCGCTCATGAAGTCCAAATGGTTGCATTTGGCATAGATATCCTTGGTATACAGCGGCTCTTTAGGAATGCGCTCCAAGGTTGTATCGTAAAGGGCATCATAATTCTCGCCCATTTTCGCTTCCAGGTTTTTCTTCCATTCTTCATAAGAGCAGGACGGATGATCCGGAACAGATACTTTAGTGAAATCAGGATTAATGCTCATTATTCAATCATCCCCTTCTTCTGTTGCAGTTTCTTCAAGGTTGCAAAGCAATTAGCTTTGACACTGATAAAATCATCAACACCGGCAGCTAGATAAATAGCCTCCAAATCCTTAGGTGCTGCACCTGCCAGGAACAGAGTCATATTGGGGTTAGCAGCCTTCAGCATGGGAGCCAGCGCCGGAACATCCTCCGGATAGGTCTTGTCAGTGGAGCAAATTACAGCCACATCGTAAGGAGTACCCTTATCGTCAATGCCAGCCTTCAAGGCAGCCACGCATTTCTCATAGCGGGAACCGGGCTTGCCCTCGTCATCTTGGAAGCCATTGTTCAGATGTACATTGAACTCGCCAACCTGCAGGAAGCTGGTGGAGAAGTCGGCACGGGCCTTGTGTTGAGGAATGGGGCCCATGTTAGCCAAAAATACCTCCACATTCTTACCGGTTTCTTTCATATAACGTTCCGTATCAAAACGCAGGGCTTCATAACGTTCAGTCCAATGATGAGCGGTGATGGGTGTGATAGTCTCGATTTCTTCAGCCTTGCAGCCTGCTGCTGCAACCTGACCTAAAGTTGCGCCATTGCTAAAGGCTTCGATGGCTGCCTCTACGCTAGCCACGTCAGCCAGCTTGCCGGCCACGAAATTAGTATCAATATCAGCTACATAAGCTGCCACTGCAGCTGCACGCTGCTTCTTCAGGGCTTCGCTATCCTCTGCCCGACGCTCCAAGGGTTCTTCGGTCATATTGGGGTACATGTTAACGCCAACAGCACGATCCTTGCGCAGCTCCAAAGCCTTGAAGCGTTCGTCCAAGGTTTTGGCGATTTGCTCTTGGGGATAGCCAGCTTGCAAAGCCTTAACCATACCGCCCATGCCCTCGATTTTTTGGAACTCAGCCCAAATCTTCTCCACGATTTGCTTGGTCAGGGATTCCACTGCCCAAGAGCCACCGGCCGGGTCAATGGGGCACAGCATGCCAAATTCCTCCTGCAACATAACGTGCAAGTTACGGGCAATACGACGGGAGAATACATCGCCCTTACGAATCAGCTCGTCAAAGGGAGGATTCTCATAGGTATTAACGCCACCTACAACACCGGAGAAGGTTTGGGTGCAGTTACGCAGCATATTTACATAGGGATCGATCACAGTTTTGGTGAAGCGGGAGCTGCGACCGTGTACCATAATGGAGCGGTCAGCCTCCTCAGCGCCAAAGGCTTCCATAATGGCTGCCCATACCTGACGCAGAGCACGCAGCTTAGCAATTTCCATAAAGAAGTTTGCGCCTTGGTTAAAAGCAAAATACAAGGAAGCAGCAATATCCTTGAGGGAAATACCACGTTTTTGCATCTCACGAATATACTCTACAGCACTAGCAAAGGTGTAAGCGACCTCCTGTACCGCATTAGCGCCACCATCGGTGAAGCAATCGCTGCGCACATAAACAGGGCGAATTAAGGGAGCATGCTTACGAGTGTACTTAATGGTCTCTGCCATTTCATCAAAGAGAGCATTTAAGGAAGTGCTGGATTTGCCATTAACAATCAGCTCTCCCAGAGGATCGGCGCCAATAACGCCCTTCACACCCTGTAAATCCTTGCCTGCACCCTTCAGCGCAGCCTCGGTCAATGCAATAATACCCTTAGCGCCGGCACCAGTGTAAATCATCAGCGGATATTTATCCAGCTTCAGACCATTTAAGAGCACGCTCATATCCTCAACAGTGGTCACATTCACGCCCACATCACCGATTTTTTCAGCGTCCTTAGCATCAATACCGTTCATGGTAGCAGTATCCAGCTTAATATGGTAAACGGTGGAGCCCTTAGCGATTTCCTCCTTCAGCAGCTCGTTATTCTCAGCGGGCAGGGTTTCATCGCAGGCTTGGGCAACGCCCCAGGGCTCGTGTACATAGCCATTCAAGGTAGCACCACGCAAATAGTCGCCCATACCGGGATAATCGTCGGTGGGCAATATAGAATCGGTCTCCTTCAGACGATAAATGGGGTCAAAGGTAATGTCCTCATAGTTTTTCGTATACATAACCTTGTCGAAGGGAGCGCCTTTGAGCAGAGCATTGCAAGCCTCCACCCATTCATCCCAGCTAGGTTCAGTAAATTCATCCAAAGTAACCTCAGGGAATTCGGTTACGTTTTCTGATTTACGCAACATAGCTTCCAGCTCTTGGTCCGTCATCGGCTTTTCGCCTTCAACAGCAGCTATTTTTTGTTCATCAGCCATCTAAAAATCCTCCTTTAGCTAAATTAATTCTTGTCAAATCGCCTAACGGCATCGTAAATAAAGGACTATCACCCCCAATGATTAGGGTAGCGCCTCCTACCTTAGCTGCTCTCACCCAGCCTTTACAAAGCAGAACACGCTCCATTAAGAAGACTTTAAGTAAAGCATTTATATACACGGATACGGTTGTCCATACCGTATATAGCGATTTAGGGCTACGCCAGATAATGGTATTCATGTAATCTACCAAAGCGTAGCTGTAGGGGACGGATTTCTGTATGGGCGGTAATTGAATCATTGACGATCAGATTACCTAGGGCTGCACCTGGTTCATGCCCACGACTTTGCAAAAAGCGAGCATAATAATCCAGCTGCGGCACATCCTCATTGGAGGTGTAGAACACTGCAGATTGCTGCAAGGGCAGCTCATCCTTGGCAAATGGATCCACAACAGCAAAATAGGCCTCTAAAATGCCACAAATATCCTGCTTTTTCGGATTATACTCAATTTCTACACCATACAGCTCCTCCCCATTTTGGGCAACAGCATGCACAGGTATGGTACCGATGACACCCTTCAGATTCTGCAGAGCATCTTTTAAGGAATAGGCTTCTCCGGCTAAATAGAGCTTTTTCATAGGCTTAACCTCCACTAAAATTTACTTATAAATAGAAAACAGCCACCACGATTATGTGATGGCTGGAATTTTCGGTGCTACAGTGCACCCCTACACTGTAGCATCAGGTTGGAGAAAGGGAAATGTTGCAAAACTAACTAAAGGAAAATTTGAGAATGGGATTTGAAGCACAGCTTGTCCAGGGCTGTGAACAAGAAAATATGGAGCATCGATGGCTTGGACCCTTCTCCTAAGGTCGCAGCCATCACGCAGCCCTAAGAGCATAGAAATAGAAAACCGTTCTTTAACCATCCTCTTATCCCTCTAGGGGCAGGATTATTAAAAAACGGTGAAATATCATAATCAACACGGCATAATATGCCGAGCTTACGACATCTCTCCCCGTCTCTCGCAGGTCTGGCGACGATGTATCTTACAGGCAGTTCTTCTGACTTCGCTTCCTCATTTGTTTCACCTTCCCAGAGTCAATCCAGTGGCATAATTGAAACAAACTCCACGTTACAGCGGCGGGACCGTGTCGGATTTACACCAACTTCTCTATTGAGCTTACGCACCTGTAATCCAATATTGACTTGTTATGCTTAATTATACTCATTCCTATTAGCTTTGTCAAGCTATTTCTTAAAAAAATACAATTAGATTTCTACCCTTTTCTTAAGGGCCTAGATTAGTATTTACATTCTCAAAGGTATTCCTCTATCCATATTTTACTCTTAATCGGATTTACTTTTATTTATTAGTCAACTCTTGTGTGAACGGATTATCATATGTTATAATAATGGTCAAGCACAAGAATTTGTTATTATATCACGTTAGGAGTGAAATCATGTCCGACACCTTAAATATTTGTGGTTTAACGGTGGAGCGTGGCCAGAAGCTGCGCACCTTTTTGCCCGTACCCGATACCAATGTCAAAATTCCTCTGACCATTATCAATGGCTGTGAGGACGGCCCCACCCTGCTTATCACTGCCGGCATTCACGGCGGCGAATACCCCGGTATTGCCGCCGCTATGGAGCTGGGCAGGGATATTGAGCCTACCGATGTGAATGGCATTTTAATTATGATGCATCCTGTGAATATACAAGGCTTTTGGGCCCGGAGGGAAATGATCGTGCCTGAGGATGGTAAGAATTTAAACCGAGTTTTCCCCGGTGACCCCTGTGGTACTCTGGCCGATAAAACAGCCTATTTGATCAGCAGTAATTTCTTCCCCATTGCCGATTTTTATGTGGACATGCACAGCGGTGATATCCACGAAAGCCTGCACCCCTATGTTTATTACCCCGGTCAGCCTACCCCCGAGGTAGAACGCAAGTCCCGGGCAGTAGCCAGGGTGTTGGATATGGAATACATGGTGCGTTCCTTGGCTACCGGTGGTGCCTATAATTATGCTGCCAGCACCGGCCTGCCCTCCATCCTCATTGAACGGGGCGGCGCAGGACTGTGCCTCCACGAGGATATTGAGGCCTATAAGGATGATGTGCGCAATATTCTGCGCAAGCTCAAGATGTTCTCCCTGCCTGTAAAGCCACGGCACCATTCACCCCGAGATGTGGAAAACCTGATTTATCTGGAAGCCCTGGAAACAGGCTGCTGGCTCCATCACATCCACAGTGGCGATTTTGTGGAGGAAGGACAGGTTCTGGGCCGCATCACCGATGTTTTTGGCAACACCATCACCACCTATTACGCTGAGCAGACCGGTGTTATCCTCTATGTCTGCCCCGCTCTTTCCTCACCCAGGGGCACTATTCTCGTGGCCTATGGCACATTGAAGGAGTACGAAGAAGACCTCTAAAGCAATCCCTACAGCACGCAAAAGCGCTGCCTACCCTTTGGTAAGCAGCGCTTTTCTTATATGCATATGCTGTTGTTCTTAACAGATTTGTCCTTGGTATTATCCCTTATTTAGCTCTGCCAGCTACATTGGCTTCATACTGCTTGTAATTATCCTTATTAACCACACTGATGCCTGTGTCCACATTAAGCTGCTCAGCTTGACCTCCATTAGCCAGCTCCACAGCCTTTTTCACGCTTTCAAGACCCATGTCATACTGATTTTGCACAATGGACACAGCCTTAAAATCAGGATTAGCAATTAATGCTGCTGTTTCCTTGGCATAGTCAAAGCCCACCAAGGCCAAGTCCTTGCGCTTGCTAGCCACAATGGCTTCGGCAGCATTTACAGTAGAGCTATTATTGCAGCTAATAAAGCCCTTCAAATCCTTGATGTCCTGCATAGCCTTTTGGCTCAGCTCCATGGACAGCGCCTTGTCGCCATAATCCACCAATGCCTTGCTTTCCAGCTTCCAAGCTTTAGGAGCCTTGGCCTGCCAATAAGCATTAGCGCCCTCAATACGCTCCACCATGTTTTGGCTCTTCAAGCTGCTCACCTTCATGACAACAGTGGCATTTTGGGTCTCCTTAAGACCAGTAGAACGTAAAAGCTGCAGCATTTCCTCCGCTGCCTTGGAGCCTGCGTCAAAATTATTAGTCATATAGGCAGCATTATACTGCTTAGTATTAAGGCCTGTGTCCACTAAAACCACCGGCAGCTTGCCCTTGCGCAGCTCCTCCACCGTAGGAATCAACTGTACGCTGTCAGAGGTAGCCAAAATTACGGCATCCACCTGCTTCCCGACTAAAGACTTGAGCATCTCCACTTGCGCCTGCCAATTGGTTTCTTTATAGGGGCCGCCTACATAAATATTACAGTTAGCTGCTTTGCCTGCATCCTTCAAGCCACTTACAACCTGACTCCAATAATCGCCCTTTAAGACCTTTAAGACCACATAGACATTTTTGCGTCCTTCCTGCACATCAGTAACAGCAGTGAACTCCTGCTTTTCCGGAGCCTTGTTAGCCTTATCAATAATGGCCTGCTGAGTACTCTTGGGCGCATCGGCAGCCTTAGGACTCTGTCCACAACCAGCCATTGCCAAGGTAAGAATGACACAAAAAAGTAGAGTAGCAATTTTTTTCATGCAAATTCCTCCATTCGCTATTTGATTGTGTGAGAGTGTAATTAATCAAAGCACGGTTAACTATTAATCATTATATCCTTACCTTATATACATGTCAATATTCGCTCATATGTTTTTGTTTTGTCAACCTATGCTTAGGCCCTTGCCCCTGCCTGCTCGCAAAAAACAGGCCGAAGCCTGCCACATTTAAGTATAAAAAAGGGCTGCCCTCAAGCAGCCCAAAATGGAGGTAGGGGACTATCACATTATCCAGAGTTTAGAAGTTGATTTGCAAACGGCTCCACAAAACTTTATTCTTTAAGCCGGACTCCTTGCCTTCCAATTCATAATAATCGATATTATAAACCATGTTCTTAGCTAAAGTATAGTTTGCGCCCAAATCATAACCCTTGTAGCCTTCGGTAGCGAACAAATCCCAATCACCGGTCTTCATGGTATGTGCAACTACAGTGCCAACACCTTGGTCATAATAAGTTGCCCAAGCGCCCCAGCTGCCAACCTTATTTCTATTGGCACCCTTATAAGCAAGCCCAATTACATAACCATCTGTATCCACATCGTTGAAGGTAGTTGCAATATCACCTTGGTCCAGATTAGAGTTCAGGTAGGTTGCGTTCAGCTTCACATTTTTATCAAAGGCATAGCTTGCGTTAATATTCCAAATAGCATTATCCTCATCCTCTTTAGTGTAGCAGGTAGTTGCGCTGGATACGCCAAGGCTATTTTTGAAGATATCATAGCCCGCACTCAAGGACAGCTTGCCAGCCTTGCCACTAAGACTGATGCCAAGAATTTCGTCATAGTTATAATTATACTCGGTAGTAATCGGCTTGCCATAATAAGCATTTACCTTAACATCCTTACCATAGGATAAGCCAATATATTCAGCAGTATCATCATAAATATTGCCATTAGCCAAGGTCAAATCAGTTTTGCCGGCAACAACCTTCAAGCCGCCCAACTTGCCATCAACCCATGCTTGGTTAAAATAGGTCTTTTCATCACCGGCATTGTTGCTCAAATCTTGGTTATTCTCTAAACGGCCAGTATAAGACCAATCCTCATTGATTTTACCACTAATATAGAGACGGGAACGCAGACGGTGTTTAGCTACACTATCTTTGGCAGCTTTGGCAACGCCATTGTAGTTATAAGGATGTACAAAATCGCCGCTGCGATGGCCATATTCATAGCGAATTTGGCCAGAAATTTTTACATTATCGGCCTTCTTTTCTAAATTAGCAACTCGCACACCCAAATTATCCAGCTCATCAGCAAATTCTGCGGCCAGCTTGTCCACATTGGCACCCTTAGCCATAGCTTTGGCAGTAATTTGAGCCATCTCGTAGCGAGTCATCAGCTTGTCGCCCCCGAAGGTGCTATCGCCGTAGCCGTCAATAACACCGGCCGCAGCCAGCTTCGCTAGGCTGTCGTAAGCCCAATGACCTGCAGGCACATCACTAAAGGGATTATTGGCTGCATAAGCCGAGGCAGTTACACCCAGGGCCATAGCCATAGCCAGTACTAAAGATTTTTTCATAATACTTCACGCTCCTAAAACTGTAATCTGCTAATTAGCTTTCAAGCACAGTTTCCTCGTTTCCTGTTCTTAACAAGACTAATTATCATCTAGATTATATCTTAGTAAATACTATTTTGCAAGTTAATTTTAGTATTAAATTTACTTAAGCTATCAATTCCTTTTGCTTACACTTATCAACAGAGACAACTGTAGCCCCCATTATTGGCTTATAACGGGGGCTACAGCTTGCAATTTGTTAAATTTTTTAGAGATAAGATAGCTTCTTAGTCTTAGAAAGTGAAGGTTAAATCAGCCCACAGACGCTGGTCATCCTCTTTGCTGTTCAGCTTGTTTTCGGTATCATAATATACTACAGTACCAACCATATTCTTTGCGAAGGTATAGGTGGCACCTACCCCAAAGCCCTTGAAGCCATTATTGTCAAAGGTGTTGGCATCAGTAGTGTGAGCCACATAGGTCTCACCACCCTGGTTATAATAAGTGGCGAACAGGCCCCAGCTGCCAACCTCGTCGGCCTCTGCACCCTTGTAGGACAAGGTAATTACATAGCCATCATCATCGGCCTTACCAATGCTATTTGCGTAATCATCGTTGCCATCACCCTTTAGGTACATAGCAGCCACATTTACGTCGCCCACTGTGTAATCAGCGCCCAGATACCAAAGCTTATTTTCAACGCCCTTGCCTATGGCACTGTTTTCAAACATATCCTTGTATTTGAAATAGCCCACCTTGGCATTGACATCCTTCAGCTCTGCGCTGATTTCGGCGCCCGCATATTCACCATAGGTGCTATCAATAGCATTTCCCAACGCATCCTCGCCCTCGGCATCAGTGCCCTTGCCAACAAAGCCGGTGATTTTTACCTTATCACCATAAGTCAGCTCCAAGCCATCAGCCTCAGCATCATAAATATTACCATCGGCGAAGAAGGCATCATATCGACCTGCCTTCACAGCTACACCACCCAGCTTGCCTTCTACAAAAGCGCGCTTAAATTTGGTCTCTTCGTCGCCACTGTTATTCTTGAAATCCTGAATATTCTGCAGCATGCCGGTGTAGGACCAATCCTCATTAAGCTGACCATTGATGAAAATACGGGAGCGCAGCTGGTGTTCATATTCATAATCACCACTCAAATAATGATAACGCACTTCACCGGAAACCTTCACATTGTCTGCCTTCTTTTCCAGCTTAGCTACACGTACACCCAAATTATCTAGCTCGTCAGCAAATTCAGCTGCTAGCTTGTCCACATTAGCGCCCTTAGCCATTGCCCGAGCAGTAATTTGCGCCATTTCATAGCGGGTCAGCAGTCTGTCGCCGCCAAAGGTGCTATCGCCATAGCCATCGATGACACCGGCTGCAGCTAGCTTAGAAATGCTGTCATAAGCCCAATGGCCTGCAGGCACATCACTGAAGGGACTTGCTGCATAGGCAGATGCTGTGACGCCAAGAGCCATAGCCATGGCCAGTACTAAAGATTCTTTCATCAGAATTCCTCCTTTGAGCAAAGTAATACATTGTTACAAAGTAAGCCAAAGTTAACTATATTATTTAGTTAGCTTATGCATTACAGATGCCATTATATCACTGTTTAGCAGAATTAGCAATAGCTAACCAAGAAAAATCTCACAGGTATTAGGCTTCGCCTTCATGCTCCACCAGCAAATCACATCTCCTAAGAACACAAAATGCCCCGTGCAAGCTGAAAAATCATCAGCTACACGGGGCATTGAAATTTAAATCACAATCCCATCGCAGTGGTCAATTTCGTGCTGGATAATCTGCGCTGTCCAGCCCTCAAAGCTTTGGCGCTGCTTTTTGAACTGCATGTCCTGAAACTCCACAGTAATCTTTTTATAGCGCGCCGTAGGACGCACGCCGTTCAGCGAAAGGCAGCCCTCCTCCGTCATATATTTCCCGGACTTTTTCACGATGACGGGGTTCAGCATAGCCACATTAATGGGCCCCATATTCACCGCGATAATGCGCTTTTGTACGCCAATCATGTTGGCCGCAAGGCCCACGCAGCTGTCGGAGTAAGCCCCCAAGGTATCCAAAAGATTTTGCGCAATGGGTATATCTAAAAAGCTAGCCTCCGCACTCCTTTGGGCCAAAAAGCTTTCATCTCGCACTATTTCACAAATCATTATGTTCCTCCAATGCATTATATCTAAACATTTGTTTCGAGTAACGTTTCGTTACCTGTATCATTTCTATAGGTTTAGTAGGTTGATGCTTTAACAGTCTCATTTTCAGTACTGCGCTTCCATGGCCTTAATAATATCGTAATAGCGTTGGTTGACAGGCGTGGGCACAGCATGCTTGGCCCCTAAGCGCACAATGGTACCCGCAAACAGCTCCACCTCGGACCTGCGCTTGGCCAGCGCATCTTGCCGCATGGAGGGCAAGCCTTCAGGAGAAAGCCCCCTAAGCACCTGTACACAGCCCTCAAAGTCCGCTTCCGTAAGGCTAATGCCTTCCTTTTGCGCCACGTCGATAACCTCGTGCATGGCCGCAAACATATCCTTGCGGGCCTTTTCATTGGTAAAGGCGCCGCCATAATTGGTTGCATAAACCATGCAGGTTTGATTGATGCCCACGTTTAAGAGCAGCTTGGCCCACAAAGCATGCAAAATATCCTCTTCGATTACGTATTGAATGCCAGCCTTTTCCAAAAGCGCCATCACGGCCGCTAGCGCCGGACGCTGCTTTTTCGCCAGCATGCCCAGCTTCAAAATGCCCTTGTGCTGGTAGGTAAGGCTGGTGCCCTCCCGCACAGCGTCCATGCCCAGAGCCACACAATAAAGTAAATTGTCGTCCCCATAGCGCTCCTTGATATATTCCTCGCTGCTAATACCGTTTAGTACGGAAAACATGATGGTTTTGGGGCCCACTAAGCCCTGCATTTCCGTCAAAGCCTCCTGCAGGCCGCTGAATTTGGTAGCCACAATCACCAAATCCACGGGCTCGGCAGTGGCTGAGCTTTGCAGGGTGAAGCTTTGCTCCACGCCGTTAACCTCATACTTATCATTTTGATGGCGTAAAAAGCGCTCCTCATCCATCACAAAGCGCACCGCTCCAGGAGGCAAAACTCTGTTGAGCTGCTCCCCGTAAAGCATTCCCAAAGCACCCATGCCAACAATGGCGACAGTTTTTATTTGCATATGCTTTTCCTCCCATGCTTGCTTTTTTCTATTATTACAAAGATGACTGCAACTTATCTTATTGCTTGGACAAACCTAAGCATTCGGCTTATGCTGCTTTTGATATTCCAAGCCCCATTGCTGTATTGCCAACAGAATAGGACGCAGGCTTTCGCCCAGTTCTGTAAGTGTATACTCCACTCTCGGTGGCACCTCTGCATATACCTTGCGCGTTAAGAGTCCATCCTCCTCCATGGAGCGCAAATTGCTAGTTAAAACCTTTTGCGAAATGCGGCCAATGGATTTTTTGAGTTCACCAAAGCGCTTAGTGCCACTTAGCAAATCCCGCAAAACCAAAACCTTCCAGCGGTCACTTATGAACATCAGCGTTACCTCCACCGGGCAGGCCGGTAAATCTTTAGACATATAATCATCCTCTCCTTAGCACTTAGTATCGTTACTGCAGGTCTAACGCCTTGAGTGCTATATCAATAGTTTCCAAAAGGTAACTATACTACTTTAAAGTGCTTACTTTACAAAGTACCTCTATGGTTATATTATAGATGCATCAGCTTAGTAAAGCAAGTAAAACAAAGCAACAGTATTTTGAGGAGGATTTTAATTATGGAAAAAGTATTATTAGATTTTGTCACCGCTAAAACTCAGGATTTGCTGACCGCGCCCAGTGCCTGCCAAGAGGTAAAGGCCGCTGCCACTGCTTGGCTTGCAGCTGTTGGCACCGACAAAGAAGCAGAAGAAACCGCCAAATACATCGCTGAACTAGAAGCAGACATTATGCCCATCGATGGTCTCATCGCCTTTGCCCAAACCGAGCTGGCGCTCAGCATTTTCGGTGCAGAAGGAGTAAAGGGGCTGCAAGCTCATGCCCAAGAACTCAAGTCCAGCGGTGCCACGTATTGCGATTGCCCTGCTTGCGCACCCTGCAAGGCTATTTTGGATAGAAAAGCGGAAATACTGTAAGAAGTTCCTGCCACATTTTTCCAAGTTTTCTATGGGGTGTTTGCCACGTTTTTCCAGCTTTTTATTAATTATTATAAAAGTAACAGGAGCATGCGCGCTATGTGCAAGCTCCTGTTTTGTTTTTATAGTAATTGCTATAGTTGTAACGCACTCAAATCAAGTTCATACTTGCTGTTTTGGGGTATCTGCTTAGGTCTATAAAACATGATCATATACCAAGGCAAATAAGTTATCCTACCTTCTTGTGCAACATTACCTTTACAAAATACTAACGCCTGCCTAAATTTCCACTCCGCAACATCCAACACCTTGTTTAAAGCCCGGTGGCTAGTATAGTTATTGCCTGATTTGATTTCCAATAAGTCTACACCCAGTCCATTTTGAATAACAAAATCAATTTCGCCATATTTTTTACTATCAAAGTAATTTAAAGTGTAGCCATTACTCTGAATCGATTGTGCCATCACATTTTCTAGAACACTGCCCATATTAATGTTCATCTCACCTTGCAATAGTAAAAACTGTATATCATCCATGGATGCAGCACACAATAAGCCAGTATCCCCCATGAATAGTTTGAACAAACTATGCTTTTCGTTAAGCTTTAAAGGTGGCTGTGGTACCTCCACATTGTAGCAAGGCAAAGCCACCCCTGCATAAGCTAACCACAAAAAGCTGTTTTGATAACGGTTTTGTCTAGCACTTTCAGCAATTTTACTTAGAATAAAGCGACGATTTTTTTCATTTAGCTGCGACGGGATGCTATCAAAAATCGCTTTAATTTTTAGCTTCTCTGTGTCGGTTGAGTATTGGGCAATATCCAGCCTATACAAATTAATAATATCCTGTTGACTTCTAACAACCTGCCCTATGTCATGAGTCTTGACATAAGTATCCACAACCTGTGGCATTCCTCCTACAACGATATATGTATAGAAAAGCTTGAGCATTGTTTCATGAACAGCAGCGCTGACAGGAAGCTTTTTCTCCATACATTCTTCAAGGTAATCAATGGTCTGACTCTGAACGCCATTAGCCCACAAGAATTCTTCAAAATCCATGGGATACATATGCTGTAACTCTTCAAATCCCACGGGATAAGAAGGAACATCTTTGTAATACACACCCAAAAGTGATCCTGATTCTATATAATCAAAACGCCCATCCTCTACCAAAAATTTAATCGCTGTCCTTGCCTCAGGACAAGCCTGCACTTCATCAAAAAAGATTAGTGTTTGCCCGGGTACAAGGGCCTGCTTAGTATAGGCAGTTAAGTTAGTTATGATGGTATTAGCATCCTTTTTGCCTTCAAATATTATGCCAGCTTCAGCATCTAGAATAAAATTAAGCTCTACGAAGTGCTTATAGTTTTTCTTGGCAAATTCTCTAATAACTGTGGTTTTACCTATCTGCCGTGCACCAAAAATGCACAGGGCTTTTTTATGCTTTTGCTTGCGCCATGCTAGAAGAAAATCATAGACTTTTCTTTTTAACATCCTGCGCACCTCCTCTTGCTGCCACATTTTTCCAGTTTTTTTCTTTATCTTTGTAACATTATTCTAACTCATTAACCCTATATTTGCAACATTTTTCCAAGTTTTTCATAGGTCTTCTGCCACATTTTTCTAAGTTTTTCACGGGGTGCTTGCCACATTTTTCCAGTTTTTTATTAATTATTATAAAAGTAACAGGAGCCTGCGCGTCGTGTGCAAGCTCCTGTTTTTTATATTTATTAAAGTTTTAATGCGTTCCTTGTACAATTTTTATGCCGCTTGCTGCTAATTCATCAGCAATAGCCTTGATGGTGGGGCACAAATGCTTTTCGCCCTGCTCATCCTTTTTGCTAGTGCAATGGCTCAAATGCAAAGCATCTATTTCCAAAGCCTTCATGCGCTCTATTTTCTTGCGAATGCCCTCCTGATTTTCTAGCATCGAATCGCCACAGCCATTACAGGTCCACATAGCCATCAAACGCAGCTCTTCCTCGCCATATTGGGCAAAGCTCTTTTCCCTATCATACATCGCACGCAAGCAGCCAGCACCAGCGCAGGATGCTGAGGTCCTTAAACAACGGATAATTGCTATCTTTTTCAAATTCTTGAGCCTCCTTAAAAAAATTTTTTTTGAACTCTGGAATTAACCACTTTAATTATAACCTAAGCGTACTCCTTTTGACCAGCATGAAATTTCAGCGTTCCCTGTCCTACATCGTGTTCCTTTAAAGCTTCAAGAGGAACTCTCAGCTCCACATTCAAGGGAATCCATCTTCCCTTGGACTTTAAAGTATCATTTGGCGTTAGCTTATTCCAAATGCCTTTTTTCGTTCCCTGGGATAGAAACATTTCCATGCCATGGAAAATGGCCTAGTAAGTCCAACCGATAAAGGTGTACCCCAAGGAAGTCCGCTTTCACCTATACTGTCCAATGTTTATTTAGACAAACTGGATAGAGAGTTGGAAGCGAGAGGGCTTAGGTTTGCCAGATATGCAGATGACTGCAATATATTTGTAAAGTCTGAGCTGGCTGCAAACAGAGTCATAAAGTCTATTGTAAGCTTGATAGAGAGGAAACTATTTCTCAAAGTGAATGCAGAAAAGAGTAAAATTGTACGACCCACGAAAAGCCAGTTTCTAGGCTTTACATTTTGGAAGGACAAAGAAACTTGGAAATGCAAGCCTGTAAAGAACAGAATACAAAGACTATACTCTAAAGTAAAAGAGATAACATGTAGGAAAAGAGCAATAGCCAAGACGATAGCGGTTACATTCACAAAACTAAACCAAGTAATACGGGGATGGATAAACAATTTCCATATTCGTAGCATGAAAGGCCAAATTAAGCTTTTCAGAGAATGGATGCGTCATAAGGTCAGAGTAGTGATAATTAAACAATGGAAGAATGGTGACACGATATACCGGAATTTACAAAAACTAAGTAAGCTATTTAAATGCAATATTGTAGATGAAGATATATACAAAGTCGCAAACTCTAGGCTTGGATAGTACAAAAGAAGTAATGGAGAAGTAGTAAACTACCTCATTAGTCCCAAAGCATTGGCAAAGAAAACAAAAAGCCGACCAGGATTGGTCTACCCTTTGAAGTACTACATAAGTAGCTTGTAATCTTGTTCTAACAGTTATGTAGCGCTGTATACGTGACCCGTACGTACGGTGCAATGAGAGGCGTTCGGAACTTACGTTCGACCGTCTACTCTATTACAATTTTCACAATCCCGGCAGGTACATAATATTCATTCTGCCGTCTGCCTCACAGCGTACCTTGCTGCGCACACCGTACATATCGTATATAAACTGCTCAGTCAGCAGTTGCCGCGGTGTTCCTACGCCTACAACCTGCCCGTCCTTCAAGGCTACCAGCCTGTCGCAGTACATAGTCGCAATATTCAAATCATGTACCGCCGCCACCACTGTCAGCCCCAGTGATTTTACGATATCCATAATCTGTAGCTGGTACTTAATATCCAAATGGTTTGTCGGTTCGTCCAACACCAGACATTCTGTCTGCTGCGTCAGTGCCCGCGCCAAAATCACCCGCTGCTGCTCGCCACCGCTTAACGTGGCAAAGCTGCGCTTTTCAAAAGCCGCCAGCCCCACTACATCCAACGCTCTGCGCGCAATCTGGTAATCCTCCTGATTATCCCGTTCCAGCATCTTCTTATGGGGCGACCGTCCCATGAGTACAACCTCCAAAACGGAAAAATCAAAGCTGTAGGTATTATGCTGCGCCACTACCGCCAGCTTCAAGGCAGATTCACGGTAGCTCAATTCGTCCAATCTTTTCCCGTCAAATAATATCTCGCCCCCCGTCGGTTTCTGCACCCTGTATACACATTTTAAAAATGTACTTTTGCCGCTGCCGTTCGGCCCGATAATGCCTACGAACTCCTTATCCCGCAGCGTAAAGTCCATGTCCTTTAAAATTTCCTTGCTGCCGAACGCCATCCTTACTGCTTTTGCTAATATCTCCATGCTCAGTTACCCCCAAATCCGTAGGTTCGCTTGACCATTAAATATACGAAGCAGGGCGCGCCGATCAGCGAAATCAGTATGCCTATGGGCAGTTCCGTCCGCGGCAGAATAACTCGGCACAGTACGTCGGCCCAAACTAAGAAGATACTGCCGCTTAGAGCGCTAACCGCTACCAAATGCTTGTGGTCCGTACCCGTCAGCATCCGCACAACATGGGGCACAATCAGCCCCACGAAGCCAATCATACCTGCTGCATATACGGCAAAGCCCACTACTACAGAGCTGACTAGAAGATAACCCTGTCTGTACCAATGCAGGTCCCGACCTAGCGTAACCGCCGTTTCGTCGCCCAAGAGCATTAAATTCAAAATGCGGTGCTGCGTGCAGAAGAATAGTACGGCTATCACAGTCAGCGGCACCATAATCTGCAATAAATCCCAGCTGGCCCCAGCCATACTGCCCATCAGCCAATAGGTTATGCTCTGCATGCCCTCCATATTGTTGGCAAAGTACACGATAAAGCTGGCAAACGCGCTGCACACTGCGCTCAGCGCCATTCCTGCCAACAGCAGCTTAACCGAATTGGCTCTTCCGCCAATGTTGGCGATAAACATAACCGCCAACGATACGCCAAAAGCTCCCGAAAAGGCGGCAATACCTACAAAGTTTTCGCCCATAGCTGCGCCCACGCCTAACAAAATCGCCGCCGTAGCGCCCAGCGAAGCGCCGGAGGAAACGCCTAAAATATACGGGTCGGCCAAGGGATTTTTGACAATGGCCTGCATAATCACACCGCAAACGGAAAGACCTGCGCCGATGCAGGCGGCCAGCAGGATACGCGGCATACGCAGCAGCCACACGATGTCGTGGATGGGCAGCATTGCCTCCGGTAAATTTGCTCCATCGCTAAAGAGACCCTCTTGGAGTACTAAAACAATATCCTGTATAGAAATTTCAGCGCTGCCAAAGGATACTGATATAACTATAGAGATTATCAAAATCAATGCTAAAATTATGGTTAACCCAATTCTATTATTCATTCCTTTTCACCATTAACGTCAGGATATAATCCTTGTTTAAATACCCTTATTCCATCTAATGTTCTTGTAGCGCTGGCATACATATACATCAAAGGAATAGCATATACACGCCTATTCTTTATCGCTTTTATACTTCTATACGCTTTATTATTAATTATCCTATCTACGCAAGCCTGCGCATCTTCCTGCCAACCTATACAGACCACAAAAATCACATTTGGATTTAACTGAATAAGATTTTCCGCGCCAATTCTGCTGCCACACTCCATAATACTCCCACCAAGTTTAGTTACCATATCGCCGCCTAACTTATTTTTTCCATAGACTACAATATTATTCCCCTGCGTTTCTATGATTAAAACATTTTGTTTGTCTCGATTTTTGCTTTTTTCAACAGCATCGGCAATCTCTGCTTTCATCTCTTGAATCATTTCTTGAGCAAGCGCTTCTTTATGAAAAATCTTACCCATATTATTTATAAAAATATATTCATCTTCGACTCTGCCTACAGGTAAAATAGAATTAGAGTTTTCTACAATATATGTATTAACTCCCCTGTTTCGCCAAAATTCTGTACTTCTTAACGCTCTATTAGAAAAGGTTGATTGCCAGCCTACAATAAAGTCTGGATACAGCATCAGCGCCGTTTCTAAATCAAAATCATGTCTGCTTAAAGCGGGCAGTTTTTCAGCTCTTGCTTTGTATTTACTTAAAAATTCTGTCGTATGATTAGAAGTACACGCAGCTGCTATAATAGCTTTGTCTTCTTGCAACGCCAATAAAGTTTCAATAGTATTTTGTTGATTTGCTATAACTCTTTTAGGCTTATTATAAAATTTCAATAAAGTTCTGCTTCTGTCAGAATTATAATTATTTACTGTTACAGGATACCCAATATCATCGCTAATATTGCTAATATCTTTCGGCCTCACAGAACTATTACTACATGCAGATAAAACCAAACATATTAAAAGCAGCATAGTAAATTTTATCAATTTCACTATCTTACATCCTCCAAATGGAGAGGGCAGCTAAAAGCTGCCCCAAGATTACTTAAAACTTATAATTAACACCTATCAAGAAGTTTCTACCTTCCATTGGGAATGTGCCTATACCGTAAGTAGCATTGGCCCTAGTTTCATAAGCTTCATTAGTAATATTATTCATTACGAAATAAGCAGTCATTTCTTTAGTGATCTTATAGTTTACATGCATGTTTAATACCGTAAATTTATTGTCACTGAAATATCTTTCATCTAAGCCAGTATAATGCTCCACATCTAAGCCACCATTCCATTTGCCCTTATTATAATTCAAGCTAGCTAAGTATTTATTAGTATATTTGTAATTATTATACAAATTATCATACGAGGTATAGGAAGATGACAAATTAGTTAAGTCTTTATCAGTAATAGCATAGCTGAATGATCCTCGTAAAGACCAGCTATCATCAAAGTTATGTTCTCCACTAACGTTAAACGCTCTCTTTTTCATCTTAATATTAGTAGAAGTACTCTTATAATCATTTTCACTATCAACCCAGATACTATAACGACCAATAGCGTTCTTCATATCAACTAAAGAATAGTTAATATTAATCCTATTCTTTTTATCAAATTGTTTATTCAAGCCGATGGTATAAGCATCGCCTTTTTCTGACTGTAAAGGTTTATCTGGAGTAAATCTTTGCTGGTTTTCAATATCAGCAGCATATGGTGTATTATATACTTGACTCCAGGAAAAATACACGTCGCCAGTATCGTCAAATTTATATTCAGCAAAAGCGCCCATAGTAACCTTGCCATCGCTTTCGGCATTTACTTTACCGTCTTTTTTAGAATCGCCAACATAACTATAGCGTAATCCAGGAGTTACAGTCCATTTATTGCCTAATTTAATTTTATCCTGAATAAAAGCGCTAAAGCTATCTCTAGTAATATGCTGAGTGCTAGAACTAGTTTCTGTTTCCAGTTTATCATATTTACTATGCTGATAAGTCATACCGGCATAGAGATAATCCTTACTGTTTATTTTACGTCCTACACGCAGTTCTGTACCCTTAACGTCTTCCTCATGGCTGGCAATGTCTAATCTATCAAATCCGCTTAGATCATTTTTGATGCGATAACGATGCATATAATGCTCATTTTTATTATTATAAAAACGAATATAGTTATCTACTTGATCAATTTTAGAAAAAGTATATTTTAAGTCTATATCATTAGCCTTAACCTTAGAATAGCTGCCCATTACAGAATCACCATAATAATACCACCATCTATGCCAACGATTATTAGGATTAGTAACACCTGGTTGCCGATTGCCAGTTGCTAAATAATCCTTAACTGCGCCTTCCCATTCGTAGTCCGGTGCAAAAATAGGATATCCAGCATAATTATCTATACGGGAATAAGAGAAAGTTAACGCTCTGTTATTATCAAAATCATAATCCAATTTGATAAAAGCAGTATCTTCCTTGTAATCAGTATTCTTAAAAGTTTTTGTCGTATTCAAATAATGATCTTTGTATTTAGTATCATCACCTTGATCACGCGACCAAGAAGCTAAATAACCAAATTTATCTTTGCGGCCCATATGTGCAATGCTGCCCTTTCTCTTTCCCCAAGAACCGGCTGCAAGATCAATATTTGTACTGGAATGATCAGCCTTTTTAGTAATGATATTAATAACGCCGCCAGTAGCATCACTGCCATAAGCTAAAGACGCAGCGCCTCTTATTACTTCAATTCGTTCAATATTAGCAATGCCCATCAACAAAGCTACTTCGCCCTTGCTGCGTTCATTCATATTGGTAGTAATGGCATCGCTGCCCATACGTTTCCCATCCACACAAAAGATAACCCTATTATCGCCATTAATAGCAACTGTAGCGCCAGTATAAGCATTGCCAAACTCTATACCCCTGTAACCAGGAGTTTTGACCTCTACACCAGGTACCTTACTAATAGCATCAGTTACGTTATCATAATGCTGCTTCTCAATTTCTCTGCTTGTAATAACAGTAACATCGCCGCCAGTACGAATGATTTTTCCATCATAGGTATTATGGGGATTAGCATCATCCATTCTGCCTTCAACCACAATTTCATCCAAATTATAGTTTTCAGGTTTTTCTGCACTGGCAGAAAGGACAAAACCTACACTGGCAATGGCGCACAGCACCGACATGACTAAAGCTTGCTTCTTTTTAAACATCATTCAACACCTCATAAATTTATTTTTTAAATCAAACCACCGCGCTGTCCGTGTTTCGCTTGCAACCTGATTTAAAAGCAAAAATACCCTTCTGCTTCCAGCAAAAGGGTACACTTATCCAAAGGTGACCATTCTGTCTTTCGCAGAAATTTTAAGTCTTATTCTAGGTAGTTCTTCTGGCTCTGCTTCATCATCAATCTCGCCTTCCCAGTTTCCCAGTGACATATTGAAATTGACTCCACATTACAGCTGCGGGACAGCACAGGCTTCACACCTGTTTCTCTTTTATGCAATTTGCACCTAAAATATAAGCATATTTTATTTTATTCATAAGCATTATTAATACTAGTTATCTAGAGTAAGTATATATCATTTGTATTTACTTGTCAATACTTTTGTCTAACAAAAAAGCCTGGCCATCACAGCCAAGCTCCTGTTTCGTTTATAGTGTTCAAGTTTATAATGTGTTCCCTGTACAATTTTGATGCCGCAAGCTGCTAATTCATCAGCAATTTCCTTGATGGTAGGGCACAAATGCTTTTCGCCCTGCTCATCCTTTTTGCTAGTACAATGGCTCAAGTGCAAAGCATCTATCTCCAAGGCCTTCATGCGCTCGATTTTCTTGCGAATGCCTTCTTGGTTTTCCAGCATGGAATCGCCACAGCCATTGCAGGTCCACATAGCCATCAAACGCAGCTCTTCCTCGCCATATTGAGCAAAAGCTTTGTCCTTGTCGTAAAACGCTCTTAAACAGCCTGCTCCTGCACAGGATGCAGAAGTCTTTAAACAACGGATAATTGCTATCTTTTTCAAATGCATAACCCCCTAAAGCCTTTTCTATTGTATTTCAGAATTAATCACCTTAATTATAACCCGAGCATATTCCTCCTGACCAGAATAAAATTTAAGCACACCCTGCGCTACATCATGATTCTTTAAAGCTTCCCGTGGCACGCACAGCTCCACATTCAGAGGAATCCATCCGCTCCTAGACTTTAAAGCATCAGATGGCAGAAGCTCTGTCCAAATACCCTTTTTGGTCCCTTGTGACAAAAACATTTCCATATCGCTGCCACTACAGAGCAACGGCTCTTTACTATCTGTCTGCAAACGCAAATAAAGTGTGTACATATTGGGATTAAGCAGCTTTTTTACAACTCCCTGTTGCCCCAAATCCACAGTACAGGTAGCAATTTTTCCTTTAGTCAAATTAATTTTTGCATTCAATCTATCTCGAGCATTCTCCAAGCGTATTCCCGTCATGACAAACATCACAGCGAGCATAGCAATGAATAGAGCCATTCTTCGCAACCATTTCTTACTCATGCTGCACCACCCGTCCCTTCATACGTTGATAGCAATATTTGACGGCCAAAAACAGCAGAGCAAAAATGCCCGGCGTGCAATTAAAGCCACAGCTGCCACACAGTCCTGTGCAGCCAGCACCCTGCAGACTTAATGTACTCACCGGAATACCCATGGCAATAAGAAAAGAAATAACCTTACTTTTCATGGCAATTCCTCCCATAGTGAATAGCTTTAACAGGGCAGGCATGAGCGCATTGACCGCAGATAATACAATTATGCAAGCTAATTTTTGCTCGCTTCTCCTGCACCGTAATCGCTCTCATGGGACAGGTTGTAGCGCATTTTTCACAGCCAATGCATTGCTGCTTATTAACCTGCATTATCAGAGTTAAGCCGAGCCCACTGCCAAAATAATGCGTTAAATTCTGTAGCGCTCCTACCGGGCATAAAAAATTGCAATAGCCCCGCCCACCCTTAGTGAATATTCCAAAGACAACTATCCACATAATGCTTGTCAAAAGCAAGCTAGAGCTTAGGGATATGAAATACCCTCGCGAGTAATAATTAGCCAATAGGTCGAAGAGAAAAAAATTGCAATAGGCACAGGCCAAAATTCCACCAATAAAGGGCACTAGACAGAAGCCAGCCAGCATGCCATAGCGAATTGGTGCTATTTCTGTATATTTAATCCAGTCTATTTGCAGTCGTTCAGGTAGCAGCTTGCTCAAATACTCCGTAAAAGCGCCCGCCGGGCACAGCCTGCCACAAAAAACGGGCCCTAAGAAGAAGGCGGCTATAAGCAGAATACCCAAGCTAACCACACTTATAGAGGCATATTGAAAAATTTTGCCATCCAGCAAATGCTCTGTGGGAATGCGCAAGCACAGGCTATGGATGGTTTGCTCCTGCCATTTGCCGTTTAATAAATAGCCAATTATTTTTTGAAACACCGCAAAGGGTGCATAAAAGAGCACGAAGCCCAAAAGGTAGCCAGCCACACGGCGTAATTGATAAGACATGTACTCGACCTCCTTGTATTTATCTTTGTAACTATTGTAAGCTATAAGTGTGGCTAATTTATGGCAAAGATAAATTTTTTATTGCTTTTCGTAAGTATGCTGGCAAAGGCAAATAGGGATAGGACACAAGACCCTACCCCCATTTGGAGATGTATGTAAACAAGTTGTATTAGAAGCTGTAACGTAAGCCAACATTATAGGTTCTGCCAGAGGTAGCTTCACTGCAATAGAATTCTCTGTTGAACAAATTATTAACGCCGAATTGCAGGACCATGCCCTTGGATAATGTATAATTGATGGCTGTGTTGACAATAAAGAAAGCATCCTCTGCGCCATATTCGCCAGACGGGCTGT
Source organism: Phascolarctobacterium sp. (assembly GCA_030540395.1). GTDB lineage: Bacteria > Bacillota > Negativicutes > Acidaminococcales > Acidaminococcaceae > Phascolarctobacterium_A. Next base: position 102,266 of record JAUNWI010000003.1, read on the forward strand.
CAGGGTTCTGACGTTCGCTCACATATTGGCAATCTAACAGAGCATTCCATCTATCATAATTATATTCAACGCCCGCGTGCAGCAAGTGCTTAGGAATGCTATATTGATTGCTTTCCTTACCCTGATATTCCTTAGTTCCTCGTTGCCATGCGTAATTAATATATCCATTAAATTTTTCGCTAAATTTATGAGTCAAATCAAATTCAACGCCCTTACGTTTCTCCGAGCTCAGATTGATGTATTTTTTTACACCCTTACCCATGAAGCTCTCTCCTGGAAGCAAACCAGTGGCCTCAATTTTATCGTCGGTCTTCACATGATACAAGGTAACTCCTAAATCAGTATTGTCAGATAATCTTTTTTTCATACCCAGCTCAAAGGTATCAGATGTTTCAGGGTCAAGGTCAGGGTTGGGCACATACCAATAACTGCTAAATTCAGAATAACGATACATCTTATACATCGTAGGAGGTCTAAAGGAATGTCCATAAGATACATAATAGTTTGTATTCTCATCAGCTTTAAAATCAAAAGCTACCTTGGGGCTTAACTCATTATAGGTTTTGGACTCGGAAGTTTCATGGATATCATTAGGGCCATCGGTATTCATAAACGTACCAGAGCCCTTTTTATAATGGTCCAATCTCAAGCCCAAATACATAGTCCAAGGATCATTGAACTTATACTCATCCTGAATAAACACAGCTAGATTATTAACCTTGCCATGGTCCTGTCCAGTATGAGCTGTGATAGAGTTCTCATCTTTCCAATTGCTAACTTTAAACCTATCCTGAGTCATCTCTTCCTGTTTAAAATTGGCGCCAGCGACGATGGTATGCTTGCCAATATTCTCCCAAGCCTTCTCTAGGTCATAATTTACGACCTTGCCAGGGTGGGAACTATAGCTACCAGCTCCCATCCAATCTATATCATTATATGTATCAGGCACTGAAGGACTGGTGAAGCCGTCCTTTTTACTGTCAACATAGCTTATGCTTGCTGTTAATTTATTCTCTTCATCCTTATATGTTAAGGCATGAGTATCCTTTTCGTACCAATTCTCATATCCATAAAATTTACTTGCCTTTAGTGTAATCTTATCTCCATTCTGGGTTGTTACAGTACCTGTATAAACCGGATTTCCTGCTGAGTCCCGTACATAGCTTTTAGCATTAGCATATGAAAAAGTAGTTTTCGTTTTACCATAAGTATATTTTAAGAATTTATTTTCATCAAAATTATACTTAATGTGGGCATTATAATTTTCATGCTCCCAATCTCGTTCGCCCTGGCTACCGAAAACGTAGTAACCATTACCTAATTGAGGTAGATTTGCCGTATACGTGCCAGTCCCAGACGACCCTTTAGCTGTTCTATAAGCTCCATAATATCCATCTGACTTTCTATTCTCGTAGCCCAAGCCAAATGACCACTTATCATTCACTTTAGAGTTAACCTGCAAAGATTTCTTCCAAGTAGAGTTGCTACCATACGAAACCACTGCATTAACATTGGTACCAATCTTTTGGGCCTCTTTAGTAGTAATGTTGATTACACCACCGACAGCGTAACCGCCATAAATAGAGGATGCAGCTCCGCGTAAAACTTCAATGCGTTCAATATTTTCCACAGGAATAGTATTCAAATTAGCAGAACCATCATAGGTTGTATTCATTTGCATACCATCCACTAAAATCAATATATCTTCGGAGCTAAAACCTCTAAGCTGGATACCACTTTGTGCAGATTGATTCATATACACACCGGGCAAATGCTGCAAAGCCTCCTGCATTGAGGTAATATTCTTTTTCTCAATATCTGCAGCAGTCACAACACTAACACTTGCAGGTACTTCCTGTAGTTGTTTCATTGTTCTCGTTGCCGTGACCACCATCGTATCCAATGCAAATTCGCCAACACTCTCTTCAGCAAACGCCGTTGTCCCCCCCGTAAGCACAGAAGTGCAAATCAAAGCAGCAAGTAAAGCTTTATTGTTCATTGCTTTTTTCATCGATACTACCTCCCACATCTCAAATCATATAGTAGATTATAATATTACTAAGTACAAATTTACCGAGAAACTCAATCAATATTGATTCTCAATTTGCACTTTATCGCTTATATGATATAATAAGATGTATAGTAGCTAGACAGTCAAGGGGGCAAAGGCAAAATTATGAAAAAATCTTTAGAAAATTATTTTACCACAGGCGAATTGGCCAAAGCCTGTCATATTTTGCGTAAAACTCTACTTTATTATGATAAACTAGGCCTCATTCAACCCGAAGTAATCCTAGATAATGGTTATCGTTATTACAAGCGAGCACAACTGTTTTTATTAGAACTGGTAATAACCTTGCGTAATCTAGATGTTCCGTTAATCTCCATTCAAAAATACTTAGCGAATCGTTCTCCAGTAAATTACAAACATTTACTTTTGGAGCAACAAGTACACATTCAACAGGAAATACAACGATTGCAACAATTAAATGATAAATTAGGTTCTTACTTGGCAGAGTTGGACAAGTTAAGTACCAGCAATTATGGACATATTAAGCTTGTAGAACAACCTGAGCAATATTATTTTGTAGTAAAAGGCTGCAGGGATAGTGAATCCTTTAAGGAACGCTCCCTACATGCAGCAAAGTTATTTTTAGCATTAAGAGGAGCTCTACCCTTTAAGCAACATTTTTTTGGTTATATTGTAAATACACAGGCACTTTATAATCAAGAGCATTTTTACGGCCAAGAATTCTTTTATCCTTTGCCAGAACCCCTACATGATCTCAAATATCGCGTTCGCCCAGCAGGTAAATACCTTACTCTTTACTTTCAAGGTACTTATATGCATAACAGTACGGAAAATCTAAAAAAACTAGGACAATACTGTCTCGAGCACAACTTAAAGCCTGTTTCAGATATTTATGTCACTAGTCTACTAAACTATTGGACCACTGCCGAAACCCAAGAATATGCTTACAAATTAGAGATAAGAATACAATAGACACAAAAAAGACCATTCATACCGCCAAGTATGAATGGTCTTATGCATATTTTTTTACTTCACCTACCGGCTTGCCATTTTTAGACTGCATATTGCTTGAGGCATAGCTAGTGCATTCCAGCACTCCCTGATGCTTTTTAGCAGGCTCTGGCTTACGCCAGCTTTACAGCATCGTTATTCAGCATGGGCACCTTGTTGCCCTTTTTGCTCAGGCGGTACAGGTTTAAGCGCTCAATGTCTGCCATTTCCACGGGCAAGTCCAGCTGATAATGCTCATTGAGAGCGTTCAGCAAATCCACAGCCTTCATGCTACCGGTAGGAGTGATTTTGCAGTCAAAGGCAAAAACCGTTGCTGCGCCATCGCAGGTCACATCGATATGAGGGATGTAAAACTTGACATCAATTTCCTTAAAGCCGGCTTTGGTCTTGGGTGCCGCTTTTTTAAAGAGCAGCTGGGGAGCCTCATTAAAGGCAGTCACAGCCTGGCTGATGTCCCGGCTATAGGGCAGAGTCACACGATAATTGGCGCCTGCGGCCTGGCTCATCAACGCTGCATGGTGAGTATCCACCGCATCAGCAGCCAGCACGCGAATGCCCCGTGGCAGAGCCTTATCCAAGGCTTTGGCTGCCAGCTCCACCTCCATGGGCTCTGCCAGTTCGATTTCCACGAACTCCGTATAGCTGACAACGCCCACGCCCAGAGCGGAAGCAAGACTAAACTTCAAATGGGGATTAAAGCCCTCGCTATAGGCCGCAGGCAGCTTTGCCCTCCGAATAGCGCGGCTGATGGTTCTCGAATATTCCAAATGGGAGATAAAGCGAATTTCGGGGTCCTTCGTAATTTGCATGCGCAGCTTCATTAGGCCTCCACCTCCCCTTTATAGTCGATAATCTGCACGCCCAGCTTTTGGCACACACCGCAGCCGGTGCAAGACAAGCGACGGCAGTCGTGAGTGAGCTGCTGTGCGTAGGCCTTTTGCCATTCGTTCCACAGGAATTTGCGGGACACGCCCGGGGAAATATGCTCCCAGGGGAAAACCTCATTTTCTCCCCTTTGGCGAGCTGCATAAAAGTCCTTGTCGATTCCTGCCTCGGCAAAGGCCGCAAGCCAACGCTCGTAATCAAAGCAATCGCTCCAGCCATCAAAACGCGCGCCCTTTTGCCATGCGGCCAACAGCGCCTTGCCCACACGACGGTCACCGCGGGCAAAAACAGCTTCGATGATGCCGGTCTTACTGTCGTGGTAGTTAAGGGTTACATTCTTAATGGTCTTAATCTCGTCCTTCAGCAGGAACTGCTTGCGACGGATGTTCTCCAAATCGTCCTGAGCAAACCATTGGAAGGCGGTGTAGGGCTTGGGTACGAAGAAGGAGGCACTGCAGGTCACCTTGCAGCCACGCTTGCCCGTTACCTGATAATATTTATATTGCACCTTACGTGCCAAATCCGCAATGGCCAGCACGTCATCATCATTTTCAAAGGGCAGGCCAATCATAAAGTACAGCTTCACGCTGTTCCAGCCGGACTCAAAGGCCGCACCCACAGCGTTCATCAAATCCTCTTCCGTGACTCCCTTGTTGATCACATCACGCATCTTTTGGCTACCAGCCTCAGGGGCGAAGGTCAGACCACTCTTGCGCACAGCCTGCACCTCCTTGGCAATGGCCACGCAGAAGCTGTCAATACGCAGAGAGGGCAAGGATACGCTCACTCTGTCGTCCTTGAACTCTTCGATCATGCTGTGCACCATAGGAGCCAAGCAGGAATAATCAGCGCTGGACAGGGATACCAAGCTAATTTCGTTGTAGCCGGTGTTATCCACCAGCTTGCGCGCCAGGTCCTTCAGCACCTCCGGCTTGCGCTCCCGCACGGGGCGATAAACCATGCCCGCATGGCAGAAGCGACAACCACGACTGCAGCCGCGGAAAACCTCTAGCATGATGCGGTCGTGCACGATTTCACCAAAGGGCACGATGGGAGAGGTGGGAAAATCCACGCTGTTCATGTCGCGTACCACACGCTTATAAACTACAGCAGGCGCATTTTCCGCCACGGGCTGCACTGCTTTAATAGTATTATTCTCGTTATATTCCACCTTGTAGAAGGAGGGCACATAAATGCCGCTGATCTTGACAACCTCCTGCAAGAAGCCTTGGCGTCCCCCCGGCTTACCGGCGCACTTCCACGCCTTGTAGGCCTCCATAACCTCCGCCATTACCTCTTCGCCCTCACCAATAATGGCGAAGTCAAAGAAATCAGCTAAGGGCTCCGGATTATACACACAGGGACCGCCAACGATCACCAGCGGGTCCTCCTCCGTGCGCTCCGCGGCCAAAACAGGCACACCACCCAAATCCAGCATGTTCAAAATATTGGTATAGCTCAGCTCATATTGCAGGGTGAAGCCCACAATATCGCATTCCTTGAGAGTCTTTTTGGTTTCCAGGGTGCGCAGGGGAATCTGGCGCTCACGCATTTTGGCCTCCAAATCAATCCAGGGAGCATAGGCACGCTCCGCCTGCACCCCCTGCTGCTTATTGAGCAGGTGATACAAAATTTTGAAGCCCAAATAGCTCATGCCCACCTCATACACATCGGGGAAGGCCAAACAAATAGTGGCCTCCACCTCGTCGGCAGGCTTGATAATGCTGGCAAATTCGCCACCGGTGTAGCGCGCAGGCTTTTGCACGCTGCTTAATATATCAATGGTCAATTCCTTTTCCATATTTCCTCCTTAGAATTGCAAATTCTGCTTGCGCACCTTAACGTTGAGCAAAATAGCCACCAGCATCAGATTCGTAGTCAGCGAGCTGACGCCATAGCTTAAAAAGGGCAGGGGTACGCCCGTAACCGGCATAATGCCGGCGGTCATGCCTATATTTACCATCACATGGAACATAAACATGCTGGTCACGCCCACGGCCAGCAAGGTACCAAAATTATCATCAGCATCCAGCGCAATGGCAATACCGCGCCAGATAATAATCAAATATAAAAGAATAATAAAGGCTGCGCCCACAAAGCCGAATTCCTCTCCGGCCACGGCGAAGATAAAGTCCGTGTGGTTTTCCGGCAAAAAATTCAGCTGACTTTGGGTACCGGCCAGCCAGCCCTTGCCTAAAAGGCCACCGCTACCGATGGCAATCTTGGACTGAATAACATGGTAACCGCTGCCAAAGGGATCCAGCTCAGGATTCAAAAAGACACGAATGCGGTTCTTTTGGTAATCCTTCAGCACCAGCCAAAAGGCCGGCAGCAGAGCCACAAAGGCCACTCCCAAACGGAAAAACCATTTATATTTAAAGCCACTGACAAAAATCATGCCAATTAAAATGGCAATAAAGGTCAGCGAGGTTCCCAAGTCAGGCTGACGCATAACCAGCAGCCAAGGGAAAAAGATATACAAAAATACGGGCAGATAATCCTTGAATTCCTCCAGCCATTCAATGCGTTTATCCATAAAGGTGGCAAGACAAATAATCAAAAAGACCTTGGAAAACTCGCTGGGCTGGAAGGACAGGGAGCCAATCTGAATCCAACGTTGAGCTCCCAGCTGGCTGTGTCCTACGAACATAACAGCCAACAACAAGACGATATTAAAAATATATAATTTGGAGGCATAATTTTTCAGCATGCGATAGTCAAAGGCCATGGACACTATGACCATAATGATACCAAAGACCATGAACATGCTTTGGCGCTGCACATGCCAAGCCTTGCCCGTGCTCACAGCGAAGGAATGGGTCGCACTATCGATAAGCACCAGACCACAGCCCATGAGGGTGAGCACAGCTAAAATCAGCCACCAATCCAGATTTTTCAGGATGCGTTTTATATCCACAATGCTGCTCCCTTCCTACTGTGCCGCTTGCGCAGGTGTGGTTGCAGGACTTGCCTGTGCCGGTTTTGGCTCTTCAAACCACACCTCCGCCTTGGGCTCATCTTCAGGCATCCAGCCCCGCTCCTTGAAGAACTCTTCAAAGGCCTTATACACGATGGGACCAGCCGCGGTGGAGCCAAAGCCGCCCTGCTCCACTATGCAAACAACGACTAACTCCGGGTCCTCCACCGGACCATAGGCCACGAAAAGACCGTGGTCGCGGCCGTGGGAGTTTTCCGCCGTACCTGTTTTGCCTGCGATAGGCTTGGGCAGTGTACTGAAATAGGACGCGGTGCCACCCTCCCTGGTGGTAGCGCTCATGCCCTGACGCATGTAGTCAATGGTCTGTTGGGAAACCTCAATATGCTTGCCCTCGGTACGTTTGGGCTTTTCAAAAAGTGTGCCATCGGCGTTCAAAATGCTATCCACCAAATAGGGCTGGTATTTGGTGCCACCGTTGGCCACAATACTCAGCATCACGGAAAGCTGCATGGGCGTGGTCAAATTGAAGCCCTGACCGATGGCGGCGTTGAAGGTGTCGCCCAAACGCCAATCCTCGTCCCAAATTTCCCGCTTCACCTGCTTGGAAGCCACCAGGCCCCGGCTTTCGCCCTCTAAATCAATGCCTGTCTTTTGACCAAAGCCGTAGATGCGAGCGTACTTTGCAATATTGTCGATGCCCACGCGATTGCCCAGCTCATAAAAATACACGTTATCACTCATAGCTAAAGCAGTAATAAAGGTCAACCAGCCCAGCACCTCGCCACCAGCGTTACCCATGGTGGGAACCAGAGGATGGAAGCCGCCATCATAGATGGGCTCGTTGAGCCCCACCTTGTTCAGCTCAAAGGCCGCACTACCGGTGACAATTTTAAAGGTAGAGCCAGGGGGATATTCACCGCTGATAACCTTGTTATTCAGCGGATAGGCATCATCGTTGTTGATGCGATTCCAATCCTTGGAGGAGATGCCATGTACAAAAAGATTGGGGTCGTAGCCGGGACGGCTTACCATGGCCCGCACCGCGCCATTGCGCGGGTCCAGGGCCACTACCGCCGCAGCCCGAGCGCGAGGCGCGAGGCCGCTGCGACGCAAAAAGGCCAAATGCTTGTCCGTAAAATCCTCCAAGGATTTTTGCAAGCGATAATCAAGCGTCAGCTGCAGATTTTTGCCAGGCACGGGCTGCACGCTGTCATAATGCTTCACCACATTGCCAGCCACATCCACCTCTTCCATAAAGGAACCATCCTCGCCCCGCAGGATTTTGTCGTAGCTTTTTTCCAGGCCCGACTTACCCACGATGCTGCCCTGGGTTACATTTTTAAAAAGCCCCTTTTCGATTTCGTAGGAGCTCACCTCGCCCACATACCCCAAAGCATGCACTGCCAGCTCCTTGTAGGGATAATTACGGATTGGCTGCACGGAGAGCATCACCTCTGGCATATAGCGACACTGCTCTTCAATCTTCGTTACCATTTCCAAGGTCAGGTCGCTTTTCAGCATAATGGGCTCGTAATAATTTTGGCTTTCCTTGATCTTTTTCTTGATATCGGCCACAGGAATATGGAGTAGCCCGCTAAGGTGCTCCAAGGTCTCCGGCTTATAGTCCGCCTGCTTTTGCAAAACCACTGCATAGCCTGGCAAATTATTCACCAGCTCCTTGCCGTCCTTGTCAAAAATCAAGCCACGGGGCGCAATAATGCGGGACTGGCGCAAGCGGTTACCATCGGATTGCTTGGTATAATAATCACCGCGCCACAGCTGCAAATACATCATGCGACCCAAAAGAATAGCAAAAAGCAAAAGGCAGAGGCCCAGCATGGTCTGCAAGCGCAGTGTTTGTTTTTTATTCAGCATCAGCCCTCCAGCTCCCTTCGCTACTCATTTTAATAGGAGATATCCTCCTCTTTAATCCATTGATAAACTCTTTTTACTAGTAGCACCACAGGCACTACCAGCAGCATGTTGCCCACAATAAAGCCCACGCTGTCCCAAAGATAACTAAAAAAAATACTCCAGCGACCACCACTACGAATAAGCTCCAGCCACCAAAAGGCAAAGCGCAAGGCAGCGCTGCACAGGGCAATAACGAGCACATGAAAGGTAGCATTATCCTTGACCACCTTTTCCTTCATTAGCCCCACTAAAAAGCCCAAGGCCGAGCGGCTCAGCATGTGAAAGCCAAAAACCCCCACCGTCATTGCATCCTGCAGAAAGCCCACGCTCAGGCCCACTAAGGCGCCCTGATGCTCACCCCGCAGCATGGCAAAGGCATATAATGCCAAAAGTGGTAAATCAAAGGATAGCCAGCCCGTATAAAAGGCAGAAGCCGCCCCCTGCACCAGCATTAAAAGCAGAAACAGGACGGGCCAAATCAGTCTCCTCATTTTGCCTGTCCTCCCTGCCTGTTAAATTCAATTTTCGGTGCCGGTGTAAAGCTGGTAATTACCAAAACATGCTCCACATCCGCCACATCCGCTGCCGCATGCACCTCGGCCTCCTGCAAAAGGCCCACACTGTCCATACGGGTCTTGGTCACTGTGCCAATAAGAATGTCGGCCGGGTGGCTGCCACTGTAGCCACTGGTCACGATAACATCACCCTCCCGCAGGCTGGCCTCACGAAAAACGTGCTCCATGACCAGCTTGTCATCGGCACTGGTTTTGCCGCCTACAACGCCCACGGCCCGGGAATCATGGCGCAAAACACGTGCGCCCATTTTAAAGCGGGGCGAATTCAAAAGCAGCACCCGGGCATAGGAGCCATAAACCTCGTCCACCACGCCCACCAAGCCTTCGTTAACAACGGCCATTTCACGCTTCAGGCCCTTGTCTTCGCCGGCATCGATATACATGGAGTCCCGCAAATCGCCGTGATTGCGGGCAATAACCTTGGCCGCCACCACCTTTTGGCTTTTGTGCTGCTCCTTGTAATCCAAAAGAGCCCGCAGCTGCCTATTTTCCGCATACACAGATGCCATTTGGATATTGGCATTGCGCAGCTCAATATTATCCCTTTTTAATTGCTCATTTTCACTTTGCATCACTGTGAGCGCCTTCCAATAGCCCCGCAGACTATTGCCCGCATTGCCCACACTGTTAAAGGCGCTTTCCACAGGCAGCATCACGCTGGCCACAATGGCATTAACCACAGGAAACCGACTGCCCCCGGCCACAGCCATGGCCAGCATGCCGCAAAGCACAAAGGCGAACAGAACGCCCAGCATAAATTTCTTACTCATGCTGCTTACCTATTACCCTCAAATTTATTTAGAGGTCATAAAGCCCTTGCGATAAATATCAATATTTTCTACTGCGATACCGGTTCCCAAAGCAACACAATCCAAGGCTTCATCGGATACATAAACCGACATACCGGTTTCCTTGGAAATCAGGCGGTCCAGATTGCGCAGCATGGAGCTGCCACCAGTCATCACAATGCCCCTATCCATAATATCGGCACTTAATTCCGGCGGAGTGCGCTCCAAGGTGTTACGAACTGCGTCCACAATCATGCTTACAGGTTCATCCACCGCCTCGCACACATGGTTGGCGTTAACCTGGATGCTCTTGGGCAGACCGCTCAACAAATCGCGGCCACGCACCTCCATAACCTCGGGATTGTCCACCTTCATGGCAGTACCAATTTCCATTTTAATGTTTTCTGCAGTACGCTCGCCAATAAACATGTTAAAGGTTTTGCGCACATAACGCACGATGGCTGCGTCAATAGCGTCGCCGCCGCAGCGTACACTCTTGGACACAACAATGCCGCCCAAGGAAATAACAGCAACCTCGCAGGTGCCACCGCCAATATCAACAACCATGCTGCCGGTCGCCTCCTGCACGGGCATGCCTACACCGATGGCTGCCGCCATGGGCTCTTCAATCAAATAAGCCTCTCGGGCACCGGCTTCAATGGTTGCGTCGATAACAGCGCGCTTTTCTACCTCGGTAACGCCGCTGGGCACGCCTACCAAAATGCGGGGACGCACAAAGGTGCGATTGCCCATGGCCTGCTTGATAAAATATTTCAGCATGGATTGGGTAATTTCGTAATCGGCAATAACGCCGTCCTTCATGGGGCGAATAGCCACAATATTGCCGGGAGTACGGCCAATCATGCGCTTAGCCTCCGCACCGATGGCCAAAACCTCATTGGTGTCCTTTTCCACTGCCACTACAGAGGGCTCACGAATAATAATCCCCTTATCCTTGCAATGCACTAAGGTATTGGCAGTACCCAAATCTATACCCATATCATCGGACATATTGTTAAAAATACTAATATTCGGGAATGTAAATTTCATTTCCACCCGTCCTCCTAAATCTTTAAAGCTCCAGCCTCTTGAAAGCTATAATAGGCACCATCACCAATAATCACATGGTCCAGCACCGGCATCAACAGGGTTTTCCCCGCCGCCACCAGCTGCTCGGTTATTTCAATATCCTCCTCGCTGGGGTGCGGGTCCCCTGAAGGGTGGTTGTGCACCAGCACCAGCGCCGAAGCATGCTGCAAAATCGCCACGCGAAAAACATCCCGCGGCTGGACGATGGTATTGTTCAAGCCGCCCTCGGCAATGATTTCTGTGCCTATTATCCTATTTTTTACATCTAATAAAAGTACTAAGAATTGTTCCTTGGTGGCGTAGCGCAGGCGCGGCATCAGATAGGCCGCCACCTCCTCAGGCTCACCAAAATGTAATTTATCTAAAGGGCGCGCAGACGCCAGCCGTCGGCCCAGCTCCAGCGCCGCCAGCACTGTGGCCGCCTTGGCCTGTCCCAAGCCCTTTATTTGCGTAAGTTCTTCCACCCGACTAATGCGGGCCAGCTTTTTATACAGGCCCCCATTCTGGGTCAGCTCCCTGCCTATGGCCAGTGCCGACTGGGAGGCTGTACCTGTGCGCAGCAAAATCGCCAGCAGCTCCCCATCGGTCAAAGCCCCGGCACCACGTGTAATGAGTTTTTCCCGTGGTCTTTCCTCCGGGGGCAGGTTCTTAATAATTTCTTTGTTAGTGTCGCTTGCTTTAGTATTACCAAAATCACTATGGCCCAGGCCATAGGTACCGCCTTTCAAGGCTGTCATCTAGTCATGCTTGCTCCTATTTCCTTCAACATGGAATACAACATGGTTAAGGGAAGGCCTACCACGTTATTGTAGCAGCCCTCGATTTTTTCTACTAACAGAGCACCCTTGCCCTGTATGCCATAGGCCCCCGCTTTATCCAGGGGCTCCCCGCTGCCCACATAGGCAGCGATTTCGCCCTGTGTCAGCTCACGAAAGAACACCTTCGTAGCGCACACCTGAGCCAACTCCTTGCCGGCGAACTTTACCGCCACGCCCGTCAAAACCTGATGGGTACGCCCGGATAAACGCGCCAGCATGGCTGCCGCCTCCTGGGCGTCAGCAGGCTTACCCAAAATCACCTCGTCAACTACCACCACAGTGTCGGCTGCAATGACGGGGACGCTGTCCCCCACCTCAGCCGCCACAGCTCTGCACTTGCCCAAGGCGTTGTGCAGCACCACCTCATGGGCAGCATCCGCACTGCCAGCCTCCTCCGCAAAGCTTGCGGGGTGCACGCTGGCGGTGATACCCACCTGCTTGAGCAGCGCCAAACGGCGCGGCGAAGCTGAAGCCAAAACTACATCCATAGTCCAGCGCTCCTTTAGCCCTTATTGTTCATATCAATAACCATTTCCTGGGCCTGAATTTCAAAAATAACGGGCTGCTTGCCCTCCCGCACAGCGTCGCGCTTAAAGATGCGGGCATAGCTAATGGTTACAATCAGCCACAGGATAATGCCGCCGATAACAAAGGGCATTTTATCCATATGGAAGAAGGTGGCCAGGCTATTGCCGAAGGCAATGCCGGCCAGCACGCCGGTCACAGGCAGGCCATAAATAATCATTTTCGCCTTGGTATTATCAAAATCGCGATATTCAGCGCCTACCACATCTCCTGCCTTAGCGCCTACAGGGTTCCAGCAGTCAAGATATTTGGGCAGGCCGGTCAGCTCGCTTTCGGTTTTATCAACTTTAATTTCAGCACGCTCGCCCTGTTTTTTTACAACAATGCCTCTAATTTCAGCCATGAACTAAACTTCTCTCCTTTATCAATGAGCATTTGCTAAGCTTTGCTCTCAATATGCATGTACAAAAATATACCAATAGCCAAAGCCAAAAATTACGCCATAAATGGCCAAAAACACCAGAATACCCTGCCAGGTAACCGGATAGCCAAAATTGATGTCCTCGCCAAAGATACCACGGCGGTTAAAGAAGGTATATTTTTTACGCTTTCTGAACCACAATTTTTTATTTTCCGGTCCAACCTGCTTGGCAACTAAAAAGATATAAATAAAAGAACCAAAGAACACCTGAAAGACTCTTGTACAAACTGCCATAGAATCTACATTTTCAATACCAGTCATTTTTTCTCCTCCACAGCTTACAGTTGAATGTATTTATCCGGCATGGTCTTTTGCAGCTTTTTCAGGAAGCTGTCGCTGCATTTGAAGATCAGGCCTGCCAGCTTATTCTTTTTACCCTCGGTAAACACCAAAAGGCGTTGGGGGTTTTCATCCAAAGAGCTGTAGCGATGAATGTAATGGGTCAGCTTAGTCTTGCGGAAGAAGCTGCGCACATATTTATTAGCAAAGCTTTCGGTACGGGTCAAATCCACACTGTAGCTGCGTTTGATGAAGAACATGCCCTCGGTAATGACCTCCAAACGCTTATCCTTGTACAAAATCACCGTATACTTAAAGGACACACGCCAGCACCACAGCCCCAAAAGCACCAGGTTCAGGCCCCAGCCCACCAGGCTCAGCTGACGAGTTTCCTGCACATTATTCCATTCGTTTACAAACAGGCAGGCAATCAAAAGCAGGGCAATACCTGCAATCACCTTGCGTGTAAAATTAGTACCAGACACCTCACGACATATTTCTTCCACCAAAATTACCTCCATCTCTTTATGTGTGGCAACACTATTCCATTTTTATCTTCACTATTATATCAAATTTCCTCAACAAAGCATATACCCTAGACCTGCAATTCGTGACAAAAAATGTGAAATTTACGCAACGAGCTTTTGGGTGCCGGGCTGACAGCGCAAAGTGTGGTACGCAAGGCCCACAGTGCTCGCCACGTTCAGTAAAAAACAGAGTACTCTGCCAATGTGCCTGCCAAAAAAGCTACAACCTCCAGCGTAGAAATAAAGCTACACTGGAGGTTGCTTGATTATGCTAATGCTTATTTTAGCCTCTCACCTGGCCATTGCCACAAATTAAATACTTGGTGCTGGTCAGCTCCGGCAGGGCCATGGGGCCACGAGCATGGAGCTTTTGGGTGCTGATGCCGATTTCCGCGCCAAAGCCAAATTCGTTGCCATCGGTAAAGCGGGTGGAAGCGTTCACATACACTGCTGCTGCGTCCACAGTTCTTTGGAAGAGCTGGGCTTGGCTATAGTCATTGGTCACGATGCACTCGCTGTGGCCCGTGCCAAAGCGGGCAATGTGCTCCATGGCCTCTTCGATGGAGTCCACAATCTTTACGGACAGACGCAAGTCGCCGTATTCCGTCGCCCAATCCTCTTCCGTAACAGGCACCACAGCATTATCAAAGGATTGCACGCCCTCGTCGCCGCGAATTTCTACCCCGGCCTCGGCATACTTGGCCAGCATGGCAGGCATAAACTTGGCCGCTGCATCCTTGTGCACCAATAATGTTTCCATAGCGTTGCAAACGGAAGGACGCTGCACCTTGGCATTATAGGCAATCTTCACTGCCATGTCCACATCGGCGCTGGCATCCACATAGGTATGGCACACGCCCGCACCAGTCTCGATTACGGGCACTGTGGCGTTCATCACCACCATCTTGATGAGGCCCGCGCCACCGCGGGGAATAACCACGTCCACCAAGCCATTGAGGTGAATCAAATCCTGCACTGCCTGACGGTCGCTGGTATCGATAAACTGGATGGCTCCCTCAGGCATACCCGCAGCTGTCGCTGCCTCACTCAAAATCCCGGCCACCGCCTTGTTGGACTCCATGGCCTCGCTGCCGCCCTTGAGCACCACGGCGTTGCCGGATTTCAGACACAGGCCTGCTGCATCCGCCGTAACATTGGGACGCGCTTCGTAGATGATGCCAATTACTCCCAGGGGCACGCGCACCTTGGTAATTTGTAGGCCATTGGCCAGCGTTTTGCCGTCCAAAACATTGCCCACCGGGTCGGGCAAATTAGCCACCTGGCGCAATCCGTCCGCCATGCCCTCGATGCGGGCGCTAGTCAGCTTCAAGCGGTCCAGCATGGAGCTTTTCATGCCCTTAGCTGCCGCATTTTCCATATCCACATTATTGGCAGCCAAGATTTCCTCCTGCTTGTCCAAAAGCGCTTGGGCCATAGCTAATAATGCTTTATTCTTCACGGCTGTGCTGGTCACCGCCAGCTTGGCAGCTGCCTTTTTCGCAGCCGCAGCCTTCGTTTTTACCAGTTCATAGGTATCCATTTCCATCCCTCACTTGCATAAGCGCTTACATAAGCAGCGCAAACACCATTTATTGCAAAATAACCAAATCATCACGATGAATAACCTCATCGTAATTTTTATGTCCTAAGATGCCTTCAATATCGGCGGACTTGCAGCCCTTGATTTTTTCCAGCTCTGCGGCTGTATAATGCACAAGGCCCCGAGCCAGCTCGTGACCCTCTTTATCAATAACACTAACGGTGCTACCGGTCTGGAAATCGCCCACCACCTGGTAAATACCTGCGGGCAAAATGCTGCAGCCTCCAGCCTTGCGAATAGCCTTAGCGCAGCCTTCATCCACCACGATGCTGCCCTGAATCTTGGCACCGAAGGCCAGCCAACGCTTGCGGAACTGCAGTCTATTTTCGCGGCTTACAAAGAGGGTGCCAATTTCTTCGCCCTGCAAAATACGGGGAATGGCATTCTTTTCGGTGCCGCTGGCAATAACCAGCTGGATGCCGCTGTTGGTAGCCGCTTTGGCAGCCTGGATTTTGGTCGCCATGCCGCCGGTGCCACGGGAAGAACCCACGCCACCTGCGCTGGCTTCCACCTCAGGCGTAATCTCCAAAACAGTGTGCACCAAGGTTGCGTCGGGATGAGTAGCGGGATTAGCAGTGTACAGGCCATCAATATCGGACAGAATGATGACCAAATCCGCATCCACAATGCCTGCCACCAACGCGGACATATTATCATTGTCGCCAATTTTCAATTCGTCCAGAGCCACCACGTCGTTTTCGTTAACGATGGGGATAACGCCCTGCTGCAAAAGGGTCATAAAGGTGTTGCGGCAATTGGTATAACGGTGGCGGTCGATGGCCTCGGTGCGGGTAATCAGCACCTGGGCCACAATTTGGCCGTAGTCAGCAAAAAGCTTTTCATAGGTGTGCATCAAAACGCCCTGACCCACGGCGGCGCAGGCCTGCTTGCCGGGGATGGTGTTGGGCTTTGCCGGCAGACCCAAACGGTCCACGCCCACAGCCACAGCACCACTGGAAACAAGAATCATCTCCTTGCCTTGGTTTTGCAAATCGCTCAACTCCCTGGCCAAGCGGTCAATCTGGCTAAAATTACGCTTGCCATTGGCATAGGTAATGGTGCTGGTGCCAACCTTTACCACAATGCGTTTGGCTTTTTGCAAGGCTTCACGATAAGCTTTGCCTTCTCCCATAATCTCACCTGTTTCTTAATTGTTATCCTTGTACTCAAATACCATATCACGAATGCGCACGCTCTCGCCCTCTTGGACGCCCTTTTCCTTCAAGGCCTCGTCGATGCCCAAGCGTTTCCAAATCAGCTGGAAGCGATACAGCGCTTCGTCATTATCAAAATTGGTCATAGCTACCAAGCGCTCGATATTCTTGCCACGCACCTCCCAATCGGTGTCGTTGCCCTCCACGATTTCGTAGCTGTCCGGGTCAATCTCGTCAAAGCGGGCCAAATCCTCTTCGTCCTCTTCGGGCTCATATTGCAGCAGCAAATCATAGGCCTTGAACATGAGCTCTCTGAGGCCCTCGCCGGTAGCAGCACTGGCCTTGCAAATTTCGTAGCCCTTGGCCTCCACATATTCCTTCAGACGCTCGAAGTTTTCCTGAGCATCGGGTAAATCCATTTTATTGGCTACTACAAGCTGTTTACGACGTGCCAAACGCTCGCTGTATTCGGCCAATTCATTATTAATTTTGTCAAAATCCTCGATGGGATCGCGGCCATCCACGCCAGCCACGTCTACGATGTGCAGCAGCACCTTGGTGCGCTCCACATGGCGCAAAAAGTCGTGGCCCAAGCCCACGCCCTCATGAGCGCCTTCAATGAGGCCGGGGATGTCGGCCAGCACGAAGCTGCGCTCCTCGTCCAAGCGTACCACGCCCAAAACAGGGGTCAGCGTAGTGAAGTGATAAGCAGCGATTTCCGGACGGGCAGCGCTCACCTGAGCGATGATGCTGGACTTGCCCACGCTGGGATAACCTACAAGGCCCACGTCTGCCAAAAGCTTCAGCTCCAGCTTCAGCCAACGGTTTTCGCCGGGCTCGCCCTTTTCCGCAAATGTTGGCGCACGGTTGGTGCTGGTCACGTAGCAGGCATTGCCCTTGCCACCGCGGCCGCCCTTGGCAGCTACGTATTGTTGGCCATCTTCAACCAAATCCGCCATCACAGCGCCGGTAGCGTCATCACGCACCAGTGTACCCATGGGCACCTTCACAAAGACAGTGTCTGCGCGCATGCCGGTGCAATTTTTCGTGCCGCCTTGGCCGCCACGCTTAGCCACATATTTACGCTTATAGCGGAAGTCAATCAAGGTATTCAAATTCTTGTCCGCAATCAAAACTACGTCGCCACCACGACCGCCGTTGCCACCGTTGGGACCACCCTTTTCTACAAATTTTTCTCTACGGAAGCTGCTCATGCCGTCGCCGCCATCGCCAGCCTCCACATAAATCCTCGCTCTGTCAATAAACATGTTCTTTCTCCTCTATAACTACAAAAATAATATTAAACTAAATAAAGCACAACGCAGGCTGGTGCCATTTATTCTGGGGCTAAAAATGGTCACAAACCCACTTATACATATTATAGCGTGAAATGCTAGCTTTGCGCAATGGTGTGGGAAACAAAAGATGGAGTAGGTTGCGTTTTTCCTATGAAAAACGTGCTCACAACTGCAAAGTTCATAGGAAAAACGTACTAGCAACGTATTGTTGGGACTCGCAGAGAGTACACCTTTGATTAAAAAGGCAAAAAGCAGAACCAAATTTACTAGATACACTCAGTAAATGGTCCTGCTTTTCCTTTTCATATTATACAGTATAGTATAAGTAATGCTTGTTATCACGACAAGTACTCACAAATGATTAATCATCCCCCGCAGCTCAGTAAAAACCACGCCCGCCTTATCCGCAGGAATGACCTGACAGGGCAGAGCTCGCAAATCATCCACGCGCCAGCCAGCGTTCTGCTCCGCCAGCTTGGCTAACGCTTCCTCCAAATCGTGCGCCACCACGATGGTCAGAGCATCCAGATAAAACTCATTGTTCAAGCAGGGCTCGTCAATCATGCTGTGGCTGTGATAGGTTTTGTTATGACGCCAAAGGTAAATATTCATACGCTCGCCTCCTTGCACTCTTTTTGCTGCTGTTTTTTCGCTTTATTTTCCGACCTGCGCCGCTTAAAAAAGTCCTTCATCACCTGGGCGCACGCTTCCTCGCACACACCGCTGATAACAGTGGCCGTGTGATTCAGATTGGGGTTGGTAATGATGTTAAAAATGGACTCCGCCCCACCGGCCTTCACATCGGGGCAGCCATACACCACGGTATCGATGCGACTGTTCACGATGGCACCACTGCACATGGGACAGGGCTCTACGGTCACGTACAGCGCGCACCCGCTGAGCCGCCAGCGGCCCAGCTTCTTGCAGCCCTTCTGGATGACGATGATTTCCGCATGGGCAGTGCCATCCTGCCAAGTTTCGCGCATGTTGTGGGCTCGGGCGACTACCTCTCCCTCATGCACCAGCACCGCGCCAATGGGAATCTCCCCCAGCGCAGCCGCCTTGCGAGCCTCCTCCAACGCCAGCTGCATATATTCTTCATGAGTCTTCATGCTACTCCTCCAGAGCTTCCATCAATATTTCCCATTTCTCCATGAGCTCGGCGATTTTCGCCTCGTACTCATCGTGCTCCGCTGCCATGGCCGCGCTATTGGCGGGGTCCGCATGATTGGCCGGATCCGCCATGCGCTTTTCCAAAAGGCCCATCATGGCCTCCTGCTCGCGGATGTGCAGCTCCACCTTGGGCAAGAGCTTGGCAGCCTCCTCCGGACTATAGCGCTTATTTTTGTCATTCTTTTCCGCCTTTTTCGCTACGGGCGCAGCTGCACTCTGCGCCGCAGCTTGCTGCTTCGCCTTCGCCTCCGCGAAGGCTTTTTGCTTTTCTGCCTCCGCGGCAGCTGCAGCCGCCGCTTGGGCCAGCTTCTCCTTCTCTTCAAGGTAAAAATCATAATTACCCTTGTAATCCTTCACCTGGCAATCTTCTATTTCCCAAATGCGGTCCGCCACCTCGTTCACAAAATAACGGTCATGGCTGACTACCAAAACAGTGCCGTCGAAGGCCTCCAAGGCCGCCTCCACCGTCTCTCGTGCCATAATATCCAAATGGTTGGTGGGCTCGTCCAGCACCAGACAATTGGCGCCGTCTAAAACCAGCTTCAAAAGCACCAGGCGAGCCTTTTGTCCACCGCTGAGCTCCCCGATTTTTTTGAACACATCATCCCCATGAAAGAGCATACCTCCCAGCATGGAGCGGGTGTGTTCTTCGGTAAAGCCATATTCAATGACAAAGTTTTCCAAAAGAGTTTGCTTGGGGTCAAGTCTTTCATAGCTCTGGGAAAAATAACCAATCTGCACCCTGTTGCCAATTTTGGCGCGCCCCTTCAAGGGCTGAATCTCTCCCAAAATAGTGCGCAGCAGGGTGGTTTTACCCGTGCCGTTAGCTCCCAAAAGCGCGGCCTTTTCACCCCGCCGCAAGGTCAAATTGATGCCCTTGGCCAGCACCTTGTCGCCGTAGCCAATGGTCAAATCCTCCATAATCAGCACCCTGTCGGCGCATTCTGCCGCCGGGGGCAGGCGCAGCTGGAACTCCTCATTGTGCACGGGCGCATCCATGCGCTCCATGCGGTCCAGCTGGGATTGGCGACCACGGGCCATTTTGCTCTTGATGCCCGCCTTGAAGCGACGGATATAAGCCTCCGTGCGAGCAATGTAATCCTGCTGAGCGTTATAGGCCGCCTCCAAGGTCGCAGTTTGAATGGCCTTTTGCTCCAGATAACGACTATAATTACCCTTGAAGGACTGCAGCTTGCCGCCCTCCATTTCCAAAATGCGCACAGCCACATTGTCCAAAAAGGCGCGGTCATGGCTGACCACCAAAAGTCCGCCCTTGAATTCCTGCAAATATTTTTCCAGCCATTGGGTCATGACGATATCCAAATGGTTGGTGGGCTCGTCCAGAATCATGAAGTCAGGATTGCGCACCAGCGCCGCCGCCAGCATGAGGCGCGTCTTTTGCCCACCGCTCAAATTATTGGCCTCGTGGCTCCACCATTCCTCGGTATAACCCAAGCCGATGAGCACCCTTTTGATGCGATTTTCAAAGTTATAACCATCGAGGAATTCGTAGCGCTTGGTCACCCGGGCGTATTCATCAAGACACTCGTCCAGCGCTTCGCCACTAAGGCCATTGGCTCTTTGCTCCAGCTCCGCCAATTTCTTGCGCAGTTCGGTGATTTCCGGGCAGGCCTCGCTCATAAACTCCCAAATTGTGCCGTGGATTTCCGTGAAGCCCTGCTGCACATAGCCCACACTGATGCCGGGCTCGAATTTGATGGCGCCTTCATCAATCCAATCCGGGTTGAGCAGGCAGCGCAGCAGCGTGGTTTTACCACTGCCGTTAACGCCAACTAACCCCACGTGCTCACCCTGCTCAATCATAAAGCTCACATTTTTAAATATCTCATGAATGCCAAAAGCCTTGGCAATTTTATCTACAACTAATTGCATCTCGTTCTCCTGTTTTTTATCATCATGACTGCTCTTTACTTGACGCAGTCTCTTTTTCTTTTTATTATAGCATTTTTTGCGCAAAAGAGCCAAAAAGATATGCTGCAAAAAGCAGTCCCCTTGCAGGATTTTGGCAAGCAAGAAACGAATTTTTCAACGATAAAATTTTGCAAAATTGCTCCACGCAGCGTTTTTTGTGATACTTTTATGAATACTACTATGCTAGAATGGATTTAATATTCTATAGCGAACGTGCTTTTCGAGTAACGTTTCGTTACCCAAATCATGGTTAATAATTATTTGGTATACATTTTTACGGGAGGTTTTGCTATGTTCAAGAAAAAACGCGCTTTGACAGCAGCCGTGCTCTTAAGCTGCTCCTTCTTTATGGCCCCCTATTATGCTCATGCTGAGGAAGAGGAACCAAGCTGCGACCATCCATCATATTACATGCAAGTCACTGCCGACAGTCTCACCTATCAGTTTGATCTTTACGATGCTACTAACCATTCTGGTCCACACTGGCGTGGCGAATATACAACTGACGATAATGGTCAAAAAATTAAAGAATATGCCACCTACAGAGACCTATTTACTGGTGAAAAGCAAGCTTTTGGCGATAGCATTGCTTATATTCATAACTTAATTAATCCATCCGGGACTACAAACCCTACCATCAAGCTAGAGCTGCTTCCTGACAAGGACGCCAATGCGGCTGCCCAAAGTGACACTTACATCAAAAGGGACGCTACTGGCAAGCCCTCAACACAAATCAGTGATACTGAGCTTGCGGCAGTACTGCAAGGAAAATATCACCCCGAAGACAATGACATCGTTGCTGAAATAGAAGTAGACCTTGCACCTCCCGATGCCAATTGGTATATTGAAAAATTTCCGTCCCTCCCCAGCAATGGCACCGACAGCGACTATTACGGAACCATCACCCACGAAATGTTCCATGCTTTAGGTCTGGGAACATATATTAACAAAGACTACACTACTCACGATGTCACCTTTGGCACCACTGCTAATTATAAAGATGGAATATTAATGTCAAAATTAGTATTCAACAAGTACGAAATGGGCATTAGGGATGTTTTTGACAGAGTAGTGTATTATGAGGTAAAAAGCGATGGCACCAACGCGTATTATGATACTCACCCCATCAATCCCAATGCTGATGATATCACCATCACTGGAGAACTCAAGAGCAGAAAAATAGTTCCTATCTCGTTACAGCGATTTCAAAATCCTTCCTTTATAAAAAAAGATGACGAATTCTATGTTCTCAAAGGTGATGATGTTGGCACCAACAGTGGCACGTATTTTACAGGCGTAAACGTAGAGAATGTACTTACAACTTACAATGCTAAGACAGGGAAAAATGAATTAGCTGAAATCGCTTGGCCTGACGGCTCCGAAGTTCAGCCGGTCCCTGGACTGCCCCTTAACGGTTACGAGGGTGCCGAAACCACTCCTGAACTCTCCCATATCGAGCTGCAAAATGTCAATATGAGTCACCAAAACTATCGCAACTGGTGCAACTTCACGGAAGCAGAGCTGGCTATTTTGCAGGATTTAGGCTTTAATGTGGACCGCAGAGCATACTACGGCAAGTCCATTTATAACAGTGGCACAGTCGATGAGAACGAAAATATCCATTATTTCACCTACGATAATAATAATGCCTTCAACAGCACCCAAATGCACGGCATCGGTCTGCATATTTATGGTAGCTATGTGGATGTTACCCAAAAGGCCGCTTTAAATGCTGGTGGCGAATATGGTATTGGTATTCGCGTGGACGGCATGCGCAATAATGTTACTATTGATGAGGATATCACAGCCAATAACATTGGTGGCAATGGCCTTTTAGTTGCTTACGGCAAGGAGCATGAAATCACCTTAAGTGCTGGCAATACTATTGAGGCTACCGGTGCTGATGGCGTAGCAGCTCGTTTTGACTTTGGCAGCAACGAATTAGGTGACCAAGCTGGCTACAGGGGCTCCTACATCAATGTAAAATACAACGACCCTAATGCCGATGGTGACGACGAAGATGAAGATGAAGAAAGCGTTGAAGGAGAACTGCTCTTGGCCAAAAGCAAATCTCAGGAAGAAATACAGGGCAGTTGGGTACAGGATGACCTGCCCGATGCCATAGACGGCGCACTTGTAGAAAACTTCAATGTAGCGGGCAAATTAATTGGCAATGAGGCTGCTATCTATATCTCTCCTAACGCCTATGTAAAGAATATCAACATTTTAGAGGGCGCTGAAATCACGGGCGACATTATTTCTGAATGGAATCCCAATGCCATTATTTATCAAAACGAGGATGCAGAAGAATCTTTGGCCCCACTGCTGCCTGATGATGATGATGGTTTGACCCATTTGAATTTTGGGTATGCTAGTGATGCTAGTGGCAATTTACTTTTGAATGAACAAGAACAACTAGTAGCAGACGCAAATTATACAAAAGAGCTCAGCAATAATATCCTTGGCAAAGATAGTCTGGTTATAGACCTGTGGGCTGGTGAGCTCAAAACCAGTGGCACCAACAATGTCAATATTGTGCATGTAGCAGATGGCGCCAGCACTCAATATACTAACACAGGCGATTTGACCATCAATAGCAGCCTTGTTGTTAAGGGCACGTTTGTTAACGAAGGCACCTTGCAGACAAGCTTTGATGAGGATGGCAGAAGCATGGAGATTTCTGGTAGTGGTAACGCATATCTAACAGAAACTGCTAATGGTAAGTTTGTTCTCAATGCTGAAGAAGGCCTGTATAAGGATACGACTACAATTTATCTCATCAATCATATTGCGGGAGATCCAACAGTGGAAATCAATGCTGATAATCTGCTAGTAAACTCTAACTCTGCGACCTTAAAAATGACCGCAGAAGTTGACGAATATACTAAGAATATCACCATCAGTACTGTCCGTGATTATACACCATTTGCAGGCACAGACGCAGAAGGTCAGTTAGCAATTCAGCTAGCTGAAAAGGCTTCTGCTTTGGCAGGAATTGAGGAACAAAATCTCAGCGAATTGGACCAAAAATGGGCGAACCTGCTTGCTGGCATGGGCTACAACGACAGCACCGGTGCCACCGCTAAACAGGCCATGAAGGCACTGACACCCCATGTATATAATAGCAGTGCACAGGCAACCTTGAACACTCACACCATGCTGAACAATTTGAACATGCTGGGTAATTTTAGCAACAACATTCCCGCAGCCCGCACGGGCGGCGGTCGTGGTCCCGCTGCGGACGACACTCCCAAGCACAACAGCTGGCGCAATATTGTGGTACCCTTCTCCAGCTATACCGACCAACACAACGGCGTCTCCAGCTACACCAACCACAACAGCGGCGTTTTGGGAGCCATGGAGCGCACTCTGGACGATGGCCTCACCCACGGCTATCACGCAGCAGTGAACCATCAATCCACCTCCAGTGCTAGCCAACGCATCAAGGGTGAAGGCTTCTACCTTGGCACCCACGCTAGCTACGCTCCCGCTGACTGGAAGGGCTGGCAAGTATTTGGCAGTGCTCGACTGGGCTTAGAAAACATGCGCAGTCGTCGCAGTTTAGCCCTTGGCGGCGGTAGCTTTGGCAGCAGTGATGCCGACTGGACCGGCTTCAGCGGCAGCTTCACTGTGGGCACCGCCTTGGAAAAAGAGCACGGCGTTGTCAAGAGTGGTCCCTTCGCTGCTTTGGGCTACAGCTTCGCCCATCGCCCTAGTGTGGACGAGCACGGCGGAGGCATTCCTGCCCACTTGGATGGCGCAACCTACGACTCCTTGCAAACGCAGCTGGGCTATCGCCTCACCACTGCTCCCAAAGCCTTGGACAACTACGACAGCACCAAGTGGCAAGCTCACGCCTCCGTTGCATGGAACCATGAGCTCTTGAACGACAATGGCTCCACTGATTTTGCCCTCGAAGGCTTGTCCAAGTCCATAAATGACAAAACCGCTGATTATGGTCGCGACAGCATGTCCGTCGCCGCTGGAATTACCTTTAAAACACCGAAAAAGCTCGATGTTGGTTTAACTCTCGGCAGTGACATTTATCGCAAAGGCGGCTCTAGCGTTTATGGCAAAGTGAAATTCGAGTGGAAATTCTAACTACGAACCAAGGGGGGATATGGTAAAGCCCTTTTTGATAAATCTTTTTAGGCGAGTACATTGCACCCCTTGAGGGTGAAAAGATTTTGTTTCCCGCGCTTCCAAAAGCGCGCGACCTTTTTGCTACTTTTTCGGTCGCTTGAAAAAGTAGACGAACAAGAGCTATTTTATAAAATATAATGTTTTTCAGCACCTGCCCACTGTGACAGGTGCTTTTTTTGTGATATAATCAAATTAAGGTATATGCTAATATAGTATATCTTTTATATAGAAGAAGGAGGTTTCACTATGCTTAAATCTCATCGTTACTTAACCACAGCAGTGCTTTTAAGCTGCTCCTGCCTCTTGGCCCCTTTTTATGCTCACGCAGAGACTACAGAAAAAATCATAACAGAAGATAGCAGCACAGGCTTCACTATTGATTCTGCTTATAAAGAGTTTAATAAAGTCACTATTGATAGCAACATTACCAATAATGCTACCTCTGGTTGTGGTCTTGAGGTCACTACATCTGGAATTAGGAACATTACCTTAAATGCAGGCAAGACCGTCCAAGCTCTTGGCGATGAAGGTATCGCTGTTAGCTTTATAGGCAACAAAGAAATAGTGGCTATGAGTGATGGAGCCCCTGAACCTGTTCCATGTGTAGACAAATTCATTGTCAATGGTTCCTTAGTAGGCAAAAAAGCTGCGATTTATATTGATCCTTCTACTTATGTAAGAGACATCTATATTCAAAATGGTGCCTCCTTACAGGGAAATATTATTGCTGACAAACCGGCCGTTAACTATGGCACCACTACATTGACCTTCGGCAACTTCGGAGTTGATGAACAAGCTAAAGTAGATAGCAACCTCAAAATATCCTATAGTGGCAATATCCATGGTGAAGACAGCATCTCTATGAAGATTGTTGGTACCACTCTTGAATATGCAGGAACGGCAGAAGTCAGTGGTTTAACCATTGCACAAAATGCTACTCTTCTGACTAGTGATGCGAACTATATTATGAGCTACACCCAAGGCGGGGCCTCAAGGGGTTCTTTCATCAACAGTGGTACCTTAGATTTAAGCGATGGAAAAGCCACCACAGTAGTCAATATCACTGGCGAATATAACCAACAAAACGGTGACTTGCGCGTTGAATTCAATAGTGATGCTGAATCTGATCACCTTCAAGTTAATGAAGGAGGTGCAGTTATCCAAGGTTCGATTACCCTCACGCCTCAAGTAGATTATTACTTTAATGGACAAACAATTAAGCTAGACCCTATTGTTACCGTTGTTGCGTCCGATAAAACAGTAGATGCTAGTACAGCAATCGTAAAAACGAACAATATCTCCCCCGTTTTGACTTTTACTGTTGCTGACGACGGCACAAAGATTGTTGAAAACGGTAAAGAATACGTATGCGACTATAAAAACACTCAATACATCATCAAAGTTGAGCGCAAAGACCAAGGCTACCAAAACGTTGCTGACGACAAAATCAGCGCCGGCATCGGCTCAGCCATAGACAATGATACCGAGAAACAAAAAGAGGACCCATTATATATCATTAGCGATGCCAAGAAGGAACTCCTCAATGCTCTTGACAATCCTATCGTGCCCACCAATCTCACCGGGGACGAGAGAGATAAGTATGCAAAAAAAGTCATCAACACCAACCTCAAAAAGCTGAATCCCAACGTAGTTAGCAGCCAAGCCCAAGCTGTGGTCGATACCCACACAACCCTCAACAACTTAGTCTCCGTTGCTAGCCTCGTGAACGTGGGCAGCATGAGTACCAACATTCCTGCGCCCCGCCTCGGTGGTGGCCTTGGTCCCGCTGCCCGACCCACTCCCAAATACAACTCTTGGCGCAACATCGTCATGCCCTTCAGCGGTTATACCGACCAGCACAACGGCACCCAAGGCTACACCAACCATAACAGCGGCGTCATCGGTGCCATCGAGCGCACCTTTGCCAACGGCCTGACCCATGGTTACCATGCAGCCTTGAACCACCAAAGCACCAGCGATTCCGGCAGCACCGTGAAGGGCGAAGGCCTGTACTTTGGTGCCCAAGCCAGCTATTCCCCCGCCGATTGGAACGGTTGGTCCGTCTTTGGCAGCGCCCGCCTCGGCGTGGAGCAAATGCGCAGCCATCGCAACGTTGCCATCCTCGGTACTGGTGGCCTTTACACAGGCCGTGTTGACAGCGATTGGACCGGCTTCAGCGGCAGCTTGAATTTGGGCACCGCCCTGACTAAGGAACATGGCGTCCTCATCAGTGGCCCCTTCGCAGCCCTTGATTACAGCTTCGTCCATCGTCCCGGCGTCACCGAAACCGGTGCCGCTTACAGAGCGCACCTGGACGGCGCAACCTACGACTCCCTGCGCACCCAATTGGGCTATCGTCTCGTTACCAAGCCCAAACCACTGGACAGCTACGACAGCACTCAATGGCAGGCCCATGCCTCCGTTGCTTGGAACCACGAGCTCTTGAATGACAATGGCACCACCACCTATCAGCTGGTGGAATTCCCCGGCAAAACCATCGAAGACGACGTGGAAACCTATGGTCGAGACAGCATGAGCATCGCCGCCGGCGTCATCTTCAAGACCCCCAATCGCCTTGACGTAGGCCTGACCCTGGGCAGCGACATCTATCGCAAGGGCGGCTCCAGCATTTATGGCAAAGCAACCTTCGAATGGAAATTCTAAAATAAGAAGTCATAAAACACAAGGCCAGCGATTACTCGCTGGCCTTGCGCCTTGTGGGGTGCACAATATCTATTAAACACGTTGACAGAAAAACGTGCTAATAGCTCTATATGGTGTTAGGAAGTAATTGTGGGAGCTTCTGTGTTCCACCACTCCTATTTTACCACCCTAAGCATCATAAAAGTGTCACACATTCTTCTGCTCCCCAAATAATTTTGCGTTGGTCATTTCCGCCCAGCTATACTGAGCCATATATTCACCCATATACCTGTTGATAGCATTGGGCTTGCCCTCGTACCAATCGTAGTAATCACAGGACACCTTTTCCGGCACCACCCGCAGCTTATTCCAGCCTGTTTCCACAACATCAGCGCAATTATGTTCCCGCAGCGTGTCCAGCAAATCCTTTTTCAGATTGCCCAAATAGCTGGTACGCCGCTCGTCCTCCCACAGCGCCGTCATTATCTCGCCATTGCTGCAAAAAGCGCCGTGCCTATCCACCAAATAGGCCAGCATTTCCTTAGTTCTTTCGTATTTAAAAACCACGGGCTTACCATCCAGCATCACTTCAAAATTGCCAA
Source organism: Phascolarctobacterium sp. (assembly GCA_030540395.1). Classification (GTDB taxonomy): domain Bacteria; phylum Bacillota; class Negativicutes; order Acidaminococcales; family Acidaminococcaceae; genus Phascolarctobacterium_A. The sequence goes on from JAUNWI010000003.1 coordinate 130,673, forward strand.
AGGTATAAATCGTAACTCTGCAAGGAGAAGCCTCCTGCACAGGGTGGCGCAAATCATCCAGCTCCGCCCGCACCTTGGGTGTCGTGATGGGCTTGACTATATAACCACTGGCATGCAGGGAAAACGCTTCGCCCATATAGTCAAGATAACCGGTTGCGAATATAACATTTACCTCAGGCCGCAACAGCTTCATTTCCTTGGCCAGATTGACACCGTTTACGCCACGCATTTGGATATCCAAAAACACTACATCACAAGTATGCTCCTTAAAATATTCCATAGCCTCGGAAGGCTTGCGAAAGCCAACTACCTCTGCACCTGGCTCCGCCTCCCGAATGGACTTTAGCAGTCCCTCCAAAGCCAGCTTTTCATCATCCACTGCCAATATAATCACTTGCTTCCCTCCTTGGGCACGCGAATAATCGCCGTAGTGCCTATTCCCGGCGTACTAATAATATTTAGGCTGCCACCCATCATAGCCTCCAGCCTACTCTGCACATTATGCACGCCCAGATGCTTTTCGCCATCATTGGGCAGGCTGTCCACATCAAAACCTACGCCATCATCCTCCACAATAATCTCGAAGCAGTCCTCCTTTTCCCTCGTAGACAGCACCAACGTGCCTCCGTCCTCCTTGCCGCAAATGCCATGCTTCACAGCGTTTTCCACCAAGGGCTGCACCGATAGGGCCGGCACAAAAAATGGCTGGTCTCAATCCGGTACACAATCTTCAAATCATCAAAGCGCAGCTGCTCTAGCTGCAAATAGGCCTTAACGTTGTGCAGCTCCTGCTCAAAGAGTACTGGCGTTGTGCGCTTCAGCGAGCTTAAAACATGGTGTAGGTATTCCGAAAAATCGCCAATGGCCTGCTGGGCCAGCTTGGCATCCATGTCGCACAAATGATAAATGGAGTTCAACGAATTATAGAGAAAATGGGGCTGAATCTGGCTAATCATCAAAGTGATGCGGCTTTCCATCAGCTCCTTTTCCTTTTGCAAATACTCTTCCTCTACTGCCTCGTATAAAAAATTACAGAGGACAATCAAGGCCAGTGTAGACGCCAAATAAAAGGGCGTAGGGTACCAAATATACACCATCAGCATGCCCCCTAGATGCAGCATGCTATAGGCTAATAACATTCTATAGCCCTTGGAGCTCATACGCTGACGATGATAAACGGCGATACCCAACATAAGCACAAAATTAGCTATATCCATATATTCCACCCAAGCAGCATAGGGCCCATTACTAAAATAGCCATTTATATCCACAGTAAAGAAAGCGCCATTAAACATGGACATGGCCGAAAAGACAAAGCCTAGGCCACAAATTGTGTTTAACACATATAAGGGCTTTTTGGATATCTGCCCCCGCCGCTCTAAAAGCTCCATAAAGCAGTTAACAAAGAGAGCCGTCACCACTAAGCCCCAACCAAATGACAAAAAGCAGCAGAACTTTAGCAACCAAGCCTTTGCGGGAGAACCATTCCAATACCAAATGCCCGCTTCGCCTAGCTGCATGATAATTTGTCCCAGCAAAAGCACATACATTTTGCGTAAAAAGAAGGGCTTACGGATGCGGCTCATGTATAGACCAAAGAGGATGAAGGCCGTCACTAGCGAAGAAAACAGCAACAGGCTCACATTCAAAAAGGTGTTAGTATTTAAACTCGTCACACTATCACTCCTTATCACCATGACCAGCTAGCTCCATTAAGCATACACGCTTCTATATCTATGCAGTATTGATATTATTATTTTACATTAATAATTATTTTCGTGCAACAATAGCATATAAAAAAAGCAGAGCGGATGCTTTCACATCTGCTCTGCGCTTTATAACGTTTGCTTACTGCAGGTCGTAGCCCTGCAGTTTTTTTCTGTGCTTGGGAGAACGCAGCTTCTTCAAAGCCTTGGCCTCGATTTGACGAATGCGCTCGCGGGTAACGCCAAACTTTTTACCGATCTCATCCAAGGTGCGCTCCCGGCCATCGTTTAGGCCAAAGCGCAAACGCAGCACCTCCTGCTCCTTGGGATTGAGCTCGCTCAAGGCCTCCTCAATATGCTGGCGCAGCATGGCCTGAGCCGCTGCTGCCTCCGGGGAAATGGCCTTATCGTCACCAATGAGGTCGCCCATGGAGGTGTCACCCTCGTCATTGACAGAAATATCCAAGGACGTGGTATCGCGGGAATACTCCTCAATTTCCACTGCCTTTTGATAGGGAATTTCCATAGCTGCGGCAATTTCCTTCAGCTTAGGCTCCCGGCCCAGTGTAGCCGTGAGCTCTTTTCTAATCTTGTTGAATTTGTTAATTGTATCCACCATGTGCACCGGAATACGAATGGTGCGCGCATGGTCGGCCAAAGCTCTGGAAATAGCCTGACGAATCCACCAGGTGGCATAGGTACTGAATTTAAAGCCCCTGGTAAAGTCAAAGCGCTCCACAGCCTTCATCAGGCCGATATTGCCCTCCTGAATCAAATCCAAGAAGGGCAGGCCCCTGCCAACAAAGCGTTTGGCAATGCTGGCCACAAGGCGCAGATTGGACTCGGACAGCCGGTGCTTGGCGTCCTCGCCCTGCCTTTCAATATGGCTCAAAAGCTTTTTATAAAGGGCCTTAGATTCCGGCACAGTGAAGCCACCGATATCATCAATTTTGCGTAGCTCAATTTCCTCCATCAGCGCTTTGATTTGGAACAAATAGGCTACTTCCTTCATGATATCGTAATTATCAACATCCACCTCTTCCATGCCCTCGATGTAGCAATTGTCATCCTGAGCGAATTTAATCAGGCGCTTATGCTCCGCCTTGGTCAGTCTGGCCGCAGCCTTTTTATACTCCTCTAAGGAATAGGGATTGCCTGCCGCCATTCTCCGCTTCATGCGAGACAGAAGCTTGGCAATGGACCTTTGTCCCGTGATTTCCTTTTCCTTGCGGATATCATCATTAAACTTTTTAATAATTTTATCATCAGGCCATTTGCTGTAATCAATGCTGTTTTCCGGACAAGCCTCGCCCTTTATAATCATCACTGCAGCGCGACCCTTGTTGATACGCTTGGCCAGCTTCACCTCGTCCTCGCTGCTCACCAAGGTAAAATTACCAATCTCCTTCAGATACATTCTGATGGGGTCATCAGTATAAGTGGTAGCAATGCCCTCGTCAGCATAATAGCCAAAATCATCGCTATCCTCATCCTCGCGCTCCTCGTGGTGGTCCTGCTCCTGATAATCCCCTGCTTCAATGGCCTCGATAATATCATCATCATCAGCGCCATCACCGGTCACCACGATGCTGCTCAGCTCCTCCTCTGTGGGCTCGTCAGCAGCATCCAGCGTTACTACCGGCACAACCTTAGCCACAGGCTCGTCTGCTACCTCCGCCTTGGCAGCAGCCACCTTGACCGCTGGCTTCTCCTGAGCCTTCACGTTGGCAGCTTTAGTTTTGGCCGCCTGCACATCCTCCTCAGCCAGCTTATCTACCAGCTCGATGTGGGCCTTGGTCACAGACGCCATAACCTTCTCATAATCCTTGGGCGTAAAGTTTTCCAAGATAGCAATCATATCCGTAATATCAGCAAAACACAGCTTATTGTTTTGCCGCGTTCCTTTTTCTATTAATGCTTTGATATGGTTATCATTAAGCTTAACCTTTTTCTCAGCAGCCGTAATAATCTCCTCCCCAATTTCCATCAAAATCTTTCTATAAAACTCACTTCTGAGTATATGACACAGTAGCATTACGATTCTACATTACGCCTGCTTTTTCCTGCTTTTCGCAAGCAGTATTTCCTTATTAAAACGTCATAATCCCAAATGATTCCAACAGCAGCATGATGTTCAACACGATCACAATCACGCCGATAATGCTGAGAATCACCTTCATACGCGTGGTATTAGCAAATTTACCCATGACTTTTTTAGAAGAAGTGAGGTAAATCAATAGCCCAATGGTCCAAGGCAGCTGAATACTCAAGGCCATTTGAGAGTAGATAAGTCCACTGAAGGGATCATCAATAAAGAGGATAATCAAAACCGCCAACCAATAGGTCAACAGCACCCCGTGCCAGGAGTGGGGGTCCTGCACATCGTAGCCCTCGCCAAAAATACCAGCGTAGACCGTGGCGCCCGCCATGCCCGCCGTGGCTGTTGAAGAAATGCCGGCAAAGAGCAGCGCAATGGCAAACAAAACCGCCGCACTATTGCCCAAAAGGGGCTTCAGCAAATCCACTGCCTGAGCCAAATCATCCACCTTCACATTATTGGCAAAGAACACCGCCGCAGCCACCAAAATCATGGCACTGTTTATAGCCCAGCCGATGCTCATGGAAAGCAGCGTATCCAAAAATTCGAAGTTCAGCTGGCGCTTGATGACCGCCTCATCCTCCAAATTCCAATGCCGACTTTGGATAACCTCCGAATGCAAAAACAGATTGTGGGGCATAACCACCGCACCCAAAACACTCATAATAACCAACAGCGAGCCATGAGGAATGCTGGGTGTCACCCAACCCTTAGCAGCAGCACCCCAATCCAGCGGTACCATAATAATCTCTGCCAAAAAGGAGAGGCCAATAATCGATACGAAGCCAATAATGATTTTTTCCAGCTTGCTATAGGAGTTGGAGCGCAAAAGCCAGGAGCACAGTGCCGCCATCATGATACTGCCCAGCCACAGAGGTATGCCAAACAGCAGCTCCAAGGCAATGGCACCGCCTAAAATCTCCGCCAGCGAGGTCGCCACAGACGCCATAACAGCCGATGCCAAAATGGGCACGCTGACCCAGCGAGGCAAAAACTTGGTCGCTGCCTCAGACAAGCACAGCCCTGACGCAATGCCCAAATGGGCTGCGTTATGCTGCAACAAAATCAGCATAATCGTGGACAGCGTCACCATCCACAGCAGCAGATAGCCATAATCAGCACCCGCCGCCAAATTAGAGGCCCAGTTACCCGGGTCGATAAAACCCACGGTAATCAAAAGTCCGGGGCCAATATAACGCAAAATCTCTTCCGCCCTACTACTGGGCTTGTGTTTTTCCTGATAATGTTTTAAGTCCATAGAATGATTATCCTCCTGAAGAGTAGTGCACAAGCACTTCCTCAATTGTTTTATTGAGCTAGCTCTAAAGCTTTAGTCCCTGCATGCGCGCAGTGGCCTCCGCCAAAACAGTCTCCACCGCTGTGGAAGGGAGCTCCCGCCAGCCTTTCATATTAACAGGCTTCTCCGGGCAAGGCTGCAGCTGCTTTTCCAGCCACACCGTGTCCAGCCACTGCCCATTCTTGTAGCCAGATTTGGTAAAGGTGCCAATCAGGCGATAGCCCAGGGCCTCGTGCATCTTGATGCTGTGCTCGTTGCCCAAGGTAATACAGGAATAAAGCATAGTGATGCCCTGCAAGCGGAGTATTTCCTCCATGGCCTCATAAAGCACCCGTCCTAAGCCCTTGCCCTGTCCAGCAGGTGCCAAATAAATGGTCACCTCCACCGACCATTGGTAGGCCAAACGCTCCCTGTAAGGATGGCAATACACATAACCTAAAACTTGTCCATTTACTTCGCCCACCAAATAGGGATGCTTCTTGGAAATATCCACGATGCGTTGCCGAAACTCTTCTACAGAAGGCACCTCGAGTTCAAAGGACACATTGCTCAGGCTGCAATCGGCACTAATCACAAAGGGAGTATAAATCCTTAGCAGCCGCTCCGCATCCCGGGGCGTTGCTGCTCGCACACAAACTTTTTGACTCATTACCCTCAACTAACCTCACATTTATTTCTTACTAATTTGCACTTCAAACATGCGCTTCCACGGCAAGCTGTAGCGATACGCATGCACTGACTGACCAAGATAAGGCTCCGCCACCTTAACCATTTCCCGGGCAATAAACGCTTCCGCCCCAGTGAGCTGCTCACCCTCAAGCCCGCTATTAGGCCAATAGTTTGGCCAAATTAGCTGGGTATAGGTCTGCATGCGCACGTTGGCCTGATAAGCCCAATCGTCCAGATAGCGCTGCTCCAAAAGCACCTTTTGGGCTCCGGGAGCATATTCGTCACTTAGAAGTCCCTGAGCCAAAGCAAAGCCCAAGCTATTGCCCGCAGTGTTCCAGCCACCATAGGCCGCCAGCTTGTAGGCAAGGCCCTTGTCAAAGAGTGCTTTCACCAAAGCGTTGTCCGCACCATTGCCAAATTTTACATCGGCAAGAGCCACAGGATAATGCTCACTTAAGCGTGCCACCTTGCTAACGAAGTTTTTCGTTTCGGCAGGCACCTTGTAATTATTAACAGCATTGCTTGCTTCCAATGTTTTGCCATTCTTAGGCGTGTTCACCGCCAGCACCAAATCCGCATGCTTGCGCAGGCGCACTGGGAATGCTCCTGCGGCAAAAATATGCTGCTTGGCACTTTCAGCCACCGTATCATCCTCATAGGAGGGCACAGTTTGCCCACCCACTCCGGCAGCATAGGTCGTATTCACCAAGGGCAGCTCATATTGCAAGCGTTTAGCCGCTCTAGTGAGCAAAACCAAGCCCAATTGGTCGGCCCCGGCAAAGAAGCGAATGCGCTCCTTGGGCAGTTCGCTGACGAGAATCTCCATGCTGCGTGCTTCCCTGTGGGCTTGGGAAAAGGGCGCCGTATCATCACGACCGATGAGAAAATAATCAAAGTCGCCGCTTTCCACGCCGTGCAACAAAAGCTCCGTGGTCATAATATTATGTTTACGGCGGGTGTACAAATCAGTGCTAATCTCGCTGGGAATTTCCTCCCGCAGGGCAGCCAGCTCCTTGGCCTCCTTGCTCTTTAAAAGCTTCAGCTCCCGCTTGTCCTCCAAAGCGCCAAGGCGGAACAGCTTCGGCCCCCATTCCTTATAATAGGCTGGCTCCACCGGCGCACTGCTGGCCTTTGGCGAACGCATAATCGTGGCAAATAGATAGACATGCTTTTGTCCGCCATAATTGCTGCGAAAATCCAGCAATCTTTGGGCTCGCTCTTGCAGTACCTCCAAGGGTATTTCGTGAGTACGGCTGGCCACCAAGCCCCCATAAATCAGCGCATCGCTGGAGGCCACAATGCCAATCGCATCCGTAGCATTTTGCTCCAGCCAGTCCAGCATTTTTTCGGGCTCGCCTTGGCTTTTTTCGCTGGCGATAAATTCCCGCGGCGGAGTTTTTACCTCCCAGCCTGCCGCCTCCATGGTCTGCACTGTATAATCAAAGCACACGGGTCTATTGTCCAAGGGAACAAACAAAAGCGTACCCTTAGCCGCCCAAGCAGACTGGCACAGCAGCAGGAGTACTAAAAATAACAAATTGCGTAAGGTGCGCATAGTTCCATCTCCAGTCATAACAAAACTCATCCTAGTTATATAATTCGCCGAGGATGGGCTTTTTCCTTTTCTTAGGCCAGAAAAAGGCGAAAAAAACACCCTTTTCCACCGCGGCAGAAAAGGGTGTCAAAAATACTTGCTTAGTTATTTTGGAAGCGTGACAAAAAGTCACGGGTTCTTTGATTCTTAGGATTGCCAAAGAGCTGCGCCGGGGCGCCTTCCTCCGCAATCACGCCTTGGTCGATAAAGATAACGCGGTTGGAAACATCCCTAGCGAAGGCCATTTCATGGGTTACAATCACCATCGTGAAGCCTTCCTTGGCCAAATCGCGAATAACGCGCAAAACCTCGCCCACCATTTCCGGGTCCAGCGCACTAGTGGGCTCGTCCATAAGCAGTACCTCCGGCTCCAGTGCCAACGCACGCGCAATCGCCACACGTTGCTTTTGGCCACCGCTCAGCTGATGGGGCTTGGCGTTCACATAGCTATCCATGCCGACATGCTTGAGGTATTTCAAGGCCGTGGTCTTGGCCTCCTCCTTGTTTTTGCCCAAAACCTTAACCTGGCCCACCATGCAGTTTTCTAAAACCGTCATATTGTTGAACAGGTTGAAGGATTGGAACACCATGCCTACCTTAGTGCGATAGAGAGGTAGCTTTTTGAAGGCCTGCATAACATCCGTGCCGCGGTACTCAATGTGTCCGCCTGTGGGATGCTCCAAAAAGTTTACGCAACGAATCAGAGTGGATTTGCCGCTACCGGAAGGACCGATGATGCAGGTTACATCACCACGATGAATATCAAAGCTAATGCCCTTTAAAATTTCGCGTTCACCAAAGGACTTTTGCAAATCGCAGACAGAAACAATTAATTCCTTTTCCATAAATTAATACCGTCCTTTCTGCTTTTTCGTGGGCAGGGGCACTGCACCACAGGGGTCCATCATGGGGTCATAGGTCACCAGCTGATAATCCTTGGGACCATCCATCTTGCTTTCTGCCCAACGCAGCAGGCGGGAAGCAGTGAAGGTCATGATAAAATAAATCACGCAGGTGAGGAAGAAAATCTCGAAATACTTGTAGTACACACCAGCTGCAGATTTAGAAGCAAAATACAGCTCGGTTACGGAAATAACGTTCAATACGGAGGTATCCTTGATATTGATAATCAGGTTATTACCCAGCTGCGGCATTACATTGCGCAAGGCTTGGGGCAAAATAACACAGCGCATGGTCTGGAAATGATCCATACCGATGGCAATGGCTGCTTCCTTCTGGCCCGGGTCCACGGATTCGATACCACCGCGGACTGTTTCGGCCATGTACGCACCCGTGTTGATGGAAACAACAAAGAAGCCAGCGAACATAGGGCTCATATCAATATTAAACACGCTCATGGCACCATAATAAACCACCATGGCCTGTACAATCATAGGCGTGCCGCGGAAAACCTCTACATAAGCATCCAGCAAGCGCTGCAGGCAACGGATAGCAAGCTTCTTGGCCGCACTGTCATTATCCTCCATGGGAATGGTTTGGATAACGCCCACCACAAGGCCAATCAGGCAGCCAATAAAGGTGCCCACCACGGCCAGCATCAGGGTTACACCTGCACCCTTAACGAGCACGGAGCCATATTTATCCATGAGGAAGAGTACCCAGCCAAAAAATGTTGTTGGCATTAATTACACCACCTTAATAATTCTTAAATACTAGACAAAAAGGGGCGACAAACTTGCCGCCCCCACTATTAGCTTATTATTTTGCCAAAGGTTGTTTTTTAATAGCTTCGTCCATAATCTTGCTGAAGTCAGCATCGGTCATGTTGCCCAGAACCTTGTTCATAGCGTCAACCAATTCCTTGTTGCCCTTCTTAACAGCAACGCCGATTTCTACGTCCTCACGAGAGGTCTTGAAGCCCTTGCCCTCGGGGAATTCAACCATTACCAGCTCGGGGTTAGCAAAAGCAGCTGCTTTAGCAGTTGGGATATCGGTAACGATCAGGTTGCATTTGCCGGATTTCAAAGCTACGATCATGCCAGGAACGGTGTCAATAGCGGGCAGCTTTTTAACATCGGGAACTTGGTCAATTTGGTCATACCAAATGGTGTTCAGCTGGGAGGTTGCAACAGAGCCCTTCAGATCGGCAACGCTCTTAGCCTTAGCTTGTGCGCTGTCCTTCTTAACCAGTGCAACTACGTTTGCATAGTAGTAGGGTTTAGTGAAATCAACGGTTTCTTTACGTTTGGCGGTAATGGACATACCAGCAATAGCAGCGTCGATTTTGCCGGATACTACTGCAGGAGGCAGGCCATCCCATTCAATTTTGTGTACTTCCAGAGTTGCGCCCATTGAGTCAGCCAATTTCTTAGCAATGATAACGTCGTAGCCATAAGCATATTCATTGGAGCCGGCGATTTTAACAGCGCCACCCTCAGCAGTGGTTTGGGACCAGTTGTAGGGAGCATAAGCGCATTCCATACCAACCTTCAAAACCTTCTTCGGAGCTGCAGCCTTTTTTTCGCTGCTGCCGCCGCAGCCAGCCATAATCGCCATTGCTGCAACCATCATGCAGCACAGAGCTAATTTCAAATACTTTTTCATATTACACACACCTTTCCCTCATTGGAAAAATCCTTTTTAATTGGTATTACTTTACTATATTTTTGTCAAAAAAGCAAGCTATTGTTACCAGATATAATGTATACATGGAATTTAGCCCACATAAGTCTAGTTTATCCTAGCATTATTAAGGCCTGCAACAGAAAAGCAGAACCTGCCCTCATAAAGCGGGTTCTGCTTTTACTTACTTTACCTATGCCACACAAGCTTAAAGCCACTTTAGCCAAGTCCGTTACAGCGAGCCAAATCGTGATAGATGAGCTCCGCCATTTTTTGGGTCAGCTCCGCCCGCCCCTGGCACAGCTTGGTGCCGCTGAGCAACGCTGCCAGCTTCTCCTTGTTGCAAAGCATGCAGCAACAGGGTTGAATAATTTCGCTGGCCATGTAGGCTGCAGCCCGTAGGAACATTTCATCCTTGAGCAGGCTGCCGTCAGCCGCCTTGGCGCCGAAGACGCTGAGGCGCCTGTCCAAGGCCAAAGCCAGCTGCTTTTCCAAAACGCTAACCATAAGCCTCAGACTAAAGCTTAGCGCATGTTTTCAATGAAATCTTCGAAGGTATTGATGAGCACCGGATGGCCGGTTACCACCAAATCACGCAGGTAGCTGCCGTAGGATTCGTAGGTTTCGTCCTTCAGCACCAGCTTCAGGCCTTCCTTTTCATATTCCTCAATCATCTTCAGGATGAAGCGGTTCACAGTACCATCGGGAGTAACGTTCAAAGGAATGTAACGCTCTTCTGCGTCATATTTTTCTACAACAACCTTCCAGCCACCGGGAACGGGCGGCAGACGGGTTGCTTTGATAAAATAATTGTCAGGAGAAAAGCCCACATAACCATCCATTTTGTTGTACAGCTTAGCTTTTTTCAGAGGAAAACCGTTTTTGTTGCCCCATTTTACGATCTCTTCGCTGACTTCATTATTATGTATCACACTGGGAAATGTAGCTTCTGCTAAAATTTCGGACATATACATACCTCCTTGGGTTTTATAGTAATATTGTACTCTAATTAGACAATTATTTCAATATTAGATTTGACCCAAGGACTTCAAAATTGCTTGTGCGATGATGGCAGAAGCGATGTAGGTGCCTACGAAAACAACAATGGCCAACAGGCAGATACGCCAGCCGGATTTGGCAAAAGCATCCAAATCCTTGCCGATAGCTACGCCTGCATAAGCCAAAATTGGGGTGCACAGAGACAGAAAACCAACCTTCTTAACATACATGTTGATAATCTCGGAGCCGGGAAAGCCGGGGATGGTCATGATGCAGCCAATGGTTACAACATAAGCAGCAGCCGGAATGCCACCGGGCAGATATTTGGAGGCCAGCATGCCGATGAGAGCAATAACACCCAAAATCAAAAGACCGGGAATAGAATCCACGATGCCAGCCTTGGTTCCCAGCACGTTGGAGAACAAGCTCATAATAGAAACAATGCCAATTACAGTAATAGTATCCTTAACGTTCATTATGCTTCCTCTCCTTTCTTGGGTTCTTCAGGCAGAACACCATATTTAATCTTGTAGAATTTCTTGTACAGCCATTCAGTCATGGGCAGGCCAATCCATACGGACATGTACAGACCGTCCAGACCGGACAGCATGTTGGATGCAGCACCAAAGGCAGCCAATTGGTCCGCCATGTTGGGATACATAGCTACCAAGGAGCCCAAAGCAGCACTCATCATGCTGGCAGAGCCAACGCCTGCGGCCATAGCCAAAGCGTAGGGATGAATGGGCAGGGTGGAGGCAGCCACGCTGGCCATGATACCGAAGAAAATGGTACCAAAAACGGTGCCGGCAATGTAAACGCCCATAACACCGCGGCCTTCGCTAGAGTCCAGACCAAATTTTTCGCCAATCAGGGCTACGTTGGGTTCACGGGCGATGGAGTGAGCAGCGCCGATGGTTTCGCGCTTGAGGCCCAAATACACGGCAACGGGAACGCCCAAGAGCACGGTACCCAGGTTACCAAACTCTTGCAAAATCAAAGCCGGGGATGCGGCCAAAATCTTCGGCAGAGTGGGACCAACAAGGGTGCCATAACGAGCCATAAGCAGCATCAGGGTAACGCCGATAAGGCTGGAAGCATCAGCCATTTCCTTTTGACTGGACAGGTTGAGGAATTTGGGTGTGGTCAAAATACCCAAAAGCAGAGCAAAAAGCATTGGCAAAAGCACAATGCGACCAATACCGATGGTAATGGTGTGGGTGCCGATCAGCTCTGCAACGACGATCAGCGCCAGAATAATGGCATGTAACTTAATATTTTTCATTACAAACCCCTCCTAAAAATTTTTCTATTTTAAAATAAAAATAGCGGGAAATAGTGCAAGGAATTAGCTGCAGCAAAGCAGTTAATGCCTTATCGACGATTTTTAACCGAAATAGCTTTCCATTTTGGCAATATATTCTTCTTTAGTAAGAATGGGCTTAAAGTCTGCCAAAATACCCTTGGCCTCCTTGGCATCGTCCACCAAGAGATCCACCAGCATCATGGCGAAGGCCTTGGCCGGCAGCAGCACTGCCGCTTCAAAGTCCACCACATGGAAGCCACCGGTGTGCAAAAGGCCGTCGGTGCCGCCAATAAAGGGATGGATAACAGGCATCAGATGGGAAACATCGCCCATATCTGTGGAAGCGCTAAAGTGACCTGCATCCTTGATGTCCACATCAGGAAATGCCTTGCGGGAGTTTTCCACCATGAGCTCGTTCATGCGACGGTTGCAGTTCAGGGGCATCATGCCGGGCAAGGTAACAATTTCAGTTTGGGCGCCGATGGCGTCGCCACCGGCCTTCAAGGCTGCGTCCACGCGGCTGTGGGTGCTGTCGATAGCCTGCATGGTTTTGGCCCGCACATACAGCTCCATGCGCACGTCCGCCGGCACGGAATTAACAAAGTCGCCACCCTTGGTTATGATGGGATGCACACGCACCACATCCTGCTCCCGGAAGGTTTCCCGCAGAGCGTTGATGCCCATCAGGCCCAGCATGGCTGCATTCAAAGCGTTGATGCCCTCGTGGGGAGCATCCGCAGCATGAGCAGTTTTGCCAATATAGCGCACAGTTTTGCCCACAAAGCCATTGGAGCTATCGCCAATGGAAACGGTGGGGCGGGGCATATTTTTATCGGCATGCATTTGCATGGCCATATCAATATCATCAAAGGCGCCTTCGTAAATCAGCTGACCCTTGCCGCTCAAAAAATGCAGTTTACCGGCTTCCAGCAGCTTTTTGCGATATTCGATTTCGATATATTCTTCCGCAGGTACGCCAAAGAACACTACATCACCGGCTAGCTCCTTGAGCACACCGGACTTCATAATGCCGCAGGCAGCGCCCAGCATAGTGGCGATTTGCAGATTGTGACCGCAGGCATGGGCAGCGCCTGTTAAGGGATCCGCCTTGGCGCTTTCGGGACAGCCAACTGCGTCCAGCTCGCCTAACACGGCGGCAGTGGGGCCCTTTTTGCCGCCATGAGCACGGCCCTTCACGCCGTTGATGGCAAGGCCTGTTTGCACCTCCAAGCCCAGCTCCCGCATAAACTCCGCTACCTTGGCAGAGGTTTTTACTTCTTTAAAGCCCAGCTCCGGCTCATCAGCAATACCGTCCGCAATCGCTTTAATTTTAGCAGCAGAAGCGTCAATGGCAGCGCACACCTGCTGCTTTAACAATTCTTTATTCATTTAAAGTTTGCCTCCTCATGTCTTGTATAGATTGTCTTTTCAAATGTGAAGATTTTCTAGTATATTTGTCTTTATTATAGCACAGGGCACAGATTTGTCAAATTCAACTCTACTATTTTACTAGATTTTCATTCTAAGCTCACAATTTTTTATTTACCTACGGCACCGACTATGGTATCATATAAAGATAGTATGTTATTTTTATTCTTGAAGAAAGGGGTCTTGACATGTTTGCTCAGATAAAAAAAGATATTGATTCTATCATGCTGCGCGATCCCGCTGCAAAAACAAGACTGGAGGCAGCACTCTGTTATCCGGGCCTGCATGCAATTTGGCTCCATCGCATAGCTCACCATTTTTATTTGAAGGGCTGGGTTGTTTTCCCCCGCCTCATCAACACCTTTTCCCGCTTTTTGACCGGCATTGATATCCATCCCGGCGCCAAGCTGGGTCCTGGTCTTTTTATTGACCATGGCATGGGCCTTGTTATTGGCGAAACTGCTGAATTAGGCAGCAATGTTACCCTTTATCAGGGAGTAACCTTAGGCGGTACGGGCAAGGAAAAGGGTAAGCGCCATCCCACCATCGGCAACAATGTGGTTGTCTCCAGTGGTGCCAAGGTTTTGGGCTCCTTCAAGGTGGGAGACAATTCCAAAATCGGCAGCGGCAGTGTGGTGCTAAAGGAAGTTCCGCCCAACTCCGTTGTAGTTGGTGTCCCTGGACGTATTGTTACCAGGGACGGCGTAAGAGTAAACGCTGCTGACGAGGAAAGCATGATTGACTTGAACCATGATAAGCTGCCCGACCCGGTTGCTGATTATGAAGAGCTTTTGGCCAAGCATATGGAAGAAATCAATGGCCGCTTAAAGGAGCTGGAGCAGCTGATTCATGCTACCCAAAGGCAACAACAGCTGGAGCAGCAGCAACAGCAGAAATAATTTGTGTTTTATTAAAGAGGTAAGATTATGAGCAGAATAATGACCACCGTTGAAGCCATTCAGGAAGCCCGTCGTTGTTTAAATTGTGCTCGGCCCATGTGCCGCACAGGCTGCCCCATTGAAAATAATATTCCTGCCTTTATTCGCGCTTTGAGCGAGGGCAATATTGGTATGGCCTACGAAATCATTTCCGAGCGTAGCAATCTGCCCGCTATTTGTGGCCGCGTGTGCCCCCATGAGCGCCAATGCGAGGCCCATTGCGTTTTGACGAAAAAGAAATGTGGCATTGAAATCGGCAGCTTGGAAATGTTTATTGCTGATTTTGCCCACAAAAACGATTTAAAGCCCGCCCACCCCTCCAGCAAGCTGCGGGGCAAGGTGGCGGTTATTGGCAGTGGCCCTGCAGGCTTAACCGTGGCTGGCGACTTGGCCAAAATGGATTTTGATGTTACGATTTTTGAAGCCCAAAGCGAGCCCGGTGGCGTCCTGCTCTTTGGTATCCCCGAGTTCCGCCTGCAAAAGGACGTGGTGCGCCGGGAAATTACGGAGCTGCAGCACATTGGCGTGGAAATCAAGACCAACCAGCTGGCTGGGGTAGATTTCACTGTGGATGATTTATTTGCCCAAGGCTACGATGCTATTTTCATGGGCACTGGTACCTCCCTGCCCCGCACCTTGGACATTCCCGGCAAGGAGCTGAGCGGCATTTTGACTGCCACCTATTTCTTGCGTATGGTGGTTTTGGCCAACGAGGGCAAGCTGGATGCCAGCGAAACCCTGCTCCACACCGGCGACAATGTGGTTGTTGTTGGCGCCGGCAATGTGGCCATGGACGCGGCCCGCACGGCAGTGCGCCGCGGTGCCAAGAATGTGACCATCGTTTACCACAAAACCGAAGCCGAGGTTAGCGCCTTCCCCTCCGAATACGAAGCCGCTGTTTCCGAGGGCGTGCAGTTTAAGTTTTTGAGTCAGCCCATTGCTTACTTCAACAAGAAGCAGATGCGTGCGGTGAACAAGGTGCGCCGCCAAACCACGGCGGCGGACGAAACCACCCTGGCAGGACTTTTGGTGCAAAATATTGTGAAAACCGATGAGGGCAAGTTTGTGGCCGAGGGTGGCCAAGAGGTGCTGCCCTGTGACTGCGTGATTTTGGCCGTAGGCCAAAAGCCGGCAGCGCGGATTGTGTCCACCACCAAGGGCATTCAGGTGGACGAGCGGGGCTTTGTTATTACCCGCGAGCGTCCCTACGGCATGACTACCCGCGCTGGCGTTTTCTCCAGCGGTGATGTGGTCCATGGACCTGCTACTGTTGTGCTCGCCATGAAGGAGTCTAAAAAGGTTGCGGCTGGCATTGCCCAATACATCGATGCCAAAAAGCTCCTTGAAGATTGTAATATTTAAGGGTATAAAAAACAGCTAACACATGGACGAGAATCTGTGTGTTAGCTTTTTTGTTTGTTGTGTTATGTTTTGTTTTGAAATTCGTAATAAGTAAGCATCATGCTCGCGGTGATTTTTCGAATGCGTTACTTTTGGAACTGTCTCGCACGAAGAAGAGGGCAAAAATGAAGGTGTCCTTTTGGTGGCTAGACGCAAATTTCGTGGGGTCCAATTGGCCTCTGCGGGGTACTATTTGTCTCGCAGAAGAATATAGGTTTTCGAACCCTTGAGGCCATTGTACCAAGCCACTCATTTGCTAAAAATCACAGCTCACCTGCTGCTTACTTATTACTCAATTTCATACCTTCTTCTATCCTTTAGCAAGCAGCAGTCACTACATCAAAGCAAAACGGAAGGAAAGTTCTTATTTACATCGACAGTAACTTTTTTTGCGAAGTAAGTCAGGCACGACTGTCGTAAAGCCAGGCACTACCAAACCCGGATATAGACAGCCCTTTTTGATAAATCTTTTTGGGCGAACAAAAAGATTTTGTTTCCCGCGCTTTTCAAAAGCGCGCGACCTTTTTGCTACTTTTTCGGTCGCGCGAAAAAGTAGACGAACGAGAGCTATTGACAAAAAATATAGTAACTTAATATTCACATATCTATGTTACTCTAACCCTTCTACCCATTCGTTCAGCAAACGATTAAACTCTTGCCATTGAGCGATCAGCTGCTCCAGCGCCCCGTCGGCCTTCGCCTGCTCATATCCTCTGAGCAGCGCCACCTCATAGCGCAGCTCCGGCAGCTCATCATGAGCTGCCACCAGCTGCTGCAGATAATTATCATTCACATAATCATCATGCACCACGCCCAGCAAATCCTGCAAGGACTTTAGGCTGCGCAGCAGCTGGGGCATAGCCCCCACCTCCGGTACGCACTGCAGTGCGTACCGAAAGCGCTTCAGCTTAATGCGCACTCGATGTAGCTGCTCCATGTCTCCCAGCTCAGGCTGAACCCCTTGCTGCTGCAGCTTTTTAGCCCACTTGCCCAAGCGCTGCGCAAAAAACTCCTGCAACCCCCTGTCGCAGGGAGCATTAGCCGCAGTTAGCAAGTATAAATAGATTTGCGCCAACTCATTAGTGACCGCATTCAGCTCCAGCTGCTGCAAAACGCGAGCCTGGGCCTGCTGCCGCAGCCCTGCCAGCAAATGCTGCAGGCTGGGCACAGCCTCCCTAGCGGGCAGCAGCGTGCTCTGGGCAACCGGCTCCGACCCTTGCTGTCGCAAGGGCAGAGCCGCTCTTTCCGCCCGCACCTGGCTGCCCCGCAAGCGCTCGCAGGTTTGCAGCAGCACATCGTACTCCCGCACAGCGGATAAAGCCGCAGCCTTCTCCTTTAACATGCTCTGGCAAAGGCTCATCTTCCCAAACAAGGGCTTTACTAAAGACAGCACCGAGCGCAGGCGCCGCAGCTTCACCCGCAGCTGGCGCCACAGCTGGCGCTGCCCTCCCCCGGATAGCAGCAGCTGCTCCCACAGCTTATTAATCACATATAAATGCCAGGGCACATGGCAGCGCAAGGCAGTCATCGCCGTGCTCTCGTCATAATAAGGTAGTTTATCGAGGAAATAGCTACCCCTTAAGAGGGCAATGCGCCGAGCCAAATCCGGTTCATCCAACACAAAATGCAGCTTGCCCTGCAAAAAGCTTGTAACCAGGTCACTAACTCTTGCTTGGGACAAGGTACCAGGCTCATATTCGATGATGATATCCGCCACATTAATAGGCTTATCACTGACCAACAGCACGCCCCACATGCACAAAATATGCAGTGCAACCTGCTCACCCTTGGGCTTAAAATGCGCTACACGGCATTTATACATATCATTATTCTCGAAATAGTGCTCCTTAACCTTATAGGAAACGCTATGGCCAGCTAGTTCTTTTTTCACCAGCCCCAAAAGCTGAGCCTGATGCTTAACATCCACACCATGGAGACAAAGCCTTGCTTTCATGGTTTATCAATCCCCTTATAGGTAATAAGTCACCCTCCCTTGCAGTAGCTGTGCTGCTCCAAAAGAGGGTGCATTTTTATTTTACTTTCACCTCAGCCGGCAAAGGCGCACCCGCCAAGCCTGCCAAAATATTCTCCACTGTCAGCATGGCCATGGCATCGCGAGTTTCCGTGGTGGCGCTGGCCATGTGAGGAGTAACCGTCACATTGGGCAAGCTCAGGAGCTTGTGCTCCCCGGGCAACGGCTCCGGGTCCGTCACATCCATAGCTGCATAGGCCACCTGACCGCTAACTAAAGCCTCATAGAGGGCCTCCGTATCCACAACAGCGCCACGACTGATGTTTATCAACCGCACGCCCCGCTTCATCTTAGCAATGGTCTCAGCGTTGATTAAATGCTTGGTGGAGGGATTCAGCGTTACCGCCAGCAAAATAAAGTCCGCCGTAGTCAAAAGCTCCTCCTGGCTTACATATTTTACGCCTAGCTTGGCATCATCATTGCGCTGATGACGATTGTGGTAAACCACCTGCATGGAGCTGGCTTGAGCACGCTTGGCAATAGCACTGCCAATATCTCCCATGCCAATAATGCCCAGCGTCTTGCCTGCCAAATCCGTGGTCAGGCCAAAGGGCTTACGCTCGCCCCAGGCACCGCTTTTTACATGCCCATGAGCCCTCACAATTTGGCGGGCACTGTCGATAATCAGGCCATAGGCCAAATCGGCCACAGCATCCACCAAAACACCCGGCGTGTTGCCCACAGGAATGCCCCTGGCAGCGCAGGCCGCAACATCAATATTGTCATAACCCACGCTGGCTTGAGCAATAACCTTCAGCTTGGGTGCCTTGGCCAAAAGCTTTTCGTCAATGCGAATATTGCCCGTGGAAAACAGCGCTTCCGCCTCAGCAAGCCACTCATCAAATTGCTCCTTGGGCATACGACCACCCTGCTGCCAGCCCAATAAATGTACCTCGCTATTTAATTTGTCATAGGCACATTGGCGCATCTTGCCGCTGGCCATGACAACGCAATTTTGCAAATCCATAATGACTCTCCTTTGCTACTCTTAAGAGCCCTGTCGAAGTAGATGACGCCTGATAATACGTCTTATTTTTTCGGTAAAATCTCCAGCCAGTAGTTATCCGGGTCAATAATAAAATAAATGCCCATGGCCGGGTTTTCGTAGCAGATGCATCCCATTTCCTTGTGCTTAGCATGGGCTGCCTCATAATCCTCCACTACAAAAGCCAAATGGAATTCATTTTCACCCAAATTATACGGCTCCTTGCGGTCACGCAGCCAGGTCAGCTCCAGCTGGTGGGGAGTCTTACCATCAGTCAAATACACCAAAATAAAGCTGCCATCGCTGGCCACCTTACGGCGTGCCTCCTTTAGTCCCAAAGCTTCCTTATAAAACTTTAGGCTCTTGTCCAAATCCAAAACGTTGAAATTGTTGTGTGCAAAAGTAAATTCCATTTTTTCACCTCATAAATATATTAAAATTAAAAATAAACCTGTTTAATCAGCAGTGCCGCTAGAGCAATGCCAGAACAAATCTTGCCCAAAATGGCAAAAAACCGCATTTTCGCGGCCTCCCAGGCCAGATGAGCTGCATTTTTTTGCATTCCCGTGCGAGCCAGCTCGTATAAAAAGGCCGTAGCGCTGGCACCCACAACACCGCCCAGGATGGAGCCCAAAATAGGTAAAATCGTGGTGCCCACCAGAGTCCCCGCAAAGCCACCCATGCCAATCAAAAGCACTGCCAGCCAGGAAACCTTTTCCTTTTTAATGCCGAACAGGGAAACGCAAAACTCCCAGGCCTCGCCCAAGAGATACACCAAAACCATGGCCGAAAGCAACCGTCCGCTAAAAAAGGCACTCTCATTATAAAAGGCAAAGCCTAAGCCGGTTAGCAAAAGAATGCTATTGCCCGGCAAATCAAATATGGTTAGTAAAGGACACAGCACAGCCACAAATAAAGCCAGCGTTCTCTCTACAAAAAAGTCCATAGTGCTCCCTCCAAATATTATTAAGGCTATTATACCACATTCAGATAAACACTTGTCTAACTTTATGTCACGAGAATTCGAAAAAAATGTAAAATCATTGTCTATTGCAAAGGAAAATGCTACAATAAATAAGGAAATACACCCTAGAAAGGAGGCATCACCCATGAATGACTTAATTGTACAGCTAGCGCCCTGGTATCCTGCCCTTGGTGCCTTCTGCTTTTTCACCTTTTTGCGTTATGTGTATAAGCATTTTTTGCTGCGCTTACTGCGCCGTCTCACCAATGTTATCTCCTTTAAAAATGGTGAGGATTTGCTGGCTGCCTTCGAGCATCCTATCAACGCCTTTTTATATGTGGCGGCTTTTTATGCAGCCTTGAATGCGGCACCCCTGGACACCAACTATTGGACAACCTTTTTGGACAGAGTCATGCGCAGCACCATCGTCCTATGCTTCTTTTGGGGCTGCTATAACGTCAGCGACACCACCCACGGTATCATGCTGGATGTTCTGGAAAAAGCAGGCATACGTCCTGAGGATTCCTTATCCAATATTTGCTCCACAGTTTTGCGCTTAGTGGTTGTTGTGCTCTGCTTTGTGACGGTAGCACGGGAATGGAACTATGACATCAGCGGCTTTATCGCGTCCTTGAGTATTGGCTCCGTGGCAGTGGCCTTTGCCGCCAAGGATGCTTTGGCCAATGTGTTTGGCAGCCTCATCATCGTCTTGGACAAGCCCTTTAAAATTGGTGATTGGATTTTGGCCAACGGTGTGGAGGGCGTGGTGGAAAAAATCTCCTTCCGCAGCACCTGTATCCGCACCTTCCCCCAAGAGCTGGTTTATGTGCCCAACTCCCTTTTGAGTAACACGCCCATCACCAACTTTACCCTGCGTGAGAAACGGCGCATCGACTTCACCCTAGGACTCACCTATAGCAGCACAGCGGCACAAATCGAAACGCTTATCGCCAAACTGAAGGAGTATTTGGGCAACCATGAGCGCTTGTATCATGACGATATCCGCGTGCATTTTGTCAATTACAACGACAGCAGCCTTGATGTGCGCATTACCTGCTATGCCCGCACAGGCAATCAAAAGGAATATCTTGATATTTTGCAGGAGATTAATTTGCGCATTATGGCCTTGCTAGAAGAGGTTGGCGTTAGCTGCGCATTTCCTTCTACGAGTGTTTATTTTGAAAATACTCTTTCTACAGACACTCAACACAAGCAAGTAGAGTCAACAAAGGAGTAAGCGGCACCAGCTTGCCCATGAACCGCAAAGGAGGTTCAGCTTATGGAAAACTATAATGTTGTTATCATCGGCGGCGGCCCCGCCGGAGTCTCCGCCGCCTTGTACCTGGCCCGCGCCAACCTGCGCGTAGCCATCGTCGAAAACGGCCCCGGTGCCCTGGCCCGCGCCCACAAAATTGATAATTTTTATGGGGCGGCGGTCAGCGGTCCCCGTCTTTACGCCGAGGGCTTGGAACAAGCCCGCAATTTAGGTGTGGACATCATCCAGGACGAGGTGCTGGCCGTGGAATATTTTGACAGCTTCGTGCTTACCCTCAAGGAGCAGGCGAAGCCCTTGCCCGCTCCCGTACTGATTTTAGCCACGGGTACGAAGAATGTCACCCTCAACCTGCCGGGACTGGTGGAGTACGAGGGCAAGGGCATCAGCTACTGCGCAGTCTGCGACGGCTTTTTCTTTCGCAAGAAAAAGCTGGCAGTGCTGGGGCATGGCTCCTTCGCCCTGCACGAAGCGGAATATTTGCGGCACATCGCCGCACAGGTCACTGTCCTGACCAACGGTCAGGACGACAGCGCAGCTAGAGCCGCAGGCTTCGCCACCATCGCCACTCCGGTCACGGCCGTGACCGGCGCAGGAAAGCTGGAGGCAGTGCATTTTGCCGACGGCAGTGAGCTGGAGGTGAACGGCCTGTTCATCGCTTTGGGCACCGCCGACAGCACCGACATAGCCCGCAAGCTGGGAGCCCAGCTAGAGGGCCGCTTCATCAAGGTGGACGCTGATGGCGCCACCAATATCCCCGGTCTTTTCGCCGCTGGCGATTGCATCGGCGGCCTTAAGCAGGTGGCCAAGGCCGTGCACGACGGTGCACGGGCAGGCCTGGCGGCCATCAAGTTTTTGCGACAGCAATAAAAGCCGCGGGGATTTGCCGGCGCCCATGGCGCCGGCCGCCCGCGGCCGCTAAACAATATTAATTTTACAGTATAAAGGAGTGTTTTATATGGCAATGGAATTTACTACTGGCAATTTTGCACAAGAAGTTTTGGCAGCTAAGCAGCCTGTTTTGGTTGACTTTTGGGCAACCCGGTGTGGTCCCTGCCGCATGCAGGCTCCCATTTTGGAAGCCTTTGCGGCGGAGCATCCGGAAATCAAGGTGGGCAAGGTAAATGTGGACGAAAACCCTGACCTTGCAGAAAAATTCAGCATTATGTCCATCCCCACCCTGCTGGTTTTCAAGGATGGCAAGCTGGTGAAGACTGCTGTGGGCCTGCACGACAAGGGCGGCCTCGCTGAATTGGTAAAATAAATACTGTTAATCACAAAAGCCGTACTACTCATATCAGTGTGGGTAGTACGGCTTTATTTGTAATGTGTATAAAACATTTAGAAAGTTCCCTTTTGCTCACGTGCTCACGTAGGGAACATGCTTTAAGGCACATCTTCATGCACAAAGACATAAAAAACGGCACTATCCTTGCGCTGAGCCAAGAGTCCATAATCAACCACGGGAATGCGCCGTCCGTCCCGGTGCACAATGTGGTACTTATTTATGCACTGTTTTCGACAGGGACAGGGGCAGCTCCAAGCCATTGTCCTCTAGCAGCTTTTTATTTGTGAGGATTACCTCTGTGGGAGCGTCAGCAACAATGCGGCCATCTGCCAAAATGATAGTGCGTTGGCAGGTGTCCAGCACTAAATCCAAGTCATGGGTAGCAATAATTTTGAGATGCTCAAAGCTGTTTAGCAGGTTGATAAGCTGGCGCCGATTGCGGGGGTCCAGCGCAATGGAAGGCTCGTCCAAGAGAATAATATCCGGCGTCATGGATAAAATCGTGGCTAAGGACACCAGCTTTTTTTCGCCTCCGGACATCTTAAAAATCTGCTTGTTGCGCAAATGGGGGATCCCCACCTGCTTTAAAGCAAAGCTAACCCGTCGCTCTACCTCCGCCTCCGGCAAGCCGTAATTGCGGGGAGCAAAGGCAATATCCTCATAGGCCGTGGACATAAAAAGCTGGCTGTCGCTATCCTGAAACACATAACCGATTTTTTCTCGCAGGAGGGGCAAGGTTTTGGCCTCCACGGGGATTTCTTCCACACGAATATACCCGGTGAAGCCCAGCTCCAGCCCTACCAGCAGCTTTAAAAGGGTGGATTTACCCACGCCGTTGGCGCCAATAATGCCGATGGACTCATGCTCCCCGGCATGCAGGCTGATGTGCTGCAAAATGGGCTGGTTTGCTTCGTAGCCAAAGGATAAATTTTGAATATCTATATGAATATGACTCATAGGAATTTTCCTCCCATCAGCTTGGTGAAGACTAGGCTCCAAGGCAAAAGGCGTATTACTATCAGCACAGCAAAGAGGGCCAGCAGATAATGCCAGTCCCTTTTATGCCAGGAAGCAATGGGCCCGCCGTAATAATATTCACCTTGATAACCACGCAGGAGCATGCTGGCATAAAGATTATTGGCTCGGTCAATGCTGCGCAGCAAAAGCTGGCCCGCCAAGGAGCCCCATACCTTGAAATGCACGCCCTTCTGCTTGGGCGCACGCAGAGCGTAAGCCTGAGCCATGGTGTCTGCCTGCTCCAAGAGCAGTGTCAAATAACGATAGGTTAACAAAAATTGCGTCACTAAAAGCTTGGGCACATGCAAAAGGCGCAGGGCATAGCAAAGCTGCTCAATGCTGGTGGTAGCAATGAGCAGATAGGAGGCCAAAAGAGCCCACAAGCCCTTGAGCATCAGGGTAAGCAAGGAAACATAGCCCGCCTTGAGCTGCCATTCGCCAAAAACGAAGACATGCTTGTCAAAAAAGGGATTTGCTAGGCCCACGAGGCAAATCAAGGGCACAAGCAGGCGCAGGCGCCAAAGGCATTTTTGCCAGGAAAGCTGGCTTTTATGGAAGCCCCACAGGGGATATATTCCCATACAGAGCAGAGCCAAAAGCTCGTACTTGCCAAAGGACATGAGCAGGGCAATATAACCCATGGTGACCAAAAGCTTTGCCAGAGGATGCATAGCATGAAGGGGGCTTTGCTGCTGGGATAGGGCGTTTAAGGCGTTGATTTCTGAAAGTGCGCGGGTGATTTTTTTCATGCTTCGTTATGCTTAAAAAGCTTGAACAGATAGCAGCAGGCCAGGCATAAGCAAACGACCAAGGCGCTGCCAAAGAGTCCGGAAAAGATGGTACCCCAGGCGGATTCGGAGCCCGGGAAAGCATAATCCGGCAAGAGGGCTGTCAGCTCCTGCAGCTGAGCCGCCGCTGCGTGCCACAGGCCGTTGCCCTCTAGCTCTGCCGTGCCGGCAATTTTTTCCAAGGACCACTCCAAGCCGTCGGGATTTTCGGAAGCGACAAGGGAAAGACCGCCACCGGCAATGGCTGTGGCACCTGCCAAAACGGCGAGGGTTTGGGCGAAGCTGTAGTGGCCGCTAGCAGCGCCGCTGTGGCCCGCCAAAAGCTCCGGACGGGCCTGATAAATAAAGAGCAGTACGGAGGCGATAATAGCACCCTCTACCGCACCAATAGCCAAATGAATGCCCTGCATGGTAAGGGCAAAGGCACTAAAGGGCAGCTCTGTAATGCCGGAAGCAGTGGTTTCCAAAACCACGCTGAAGGCACCCAGCTGCAGGGTGAAGATGGAACCAAGCATAGAAGCCACAATAATGTGCATTTTGCTCACGCCATGGCGCAAAAGGGGCTGCCAAATTAAAAGTCCGCCCACAAAGCAGCCATAAAAGGCCATATTCCAAATATTGCAGCCTAAGGCCAAAAGCCCGCCATCCGCAAAGAGCAGGCATTGGATGGCTAAAATGCCAATCATGGTTAAAAAGGCGGCTTGGGGTCCCAGCAGCGCCGCCAGCAGCATGCTACCGCACAAATGGCCGCTGGAGCCGGTGCCGGGAATAGTAAAATTAAGCATTTGAGAAGCAAAAACAAAGGCCCCCATAATACCCATCAAGGGAATTTTGCGGGGATTGTTTTCCTCCCGCACTTTTTTAATAGAATAAGCAGCCACCACGGCGCTGGCAGTGTACATGGTCAGAGCCACGCCGGGGCTTACTAAAGCATCAGCCATATGCATTGTAAAGTACCTCCAAAAGAAAAGCATCGTTTTGTATATTATACCATGTAAAGTCCACTTCAAGTCAACGGTGATGGGAAATGCTTGTGAAAAGTGGCTTGCTTGCTTGTGGAGAAAGGCTTATAATATAAAAAGGTACGGAATTAGCTAATGACAAAGTATGTTTTCTGTGCCATTAAAGGAGGATTTTGCCGATGAAAAAGATAGTAATGCTGCTGGTTATGCTGCTGACATTGGGCTTGAGTGCTGTGTGCAGTGCTGCCAGCGGCAAGATTTTGGATGCCGAGGAAGCTATTGTTGCTAAATTTATGGAGGGCAATTACAAGGCCATCAGCCCTTCCATCAGTGCTGAAATGCAAAAGAATTTTACGGAATCCGCCTATGCCAATTTCCATGCCCAACTGGCTACGGATTTTGGTAAGGTGACCACCAACAAGCTGCGCGTGGTGGAAAAATTTGATGATGCGGATGTGCTGACCTACCAAATTATTGCGGAAAAGGTGCCCGCTGCCCGTTTTGTATATGTTTTCGTGCTGAACGGCGAAAAGCCCCTGCTCAACGATTTGAAGGTGCTGCTGCCGAAGCCCCAACAAGAAGCTGCCGGAAAATAATAACATAGCGTAAGAATTAATAAAGCCGTACTACCCACACTGATATGAGTAGTACGGCTTTAAATTTGTGATTATTATTTAGTCAGCAAGCAAGAGGCAGTCCCTAGCTTCCACTCTTATTTTAAGGCGTTAACTAGCCTTCGCTCTTACTTCAGGCCATTAACAATGCGTTCCATAGCCTCGATGGTATTTTCCCGGCTGCCAAAAGCGGTCAGGCGGAAATAACCCTCGCCCTTAGCACCAAAGCCAGCACCCGGAGTGCCAACGATTTGCAGCTTTTCGAGCAGGAAATCGAAGAATTCCCAGCTGGTCATGCCATTGGGGCATTGCAGCCAAATGTACGGAGAATGCACGCCGCCATAATATTTGATGCCGGTCTTGTCAAAGCCCTCCATCATAATGCGGGCATTTTCCTGGTAATAAGCGATGTTTTCGCGGCATTCCTTTACTCCTTGGGGGCTGTAAGCAGCCTCAGCGCCACGTTGCACGATGTAGGGCACACCGTTGAACTTGGTGGTTTGGCGACGCAGCCACATCTTGTTCAGCTCCAGCTCGCGGCCATCGGTGGTTTTGCGCACCAGTGCCTTGGGCACAACGGTGTAGCCGCAGCGGGTGCCGGTAAAGCCACAGGTTTTGGACATGGAGCACAGCTCGATGGCGCATTTTTTAGCATCCTCGATAACGAAAATGCTGCGGGGAATAGCAGGATCAGCTACGAATGCTTCATAAGCAGCATCGTAGAGGATAACTGCGTCATTTTTCAGAGCATAAGCAACCCATTTTTCCAGCTGCTCCTTGGTATAAGCTGCGCCGGTGGGGTTGTTAGGAGAGCACAGATAGATAACATCTGCCTTTACATTGTCATCGGGCATGGGCAGAAAATCGTTCTCCGGGCCACCAGCCATGAAGACAATCTTGCGGCCGCACATAATATTAGTGTCCAGATATACGGGATATACCGGGTCCGGAACCAAAATAGTGTTGGCGTTGCTAAAGATATCGGTGATATTGCCACAGTCGCTCTTAGCACCATCGCTGATGAAAATTTCATCGCTGTCCAAGGTTACGCCAAAGGTAGCATAATATTTTACCAGCGCATCATGCAGGAAATCATAGCCCTGCTCCGGGCCATAGCCACGGAAGGTTTCTTGTACGCCCATTTCGGCAACTGCCTTGGTCATCGCCTCTACTACGCAGGGTGCCAGGGGACGGGTTACATCACCAATGCCCAAGCGAATAATCTTTTTTTCGGGATGAGCTGCTGCATAAGCACTTACCTTGTGGGCAATATCCGCGAAGAGATAGGATTCCTTCAGATTGCAATAATTTTCGTTTACAAAAGCCATTTTAATAAACCCCCATTTGAAATAAAAGTATAATATATTTATATTTTCTTAAACGTGTTAGAAGGTACCAGATGCGCGAAAGAACGACGACGGCGTACTAGTAGTACGTCTAGGAGCTCTGACAAAGCAGATGGTGCCTTATAGCACGTTTTATTTAACTTCGTCCGGTACTTCCACAGTGCCTACAAAAGCTTCCACTGCCGGACCTTCTAAATACACATGGTCGTCCTTGGCATGGGTAACCTGCAAAGTACCACCCTTGGCAATAACAGTCAGAGGCTCGCCCTTCTTGCCGGCGCGACCCAACATGATGCAGGCCACAGCCACTGCGCTAGCACCGGTGCCACAGGCCCAGGTCTCGCCGCTGCCGCGCTCCCACACGCGGAACTTAACAGTGTTCTTATCGATAACCTGCACAAACTCGGTGTTCACGCCCTCGGGGAACAGCTTGTGATGCTCAAATTGCGGTCCCAATTCTTCCAAATTCAAAGCATCCACATCGTCCACAAAGGTTACAAAGTGCGGATTGCCCATGGAAATAGCGGTGCCATTGAACACTACCTTTTCCTTGGTCACATCATCATGCATATCATCCAAAACCAAGCCTTGGTCCACAAAAATATAGTGGTCACAATTCATCGGAATTTCCGTAGCCTTAAAAACGGGTTTACCCATATCCACCTTAGCAGACACAACCTTTCCCTCCTCCACTTGCATTTCCACAGTTTTGATGCCGGACAAGGTTTCGATGGTTACAGGGTTCTTGTCCGTCAAACCCTTGTCATAGACAAATTTTGCCACGCAGCGAATGCCGTTGCCGCACATTTTACCTTCGGAGCGGTCAGCATTGAACATGCGCATTTTAAAATCAGCAACATCGGATTTGCACACGCAAATCAGTCCGTCACTGCCAATGCTAAAACGACGATGGCTGACGTATTCGGAAATAATTTCCGGATGTGGCAGCTCTTCCTTAGTGCAGTCCACATATACGTAATCGTTGCCAGCGCCGTGCATTTTCGTAAACTCTATTTTCATGGCACTGCCTCCTTTAGATTTTATTCATATTATTATAACATATGTCCTGCATTTTTTCATTAGCTTAACACCATTTTTAGCAAAATCCGCTCTCAGAAAAACAGTATGTAACAATCTTATCTAGGCTCATCCTGCCCTATCTCCAATAAGCACCGGTGCGCAGCTTGACATTTTCCTGCAAATTGCGGTAGAAAAACTGGTAATCATAAATATGAAAAACGCCGGGCGCGAAAATATCTAAAACCGGTGGATAAGCCTGAGCTGTAATCTTACTGTTAATCTTCAGCGTTCCCCGCTCTGCATCCAGCCACGCTCCACAAAAATAGGGCTCTTCCTTTTTGATATTGGCACTGTAATCCGTAAAGCAGGCACCCTTGTTATGCATGGCGCTGGCATAATTATTATCCGTGCGCCAGGTCAAGGGGTTGATAGACTTTGTTTTGACACCCGCCGGTACCATTAAAGAAGATTTTACAGCAGGGCTTTCGGAGTTAAAGCTTACAATGACGCCAATATCAGCGGCACCTTGAGCCATTTTTAAATGTGGATAAGCTGCCAGCTCTTTTTCTGTGATACGCCAACCGATGGCATAACAGGCCACCAAGCGCTTAGCCACCGCCGCGTCCGCTCCAAACTCCTTCAAAAGCCGAATGCACATATCCGCGCCTTGGGAAAAGCCTGCTAACACCACTGGCTTATTGCTCTGTTTCAAATAGGCTTGGAATGCTGCCCGCACATCCTCATAAGCCACCTGCAAATACTGCTCCTGCTCACGAGGGGGTAGCTTGTAGGCAGCCAAGGATATCTGCCGATAATAGGGTGCATACATGGTGCAGCTGGCATCATAAATGCCACGCTCCATATTCAGCGCCCCCACGAAGGCTCGCAGCTCACCTCTCTGCCTGTCGTCCAGCGTCAGATTGTAGTTGCCAACACCGCCCAAAGTGACCGTGGGACAGATCAAAAAGCAGTCCACCGCCTTGTCCTTGCCCTCCCGCCAATAGGCCCAATTGCGTGCATCAGTGTAATCCAAAGACGCGGCTTCGCTAACTGTGCCCAACATTCCGCTCATAAACAGGCACAGCACCAGCAAGGCAGCTTCAATGAAGCGTTTAATCAGTGTGAATAACATATCCGCTCACCTCTTTAATCATATTATTCTACACTGATGGCTTTTTACCTGCAAAAAAAGACTGCCACCCTAAAAGTAGGCGACAGTCTTTAGAAGCTATTATTTTAATACTACATCAATAGCGCCATCGCGGAGCACAACCTCTGCTTTTTCGCCATTTTTGATTTCACCGGCCACAATTTTGCGACCCAGGATATTTTCTACAGTGTGCACAATAAGGCGTTTCAAGGGTCTTGCGCCAAAGGCAGGGTCAAAGCCAGCCTGTGCCAGGAAGGACACAGCCTCGTCGGTAGCGGTGAGTGTCAGCTCCAGCTGCTTATTCAGACGCTCGCCCAGCTCGTGCAGTACCAGCTTAACGATATCCTTAATCTGCTCCTGCTGCAGGGGCTTGAAGGTGACGATATCATCCACACGGTTCAAGAACTCAGGACGGAAGAAGTTCATCAGCATTTGCTGAATCTTTTCCCGATCCATTTGGCCTTGGTTCTTCATAATTTCGCTGCTACCCAGGTTGCTAGTCATGATAATCAGGGTATTCTTAAAGTCCACGCTGCGGCCCTGGCCATCGGTCAGGCGACCATCGTCCAGCACCTGCAAGAGTACGTTGAAAACGTCCGCATGGGCCTTTTCGATTTCGTCCAGCAGGATGACGCAATAGGGGTGACGGCGCACAGCCTCGGTGAGCTGGCCACCCTCGTCATAGCCCACATATCCCGGAGGGGCACCAATCAGGCGAGAAACAGTGTGCTTCTCCATGTATTCGCTCATATCGATACGCACCATGTTGCGCTCATCATCAAAGAGTACCTTGGCCAAGGTTTTGGCCAGCTCGGTTTTGCCCACGCCAGTGGGGCCAAGGAAGATGAAGGAGCCAATGGGGCGATTGGGGTCCTTGATGCCGGCACGGGCACGGACCACGGCCTCACTTACGGCCTTAACTGCTTCGTCCTGACCCACAACGCGCTGGTGCAGGATTTCCTCCAGATGTACCAGCTTTTCGCGTTCGCCGCTGCCCAAGCGGGCAACGGGAATGCCGGTCCAAGTGCTGACAACCTTAGCGATATCCTCCTCGTCCACCTCTTCCTTCAAGAGCACATTGTCATTGCCCTGCTCGTCCTTGGTAGAAAGTGTTGTCAGCTCCTTTTGTAAAGCGGGCAGACGACCATATTTCAGCTCCGCCAGCTTATTCAAATCATAATCGCGCTCGGCCTGCTCCATCTGCTGTTTCACAGCATCAATTTCCTTTTTTACCTCGCGCACGCGAGCAATGGAAGCCTTTTCCGCATCCCAGCGCTTAACCAGCTCTTCGTTGGCCTTGCGCAGCTTGTCCAGCTCTTCGTTGAGCTTAACAAGACGTTCCTTAGAAGCATCGTCGTCCTCCTTGGCGAGGGCCTGAGCTTCGATTTCCAGCTGCAAAATGCGGCGCTTGCTCTCGTCCAGCTCGGAGGGCAAGGAATCGATTTCGGTGCGCAGACGGGCAGCAGCCTCGTCCACCAAATCGATGGCTTTGTCCGGCAGGAAGCGGTCGTTGATGTAACGATTGGAGAGCACTGCAGCAGCTACCAGGGCAGCATCCTTAATGCGCACGCCATGATGCACCTCGTAGCGTTCACGCAGGCCACGCAGGATGGAGATGGTGTCCTCCACCCCGGGCTCCTTAACCATGACGGGCTGGAAGCGGCGCTCTAAAGCGCTATCCTTTTCGATGTATTTGCGATATTCGTTCAGCGTGGTAGCACCAATGCAACGCAGCTCGCCACGAGCCAGCATGGGCTTTAAAATATTGCCCGCGTCCATGGCGCCCTCGGCGGCACCTGCGCCCACTACGGTATGCAGCTCATCGATAAACATAATAATCTGGCCTGCGCTGTCGCTGACAGCCTTAAGCACCTTCTTCAGGCGCTCTTCGAATTCGCCACGGAATTTGGCACCAGCCACCAGCGCTGCCAAATCCAGTGCGTACAAGGTCTTGTTCTTCAAGCTTTCCGGCACGTCCCCAGCCACGATGCGGCGGGCAAGGCCCTCAGCGATGGCAGTTTTGCCAACGCCGGGCTCGCCAATGAGCACGGGGTTGTTCTTCTTGCGACGGCTCAGGATTTCGATAACGCGACGAATTTCTTCGTCGCGGCCGATTACCGGGTCCAGCTTGCCTTCCCTAGCCTTAGCAGTCAAATCCTGGCCATATTTTTCCAAGGTCTTTTTGGTCTCTTCGTCCGCAGCAGTGCTTTGGTACTGCATCCAAGCGGCCTCCACCTTCTTTTTGTCGATGCCGTATTTGCGGAACAGGGACACAACATCGTTGTCACCATCGCTGGCCATGGTAGCTACCATGTCGCCCACGGTGATGGCACCCTTAGCATTTTGATTGAGCATAGCCATAACCCGGGCAAAGCCGGTACCCATCATCAGCTGACGGTCCTGACCCTTGACACCGGGGATTTTTTCTACTAAAGACTTGGCCTCTTGGGTAAAGGCTGCTTCGTCAATGTGCAGGCTTTGCAGCAAATATTTAAAGAAGCCTTCACTGCCGCACAGGGCAGCCAAAACGTGAGCTGTGGTCAGCTCTTGATGATAACGCATCACAGCCTGCTGTTGGGCTGCTTCTAAAATGGCTTTCAGCTCTTCGCTGTAGTTTTCGTTCATAATATTTCCCTCCTGTATCTATTACCAATTCCCTCCATACTGCGTACAGATTTGCCGCTTGCGGTGGAGGGGTTTTCTACTCTTTCTATTATGTATTATAACAGTAAAAGTCAAAAAGTCAAATAGGTAAATTTGTTAATTTAGTGAAATCTTTGTCCTTCTTTCTTGACAGTAAGCAAGGCTTGTGGGACAATAAAATCACTTTTTTGTTTTGCTTTTATGAGGAGGAAGAATTATGTCACCAACAGCTCTTTTGCGTGGTATTGCCTTTCTATTATTATTACAATGGGTATCCACGCTGGTTATTAACGCTTTAGGGGTGCCCTTTCCACCGGCACTTTTGGGCATGCTGATTTTAACCGCGCTCCTTTGCGGCGGCGTCATCCCGGCCAACTCGGTGGAAGGTATCTGCGATATTTTGATTTCCAAAATGGGCATGCTCTTTTTGCCCGCAGGCGTCAGCGTCATTCTTTACGCCGATGTGATTCGCGCTGAATGGCTACCCATTTTAGTGACCATTGTGGCTGCCAGCATTGCAGTTTTGGGCTCCACTGCTCTCTTTTTGCAGGGTATGCTCAAGAAGGGAGGGAAATAAATGTTTCCAGATAGCTTACTTAATTCGCCCCTTTTTGGCATTGGCCTAACCGTTATTTTATACGCCTTTAGCGAAATACTTGTGGACAGACTGGGTCTGCGGGTACTGCCACCCTTCGTGCCTGCCTGCGTGGGCATCATTGCGCTTTTGACCTGTACCCCGGGCGTAGAATACAAGCAATACGCCGCTGGGGCAGAGTTTATCAACTTTCTCTTGGGACCGGCCACCATTGCTTTGGCTTTACCCTTGTACAAAAACCGTAAGGTAATTGCCCAACAGGCTCTGCCCATTTTAGGCGGCGTAACCATTGCCACTCTCGTGGCCATTGTAGTGGTTTATTTTTGTGCCAAGGGCTTGGGTGCCAGCGAAAAGGTACTCTTAAGCCTAATTCCAAAATCCGTCACCACCCCTATTGCCATTGATGTTTCCAAAACCATCGGCGGCATCCCGGCCCTGACCACTGCCGCGGTCATTTTCACCGGCATGCTGGGGGCAACCTTCAACCACAAGCTGCTCAAGCTTTTTGGCATCAAGAACGATATCGCCGCTGGCCTTGCCATCGGCGCCAGCAGCCACGGGCTCGGCACCAGCGCCTGCGCTGGTGTGAGCCCGGTGCAGCTGGCCATTGGCGGTGTGGCGATTGCCCTCACGGGCATCGCCACCTCCATCTTAGCGCCTATTTTATTGCCCATCTTAAAAAGCATTTGGTGAGCAAGTCTAGGGTACAACTTTCAGCTTAACTTGCTTGCACAAGTTCTCAACTATGCACACATGCAAAAGCCTCTGGCTCCACTCTTTCGAGTACAGCCAGAGGCTTTCTTATTGCTTATACCTTTGTAAGCTCAATTATTCTTGAGCAGCCAGCTTTTTGTAGCCTTCTAAGCGAGCTTTGGCATCAGCTTCAGTCTTTTCAAACAGAGCCTCTGCGGTTTCCGGGAAGGTCTTTTGCAGGGAGCTAAAGCGAACCTCGCCCATGAGGAATTCACGGAAATTGCCGGTGGGCTCCTTGGAATCCAGGGTGAAGGGGTTCTTGCCCTGAGCCTTCAGCTCCGGATTGTAGCGATAGGTTGCCCAATAGCCACATTCAACGGCACGCTTTTCTTCTAATTGGCTGCAGCCCATGCCAGCCTTCAAACCATGGTTGATGCAGGGAGCATAGCAGATGATCAGGGACGGACCATGATATGCTTCTGCTTCCTTCAAAGCCTTCAACAGTTGGTTCTTGTCGTAGCCCATAGCTACCTGTGCTACATAAACATAGCCATAGCTCATAGCCATCATGCCAAGGTCCTTCTTCTTGGTCTTCTTGCCACTGGCAGCAAATTTTGCAACTGCTGCGGTCGGAGTAGCCTTGGAGGATTGACCACCAGTGTTGGAGTATACTTCGGTATCGAAGACCATAATGTTTACATCTTCGCCGGATGCCAAAACATGGTCCACACCGCCGTAACCGATATCGTAGGACCAGCCGTCACCGCCAAAGATCCAGTTGGAGCGTTTTACGAAGTATTGCTTCATTTCGTACAGAGCAGCACAGGTAGAGCACTCGTCCTTATGAGCAGCAACAGCAGCTTCCAAAGCGTTAGCGCGTTCACGAGAGCCTTCTCCGTCTTCCTTGCCTGCCAGCCATGCTTCCATAGCAGCCTTCAATTCAGCAGGAATATCCTTGGTCAAAGCTTCGTTAATGATGTCAGCAACCTTAGCGCGATTTTGGGCAACGCCGGTGTACATGCCTAAGCCATACTCAGCGTTATCCTCGAAGAGGGAGTTAGCCCAAGCAGGACCGTGACCAGCCGCATTTTTGGTGTACGGCATGGAGGGAGCGGATGCACCCCAAATGGAGGAGCAACCGGTAGCGTTGGCAACCATCATGCGGTCACCAAAGAGCTGGGTTACCAGCTTAGCATAAGGAGTTTCACCGCAACCAGCGCAGGCGCCGGAGAACTCCAGCAAGGGCTCTTCAAATTGGCAGCCCTTCATGGTGTATTTATTTACCGGGTTCGGTTTTACTGCAACCTTCTTGGTAGCATATTCCCAAGCTTCAGCCTTAGCCAGCTGCGTATCCAGCGGCTTCATAACCAGCGCCTTGCCCTTGGGAGCCGGGCAAACCTGGGCACAGTTACCGCAGCCCAAGCAATCCAGCGGGGAAACATTAATAGTAAAGGTCATGCCCTTAGCGCCGATTGCAGGCTTCTTAGCCATAATTGCCGGAGCAGCAGCCGCCTCGGCTTCATCCATCAATACGGGGCGAATAGCAGCATGGGGGCAAACAAAGGCGCATTGGTTACATTGGATGCAGGTATCAGGATTCCATTCAGGAACATCCAGAGCAACGCCGCGTTTTTCGTAAGCGGAGGTGCCACTGGGGAAGGTGCCGTCGTTGACGGTCATCAAATCGCCAACAGTCAGCTTGTCGCCTTCCAAGCGGTTCATGGGAACCATAATCTTATCTACGAAGTCATTGCCGGTCTTAGCAGCAGCCTTGGTATCTTCAGCGGTTGCCCAAGCTTCAGGAACAGCCACCTTCACAACAGCGTTGACGCCGGCGTCTACAGCAGCGTAGTTCATATCAACAACTGCTTGGCCCTTCTTGCCATAGGAATGCTCAATAGCGTCCTTCATGTATTTAACTGCTTCATCAATAGGAATGATGTTAGCCAGCTTGAAGAAGGCAGCCTGCATAACCATGTTAATGCGAGCGCCCAGACCGATTTCCTTGCCAATCTTCACAGCGTCAATGATGTACAGATTGATATTGTTCTTAGCGATATATTGCTTCATAGCTGCAGGCAGCTGCTCGGACAATTCTTCGGCAGTCCATTCGCAGTTCAAGAGCAGGGTGCCACCCTTTTTAATGCCTGCCACAACATCATAGGAATGTACATAAGAAGCCTTGTGCACAGCTACAAAGTCAGCAGCATCAATCAGATAGGGAGCCTGAATCGGAGTTTTGCCAAAGCGCAGGTGGGATACGGTGATGCCACCGGACTTTTTGGAATCATAGAAGAAGTAGCCTTGAGCATACATGTCGGTGTGGTCGCCGATGATCTTAATGGAGTTCTTGTTGGCGCCAACGGTGCCGTCGGAGCCCAGACCCCAGAATTTGCAGGCAGTGGTGCCTTCAGGAACAACCTCCAAATCTCTGCCAGCGGGCAAAGAAGTGTTAGTAACATCGTCTACGATGCCAACGGTAAAGTTGTTCTTGGGTTCAGCGGATGCCAGGTTAGCAAATACTGCTTCGATGTCGCGAGGCAGCGGGTCCTTGGAGCCCAGGCCATAACGACCACCGATGATGAGGGGCTTACGGTCGCTGTTGTAGAAGGCAGCGCGTACATCAAGGTACAGGGGTTCGCCCAAGGAGCCGGGCTCTTTGGTGCGGTCCAAAACAGCAATGCGTTTTACGGTTTCAGGAATAGCCTTCATGAAAGCATCAAAGGCAAAGGGTCGATACAGGTGTACTACCAAGACGCCGACCTTTTGGCCTTCCTTGTTCAGTGCTTCAGCCACGGTGCGAGCAGTGTCGCAGCCGGAGCCCATAGCTACGATGATGTTTTCAGCATCAGGAGCACCATAATAGTTAAACAGATGATATTCACGACCGGTAATCTTGGAAATTTCGGCCATATATTCCTCTACCAGGGCAGGAACTGCCTCGTAGTAGGAGTTTACAGTCTCACGAGTTTGGAAATAGATATCGGGATTTTGAGCGCTGCCGCGTTGTACGGGGTTATCCGGATTCAAGGAACGTTTGCGGAAAGCATCCACAGCGTCCTTATCCAACAGCTTCTCCAAATCCTCGTAGTCCATAACCTCAATCTTTTGAATTTCGTGGGAGGTACGGAAGCCATCAAAGAAGTTCAGGAAGGGCACGCGGCTCTTGATAGCAGTCAGATGAGCAACAGCAGCCAAGTCCATAACCTCTTGTACGGAGGATTCAGCCAACAGGGCAAAGCCAGTTTGACGGCAGGCCATAACGTCCTGATGGTCACCAAAAATATTCAAGGAGCTGGCAGCCAGTGCACGTGCGGAAACATGGAAAACGCCCGGCAGAAGCTCGCCGGCGATTTTATACATGTTGGGAATCATGAGCAGCAGGCCTTGGGAAGCAGTGAAGGTGGTGGTCAGAGCACCAGCCTGCAGGGAGCCGTGTACGGCACCGGCAGCGCCAGCCTCGGATTGCATTTCGACAACGCGTACCTGTTGACCAAAAAGATTCTTTCTGCCTTGAGCAGACCATTCGTCCACAACCTCAGCCATGGGGGAAGACGGAGTAATAGGATAGATACAAGCAACATCGGTAAAAGCATACGCAATGTGCGCAGCAGCGGTATTGCCATCCATGGTTTTCATTTTTGCCATTGATTTTACCCTTCTTTCTATAATGATAAAGATAATAAAAAGTTGACCTGATTTCAAAGCAGGATTTCTCCTACCAGCAAATTTAGTATACACTATCTGTACTCTTTTGTAAAATCAAAACCACTCTGAAATGACAATGTATACATAATTTTTACAAATATGAACAAAACAAGGAGATACCATTTTCACGGCACCTCCTTGTACAGCTTATTTAACAATTGTTACGGGCACGTTGGCATTTTCCAGCACCAGCTGGCTTACGCTGCTGCGAAAAATGCCCTCCAGCACGCCCATACCACGACTGCCCAGCACGATGCCATCGCAGTCCTCCTCCTGCACCGTCTCCAAAATGCTGGTGGCTACGTTGCCACCATTCTCCAGGAGATAAGTACAATCGATGTTTTTGCCTGCCAGCATGGCATTGGCGGAGTCCAGCACCTCGTTACCAATGTGAGCAAAAAGGGCGTCCCCCTCCGCCGCCAACACTGGCTCCGCATGTCGTCCCTTGTCAACAGTCATAATTACAAGACTGCCGCCACTCAGCCGCACTAGCTCACAGGCATATTCCAAAGCTCGCCACGAACATTCCGTACCATCAATGGGTACCAGGATACGGCTCAGCATTTTATTTCACGATTAAAACGGGAACAGATGCATACTGGGATACCTTGGAGCTAACGCTACCCAAGAAGAATTCAGCAATACCGGACAAGCCACGGCTGCCGATAATAATAGCATCTGCATTGGCTTTTTTGGCCAGCGCGATAATGCGCTCGGAGGGGTGACCAACCTCCAGACTGTATTCCGTCTTATGAGGATAGTCGGACAATCTTTCCTCAGCCATCTCCAGAACCTTATCGCCAATCTCCTCCAGCTCGCTATTGCCTTGGGTTACAGTGGCATGATCCAGAGGAATAGCTAGCAAAGCTGCATTATTATAGGGCTGAATTACGTTTACTACCAACAAATCACTATCAAATTTTTTGCCCAGCTCTACAGCAGTATTCAATGCTCTCCAGGAGCCTTCACTACCATCAACAGGAACAAGAATTTTCTTGAACATATACAACACCTCCATATATTCACCAGCAGCGCACACTGCTATTTTGCTTCTGTCATTATATATATTCGTTTTTTGCCGGCGATTCTCCTGCTAAAAAACATATTATCAGCAAGTTTATTCACGACCGCGTTTTTTTCTAGCCTCATGAATGCGCGCAGATTTTTTGCTGAACTTTTTCGGCTCCGCATTAGCTTGAGCCAGCTCGGTAGGAGTTTTTTGAGGATTGGCAAAATCTTCGCCCTTCACAAAGCGATAATATAATGCCAGACCAGCTACACCCAAGAGAGGAAGGCCTCCAATCAAATAACGATAGCTGCTAGGAGCAGCAATACAAATAAAGTCATAAATAACCACGCAGGCCGGCACAATAAGCACCTGACTCAGACGGGACAAAAAGCTTTCCTTTCCCATACAACGCACCACCATGGCATAAGCCAAAAAGGCAATGGCAAAGGACACAAAGGACATGAACACTAAAAACGCAAAAAACTCAAAATTCACTACTAAAACACCTTCCTACATTAATCTCAGAAGCGCTAGAAGGTACTAGAGGCGAGCAATGGCGACGACGGCGTATCGGAAATACTCCTATGAGCCATTGCGACGCATATGGTGCCTTATAGTGCTTCTGCTCTGTCACCGATTACTCGTGCTACCCATACACCCGACGCACTAGCTTGGGACAAGCCCCTCGTAATACCCGCACCATCGCCAACGGCAAACATATTGGGAATCTTGGTTTCCAAATTGCCGTCCAGCTCTAGGCGAGCACTGTAGAACTTAACCTCCACGCCATAAAGCAGGGTATCAGCGTTAGCCATACCAGGAGCAATCTTATCCAGAGCATATATCATCTCAATGATATCATCTAACTGGCGTTTAGGCAAGACCAAGCTTAAATCTCCCGGAGTTGCGGATAAGGTAGGCTTGGTAAAGCTCTTCAAAAGCCGCTTTTCGTTAGTGCGACGTCCCTTGACCAAATCGCCGAAGCGCTGCACCAAGACGCCACCGCCCAGCATGTTGGAGAAGGAAGCAATGCGCTTGCCGTATTGCAAGGGCTCATGGAAGGGCTCGGTGAATTTGCTGCTGACCAAAAGCGCAAAATTCGTATTTTTGCTGTGCAGCTTGGGGTCGCGGTAGCTGTGACCGTTAACAGTAATAATGCCGTCCGTATTTTCAGCCACCACATAGCCATAAGGGTTCATGCAGAAGGTGCGCACCATATCATTATAGGTTTGGGTGCGATAAAGAATCTTCGCCTCGTAAACCTCATCCGTGATATGCTTAAATACATCAGCAGGCACCTCCACCCGCACACCTATGTCCACCTGGTTATTGATAAAGGAAAGGCCAAGCTTGCGACATTCCTCCGTATACCATTCCGCACCGGCACGACCGGGAGCGGCGATTAAA
This sequence comes from Phascolarctobacterium sp., assembly GCA_030540395.1. Taxonomy (GTDB): domain Bacteria; phylum Bacillota; class Negativicutes; order Acidaminococcales; family Acidaminococcaceae; genus Phascolarctobacterium_A. The sequence goes on from JAUNWI010000003.1 coordinate 170,183, forward strand.
TACTTGCATTGCACCGCTTCGCCATTAGCCAGCTGCAGCTCAAAGCTGCCATCCTCCTGCCTTGCAATGGATTCCACTGCTGTGTTACAGCGAATTTCCATCTTCTCCCGCAGAAATTTATAGATGTTTTCCATAATCACCAGGTTATTTTCGGTACCCAAATGGCGCACCTTGGCATTAAGCAGATGCAAATCATAACGCAGAGCCTTGCGACCAATATCGCTATTTTTGGTAGTAAAATATTCACCGGGAGCGCCATGGCGACAGTTAAGCTCATCCACGTAATCGATTAGCTCAATGACCTTTTCCTCCGGCAAATATTCATTGAGCCAGCCGCCAAATTCCGTAGTAAAATTATATTTGCCATCAGAAAAGGCACCTGCGCCACCAAAGCCGCGCATAATGCTACAGGGCTTGCAATTGATGCAATGGTCCACCTTTTTAGCGGCCAAGGGGCAATGACGCTTGTCAATGGCATTGCCTGCCTCCAGCATCACCAGCTTCAGGTTAGGATATTTCAAAACAAACTCATAAGCTGCGAAAATCGCTGCCGGTCCACCGCCAATAATAGCTACATCGAACATAAGCATCCTCCTAGAGTACTAGCCAGGGGCTAGATGGGGTTAGATTTCATAATGGTGCTTTTCGTCACCTAAGGGCTCATCCTTTTTGGGATTATTTTTAAAGATATCCAGATTTTTCTTAGCCATATTCATGGCATCATCATAAACCTTCTTAAAGGGTGTCATATCCTTGGGCTTGCCAGCCTTCAGCCATTCAGTCACTACGCGACCAAGGGCATAGGTCGTACCCACTGCCACAGGAATTTGCATGGGCGGAAAAGGAATCAGGGTGGTCAGGGTGCTGCCTACAAAATAGGCACCCAGGCTACCCAAAACGCTTACAGCTGCCTGTTCGGAAATTTCCTCGCCATAAACCTTGCCCAATTTAATTATCAGATAGATTTCGTTAGCCACAAGGCTCATAGTTCCTAATAAGGGCGCAACCACAATAACGCCAGCACGAGCGGCTGCCCAACGGCACAAGGATTCTGCTTCTTCCTCCCGCATGCGGTCATCGATAATTTCGCCAACCTTTACTTCATCAACGTTTTCATGCTTTGCTTCGGTCATGTTCATACTCCTTTCCCACGCCATAAAAAACCGCAGCTCAAGCTTTTGGACTGCGGCTTTTTTCTTGTTCTGTTATAAGGCTGTCATGTAGATTACTGTTGTTGCTGTTGCAGCTGAATATTTTGCTGCGCCAAATTCTTTTCCTCCTGGGTACGGGGCGGGCCACCAATCAGGCGGTCCACATAACCACGCTCACGCATATAGTCCGTAACCATGTAGGTGCTTTCTTCAACAAGCACCAAAGCATGCGCAGCATTTTTTTCCAGCCAAGGCAGGATTTTATCAATATTTTCTCGCTTATCAACAATCTCTACAATCACGGGCAGATTGGCATTACCGCTGATCAAGGTGTTCACAGCACGGCCAACGCCACGCAGCTTAGCAGCATAACCTTCGATACCCTTCATTACAGTGCCGCCGGACAGGCCCAGCCGCCGCGCTTCACGCAAAATGGCTTTGTACAAGGGGATATCGTTATACAGTACATCTTCGCCAGTATAAACCTTTAAAAAGGTAGTTCTATTAAATTCTAAGGCCATAAAAAGCACCCCCTGAAATGAAACTAAATCCTTATCTGCTTTCATTATAGCACACTCACAAAATCTGTGTAAGTAAATTTTCTGAGCAAATTACGAATTTTACAAATATGTTACCATTTATACATTTCGTCTTGTCTTTTAACTCTATATGGTTTATGATAGAGTAAACATATTCTTTAAAGAAGTTTATTTATGAAAGAAGGTACAATTCCTATGTCTAATAGTTTAACTGCAGGCCTTGTAGGTACTGCCACCACCACCGTAACCTCCGCCAACATTGCCGCCACCATGAAAAGTGGCAGCTTAGCTGTTTTCGCAACTCCTGCCATGTGTGCCCTCATGGAGGAGGCCGCCTGCGCGGCTGTCAATGCTCATCTAGAAGCCGGCAGCGGTACCGTGGGCATCAGCCTTAATATTTCCCACGACAGAGCCACCGCCATGAACGATACCGTCAAGGCCACCGCCACGCTTACTGCTGTCGAAGGGCGCAAGCTGACCTTCGGCGTGCAAGCCGAGGATAGCAAAGGAATTATCGGCAAGGGCAGCCACGAACGCTTTATTATCAACAACGAAAAGTTCATGGCAAAGGTTAACGGCTAATTTTAGCTATTTGCTTGTTGCAGAATAACAACTACAAGAATAGTCAACAACTGCTTTTAAATACCCATCAATTAGCTTTGATGGGTATTTCTAATTTTTCTGAATAGTAAAGCTGATTGCCAGAACTTTGAATAGAACTTTATTGAATTTTGTTCATTTTACCTATGGTAAAATTCCGTAAAAGTATTATAATATAAGACGTGAAACGCTTTACTTTTTGCTGCTACGCAATAACACCTGCCCGGGAATGATGCTTTTGTTCATAGCAACAAAAGGCGCTCTGGCAGCTGCCTAGATATTACTTTCACAAATTTATAAAACTTACAAACAAAAGGAGACTTAAATATGTCGAATAGTAATATTGTTGCATGTGGAAAAGAAATCAATTTATTTATGACCAACTTTTGTCAAAATGCTAAGTCACGCTACAGCATCCCCGAATACTTCACTGTATCAGTGGATGTCTACGAGGATTATGCTCCTGGTCAAACGGTTTACGGCTGGATCAACAAAGGGAAACTCATTCGAGATTCCGGAATAATGCTAAAGGTTGAAGACAACGTTAATAAAATAGATTATTACCCTATCTTCCCTCCCAAAACTGCCATCTCCATGCTCAAGCATTGGCAAATGCCTTTGCCTGAAAAATGGAGTGTTTTTGCTTACGGAGGCAACCGCTCCTGTACACCTGTAAACCCCGTAAACCAGCAAATGCGCAATCTTTTGGCCTACGCCCGACTTTTCGCCAGCATGCAGCAACGCTATTCTACCCCCATGCCCTATGGCTTCAAGGAAATTTTTGCTGAGCTCCACCAATATCCGGAGCAAGCAGTTGACGGCTCTGTGGTAGCATTAATCAACAAGGTCATCAGCCAATACCTGTTACGGGAGGATACCATCATCAATTGTCAAAATCTGCGTGATTTCATCATGTATCTGCGTATAAATTATACGCTTCTGCAATTTATCGACTATGATTTCTCCCTGCTGCGTGAGCTACTGAGAAAAGAGGACCCCAACATGCATTGCTATTTTTAGGCCGTTGCCAAAGCTTTAGTGTCGCCAAAGCTCTGGCAAGCACACAAAAGCTCCCGAACCATTCGGTTCGGGAGCTTTTTTATGTTCGTTATCTTATTTAGGATAGTTGCTGTTGTTGTTTTCCTTCAGCAGTACGTCATGAGCACCGCCTTCAACCAGGGAGGTTGCAGAAACCAAAGTCAGCTTAGCCTTTGCTTGCAGCTCAGGAATGTTCAGTGCGCCGCAGTTGCACATGGTGGAGCGCATCTTTGCCAAGGTCAGGTTTACGTTGTCTTTCAGGCTACCAGCATAGGGAACATAGGAGTCAACGCCTTCTTCGAAGGACAGCTTAGCTGCGCCACCCATGTCATAGCGTTGCCAGTTGCGAGCACGAGCAGAGCCCTCGCCCCAATATTCCTTCATATAGGTGCCGTTGATGTTAACCTTGTTGGAGGGGCTTTCATCGAAGCGAGCGAAGTAACGGCCCAGCATCATGAAATCAGCACCCATAGCCAAAGCTAAGGTCATGTGATAATCATATACGATACCACCGTCGGAGCATACAGGAATGTACACGCCGGTTTCTCTGTAGTAATCGTCACGAGCCTTGCAAACATCAATCAAAGCAGTTGCTTGGCCACGGCCGATACCCTTTTGTTCACGGGTAATGCAGATGGAGCCACCACCGATACCAACCTTGATGAAGTCAGCGCCAGCGTCAGCCAGGAAGCGGAAGCCTTCAGCGTCAACAACGTTGCCAGCGCCAACCTTAACGCTGTCGCCATAATGCTCACGAATCCAGTCCAGAGTAATCTTTTGCCATGCGCTGTAGCCTTCGGAGGAGTCGATGCACAGTACGTCAACGCCTGCATCAACCAATGCAGGAACGCGCTCAGCATAGTCGCGGGTGTTGATACCAGCACCTACGATATGGCGTTTTTTGCTGTCCAGCAGCTCCAAGGGATATTCCTTATGAGTTGCATAGTCTTTACGGAATACCATGTACAGCAAGCGGCCTTCGTCGTCAACGATGGGCAGAGTGTTCAATTTCTTTTCCCAAATAATGTCGTTAGCTTGTTGCAGGGTGGTGTCCTTACCAGCTACGATCATTTGGTCAATGGGAGTCATGAAATCACGAACTTTGGTAGCGCGGTCCATGCGGCTGGGACGATAGTCACGGCTGGTAACAATGCCCTCCAGCTTGCCGTTAACGGTGCCGTCGCTGGTTACAGCTACGGTGGAGTGACCAGTGCGCTCCTTCAGAGCCAGAATATCCGCCAAGGTGCTATCAGGACGAATGTTAGAATCGCTGCTAACAAAGCCTGCACGATGAGCCTTAACACGGGCAACCATGGCAGCCTCGTCCTCAACGGATTGGGAGCCATAGATGAAGGAAATGCCGCCCTCTTTGGACAGAGCAACTGCCAGCTTTTCGCCGGAAACAGCCTGCATGATTGCAGAAACCATGGGGATATTCATGGTGATGGCAGGTTCTTCACCTTTTTTGAATTTTACCAGCGGAGTGCGCAAATCAACATTAGCGGGAATGCATTTCTCAGAGGAATAACCGGGAACTAACAGGTACTCACTAAAAGTATGAGCAGATTCGTCATAATAAAAAGCCATTCTTTCATCATCCTTTTCTTCTAAATTTTTTGTTACAAACTTTACAGTAAATTAGGTTTTATCTATTTTACCTCTTTAAGGCGCGCCATGCAATATCTTTTCTATAAAAATTTTTCTCGAAAGCGATTTTTTCTACAGCAGCATAAGCACGGTCACGAGCAGCCCTAATAGAGCTATCCACAGCGGTTACGCCTAATACACGGCCACCACTGGTAACAATCTTGCCTTCGGCTTCCTTGGTGCCTGCATGGAAAACAACCACATCCTTGTCTTCCTCAGCAGCAGCAAGGCCGGTAATTTCCTTGCCCTTTTCGTAGCTTTCAGGATAACCACCGCTAGCCATAACTACGCACACAGCAGCCTTGTTATACCAGGCAACCTCAGCCTTATCCAAGGTACCTGTTGCGCAAGCCAGCATAATTTCGGCCAGGTCACCATCCAACAGGGGCAGTACAACCTGAGTTTCAGGGTCACCAAAGCGGCAGTTAAATTCCACAACCTTGACGCTGTCGCCCTTAATCATCAGGCCAGCATACAGGCAGCCTTGATAAGGCATGCCTTCCTTAGCCATGGCCTCGACAACGGGCTTCAAAATCAGCTCTGTAGCCTTCAGGCGCAAAACATCAGTCATTACAGGAGCGGGAGCATAGGTACCCATGCCACCGGTGTTGGGGCCCTCGTCGCCGTCAAAAACGCGCTTGTGGTCCTGGGCAGCAATCATGGGGACAACAGTCTTGCCGTCGGTGAAGGCCAGCAGGGATGCTTCCTCACCCTCCATGTATTCTTCCAAAACAAGGCGCGCGCCAGCAGCACCAAATTTGTGGTCGCCCATCATTTCATCAATAGCATCCAAGGCTTCCTGCTTGGTCATGGCAACCACTACACCCTTGCCTGCGGCAAGGCCATCGGCCTTAACAACAATGGGAGCACCCTTTTCTTCAACATAAGCCTTGGCAGTTTCGATATCCTCACAGATTTTGAAGAAAGCAGTGGGAATATTATATTTAGCCATCAGCTCCTTGGAGAAGGCCTTGGAGCCCTCCAGCTGAGCCGCGTCCTTGGAGGGGCCAAAAACGGGCAGGCCACGACGCTTGAAAACGTCAGCCAAGCCAGCAACAAGCGGAGCCTCGGGACCAACCACAGTCAAGTCAATGCTCTGCTCCTCGGCGTAATCAGCAACGCCCTCCAAATCATCAACGTTAAGATTAATGCATTCGCATTTTTGCAAGAGTGCCATGCCGGGATTGCCCGGTGCAGCAAAAAGCTTTTCAACCTTGGGGCTCTGCACCAGCTTCCATGCCAAAGCATGCTCGCGGCCACCGCCACCGATTAAAAGTATTCTCATATTGCTTACCTCTTATTCTGCCAATTGCTTTTTCAGGTATTCGCTAATCATGGTGTCATACTCAGCAGTGTGAGAGAAGGCTTCGAAGGCCAGCTCCTTGCGGGTATGTTGGTCGATGTCGCCATCCTTATCCAACATTTCCATCAGCTGTGCATAGCGACGGGGATAAGTAACGATAACAACATCCTTAAAGTTCTTGGCAGAAGCACGCACCATAGCGGGACCGCCAATATCGATATTTTCAATAGCCTCTGCTTCAGTTACACTGGGCTTGGAAATGGTTTCACGGAAGGGATAGAGGTTTACAACTACCAAATCAATGGGAGTAATGTTGTGGTCAGCCAAAGCCTTCATATGCTCCGGATTGCTGCGCACTGCCAAAATTGCGCCATGAATCTTAGGATTCAAGGTCTTTACACGGCCATCCATAATTTCCGGAAAGCCGGTTACATCGCTCACATAGGTTACGGGCACGCCTGCTTCACGCAAAGCCTTCATGGTACCACCGGTGGAAATAATTTCCACACCGTTATTGCTCAAAAATTTGCCCAGCTCAACAATGCCGGTCTTATCAGAAACGCTCAGTAATGCTCTTTTAATTTTCATTTGCACACCTCTTATGCCAAAACCTTAACCTTGCGGCCATTAATCTCTAATTTATTCTCAGCCCACAGCTTCAATGCCTCCGGCATTGCAATATGCTCCTGCACCAAAATTCTGTCAGCCAAGGTATCCTCGGTATCATCATCCAGCACGGGCACTACCTTTTGCAGGATAATGGGGCCGCTATCGGTGCCCTCATCCACAAAATGGACAGTGCAGCCGGAAAATTTTACGCCGTAAGCCACAGCCTGGCCCTGGCCGTGCAGGCCGGGGAAGCTGGGCAGCAAGGCGGGATGAATATTGATAATCTTGTGATGCCATGCGTTGACGAAGCTACCACTTAAAATACGCATAAAGCCTGCCAGAACCACCAGCTCACAGCCAGCCTCCTGTAAAGCAGCAGTGATTTTTGCTTCGAACTCATCCTTGGAGGCGCAGCCCTTACGCTCAACAGCCACAGTCTTAATGCCGGCCTTTTGGGCACGCTCTAGAGCATAAGCATCACTCTTATCACTGATAACTACAGCAATTTCCAGAGGCAGATAGCCATCAGCAATGCGGTCCATAATAGCCTGCAGATTGCTGCCACGACCGCTAACTAAGACGCCAATCTTACGCACCGAAAACGCCGCCCTTCATAATGGTCTTTTGGGTACCGGGAACGATGGTGCCCAGCTCAAAGAATACTTCGCCTGCTTCCTTCAGATAAGCGCGTACTGCGTCAGCCTCAGCAGGATCAATTACCAGCACCATGCCCACGCCCATGTTAAAGGTGCGGTACATTTCCGGCCAGGGCACATTGCCCCACTCCTGCAATTTTTTGAAGACAATAGGAACCTCCCAGGACTCTGCATCTACAAGTGCATCGCAGTCCGCAGGCAAAATACGAGGAATATTATCATAGAAGCCACCGCCGGTGATGTGCACCATGCCGTGGATATCAAATTTTTCAATCAGGGGCAGACAGGTTTTGGGGTACAGGCGAGTGGGAGTAAGCAGCTTTTCACCCAAGGTGCAGCCAAACTCCTCGATAGGAGTGCTCATATCATAGCCCATGGCCTCGAAGCAGATTTTGCGTACCAAAGAGAAGCCATTGGAATGCACGCCACTGGAGGGCAGGCCCAAGAGTACGTCACCAGCCTTTACCTTTTCACCGGTGATCATTTTTGCTTTATCGACAACGCCAACGCAGAAGCCAGCGATATCATATTCGCCCTTGGCATAGAAGCCAGCCATTTCAGCAGTTTCACCGCCGATTAAAGCACAGCCGCTTTCCTTGCAGGCATTGGCAACGCCTTTAACAATGTTGGCAACCTTTTGGGAATCAACCTTGTCCACAGCAATATAATCCAAGAAAAACAGAGGCTCTGCACCCTGTACCAAAATATCGTTAACACACATTGCCACAGCGTCTTGGCCAATGGTGTCATGCTTGTCAGCCATAAATGCCAGCTTCAGCTTGGTGCCAACGCCGTCAGTACCACTAACGAGCACGGGCTCCTTATATTTGCCAGTATTCAGGGCAAACAGGCCGCCAAAGCCACCCAAATCACCAATAACCTCACTGCGATAGGTAGCACGCACGCTATCCTTCATCAGCTCCACGGCTTTGTTGCCAGCATCAATATCAACACCAGCATCAGCGTAGGTAAGTTGTTTCTTTTCTTCGCTCATAATTTCCTCCCAATGTGTTTTCTACTTACGTTCAAATTATTCGCCTTCAGCAAGGGGTTTAGGCTCTGCTGCAATTACTTCGTCAGCGTTGTCAGGATATCTGGAGCTAAAGCAAGCCAAGCACAGGCCTTCAGGATCAATGTGGCTTACGGCACGCTTCATGCCCTCCATGGAAATATAATGCAGGCTGTCTGCACCAATAAAGCGACAAATTTCTTCTTCGGTGCAACGAGCTGCAATCAATTGCTTACGCTCGGAGGTATCGATACCATAGTAGCAGCTATCTACAACCGGGGGAGAAGAAATGCAAACATGCACTTCTCTAGCGCCTGCTTCCTTCAGCAGCTTAACAACCTTGCCGCTGGTAGTACCACGCACGATGGAGTCATCCACCATGACAACGGATTTGCCGGCCACAACGCTGCGAATAGGATTCAGCTTCAAGCGAACAGCATTTGCACGTTGCTTTTGGGTCGGTTGGATAAAGGTACGACCAACATAACGGTTTTTGTTCAGGCCCTCCATAAAGGGAATGCCGGATTCCAAAGAATAACCGATAGCAGCGGGAGTGCCACTGTCAGGAGCGGAAATAACGATATCGGGATGAATATCCTTTGTTTCCTTAGCCAGCTCGCGCCCCATTTGAATACGGGCATCGTAAACAGGCTGATTATCAATCACGCTATCATTGCGTGCGAAATATACATATTCAAAAATGCAATGTGCGGTTTTTTCCGGCAGCTTTTCGCACCACATCATGCTGCGGGGCTCAGCGTTGTCGCTATCAATAATAACCATTTCGCCGGGCTTTACATCGCGCACCATTTCTGCACCAACCAAATCAAAGGCGCAGGATTCGGAGGCTACGCACCAACCATTTTCCATCTTGCCCAAAACCAAGGGGCGGAAGCCGTAGGAATCACGTACAGCGATGATTTTATTATCAGTCATCAGAAGAATCGCAAAAGCACCACGAATTTGCTTTACAGACTCAGCAACACGCTCTTCAATGGTAGGACGTGCGCTCAAAGCAATCAGAGAAAGCAAAACCTCTGTGTCAACAGTGGTGGTGAACACCGCACCCTCTTTAGCCAGATTTTGACGCAGCTGAGCAGCATTGGTCAAATTGCCGTTATGGCTCAATGCCAGGTTGCCGCCATCAAAAAATACCTTTAAGGGTTGAATATTATAGGCCATGCTGGCGCCAGTGGTGGAATAACGCACGTGACCAATAGCTGCAAAGCCGTCCATATCACTTACGCCTTCTTTAAATACATCCGGTACTAAGCCCATGCCCTTTTTAATTTTCATCTTTTTGCCATCGGTAACTACGATACCGGTGCTTTCTTGACCGCGGTGCTGCAAAGCATAAAGGCCCCAATAAGTATTCAGGGCTACATCCTCGGTGTGGCTGAAAATGCCAAAGACGCCACACTCCTCATGCAGCTTGTCATCTTGAAAAAAGTTTTCCACAATAACACTCCTTTTGTTTTCTGTAATCAGAGGGGAATTATTTGCTTTCTGCTCTCAATTTAGCCAGCTTTTCGCCTTTTGCTTTTACTTCTTCCTGCATTTTCAGGCGATTATCAGCTAACTTTTCCACTAATTCGGGGTATTTGGTTGCTAAAATCTGTACTGCAAAAAGAGCAGCGTTTTTAGCACCGTTTATTGCCATGGTAGCAACGGGAATGCCGGAGGGCATTTGCACAAAGCTGAGCAAAGCGTCCATGCCGCCCAAGGGAGTGGCATTAATAGGAATACCAATTACCGGCACAGTGGTATAGGCAGCGATAACACCGCCAAGATGTGCAGCAGCTCCTGCTGCAGCAATGATTACTTCTACGCCACGCTCACGGGCACCTGCTGCGAATTCATGAACCACGTCGGGAGTGCGATGAGCAGAAGCAACTACAACCTTTACCTCCACGCCGAATTCCTTCAGAGTCTTTTCCGCAGGCTCCAAAATAGGCCAGTCAGAATTACTGCCCATAATGATTGCTACTTTCATGAACCTCTACCTCCAAAAATAACTAACTAAAAAACAAAACCCAAGCAAGCCTTCCTCAATCTCAAAGTAAGTAAATCTTTCTCGGGTTCATCATACTACAGTGTACTTATCATAATTATACCAACCTAAATCGTCAACGTCAAATAAAAATGTGAACTTTTTAACAGTTTTTCTGGAAATCGTTCGGAAAGTTGCTGGATTTTGCTCCTAAAATCCTTTTATCATTAGTATATTTTAAAATAAAAACCTCCAAAGGCAGTCAACACACTGCTTTTGGAGGTTCTGAACAATATTAACGTGGTTTAGACTTCTTTGCCCACACGGCTACGAATCACAAGCATGGTCACAAGCATCAGGCCCAAGGTAATGGGCAGTGCGATGAGAGCTACGGAGCTTTCGTACATATAGGCAATGGCACCAGCAACCAAATAACCCACGAAGGAAACAGAAGCTGCAGTAAGAGCATAGGGCAGCTGGGTAGAAACGTGGTTTACGTGATTGGACTGCGCACCAGCAGAGGCCATAATGGTGGTATCGCTAATGGGAGAGCAATGGTCGCCGGCAACCGCACCGGACAGGCAGGCTGCGATGGAGATAATCAGCATTTGATAAGTATCAGCAGTGCCAAAAACGTTGCACACGATAGGAATCAAAATAGCGAAGGTGCCCCAGCTGGTGCCGGTGGAAAAGGCCAGGAATACAGCCACAAGGAAGATAATGGCAGGCAGGAACATCTTCAAAAGACCAGCAGAGCCTGCTACCAAATCATGCACATAGAATTTGGCGCCTAAAAGGCCGGTCATGCCGGACAAGGTCCAAGCCATGGTCAAAATCATAATGGGAGCAACCATAGCACGGAAGCCAGCCGGAATGCATTCTGCAAACTCTTGGAAGGTCATGACGTCGCGAGTCATATAGAAGGCAAAGGCAAAGAAGAAGGTTACCATGCTGCCCAGCACCAGGCCCTTGGAGGCATCGGCGCCAGCAAAAGCATCAACAAAGCTTTCGCCGGTGAAATAGCCACCGGTATAAACCATACCGATAATGCAGCAAATAATCAAAACGGCCACGGGCATAACCAGGTCGACTACAGCACCATTGGGCTTTTCATTCTTTTCATCCACGTCACCATAGGGACGGTCACTGGTGGTGAATAAATCGCCTTTAATGGCATTGTCCTCATGGATTCGCATCAGACCAAAGTCAAACTTCAGCACGGTAATAAGAATCATCATAAACAGTGTTCCTAAAGCGTAGAAGTTATAAGGAATGGTGCTTAAGAACATGCTAAATCCGTTGATATCACTTCCCTTGGGTACGGAGGAGGTTACAGCAGCAGCCCAGCTGGAAACAGGAGCAATGATGCAAATGGGAGCCGCAGTAGCGTCAATCAAATAGGCCAGCTTAGCACGGCTTACCTGATGACGGTCGGTAACAGGACGCATAACAGAACCAACGGTAAGACAGTTGAAATAGTCGTCCACGAAAATAAGCACGCCCAAAGCGATGGTTGCCAGCTGCGCACCTACACGTGTTTTGATGTTTTGGGACGCCCATTGGCCAAAGGCAGCAGAGCCACCAACCTTATTCATCAAGGCAACCATGATGCCCAAAATTACTAAGAAAACGAGAATACCAACGTTCCAGCTATCCGCCAGCTTAGTAATCATGCCGCCGTCTTCATGGAAGAGCAGGGTGTTGAACATAAGCTCCAGATTACCGTTAGCATACAGCAAGGCGCCAATGGCAATACCAACGAACAGGGAAGAATAAACTTCCTTAGTAATCAGTGCCAAGCCAATAGCGATTACAGGGGGAAGCAAAGAGAAGATGGTAGAATAAACAGCAGGTTGATAGGTCTTCGTATCCACAGTATTAGGCGCTCCATAGCTGATAAAGAAGAGCACAGCTAAAAGGGCCACTGTAGCGAGAAGAAAGGGTAGATTAAGTTTTCGCATGCGATAAATCACTCCATTTGTGAAATTTGTAAGAATTATTATATCATATTCTCCCATCAGGATACAAGTAAGAAAAAGAAAAGCTATCTATCCTCAGTCGGTTCAGAAGATAGCCAAAAGCTACACGAGAGGCTCCCCCTCCGGGGGAGCTGCCGCCTCCGAACATTGGCTATTCTTCTGGCCTAGATGCGGCTGAGAGGGGATTCTTCGTAAGCGTCAAATAAACCACCGGCTTAATCGGCACCCAATTTAATAGTATACTAT
>JAUNWI010000012.1 GCA_030540395.1 Phascolarctobacterium sp.
GCAGAGCATGCGACCGAATAGGGAGCATGCGGAGCGTGATAGATAGCTGCCGGTTGGAAAAACTCCGTAACAAATGTTGCGGAGTTTTTCTTTTAGTGCTATAATATTACTTATTATATTTACTTTGAGGGTGATTAATTTGGATAAACAATATAAATTGGGCGTCTTTTACGGCCTGTCGGCTTACCTGATCTGGGGCGTGCTCCCCATCTATTGGCGACAAATCCAGCATGTAGACGCTATGGAAATACTGGCTAGTCGCTTTATTTGGTCTGCTGTTTTCGTCTTTATCCTGATGCTTTCAACGGGAAAGCTCAAAGTATTTGTAGAAGAAACTAAGGCCATATTCAGTAACTGGAAAACCAGTATTTGTATGATTTTGGCAGCCATTACCATTAGCTTCAACTGGGGAATTTTCATATGGGCAGTTGAGGTAGGCCGTATTGTGGAGACTAGCATGGGGTATTATATCAATCCTCTGGTGAGTGTTCTTTTTGGCATGGTTTTCTTACGTGAAAAGCTCGATAAGCTGCAAACTATTGCTGTGGCCTGTGCCGCGGTAGGAATAGCCGTTATTATCGTTAAAAATGGCAGCTTACCCTGGGTATCTGTCAGCCTAGCTGCTACCTTTGCTTTTTATGGCCTTTTAAAGAAACTTATCAAGGCCCAAGCCTTGACCAGCATTATGCTGGAAACATTGCTCATATCGCCGCTAATGCTCTATTATTTGTATTATTTGGGACAGCATGGTGGAAATGTCTATCAAAGCTGTGATAATCGGACACTGTGCTATTTGGTGGGTGCAGGCATTGCCACCGCTACTCCCCTTTTGTTCTTTACAGGCTGCGCTAAGGTTTTACCTCTTTATATGGTGGGGTTCATGCAATATATTGCACCTTCTATTACGCTTTTAATAGGTATTTTTATGTATGGAGAGGCCTTTACACTTACCCACGCTGTAGCCTTTGGTTGTATTTGGGTAGGCCTAATCTTCTTTACTACTTCCCAGCTACGCCGCATTAAATAGAATTGTGGATAACTATTATTCATAAAGAAAAAGCTACTAACAATCTGTTCAGTTTAAAATTGCTCCCTTTGGTGACGCTAAAGATTAAAATTTGGCGTCATATTTTTATTTTCAGAAATCTTTACCCGCTTGTTTATGGGCTTTTTTAGGTGTTGCTCCAAATTTGTGTAAAACTAGTGACAATGGTGAAAAATAACGCTTGACAGCGTGGAAAATGCATAGATGTGCTGATGTTTTTGGGGTGAAAACAACTCCCAATACTATATCTAGGGCTGTGGAAAGCTTTAGGAAAATGTGTCTAAAGTTATCCACAGATTGTGCATAAGCTGTTGATAAATCACGGAAAACCGCATAAATAAGCCTTTTTTCATGTGGAAAAATGGTGGATAAACTGTAGATAGATGCAAGTTATGCACAAAATCTGTGGATAAGTCTGTGAATACTGTTGATAACCTCGCACTAAATATCCCCAAGGTGAGTAAAAAAAGCACTACATAGACCTGACCAAAAAGAGGAAATCCCTTGGATTTTGTATACAAACGCAGGTTTTTTCGTAAAGATTTCAGTTTAGGCTTGCTTTATGGACAGATTTTAGCGATAATAGTAGTATGACAATTTATGTGCAAAATTGGAGGCAAAGAAATGGCTATCAAACAAGTAGAAGCAATGAATGCGCTGCAGGAGCTTGCAGCTGAAGTAATAAAGGCATCTGTGTGTGCTGTGGATGGCGGTTGGTTGGCTTTAGTGAATACTGAAGCAGGCAAACGCCTGGCAGTGGTTGTGGATAAAGAGACTGCTATGACCGGCATGCTCAAGGAAACGGAAGTAAAGGATGTAGCAGGTGCAAAGGTAGTTTTGGCTGGTTTAAATGCCAACAATGCCGCTGTAGTACGTCGCTTTATTAAATGGGCTGCGCCCAGTGCCTGCGGCACCCGTGGCACCAGCGTGGGCTTTAGTGATTGGTTGGGCTGTGCCGATGCCTTTGTGGTGGATTTGTTTGCTAAGCGTCAAATGAAGCCCGTACTGGTGGATTATACTCCTGAAGATAGCATTGCGTTGCAACGCAATTTCTTAGAGGCTGTGGATACTGCAACCTGGGGCGTGCTGGAGGCCGGATATAAGGAAGGCTATGGTGCTAACGCAGCAGGCTTGAAGTCTGAGGAAGAAATCGTTAAGGCTTTGCTTTATGGTTATAGCATGATCGGCTTTGATTGCAGTGAAAAGATTAACCTTGCCATTGAAAAGCTGTCCGATGAGGAAGTAGAAAAGCGCTTCTACCAATTCAATGAAGCCTTCTGCGCTGCTGTAAACGCATCCTACTTAAATGTAGAATTCAAGGTTGGCAATAACAAGGTCCAATTTGAAGAAAAAGAGCTACACCGCATTGTTTTGGAATACGGTGAAGCCATTATGCATATTCAATTTATCTATAATTCCTACCTGAAAAATACCCCCTGGGATATCGATTTTGAGCTGACCCTGTCCAAGCCCGGCAAGCTGCTCACTCCCCAGGAGCATTATTTGATTGCTAATGAACTGGAGCGCAATGGCATTAAGTTAGCTGCCATCTGCCTGGACCCGTTGAACGAGAAGGAAGCATTGGCTGAAAATTTGCAGCTGCACTGCGATATTGCCTCTGCCTTTGAATACCGCTTGAGCTTCCGCAATGCGGAAATAGGTTTGGCTGACCCTGCTGCTGCCATGAAATATACTAAGGGCAAGGTACACTTCAAGCTGAACAATATCCTGTGGATGAGCGCTGTGAAGCTGATTGCCGCTACTGATGCAGAGCTTTACGCTAAGCTGGCCGCTGCTGCCGGCGTGGAGGCTGTAGCTGCTGATGCTATCTGCGGCACTGATGCCTGCAAGGCCTTTGCTTTGAGCTATAGCAAGGTGCTGAATCCTAAGGAAGGCAATTTGGCCGGCGATATTAAGGCCTTTTTGCAAGCCCATAAAGCTGAGTATGCTGAGGCGGTACGCGCCAATGTGGGTAACTATCTGAAAAACCTGTAAGCTAAAAGTACATACTTCGTAGCCTGCTGAGCGAGCTCAGCAGGCTCTTTTCTTGTACAAAAAAGAGTGTAATTAAGAAAAAAGCCTTTAACAGTTAAGCTGACGTGTCTCTTGCAAAAAGAAGAATTGTATAAAAGTACACTAAATATAAGCGTTAAATTTTTAATAAAGGATTTTGTGTTTATAGAAAGCACAAAAATCGCAAAATGTATTCTCTAGATGTATAGAAAAGAAATTTATAAAATTTTTTAGAAAAATAGTTGACAATCTGTAAAAAAAGGAGTATAGTATCAGTAATTTCAAATCGACCCTTAAAGGTGATGATTGGGACTAAAGATAAGTGTAATGCCGCAGAGAGCCGGTGGTTGGTGTAAACCGGTACAGAGCCTTATTGAGTAAATCACCCATGAACTCGTCAGCAAAAGCCTTTGGTGAGTAGACTGATGCGCAGCGGATGCGTTATTTCCGAGCCGGTTGATGGACTGGTGCTAAAGTGATAAATTAGGGTGGTACCGCGTAATTTACGCCCCTACTTGTGTAATAGCAGGTAGGGGCTTTTTTAGTCCATCACAATGTACTTGAATGGAGGAAAGAGAATGTTTGCAAAACTGTATGTAACTGGTCAAAATGACGAAACCTTGTTGCCGCGCATTTTGCGTGTGCTCTCCAAGCAAGGTGCCCAAGTACGTTCCTTAAAGATGGACGCTGAAGCTGATTCCTTAAAGCTGGAAATTCAATTGGCTGATGTGGTTGCTGCTCAGGTGGCCAAGCTGTTGACCAAGCAGGTTTCTGTAGTATCTGTAAATACTGTTGCTTAATAGATTACCCAAAGGGGGATATATAGAATGAAGATGAAGGGCTCTCAAGCCATCATCAAGGTGCTACTTGAGCAAGGCGTTGATACGGTTTTTGGTTATCCGGGAGGACAGGTTATACCCCTCTACGATGCCCTATACGACGCACCTTTGAAAAATGTGCTCACTGCTCATGAGCAGGGCGCCATCCACGCAGCGGATGGCTACGCCAGAGCTAGCGGCAAGGTGGGTGTGTGTATTGCCACCTCCGGACCCGGTGCTACTAATATCGTCACCGGTCTAGCTACCGCCTATTTGGATTCCGTACCCTTGGTTGCTATTACCGGTCAGGTGCCGGTGAATAATCTGGGGCGTGACTCCTTCCAAGAAATTGACATCGTGGGCGTAACCGTGCCCATTACTAAATACAATGCTCTGGTACGCCGGAGCGAGGATTTGGTGCCCACCCTGCGCAAGGCCTTTGCCATTGCCAAGGAGGGTAGACCGGGACCTGTCCTGGTGGATGTACCCAGCAATCTGCAGGCTGCAGAGCTGGAATGGCCTGAATTAGAAAAAGAAGAACTGGAAGCTTCTGAAGCTTCCGCAGAAGAGGCCAATGAGGGGATTTTTGAAGAAGCAGCACAGCTGCTGAACAAGGCTGTAAAGCCGGTGCTGTTAGTGGGCGGTGGCGCCCTAAACAGCGACGCGGGAGCGGAGCTGGTGGAGCTGGCAGCCAAAGCCGACTTGCCCATTGTGAATACTTTGATGGGTGTGGGCGTGGTGCCTGCCAGCAACGAGCGTAGCCTGGGCATGACCGGCATGCATGGGCATATTGCTTCCAATATGGCAGTGGTAAATGCCGATGTGCTGGTGGTGGCAGGTAGCCGCTTTAGCGAGCGCGTTACCGGCGATAGAACGCGTTATGTGGGTAAAAAGACTATTATCCAATTGGATATTGACCCATCCGAAATTGATAAGAATATTGCCGTAAGTGTGCCCGTTGTGGGTGATATCAAAGAGTCCCTGCAAAAGCTGTTGCCCTTGATTAAGGAGGCTCAGCATCCGGACTGGTGGCAGCAGGTTAAGGCATGGGATGCCAGCGAGGACCGCAGCCTGGAAAAGGGAGATCACCTTACTGCTCCTTGGCTGATGAAGCATTTGAGCGTGGCCATGGATAAGGACACTGTTTATGTTACCGACGTAGGCCAAAACCAGATGTGGGCTGCACAGCATTTAGTTGTGGACAAGCCCCGTCACCATTTGACCAGCGGTGGCTGCGGAACCATGGGCTTCGGCCTGCCTGCAGCTTTGGGTGTGACCTTTGCTGTAGAAGATAAGCCTGTGGTGCAAATCTGCGGCGATGGCGGCTTTAAAATGACCGGCATGGAGCTATACACAGCCTGTCGTGAACATAAAAAGCTTATCAGCATTGTTATCAATAACAGCTGCTTGGGCATGGTACGTCAATGGCAGCATCTCTTCTACGATGCTCGCTATTCCTCCACCATCCTGAGCGATTTCGACTTTATCGGCTTTGCTCATGCCTGTGGTGCCGAGGGCATGCAGGCAACAACTTGTGAGGAATTTGCAGCCGCTTTGGAAAAGGCAAAGGCTGCGGACAAGCCCTTCCTTATCGAAGCTATTATTCAGCAGGGCGATATTGTGGAGCCCATGGTTGCTCCCGGCGCTGTGCTGGACGATTTCGTTAAGGTGGCTAAATAAGCTATAAGGCAGCTATAAAATAAGGGAAGCGGAGCGAAAGCTCCTCAGTAAATTAGCTATTCTTTTTTTAATAAAAAATATATACAAAAACAAGAAAAGAGGTAAATTAACAATGGTACAAATGTATTACGACAGCGATGCAAATCTGGAATTATTGGCAGGTAAAACCGTAGCCATCATCGGCTATGGCTCTCAAGGTCATGCTCATGCCCTGAACCTGAAGGAAAGCGGTGTGGATGTAGTTGTAGGCCTGTATGAAGGCTCCAAATCCTGGGCTAAGGCTGAAGCTGCTGGCCTGACTGTTATGACCGCTGCTGACGCTGCTGAAAAGGCAGACGTTATCATGATGCTGATTCCTGACGAAAAGCAAGCTTCTACCTACAAGAATGACATTGCTCCGCATCTGACTGCTGGCAAAGCTTTGGCATTTGCTCATGGCTTCAACATTCACTTCGGTCAAATCGTTCCTCCTGCTGATGTGGACGTATTCATGGTTGCTCCTAAAGGTCCCGGTCATTTGGTACGTCGTACCTACACCGAAGGCAGCGGTGTTCCCGTACTGGTAACCGCTTACCAAAATGCTACCGGCAAGGCTCATGATTTGGCTCTGGCTTATGCTAAGGGCATTGGCGGCACCCGTGCTGGCGCTTTGGAAACCACCTTCCGTGAAGAAACTGAAACCGACCTGTTCGGCGAGCAAGCTGTTCTGTGCGGCGGCGTATGCGCTCTGATGAACGCTGGCTTTGAAACCCTGGTAGAAGCTGGCTATGCTCCTGAAAGCGCTTACTTCGAATGCATGCATGAAATGAAACTGATTGTTGATTTGATGTATGAAGGCGGCATGGCTAAAATGCGTCATTCCATCTCCGATACCGCTGAATATGGCGATTATGTAACCGGTCCTCGCATCATCACCGATGCTACCAAGGCTGAAATGAAGAAGGTTTTGGCTGAAATCCAAGACGGTACCTTCGCTAAGAAATGGCTGCTGGAAAACCAATGCGGTCGTCCTCAATTCAACGCTATGCGTCGTCGTGCTGCCCAAACCCAAGCTGAAAAGGTTGGTGCAAATCTGCGCAGCATGATGTCCTTCCTGAAAAAGAAATAATTTATTTTACAGGAAAAAATTAAAAGGAAAATAAGGGAAAGCATACTTGTGTCTTAAGTGCAGCGTAGAAAAAGAAGAGCTGCCTGACACGGGTAAAGAACGGAAAAAAGCCGCTTACTAGCTAGCAATGGTTAGTAAGCGGCTTTTTATGTGCTTTGTTATTCTGTTGGGGAAGAGTTAGTCTTAAACCTCACCCTCGTCCATAATGCCCAGCTTGCGCTTCCAATAGCGGGAATAGATGGCAGCTAAGGGATTGTGTCCTAACAATCTGTCCTTGACAACCAGATTGGTTACAGGACCGGGGCAGTTCATATTAAAAATTGCGTCATGACCTACACACAGGCCACAGGAAATGAAAAGCTCTACCCCCTGCTCGGCTAGGAATTTGGCTTGGAATTTAGGGTTACACATGGCTTCATGGTCCAGCTCAGGCTTGACCTGCTTTAAGCCCAGCTCTTTTTTAGGAAAGCTACAATTTTTGCAGCAGACGCTGTAAAATTCAAAGCCCTGCTGTTCAAAATATTTAGCAATATAGCGAGCCTCAGCGTTGAGACCAATGCAAAAGGCCATGCCCAGCTTTTTATAGCCCATAGCCTTGGCAAACTCAGCTGTTTCCTGCAAACGGCAGATGTTGCTATAAAAGGTACCCTCCACATAGGCAGCAGCCTGCATGAGCTTTAATTCTTCGTCAGTATAAGCAGCCTTAACCTCTTCATGGGGCACACCGGTGCAGTTGACGCCCTTGGTATAGCAGGCATGACTGGGACAGGTTGCACATTTACATTTCATATTGATTCCTTCTTCCTGAATAATATCGGGTCTATCTATACTACATATCATAACACAAGGCGTAGTAAAAAGCCAAAAAGAAACGCTACTAGCATAAGGATTTTTTGCAGATTATCTGTGAAATATGTAAAAAAATTACACTTGGTACTTGCTTTTACAGATGACCCGTGGTATAATCATTAAGCTTGTATATATACTTATATACTTCTTCTGCTCCCAGAGAAAAGGGAGCCAAAGTCCAAAGGAGGAGGTGATTTCGTGAAAGCATACGAAGTCATGTACATCGTTAAACCGGTTGAAGAGGAAGCATTTGAAGCAGTTGTTGCTAAATTTGAAAACCTGATCAACAATAACGGTGGTACTGTAGAAAAAACCGATCGTTGGGGCAAAAAACGCCTTGCTTATGAGATCCAAGACCTGTTCGAAGGCCTCTATGTTCTCGTAACCTTCAAAGCTGAACCCGCTTGCATTAAAGAACTTGATCGTGTTATGAGAATTACCGATGAAGTACTGCGCCATATGATTATCAGTAAAGGTGAATAATCGATGAATAGGATTATTTTATTAGGCAGATTAACTAAAGATCCGGAAGTGCGCTACACTAATACCGGAAAAGTTGTGTGCCAGTTTACTCTAGCAGTAGACAGACCTTTTGCCAATCAAGAAGGCCAAAGAGAAGCCGACTTTATCCCTGTAGTAATTTGGGGTAAACAGGCTGAAACATGCGGAAACAGTCTCACCAAAGGGCAGCGCGTACTGGTAGAAGGGCGCCTGCAAATCCGTAGCTATGACGGAAAAGACGGCAACAAGCACTGGGTAACTGAGGTTATCGCAGATCGCTTCGAGTTTATCGAGCGTAAGGGTGATTTTGCTGGTCGTTCCGGTGCTCCGGCTGCTCCTAAAGCACCTGCACAGGGTGGCATGGAGACATTCGGTCAAGCGGTTCCCTTTGATGAAGAGATTCCATTCTAATTTAAGGGAGGTTATGCAATGAAACGTGAAAGAGGCAGAAGACCCAGAAGAAAAGTTTGCAGCTTCTGTGTTGATAAAGTTGAAGAAATCGATTACAAGGATGTAGCTAAGCTGCGCCGTTATGTTACCGAACGCGGTAAGATTTTACCCCGTCGTATCTCCGGCACCTGCGCTAAGCATCAACGCCAATTGACCGTAGCAATCAAACGCGCTCGCTGCGTTGCTTTGCTGCCGTTCACTTGCGAATAATCGGCATGCGAGACCCTGCATAGAAATATGCAGGGTCTTTTTATGTGCAAAAACTACTGCTTTCTGAAAACTTTACTAGCTTAAAAGGCTTACACCGTGTTATAATAAATCTATACACTATTGCAAGAGGTGAATTACATGGGTAAATCTATACGCATTTTGTTTTTGACTGTTTTGATGACAGTGATGTGTGCCGCAGTGGCACTGGCTTATAATCCTGGTCAGCGCACCATTAAGCTTTTGGGACAAACCTTGAACAGCGACAAGCATCCTGTGCATTTGGTGGTGTCTCAAACCATCGATATGCGTGATGTGTTAAATGCTGATGCTTATAACAAGCTTCCTGCTGCTAAAAAGAAACGTACCAGTCGCACCGAGTATAACGAAAATAAGGGTATCGCTGCTAAGCGTGCTACCATTATTGATGGCGAAGGCAAGATTATTAAGGACACGGTTGACTTCTGCAAGGACGGCTTCTGGTATGCTATTGACCTGGTAAATAAGACCTATGATAGAGTGCCTGAGCTGTCCGGCATGAGCTCTCCCTTTGCAGAAACCCTGATTGGTTGGTTCAATGTTCGTCCTGTTGGCGGCAATGATGCAGCAACTGGTTATGATTATGACAGAATGACCAAGGGCAACAATACCCTGACCTTCTACTACGAAAAGGGTACCGAAAAATGGATTGGCTACCAAACTGCTTATCTGCCCTTCGTAAAGGTAGAAGAGGTTTCCAACGTAGCTGACGAATCCTATTTTGCTCTGCCCAGCGCTGAATATAAGCAGGTTGCGGACCCTGCTATGCGTGCTAGAGCACAAAGCATCATGGAAAAGAAAAATAAGAAATAAGACGTAAATTTTGACCCGAGCCTGCGTGGCTCGGGTCTCTTTCATGAGAAGCATGCTGTTCTTGGCTAGCTTAGTCATGGCGCTCAGTGAGGATTAGGGACTCTTTTTATCTATAAATGATTGCATATTGTCCCACAGTATTGTAGAATATACTAGATAAAGAGTTAGTTGAGTTTAACGAATAATATAGAATAGGAGCGATGAATGTGAGTACTAATTTAGAGGTTGGTATTGTAGGCTTGCCTAACGTGGGCAAGAGCACCTTGTTTAATGCTATTACTAAGGCTGGCGCTGAGGCTGCCAACTATCCCTTCTGCACCATTGAGCCCAATGTGGGCGTTGTTGATGTTCCCGATAAACGTTTGGATGTTTTGAGTGACATGTTCAAATCCCGTAAAATCGTGCCTGCTGCTATGCGCTTTGTGGATATTGCAGGCTTGGTTAAGGGCGCATCCAAGGGCGAAGGCTTGGGCAATAAATTTTTGGCCCACATCCGTGAGGTGGATGCTGTGGCCGAGGTAGTGCGCTGCTTTGAGGATGGCAACATTACCCACGTAGAGGGTAGCATTGATCCCCTGCGCGATATTGATATTATTAACACCGAGCTGTGCCTGGCAGATATGGAAACTGTGGAAAAACGCCAGGAGCGTTTGGTAAAGCTTGCTAAAACCGGCGACAAGAAGGTGAAGCTGGAGCAGGCTGTGATGGAAAAAATCATGAGCGGCTTGTCCGAGGGTGTGCCCGCCCGTCGCGTGGGCCTTAGTGAGGAAGAAAAGGAGCTGCTGGGCGAGGTGCATCTTTTGACCATGAAGCCCATTTTGTATGTAACCAATGTGGCCGAGGGCGAGGTTGCTGACTCCAGTGCTAACCCCCATGTACAGGCTGTAAGGAAATATGCTGCTGAAGAAGGCTCCGAGGTAATTGTTGTTTCCGCTAAAATGGAAAGTGAAATTGCCGAGCTGGATGCGGAGGAAGCAGCGGAATTTTTGGCTATGGCAGGCTTGGAAGAAACTGGTCTGGACCGCCTGATTAAGGCTGGCTTTAAGCTTTTGGGCCTGATGACCTTTTTGACTGCCGGTGAAATCGAATCCCGCGCTTGGACCATTAAGCAAAATACCAAGGCTCCCCAAGCAGCCGGCAAGATTCATACTGACTTTGAACGTGGCTTTATCCGCGCTGAGATTGTTTCCTATGATGATTTGGTAGCCTGCGGTAGCAAGGCTGCAGCCCGTGAAAAGGGCTTAGTACGCTTGGAGGGCAAGGACTACGTAATGCAGGATGGCGATGTGGTCGAATTCCGCTTCAACGTGTAAGCGATTGTTGGAGGACGCTTAGTCCATAAGAAGGTGTTTTACTTGCTTTTTGATACCCATATGCACTGCGATTATTCCTGCGACAGCCACATGCAGTTTAGTGATGCTATTGCTGCAGCTGAAGCGGAAAAAATTGGTATGATTGTTACGGAGCACTGGGATTATGATTATCCGACTAATCCTGATGCGTTTACCTTTGATATAGATGAATATTTTGCCCGCCTCAAGCCACTGTGCAATGAGAGGGTGCTGATTGGCATTGAAATTGGTATGCAAACTCACACCGCTGCTGAGGATAAAAAGGTAGCCCAAGGGCATGCTTTTGACTTTGTATTGGGCTCCATCCACTGCATCGGCAAAAGGGATTTGTATGAGCTTACCTGCTATGAGGGACGTACTCGCCAACAGATTGTGGAGGAGTTTTTGCAGGATTCCATCACCTGTGTGGAGCAGGACAGGGATTTTGATGCCTTTGCTCATATCGATTATATTTGCCGCTATTGGCCCTATGAGGGGGAGGAGCGGGAGCTGCGTTTAGCAGACGCACCGGAGCTGTTCGACAAGCTGTTTAAGCTGTTGATAGAGAAAAATATCCCTATAGAAATCAATACCCGTCGTTTGGATGATGCTCAAGCGGTGGCAGGACTTTTGCCGCTGTATGAGCGTTATCACGCATTGGGCGGTGAGTATTGTACTGTTGGCAGTGATGCCCATTATGCTGAGCATGTGGGTCGTCGTGTAGCGGAAGCTTTGAAAATTGCTGCAGCTTGCCAATTGACGCCTGTGTATTTTAAAAAGAGAAAGATGCAGATTATGGAGGTGTCCAAATGAGGTGTGTACGTTTTGAGGATCTGAAAACCGGCTTTATTGGCATTGGTTTTATTAACGGTGATTCCATTACGAGGGTGCAGGGCAGTCTGGAAACCTTTTGGCAAATCACCGAGGATGTGTATAGAATGGACGAGGTGCGCCTTTTGGCTCCCTGCGTTCCTAAGCAGATTATTTGCGTAAGCCTGAACTTCCGTAAGCGTGCCAACGAGTTTGGTGAAGCTGTGCCCCAGGAGCCCATGCTGTGCTGCAAGGCTTCTCATACAGTTATTGGACCTAGAGAAAAGATTATTTGGCCCAAGGATGTGGAGGAGCTGGCCTTTGGTGTGGAGCTGGCCATTGTTATTAAAAAGAAGATGAAGGATGTTAGTCCTGAGGATGTACCCAAATACATTCTTGGCTACACCTGCGCTAATGATATCACAGCTCGTGATTTGCAGCGCAAGGAGCTGCAATGGTTGCGCTCCAAGTCCTTCGATACCTTCTGTCCCTTGGGTCCTTGGATGGAAACTAAATTGGACCCCACCAATTTGTCCATCAAATCCTGGGTTAATGGCGAGCTGAAGCAAAACGCCAATACGAAGAATATGGTGTATAATCCCTATGAAATCCTGAGCTATATTTCCCGTAGCTTTACCTTGGATGCAGGCGATATCGTGCTCACCGGCACTCCCGTTGGCTCTGGCCTTTTGAATGATGGCGACGAGGTAAAGGTAGAGATTGAAGGCATTGGCTCTATTACGAACTATGTAGAGCGTGTGTAAACGACAATTGAAAGCAAGGCGTATGCGAGCGCATACGCCTTCTCTTTTTTGGCGTAGAAGAGTCGCTAAAGATGCTTTACAATAAAAAATTTTTGTGTTATAGTTTGACTGGTTAGTCAATTAGTTTTTTTGGAGGTATTTTATGCTACAAAATATGACGGAGGGTGAGCCCTTAAAGCTTATTATTCCCTTTATGGTACCTCTGCTCATTGGTAATGTTTTTCAGCAGCTTTATAATATTGCTGACGTGGTCATTGTTGGTCGCACCATTGGTGTGGAGGCCTTGGCAGCGGTGGGCTCGGTTACACCCCTTTTTATGATGACGATGGTGCTGACCATCGGCCTATCCAACGGCTGCACCGTTGTTACAGGACAGCGCTATGGTGCGGGGGATATGGGGGGCATGCGCCGCAGTATTGGCACCTGCACGGTGCTTAGCGTGCTGTTCACCCTGCTTATTATGCTGGTTTTTCATATGATTATTGACCCGGCTTTAGTGCTGATGAATATTCCACCGGAGCTTTTGGAGGATGCCAAGGCTTATGTAATGATTATCGTGGACGGTCTATTTGCCATGATGGGCTACAATCTTTTGTCAGGTATTATGCGTTCCTTGGGCGACAGCAAGACGCCCCTGTATTTCTTGATTGTGTCCTCGGTGGTGAATATTGCGCTGGCACTGTTTTTCATCCTTGTGTTGGGTTGGGGTGTGCCGGGCAGTGCGGTGGCCTTGGTTATTGCACAGGCTATCTCGGCGATTTTATGCTTGGCGTATATCTATAAGCGCTTTCCTCAGCTACACCTAAAACGCAAGGATTTTAACTTGGATTGGCCTGAAGTTTGGGCACATCTGCGCATGGGCTTACCTATGGCGGTGCAGTTTAGCGTTTTGGGCTTGGGCATTATTGTGCTGCAATCGGTGTGCAACAAGTTTGGCGGACAACAGATTGCCGGCTTTACGGCGGCAACTCGTGTGGAGCAGATGGCATTGCAGCCCATGATTTCTTCGGGTATTGCTATGGCTGTATTTACTGCGCAGAATTATGGTGCACGTCGCTTCGATCGCATCCGCGAGGCGGTGCGCAAGTGCTCCATGCTGAGCTTTGGCTTTAGCGCCTTTGCGGCACTGTGTATGTTCCTTTTTGGTGAGCATATTATTGGTATTTTTATGGAAAACCCCGGGCCGGAGGTTATGGGAGCAGCGCATATGTATATTCTTTATACGGTGCCGGTGTATTTCTTCCTGAGCCAGATTTTTATTTATCGCAATGCCTGTCAGGGCATGGGCATTGGTCTTGTACCCATGCTGGCGGGGCTTATTGAGCTCATCATGCGCTCTGGTGCAGCCATTTATTTGGGTAATGAGTATGGCTATGTAGGTGCCTGTGTGGCTTCGCCTATTTCCTGGACGAGCTGTGCTTTATTTGTGTTCTGTGCATATCGTTATTTTGTGAATCTCTTGGAAAAGCAGTACCGTGCGTAGGGCATTGGTGCTGGCTGATTTTTGATAATATAAAAGCTCCCTGCTTATTGGGACTCGGTTGAGTCTTAGTAGGCAGGGAGCTTTTTGTTGGCGTGTGCTTAGGCGATTTCGATGACGTCAAAGCCGGTGTCTTCGATAGCGGCCTTGATGGCAGCTTCGTCAGGGGCGGGGCCGGAAACGGTGGCTACGTTGTCTTCGAGGGAGACGGTGACGCTGGTGATGCCGGGCAGAGCCTTTAAGGCATCATTGACTGCTTGGACGCAGTGCTGGCAGTGCATGCCGCCGATGAAGATAGTTTTGATCATGTGAATCAGTCCTTTCGTGTTTTTATTGTTCTATGTAGATATTACCATAGACGTTGTCGTTCAAAGGTATACCTGTGAAGTGCTCCGGTCTGCGAATGCTTGAAGCAATGTTCACATAGAGCGCTAAATCCGTCAAGAGAAAAACATCCCGTAGCGTGACGAGGCGCTTCGCGAACATGCGAGCCTGTCCATAGCAATCGTAATTCGATTATTCATCGATTTACTAATATGGTCGCATTCTTGCCTGCGCTACTTCTCAGGTATACGCTTTTCACTTGCGAAGTTACATTTTTACGAACCTCAACCTCAGTGCATTTGTTACTACCGATACGGAGCTGCAGCTCATAGCTGCAGCGGCAAGCATGGGGTTGAGCAGCCAGCCGAAGGCAGGGTAGAAGAGGCCTGCGGCTAAGGGGATGCCAATGGTATTGTAGATGAAGGCCCAGAAAAGGTTTTCCTTGATGTTTCTCATCACGCTCTTGCTCAAGGATATGGCTCGCGCCACATCCTGCAAATCGCTCTTGATGAGTACCATATCTGCTGCTTCAATGGCCACATCGGTGCCGGCGCCGATGGCAATGCCCACATCGGCACGGGCCAGCGCCGGCGCATCGTTGATGCCGTCGCCTACCATGGCCACCACGTGGCCATGCTCCTGCAGTTGGCGCACATGGCGCTCCTTGTCCTGGGGCAGCACTTGAGCGATGGCCTCGTCCAAGCCCACCTGGCGACGAATAGCCTCAGCTGTGGCGGCATTGTCGCCGGTGAGCATGATGACCTTGAGACCCATAGCCTGGAGCTGGGCAATCGCCGCCTTGCTGGTGGGCTTGACGGTGTCGGCTACCGCGATACAGCCTAAGAGGCGTGAGCCTTGAGCGAAGTAGAGCGGTGTTTTGCCGTTGGCTGCCAGCTGTGCGTGCTGCTCGTGGAGCTCGCTGAGCTCCACGCCCTGCTCCTCCATGAGGAGCAGGTTGCCGGTAGCGTAGCGAGTACTATGCAACGTGGCTAAGAAACCACGTCCAGGTAAAGCTTCGTAGTCTGTGGCGACAGAAGTAAGTTCTGTGCTGGCAGTGTTGGTCAATGTGCTCTCTTTCGCAAGTACGCTAGAGTTGGCGTTGTTTGCTTGCACTTCTTCCCCTGCTTTCTTGACAATGGCCTGACCTAGAGGGTGCTCGGAAAGGCGCTCCAGAGCTGCTGCAGTTTGCAGCAGCTCTCCTTCGCTTATGCCATCGCAAGGGAGAATGTCCGTTACTACGGGCTTGCCTTCTGTTACAGTGCCAGTTTTATCTAAAATCACAGTATCTACCTTATGGGCAGTTTCTAAAGTAGTGGCAGATTTAATTAGAATACCCTGCTTAGCACCTCGACCCGTGCCTACCATGATGGCTGTAGGCGTAGCCAATCCTAATGCACAGGGACAGCTAATAACCAGCACGGAAATGGCGATAGTCAGCGCAAAATGCCAGCTTGCACCTAGCAGGAGCCAAATGCAGGCCGCTGCAATAGCAATGGTAATCACTACAGGAACAAAGACACCGCTTATTTTATCGGCTAGCTTAGCGATGGGTGCCTTGGAGGAGGTTGCTTCCTCTACAAGAGCAATAATCTTGGACAAGGTGGTGTCACCGCCAATGGCAGTGGCTTCCATTTTAAAGTAGCCGCTTTTATTGATGGTGCCGCCGGTAACCT
The DNA here is from genome assembly GCA_030540395.1 of Phascolarctobacterium sp. Taxonomy (GTDB): domain Bacteria; phylum Bacillota; class Negativicutes; order Acidaminococcales; family Acidaminococcaceae; genus Phascolarctobacterium_A. The sequence goes on from JAUNWI010000012.1 coordinate 15,906, forward strand.
TGTCGCCAACAAGCTTGTCTACAGGAATGCTTTCGCCGGTGATGGCGCTTTCGTCAAGAGAACCGTTGCCCTCGATAATGCGTCCATCAACGGGAACGCTGGCACCTGATTTAACAATCAGCACATCGCCCAAGGATACCTCTTCAAGAGGTATTTCCCCTTGGATGCCATGACGCTCGACAAGAGCGGTTTTAGGCTTGAGCTGCATCAGTGCCTGCAGGGCATCGGAGGTGTGGCTTTTAGCCCGAGCCTCGAGAAATTTTCCCAAGGTGATTAAAGCCAAAATCATGGCTGCGGATTCAAAATAGAGAGCATCATAAAAGCCTTGGATTAGGTCCAGCCTTTGGTGGCCAAAGGCATATGCTAAACCTAGCAGGCCGTAGAGACCATAGATGAAGGCAGCACCGCTGCCAATGGCTATCAGGGAATCCATATTGGGAGCTCGATTCCACAAATTGCGCAGTCCGTGATAGAAGTATTTGTAGCCTGTAATAACTACTGGCAGGCAGAAGAAAAACTGCACTAAGGCTGCCAGTAAAAGATTTGCCTGCCCCTTCACTAGCTCGGGCAGGGGCCAGCCGTACATGAGCCCCATATGCAAATAGAAAAGTGGAGCTGTGAAGCCCAAGGACAGCACTAGCCTTTTGCGCATTTCTGCTAGCTCTGTGGCTGCTGTGTTAGTGGGTTTAGCTAGTGTAGCTTTCGGCATTTGGTGATGCACCGCCGCGCCAAAGCCCAGCTTTTCAATACGGGCAATAATGGTAGATGTGTCAAGCTTGCTTTCGTCGTAGCTGACTTGGGCCTTGTTCGTAAGCAGGTTGACGGCAATTTCCTCGACACCCTCCATGCGGCCCACAACCTTTTCGATGCGGCTGGAGCAGGCGCTACAGCTCATGCCTGTTATATCTAAAATCTCTTTTTTCATAAAGACCTCCCTCATTAAATAAAGGCGTTAGCCTATGCTAATATTATAGCAAACTTGTAGGCTATTGCAAGTGAAAAAATGCCTCTAGTAAAATTTCAAGCTTTCATCACTTTTGTGTCTATGCAAAGAGAAAACCCGTCACCTTTTGGTGACGGGTTCGGGTACTTTGAAAGCTTATTTTTCAGGAGCCTTGATTACATCGCAGCCCATGTAGGGACGCAGTACCTTGGGCACTACTACGTTGCCATCAGCTTGTTGGTAGTTTTCCAAGATTGCAGCCACAGTGCGGCCAACAGCGACGCCGCTACCGTTCAGGGTGTGCACAAATTCCGGCTTGGATTTTGCATCACGGCGGAAGCGGATGTTAGCACGGCGTGCTTGGAAGTCCAGGAAGTTGGAGCAGGAGGAAATCTCGCGGTAGCAATTTGCAGCCGGCAGCCAAACCTCCAGGTCATAGGTGGTAGCAGAGCTGAAGCCCAGATCACCGGTGCACAGACGTACTACATGGTAGGGCAGCTCCAGTGCTTGCAGCACTTCTTCTGCGTCGCGGGTCAGCTTATCCAGCTCGTCCCAAGATTCTTCGGGCTTGGTGAATTTAACCAATTCAACCTTATTGAATTGGTGCATACGAATCAGGCCGCGGGTATCACGACCAGCAGCACCAGCTTCAGCACGGAAGCAAGCACTGTAAGCGGTGTATTTCAAGGGCAGTTGGTCGCCGGTAAGAATATCATCGCGATGATAGTTGGTAACAGGAACCTCTGCAGTAGGAATCAGGTACATATCGCCGTTTTCCAGCTTGTACATATCCTCAGCAAATTTCGGCAGTTGGCCAGTGCCTTGCATGGAAGCGCCATTAACGATGAAGGGCGGGAAGAATTCGGTATAGCCATGCTTTTGGGTGTGCATATCCAGGAAGAAGTTGATTACAGCACGCTCTAAGCGAGAGCCAATACCTTTATAGAAAACGTAGCGAGCGCCGGAAACCTTAACGCCGCGTTCAAAATCCAGAATGCCTAAGCCTTCGCCTAAATCCCAGTGAGCCTTGGGCTCGAAGTCGAATTTAGTGGGCTCGCCCCAGGTGCGTACCACGGGGTTACAGGTGTCGTCCTTGCCAATGGGTACATCCTCAGCAGGCATATTGGGAATGGTCAGCAAAATAGCCTTCAGGCGTTCTTCGATTTCCTTCAGCTCCTTATCGTCCTCGGCAATTTTGTCGCCCAGGGCACGAACAGCAGCCATTTTTTCGGTAGCATCTTCGCCTGCTTTTTTCAGCTTACCAATCTCTTGGGAAGCGGTGTTGCGCTCCTTTTTCAAAGCTTCAACCTGTTGGGTCAGCTCACGACGCTTTTTGTCCAGCTCCAGGAATTCGGTTAAATCCAGATTGCCATTACGATTAGCAACTGCTTGCATTACCTTGTCCGGATTTTCGCGGACAAATTTCATATCTAACATATATATTCCTCCAAATCAAAAATATCATAAACTATATTTTAGCACAAAATACGCTATTATTAAAGCTTTTAGAGTGTTTTGTGGCTAACTTGTCGGTATATTCTTAGTCAAGCACGTAGAAATGGGAGCTAACGCCTTCATCACGACGGCTCAGGTAGCGAATAGCGCTAAGGGCAGCCTTTTGGCCTTGGCCTGCCGCACGCTGTGCCTGCCAGGGTTGACCTGTGCAGTCGCCGCCAGCAAAAACGCCCTCAATATTAGTTTCAGCTTGGTCATCTACATAGATGCTGCGACCACGGATTTGCAGACCGGGCAGGAAGCTGTTCAAGGGGTCGCTGGCGCGGAAAACAAAGGTGGCCTGTACATTATAGAATTCATCTCCTGCACGAATGCCTGTAACCTTGTCAGTACCAGTGATTTCGGTGGGCGTATCTAAAATAACAGTGATGTTTTTCTTTTTGGGAGGCACAAAGCCCTGATAACGCGGGAAGAAGAAAACCTGCTCGCATTGATCGGCTAAATACTCAATTTCTTCGATAGCATCGGGAACAGTGGCAATGGCAGCCACGCGCTTACCCTTATATTTGGCAGCGTCCACGAAAGCACAGTAGCTGACGCCACGACCTAAGAATTCCTTTTCTCCGGGGAACAGGGTGGAACGGGAAATACCGGTTGCCAAAACTACGGAATCAGCCTCGTACTGACCATGAGGAGTGCCTAAAACAAAGCCCTCGCCCACTTCCTTCAGGGAGATGATTTTTTCTTCCACAACCTCCACATCGGTTTGGCGCAGATGATTTACAAAAATATCCATTAGCTCATTGCCGGAGATATCGGGGATACCCATGTAATCAGAAACCTTGGCTACGCTGCGCAGACGGGGGCTGAAACCATGGGCTTCAAACAAAACTACCTTGCGACCCTTGCTGGCTGCAGTAATGGCTGCAGAAATGCCTGCAGGGCCACCACCAATAATGGCAATATCGTACTGCATAAATCTATCCTCCATAAAAACTGAAATTTAGAGACACTATATCATTTTTATTTTATGCTTTTTGGGGCGCATAGTCAAACCATTTCTGAGCTTCTAAAAAATTTTTGTTTTTTTTGCAAAAAGTACTTGCTTTTTTCTTTTCGATGTAGTATTATAATTGAGTAACGTGACCATGGTCCATTAGCTCAGCTGGTAGAGCACCTGACTCTTAATCAGGGTGTCGTAGGTTCGAACCCTACATGGATCACCACACTTTGGCCGGTTGGTCAAGCGGTTAAGACACCGCCCTTTCACGGCGGTATCGGGGGTTCGATTCCCCCACCGGTCACCAATTACGGGCGCTTAGCTCAGCTGGGAGAGCGTCTGCCTTACAAGCAGAATGTCAGCGGTTCGATCCCGTTAGCGCCCACCATTTTTTTTACCCATTTTTAGGCATGGCCCGGTGGTTCAGTTGGTTAGAATGCCGCCCTGTCACGGCGGAGGTCGTGGGTTCGAGTCCCATCCGGGTCGCCAATCTTGCCTCGGTAGCTCAGTTGGTAGAGCAAAGGACTGAAAATCCTTGTGTCCACAGTTCGATTCTGTGCTGAGGCACCATTTAAAAATAACACCTGCATCAGCGGGTGTTTTTTTATAGGTAAACTGCTATTGATTTTAGGAAGGAGCAGCGAGCATGTTTGACAAGACTTTCCAAGATTTTTTCCATGAGGTAAATGGTCCTATTTGGATTTTGATTGGCTTAATCGCCCTGCGTGGTATTTATAAATCCATGAAAAATAAGGATTATGCTCACGCTGCTGCTTTTGTGCCGGTGTTGGCCGTAACTATTTATATGATGTGCTTTGCGTAAGCCGCTGTGAAAAAATAAGAGCAATTATATTCTAGAGCTTTGCTTGAGTCTAGAGTATAATTGCTCTTTTTGTTTTTATTTACATCTTTTAATCGCTTCTGCGATGAGCTTGGCGGTGCGAGCTAGCTCTTCCTCTGTATGGGTACTCATGAGGGCCACCCGCAGGCGTGCAGTGCCCTTGGCAACAGTGGGATAGCGAATAGCAGGCACAAGAATGCCTTCACCGAGCAGCTCTTCTGCCACCTTTAAGGCAGTGGCTTCGTCACCGATGATGATGGGGATAATGGCAGTGGGGGAATGGGCCTCAATGCCCTTCTTGTGGAGGCAGTCGAGAAAATAGGCAGCGTTGTGCTGCAGTGCCTGTACATGCTGGGGCTCGTTTTCCAAAATGCGCAGCGCTGCCAGCGCTGCGCCAAGGGGGGCAGGTGCTTGCGAGGTGGCAAAGATAAAGCTGCGAGCTTTGTTCTTCAAATACTCGATAATTACTTTGCTGCTCGCGGCAAAGCCGCCTTCGGCACCCAAGGACTTGCTCAAGGTACCCATGATGATGTCGGGCGCACAGCTATAACCAAAATGCTCCACTGCTCCCCTGCCGGTAGCACCAATAACACCTGTTGCATGGGCTTCGTCAATCATGGTCAGCAAGTGATATTTTTGGCCCAGCGCAACGAAGCGGGGTAAATCAATAATATCTCCATCCATACTAAAGACGGCGTCGCTGACGACGATGCCCTTGCGGCAGGGGGTGGAGAGAATTTTGGTCTCTAAATCCTGCATATCATTATGCTTGTAGACCACGGTGCGAGCCTTGGAAAGGCGAGCGCCGTCGATAATGCTGGCGTGATTATATTCGTCGCTAAAGATGACGCTTTCGCTATCGCAGAGGGCGGAGAGAATGCCTACGTTGGCCATGTAGCCTGTGTTGAAAAGCAGAGCAGCCTCGGTGCCCTTGAAGCGGGCCAGCTCCGCTTCAAGCTCTTCGTGGAGCTGGGTGTTGCCCGTAGTGAGACGACTGCCGCCGCTGCCTGCGCCCCATGCCAGGGCGGCATCGGCAGCGGCTTGCTTTACTCTGGCATCGTTGGCTAAGTCCAGATAGCTATTGGAAGCAAGCATCAGCGTACGATTGCCCTTGATGTCAACATACTTGCTTTGGGCGCTTTCCATGGTGCGCATGCTGCGGTAAAGGGATTTTTCCTTAAGGCGCTCCAGCTCTTCTGCAAAAATTTGCTGGGGATTAGTATTGACAGGGCGCTCAGGCGGCAGGCCGCGCACCAGGACCTTTTGTTTTTCGAGGTAGTAAATGGCGTCTTCGGCCTTAGCCTTGCGACTATCGAAGATGAAGATGCGGCCGCCGTGGGGGTCCCCCACGGCTTTTAAAGGAGGGAGGCGAACATAACCATGTTGCTTGGAGGAAATATAACCAACCACGTAATCGGGGTCGTCGCTCATGCACAGCTCGGCGACGATACCGGGGGCATTGATGACCTTGGTGGCGAGGACGATGGCCTCACGAAAGTGGTCCTTGTTGGAGTTGCTGGAGCTGGCGCCTTCGGCGTCCATGTAGGTGACACGAATGCCGCGCTCATGGTCGGGCTCAAGACGTTGGCCAGTGGCCACGTCGTAGAGCACGGCCCCGCGCATGGGGTGGACGTGGCGGAAGAGGTCGATGAGCTCATCGGCCTTGTCCGCCAGGCCCAGCTCCCCAAGAATTTGACGCATGATGGCAAAGCTGCCTTCGATAGTAGGGGCAGGGCTGGTGCTGACGGGTAGGGCGTCAAGGTATTCTAGCTCGGTAGGGAGAACTTCTTCCATTTTGATGTTGATGAAGTCGGCGCGGCCGAGGCCGTGGTGCAGGGCACGCTCGGCGAGGGCGCTGATGGCGGGGGAGATGTCCTGTTGGGGGATGATACGCTCGGCGCCGCTTACGTGCATGCCGCTCTTGGAGGCGCGCATTTTTATGCTATATGTGGGCATGATGGTTAATCCTTTCTAAATTTATGAATTCGTAATATAGTTGTTATCGCTCAAAGGTATACCTGTGAAGTGCTCCGGTCTGCGAATGCTTGATGCAATGTTCACATAGAGCGCTTAATCCGTATAGAGAAAAACGTCTGCAAGTGTGACGAGGCGCTTCGCGAACATGCGAGCCTGTCCGTTGCAATCATCATTCGATTATTCATTGCATTGCTATAGTAGTCACATTCTTGCCTCCGCCACTTCCCAGGTATACGCTTTTCGCTTGCGTAGGTTTAATTCTGCTTCGATAAAACTACTTTATGTAATAGTTGTTTGGCGGGCTTGTACAGGGCTCCGGCGGCGACGGCAGTGAAGACCATGCCCGGCGCGGCAGCGGCGGTGAGGGCAAGCCAGCTGACGCCGGTGATTTGCCACATAACGATGCGGGCAAAAAGGGTGCCTAAGGGTCCGCTGATGATGACGGTGAGCAGGTTAGTGCCAAAAAGCGCCATGACTGCGCCGGTGACAACGCGGAAGGACATTTGGATGATGACGCTAAAGATTGTGTGCACGCCCAGCATCATGCCTAGGGTGCTGGCTAAAATGCCGGCGATAATATAGCGCTTGAAGCCAAAGAGGGCGCAGATGAGAACGGCGATGGGGGCTGAAAGCTGGAATTCGCCACCTGCAATCGGGGAGGGAATCTTAAAGGTGCCGGATAAAAGAATGAGTACTGCTAGCATGGCAGTGGTGGTCATTTGCTGCAATTTACGTTAACCTCCTACAAATTATAGTTAACTATAAAAACATAAATAAAGGGCGTAGAGCGAGCTACGCCCACAAGAAACTTATATCATAGGTAAATCGTTATAGTGACAGACAAGCTGTTATGCTTATCCGAGCACTTCGTCCATGGATTGCTTAGCTAAAGCCACAGCTTTATCCAGATCGGCTTTTTCAATATTCAAAGGCGGATTGAAGTAAATAACGTTGCCTAAGGGTCTGAGCAGTAGGCCATGGGTTAAAGCTTTCTTATAAATTTCGTAACCTATGCGCAGGTTGCCGTCAAAGCCAATCTTCTTTTCTTTATCCGTAACCAGCTCCATGGCGTTAATCAGATTGATATGGCGAATTTCGCCAATATTCTTGTGTTGACCAAAGGTTTCCATAAGAGCATTGTGGAAATATTGAGCCTTCTCCACGTTTTCGTCCAAGATATGCTCGTTTTTTATAATATCCAGCACGGCCAGAGCGATGGCGCAGCCGATGGGGTTGCCTGCATAGGTGTGGCTGTGCATGAATTGCTTGCCCTTGTTATAGTCGTCATAGAAGGCATCATAAATCTTATCGGTGGTGCAAACTATGGACATGGGCAGGTAACCGCCGGTGAGCGCCTTACTGATGCACATAATATCGGGGGTGATACCAGCATGATTGCAGGCGAACATTTTGCCGGTACGGCCAAAGCCGGTAGCGATTTCGTCAGCGATTAAGAGTACGCCGTATTCGTCGCACAGCTTGCGCAGCTTTTGCAAATACAGGGGCGGGTAGATGCGCATGCCGGCGCAGCCTTGGACAATGGGCTCCACAATCATAGCCGCAGTTTCCTTGGCATGCTTAGCAAAGGCTTCCTCCGCATACTTGAAGCATTCACATTGACAATGCTCGCGGTCCTTATTGAAGGGGCAGCGATAGCAATCAGGAGCCTGTACATGAATATTATTCATCATCATGGGCTTATACATTTGGGCAAATAAATCCATGCTGCCTACGGAAAGGGCACCGATGGTTTCGCCGTGATAGCCTTCGCTGAGGCACATGAAGCGGGTCTTTTCGCCGTGGCCTGTTTGCAATTGGTATTGGAAGGCCAGCTTCAAAGCGATTTCTACAGAGGAGGAGCCGTTATCGGCAAAGTTAAATTTATTGAGGCCGGCGGGCACATATTTTACTAACTCCTCGCAGAGCTTGATGGCAGGCTCATGGGTAAAGTTTACGAAAATAACGTGCTCCAATTGGTCTATTTGTTTTTTGATGGCCTCATTAATCTTAGGGTTACAGTGACCTAAAAGATTACACCACCAGCTGGAAATAATATCCAGATATTTTTGGCCATCGGCGGCATATAAATAAGGGCCTTCAGCGTGATCCACTACGATGGGGCGCAGTGTTTCGTAATCCTTCATTTGAGAGCAGGGATGCCAAATGTGAGCCAGGTCCCTTGCTTCGAGTTCTTTTACTTTATTCAAATCCATGATACACATCTCCTTTAATAAAAATTCCTCCGTCTGCTCGCAAGCTCGCAGCCACCTCCCTTTCCCCCCCTAAAGGGATTAGCACGACCAACACGTTCTCGCTGCACTTCGCTTGCGACAACGTGGGTCTTAGCGTCAAAGGGAGGCTTTCTACTAATTTACTAATTATTTATATAAACCTTTAAGTACTTCTACATCAATATACAATTCTGTATCGTTCGGTTTTACTTCTGCCAGTACGGGTACGCCGGTGATGGCTTCCATCATCTTTTTATTATCGGCCTGCATAAAGTCGCTGCCGTCATAATTATTGAGGATAATGCCTCTTACAGGGATGCCTTTTTGCTTAAGGTAGGCAATAGTAAGTACACAAGCGTTGATGGAGCCTAAGGCGGCATTGGAAATTACCAGTGTGCCCAGTCCAACAGCTTTAATCACATCCTCCAAGAGAATATGCTGTTCATCCCAGCGAATGGGACAGATAATACCGCCGCTGCCTTCCATGGTTACATAATCATATTTAGCTTGAGCCACAGCAAAATCAGCCTTTACCTTGTCAAGCTCTACAGGATTACCCTCACGCATTGCTGCCAGATGGGGGGAGACGGCTGTTTTATAAATGTAAGAAACAAGCTCCTCGCCCTTTTCCTGCATGCCGGATACCTTGGCCACGTAAGCAGCATCGCCGGGCAGCCAGCTGCCGTCGGGCTGTTCTTCAGCACCACTTAAGGCAGCCTTGTAATAGCCTGCGTTCAGGCCTGCATCACGTAGCTTTTTCACAATCAAGGCTGTGACAAAGGTTTTACCAATATCCGTGCCAGTTGCTGTAATAAAAATACCTTTACTCATGATTTTCACCTTCTATTTTCTCTTACCAGAGGAATTAATTTTTTACCAAGCAGCGCAGCGATGATGCAGAGCACGATGTCGCCGGGAACTGCTAATAAGAAGCAATATAAGAACAAGGGCCATAAAGCGATGGGTTGACCAATAACGAAGTTGCCAATGATGTAATAGTAAGCCATGCCGCACAGGTACACGATAGCAAGGCCTGCAAAGTTGGCAATTAAGAGCTTTTTCATGCTGACGGTACCAGCGGAGATGCTGCCAGTGATTTTGGCGCCTAAGGCAAAGCCGATGAGATAGCCAAAGGTGGGCTGGAAGACGTAGCCCGGGCCACCACCATTAGTAAAAACCGGTAAGCCCAATAGGCCTAAGGCGATATACACCCACACTGCCGCACTGCCTAAGTGGGAGCCTAATAACAGGCCGGCCATGGTTGTGAACAGTAGCTGCAAAGTGAAGGGACATACCGGTACGGGAATTTTGATAAAGGCACCAATGGCAATCAATGCGGAAAAGAAAGCCATGAAAACGAGCTCGCGAGTTTTATTCTGCGGGCGTACTGTAGAAGTTTCTAACACGTAAACCACCTCGTAAAATTATGTTAACGTAATTAGTATAGACCTGATACAGAAATAAGTCAACCCAGTGAATTAGTAAGGTTAACGATATTTTATTGGTTTCGTGTTATATGGAGAAAAAAGCTGTTACGGCAGAGATAAGAGCATTTTTGTATAAAAAGTTGCATTTTATGAGCTTTTTCTAGAGATAATGCTTGCCATACGGGGGTTAATGTGTTATCATAAGGGCGGTTAATTGGGCTGTGGCGCAGTAGCACCCCTTGGTGAGCTGTAGCTGGGGCAGTCTGGTTTTACTAAAGTCGTTTATAGTAGTTTAAATGAAGTCAATAATCGCTTGGATCTATGAGACCGGGACGAAGACGCAAAAGGGATTAGTGTGCGCATTCCGGTTAGGAATGCGCTTTTTTAATGCAAGAGCATCAATTGCTGTTTGCCGCGCGTCTTGCCACAGGTCAGGAAGGAGAGCAAAACGGTTATGAGGATTGGTATCATTGGAGGCGGCAAGGTAGGTCGCTGCTTGGCGAGCTATCTTGGCAAAGGCCTGGTAGGCATCACGGCGAATTCTCTTGAGCATTCCCGTCAGCTGGCAGCGGCTTTCGCTACGGAGCCTTGCACTAACAAAGAATTAGTGGAGCGAGCAGAGGTGCTGCTCCTGACCGTGCCGGATCGCCTAATCGGCACGGTGGCAGAGCAGCTTGCCAGTGAAGCGACAGCTATGACAGGCGCGAAGGCGCCGCTGGCGGGGAAAATTTTTCTCCATTGCAGCGGCTCCATGGGCTTAGAAGAGCTGGCGCCTTTGCAGCTGGCAGGCGCCCATGTGGGCAGCCTGCATCCGCTGCAAAGCTTCGCTGGCGGCGCGACGCAGCTAGCGGGCGTGTATATGGCGGTGGATGGTGACGAGGCTGCCTGCAAGGCAGCCACTGACCTCGCCACCGCCTTGGGCGGGCACCCGTTCCATGTGCCCGCTGCAGAGCGCGCCGCCTATCACGCCGCAGCCTGCATCTGCTCCAATTACGCCGTCGCCGTCGAGGCCCTGGCCCAGCGGCTCATGAGCCGCTGGCTGGGCGACGAAGCGGCGGCGTGGCAAGCGCTGTTGCCCTTGTTCAAGGGCACGGCGGCCAATTTGGAGCGTACTGCTTCACCGCGCACTGTCTTGACCGGGCCCATCGCCCGTGGTGATGCCACCACGGTGGCGAAGCATTTGGCAGTGCTGCCACCTGAGCTAGTGGAAACCTATTGCTCTCTTGGGCTGGCTACGACCGAGCTAGCCCTGGCTAATGGCACTATTGACAAAGAAGAAGCTGCCAAGCTTGTGCAGCTGCTCAAGCGTTGACCGTCTAAAGAGACTCAACGCACCAATTTGTCGGAGGTAAAAAAATGGCAACAAAAAATGTTACTGTAGCAACCATCAAGGAAATGAAACAAAAGGGCGAACCCATCGTTATGATCACCGCTTATGATGTGGCCATGGCACGCAATGTAAATGAAGCAGGCGTGGACATGATTTTGGTGGGCGATTCCCTGGGAAATGTGGTTTTAGGCTATAACTCCACTGTGCCTGTAACCATGGACGAAATGATTCATCATACTAAGGCTGTTATGCGTGGCAACAGCACGGCGCTGGTAGTAGGCGATATGCCCTTCATGAGCTATCAGGCCAGCGAAATTGATGCAATGTACAATGCAGCACGCTTCCTGAAGGAAACTGGCTGCACCGCAGTTAAGCTGGAGGGTGGCGCTGAGGTTGCTCCCCTTGTTAAAAAGCTGACCACTGCTGGTATTCCCGTGTGCGCTCACATTGGTCTGACTCCCCAATCTGTAAATCAGCTGGGTGGCTTCAAGGTGCAGGGCAAGGATATTGAGGCAGCACAAAAAATGATTGAGGATGCCAAAGCCTTGGAAGCAGCAGGCGCCTTTGCTTGCGTGCTGGAATGCGTTCCTGCTAAATTAGCTGCCAAGGTAACCGCAGAGCTGAAGACCATGGCTACCATCGGTATTGGCGCCGGTAATGGCTGTGACGGCCAAGTGCTGGTATGCAACGACCTTTTAGGTGTATCCACTGGCTTCTGCCCTAAATTCGTGAAAAAGTATGCAAATCTCCACGATATCACTGTAGAGGCAGTGAAGGCTTATATTGCTGAATGCAAGGATAGAAGCTTCCCGGCAGAGGAGCATACCTTTAAGATAGATGATTCCGTATTAGATAAGTTATATTAAGACACTTGGAAAAGCTCTTTGAAGAAGAAAAAGTGAGGGATTCTGTTATGAAATTAGTACACACTGTTGCTGAGCTGCGCGAAGAGGTGGCACAAGCCAAGGCTCAAGGCTTGACCATCGGCCTTGTACCCACCATGGGTGCATTGCATGAGGGCCATGCTTCCTTGATTGCTGCTGCTAATAAAGAAAACGATTTTGTAGTAGTGAGCGTTTTTGTTAACCCCACTCAATTTGGTCCTAACGAGGATTTGGATGCTTATCCCCGTACCCTGGAGGCTGACTGCAAGCTGGCCGAAAAGATGGGTGCCAACGTGGTTTTCGCTCCTTCTCCTAAGGAAATGTATCCCAGCTCTGATGATACTTGGGTTGAGGTAACCGGTGACATCACTAAGGTTTTATGCGGTCGCACCCGCCCCATCCACTTCCGTGGCGTAACCACCGTCGTAACCAAGCTCTTTAATTTGGCACAGCCTGACCGCGCTTATTTTGGTCAAAAGGATGCACAACAGGTTGAGGTTTTGAAGCGTATGGTGAAGGATTTGTTCTTCCCCCTGCAGCTGCGTGTTATGCCCATCATTCGCGAAGCAGATGGACTGGCGAAGAGCTCTCGTAACACCTATTTGAGTGCAGAAGAGCACACTGCAGCATTGGTTTTGAGCCGCAGCTTGAAGGCCGCCAAGGCTATGTACGAGGCTGGTGAGCGTGATGCAGCTAAAATTACTGCTGCCGTAACCGCTGATATTGAAAAAGAGCCTATGAGCAATATCGACTATGTAGAAATTTATGCATTGCCGGGCTTGGAGCCCGTTGCTAACCCCATGGTTGGCAGCAATCTGTTGGCTGTAGCAGTAAAATTTGGTACCACTCGTTTGATTGATAATGTTGTTTTGGAGGAGAAATAATGCTTTATAATATGTTTCATGGTAAAATTCATCGCGCAACTGTAACCGAAGCTAACCTGGAATACATGGGTAGCATCACCATTGATAGCCATCTGTTGGAGCTGTCCGGCATTCTGCCCGGCGAACGCGTACAAATCGTGGATAACAACAATGGCAATCGTCTGGAAACCTATGTTATCGCAGGCGAATATGATAGCGGTGTTATTTGCCTCAACGGCGCTGCTGCTCGCAAGGTATTGGTTGGCGATACTGTTATCATCATTGGCTATGCTATGATGGATGAAAAGGAAGCTAAAACCTTTGAGCCCAAGGTAGTTATGGTTGATGAAAAGAACCGCCCCATCAACGTGCGTGGTACCGAAAAGGAACGTGAAATCGGCTAAGTCTTGATAGGAGTGCAGGGGTGTTGCACTAAAGCAGCTCCTTTGACTTGATGCTAGCTAAACAAAACAGGCTTACTTACTACTTTCGTAGCAGGTAAGCCTGTTATTTTTTGTCTATTTATAGCGCTAAGCGCATTAGAATTTTATAGCTTTACATCCAAGGAAGCGGCAACGCCTACGCCCTGAATGCGGTTGACGTTCTTGTAGTCTACTCTGTCAACGGGGATCAAAATTTTAGCTCTGATGCCGAGAATGGTTTGCTCGATAATCAAAGCAGCCTTTACCTGGTCCACCTTTTCTTGGGGACCGCTGACCTGGGCCGCGCCGGCACGACTGCCGTCACCCACGGAGATAATGGGCACTACCTTGGTGGCGTCAGTGGTGCTGACTCCGTATTTTGCAGTAACCTTATTAATGCCATCGTTCAGCGGACCAGCCGTAGCATCTACAGCATAGCCAATGGCACCGCCCTTTAAAATCTTTCCCAAATAACCGCCTGCTTGGACCGTGGTCATACCATTACCTAAAACAAAGCCAGCGATTAAAGCGCCAACAATCCACTTTTTACCATTCATGTTTGCAACCTCCTTCAGCTTAGAGCTTATTCATAGTACTATTATTCTACAAGTGTAGCCAAAAGCCTTGCGAAGGTTTTGTGAAATTATCATGAAGCGCTATTTGGCGAGTGCTTTATTTTTATAAGGGGGCTTATTTAGTAGCAATCATAAGACCGCTTTCTTGGATGCGCAGGGGCACCTTAATTATCTGGCCGGGATAAATATGACCGGCATCCAGCTTGTTGGCCTTAGTAATACGCTCCATAACCAGACGCACATCCTCCTTGCCTTCAGCATGGCGGCAGGCAATATCCCACAGAGTGTCGCCTTGAGCGACTGTTACGCTGTAATCACGATAAACGGGGATCGCTGCAAACAAATCACCAGCACCTGCATAAATAGCACAAGCAAATGCGATTGCATATAAAATACCTTTCATATCTATCACCACCTAAATGAATTTCTGTTTGATTATATGATAATACTAGTGGTGAATTTTGTCAATAGATTTTAGAATTAATGTTTGTTTAATCAAAATAAATACGAACAATTAAAATCAACATCTGGGGTGCTTCACAATTTGTTCGCACTAAAAATTGTGGCGAACAAGCTAGGAGAGACTATTTTTTGCTAAAAAATTTTTTTCAAAAAAATTACCGAAGCTCGCGCTTCGGTAAGATTTGGTTAGTTTTTATTCTTTTTTACTTCTTCTAGCTTGTTTTTCATCCAGTCGATCATGGCCAGCTTGCCAAAATCATGCCAGGTTTCACATTCGCTGTTTTTAGCGATGTAGGCGTTCCACTTTTCTTGATTAACGTTTTCGACCTCCATCAGGTTCATGATGCCAAAGCCGCTGCGCCAAATCATATCGTCCATGGAAGTAAATTTGCTGTTTTCCTGCAAAAATTTCGGATTGAACAGCTCCTGGAAGGTGATTCTGCTCATCATCTGACCAAGCTCCTTGTCAGAGGTGAATTTTGCCATATAGCCTTTAAAGGTTTTATCTAATTCCTTGTGATTCATGCTGGTGCCTCCAAAAGATAGTATAGCACTATTTTAACACAAAACACCGCTCTGTGTCAGCACTCTTTAGCATTTATTTAGTCTTGGCAGCTTGCAAATTATCTTTAACAAAGGTATGTATGGGGTGAGAAAGGATTAAATTCCTAGTGAAATCATAGTAAAATAGTGTAAACAGAAAGGTTGTAACGTGCATGAGAATTTCTACCAAATGACGCTATGCCCTGCGGCGGAGTATAGTGTGGGGGATTTTGCGGGTGGATGAGGAGGCTATTAACGCTGCCTGCGAAGCGCTGTAATTTAGAAACCAAAAGCAATAAGAGCAACAATAAAGCACACTACTGTAACAATTGAGCTAACGGCAGTGTGCTTTATTTACTTCCACTCCTCCGCCAAGAGGAAATCACGAATATTATAATGTCTAATGCCGTTTTGGCTCATGTCTAGCTCATCCATAGATACAACATACTTGGGAAAATTATCCTGAATGCTGTTGTAAACACCGAATTCACGCTGTATGGTTTCTTCTGAAGCGAGCAAATAGGTAACTTGTACATATAGCTTCGCTTCTTGCTTATGGCAGATAAAATCAATTTCTTTCTCACCATATTTTCCGACAGTGACTGTATAACCGCGACGAATAAGCTCGAGATAGACGATATTCTCCAAGGTGAGATTGATTTGCCTCATATTGCCACCAAAGACTGCCTCACGAATGCCATGATCGGCAAGATAATACTTTTCGTTAGAAGCAAGGATTTGCTTGCCTTGTAAATCTTCACGCTTAACCTGATATAATAAATAAGCTTCGCAGCAGTATTTGATGTAATTCATGATGGTTTCTGGAGCTACAGTACGGCGTTCACTTTTTAAAAACTTTGCTACAGATGTTGCTGAAAAAGTATTTCCTACATTGGCCATCACATAAGTAATGATACGCTCTAGCAAATCCACATCACGGATTTTGTTGCGCTTGACAATATCTTTTAGCTGTACTGAATTGAATAGGTCTTGAAGATACTGTTTAGAGGGACCATCTTCATACATGATGTTTGCTAAATAAGGCATGCCACCAGCTAGGAGATACTTTTGAAAGCATTTAGCAATAGACTCATCTGAAGCAAGTGGTTTATATAATTCCAGAAATTCGGCAAAGGAAAATGGATAGATAATAAATTCTACGTAGCGTCCACCCAGATAGGTAGCAAGCTCACCTGATAATAGCTTAGCATTAGAGCCAGTAATATAGATATCACAATCTAGTGCAACACGGAAAGAATTAATGCATTTCTCCC
Organism: Phascolarctobacterium sp.; assembly: GCA_030540395.1. Classification (GTDB taxonomy): domain Bacteria; phylum Bacillota; class Negativicutes; order Acidaminococcales; family Acidaminococcaceae; genus Phascolarctobacterium_A. The sequence goes on from JAUNWI010000012.1 coordinate 32,133, forward strand.
AGTCCTCTACTTCTTGGATTTCATCAAAAAATAGATAAACCTTGCCATCGATACCTGCTGCTCTCTTAGTAATTTCATCATGCAAAGCTTTTGCTGTCTGCAAATGTGCATAATTCATATTCTCAAAATTGATAGATATAAACTGGGCTTGATTGATGCCGTTTTCCTGAAGCTCTTGTTTTATAAGCTCCAGCATGACGGACTTACCGCAGCGCCTAATACCAGTCATAACCTTTATTAAATCCGTACCGATAAATGGACGGATGCGTTTCATATACAGTTCGCGTTTAATCATGAAAGAAGTGCCTCCTTTCTGTTCCTACGCCAAGTATAACACTTTTATAACTGAAAAACAACAAGAAAAGCAGATTTTATCAGTTACAACTGACAAAAAACATCTAAAACACGATTTTATCAGTTATAACTGATAAAATTTCCCGGTAAAAAGCTTTGTCAGCCGTAATTGACTGACAAAGCTTGCAGATTAATATACTATTTTATTTGCTAGCGCATTTTGAGAAGCTCTAAGGCGCACTTTTCTAATTGATAGGCCGCCACTTTTCTCTTGCCAAATTTTAGAGAACGTATTACAATCATAACAAACATTAATTCTAAAGAAAGGTGTAGCGTTTGTGTCAAAGGTTAATTTAGACATTTTAGTTGAACACAAGGCTGATGGAAAAGTACTGCCAAAGATGATTTTGTGGCCTGATGGGCGCAAATTTGAAATCGATAGGGTGCTGGATGTGCGTAAAGCACCTGCTTTGAAGGCGGGAGGAATCGGTACCCGCTACCTGTGCAGGATTTGTGGGCAGGAGCGGGCTATTTTTGAGGTGAGAGGACTGTGGTTTGTGGAGGTGTGACTCCGGACAGAAATTATCCTTTCCGGTATAATTGATTTAGATTATATCGGGAGGGATTTTTTTATGGTTTTTACGTATGAAAATGGCCGAGAAGTGGATTGTATTTTTCATTGTGCTATGCTGCAAGGCTACACTACTATGACTGCTTGTGAGCATTTTTGCAAACGCTATTATCGATGTGATAATATTGCGATAGCGAATGATGAGATCGAGGAGTGGGAGGAAAGTTTCCTTGGCTTTGCTATAAAGTTGTAAGGCAGACGGTACGCTTAGGGATGTAAATAATTTAAATTTCGGTGTATAATAGATTTATCATGAAGGGAGCGAGTAAATTGAAGCATTATGAAGTTGTAGCTGCTATTATCGAGCATGAGGGGAAAATTCTCTGCATGCAGCGTAATAAAGGTAAATTTGATTATGTAAGTTATAAATATGAATTTCCTGGTGGTAAGGTTGAGGCTGGGGAAGAAAACCATACAGCACTTGAGCGAGAGCTGCGGGAAGAAATGGACATGCATATCACTATTTCTGAACAGGACTATTTTATGACTATCAATCATACTTATCCAGATTTTGCCATCACTATGCACTGTTATTTATGTAAATTGGCTCATCCTAAATTTGTTATGAAAGAGCACATAGATGCCAAATGGATGCTGCCAGACGAAATGCATACTTTGGATTGGGCACCAGCCGATTACCCCATATTGGAAAAGATTGTTGCATACTATCGCAAATAATAGTGGCTTTTGCGCTTGCCAATGAGAATGAAATGAAAGACTTTTATACTTTCTTCTTAAAGTATAGAAAGGGAAAAAGAAAACCACAAGACCCTTTCGGCAACATTGAGAGTTCTGTGTTTGGCTACAAACGGATTTTAGGTGAGTGAACTTGTCTTGCAAAGAGGTGTACATAAATGACGAACGATGAAATTAGAGACTATTTAAACGAACGTTGCTTAGCTAACGAGTTTGCTAAAAACTGTGGCATGCGCATTGATGAGGTAAAAAGGCCACATATAGTCATGTCCATGCCAATTACAAAAGCCTTGACTAATATTTATGGCATTGCTCATGGTGGCTCCCTGTCTACCTTGGCAGATACCTGCATTGGTCTTACTTGCTTTGTTTATGGTAAGCGTGTTGTAACCGTGGATATGACCATGAATTTTTTAAAGGGACTGCATGAGGATGAGCGTGCTATCGCCACTTCGACTATACTCCATCATGGTCGCGCAACCTTTATGGGCGAAGCAATAATCACCAATGAACAAGGAGAACTGATGGCCAAATGCAGCGGTACCTTCTTTGTAATAGCCGACAATACTGATTTACCAGAGCATTGGTAAAAAAATTAGCTCGGATGTGATGTGCATGTCAAAATTATGTCATGCCTTTGGCTCAAGTTTAGACAGCGCTAAACCCAGCTGTTAAAAACCTTACAAAACTAGTAGTTTAATAGGTCTGCGAATAAAATACTTGATTTTTTGTTGACATCTACTTAACCTAGAGGTATTATAGGAATTACAAAATTTCATTACTTATATTACCGAAGGGAGAAAGGTATCATGTTAAAAAAACTATTAGTATTTTCATTGGCAGTCGTAACACTCTTGGCAGCAGGCTGCGGTGGCAAGGATGCCAAAAAAGAAGCAGCTATTAAAGTAGGCGTAACGGCTGGCCCTCATGCTGAAGTAGTTGAAGCAGCTGCTAAAGAAGCCGCTAAAAATGGTCTTAAGGTGCAGGTTGTAGAGTTTTCTGATTACATCACACCCGATAAAGCCTTAGCTGATGGCGAAATTGACTTGGTAAGCTATCAGCACAAGCCCTTTTTGGACAATTTCAACAAGCAAAACAAAACCGATTTGGTGCCTGTTGGCAAGGCTATTTTGATGCGCATGGGCATCTATAGTGACAAGGTTCATGATGTCAAAGATATACCTGACGGCGCAATTATTGCTATTCCTAATGACCCCACTAACGGCGGTCGTGGCTTAATGCTGCTGGAGCGTGCCGGCATTATTAAGCTAAAGGCTGGCCTGGGTATGAAGGCTACTCCTAAAGATATTGCCGAAAATCCCAAGCATGTGGTTATTAAAGAACTGGAGGCAGCTCAGTTACCTCGCGGCCTGCAGGATGTGGACGCAGCCGCTATTACCATGAACTACGTAATGAGTGGTGGACTTGATGTGAAAAAGCAAAATATCTTCTTGGAGTCCAAGGATGAACCCCTTGCAGTGATGATTATTGCGGCTCGCAACAAGGATAAGGATAAAGCCGAATACAAGGACTTTGTTAAAGCTTATCAGTCCGACTCCGTACGCAAATTCATTGCCGATAAATACAAAGGCACTATTGAACCTGCATTCTAAAAATAAGTATATGGAATAGACAAACCCCTCTCGGCAGGAGCCGAGAGGGGTTTGCTTTAAGGAGCTATTGTAAGAGTCTACTCAATTATCTTTTTTTGAAGCCGCATTTCGGGCAAACGCCGTTTTCGTCGAGAGCAATGCCGCACAGCGGGCAGCGAGCAACGGTTTCTTTCACAGCATATTCTTCGGAGGCAACGTTAACGCCACTGGTGAAGGTGATTTTAGCAATGTTCAGCTTATCCTTCAAAAGTGCATATACCATCTTAATCATGCCTTCAACGGTCATGGTTTCCTTGGTAACAACGATGCGGCAGTCGGGATAAGCGGTGCACAGCTCGTTGGAGAAGGCTGCGCCCTTCATGGTGTTTTGCGGATGGCCGTTCTTAATGCCTTGTTTTTCGTATACGTCGAGGATGGCAGGCAGCAGCGGGTCGTCCTGACGGAGCACGAGAGCATGGTCAAAGTTCTTTAATACTTCCCAAGCGGTTTTTTGAATTTCGTTGCAGGGGAATACCATGTTTACACCAGCATTAACGCTATCTTCAACTTCAATGGTCAGGGTGCCGGTGTGGCCGTGCAGGTATTGAGCTTCACCCTTGAATCCATAAAAACGATGTGCGTACTGTAAATCAAATGTGGTCTGACTTCTCATTTCCTTGTCCTCTTTTCCTAATATATTTCTGAACGCTAGTTGCGTCGAGAGCCTTGCTAGCCATCCAACGGATAACTTTTATCTGTTAATATAATATATCGAAGAAGCGACTTTGCCAAGAGACTTTTTTGAGAAAAGTTACTAACAAAAAGAAATTATCTATGTTGTACTGGCTTTGATACTTTTTGGCCTATGATACGAAAGAAAAAGCACTACCTTAGGATTTTGTCCGAAGGTAGTGCTTTTGTGTTGCGTAGATTATGCAGTTCTTTTCTTGATAAAGATAAATACTAAACCGCTTAAGCCCATGAGTAGAGGATAGAAGCAGTAGGGGATGATATCAAAGGGAGTGAGCTTAGTAAGACTGGCTGCTGCCAAAAGCTGGGCGCCATAAGGAATAAGGCCCTGTCCCATGGAGCTAAACATATCGAGGAGGGAAGCGCTGCGACGGGGTGTAACACCAAAATCGGTGCTGATGTCCTTGGCAATGGGGCCTGCCATAACGATAGCAACAGTGTTATTAGCAGTGCACACATCAACCAATAACGCCAATGCAGCAATGCCCAGCTCGCCACCTTTTTCATCGCTGATACGGCTCTTGATAAAATTCAGTACAAAATCAATACCGCCGTGCTCCTTAACTAAAGTGATGATGCAGGCCACGATAATAGAAATTACAGTGATATCGTACATGGAATAGATGCCATTGCCCACATGAGCAAACATTTTTGCAGCAGTGAAGGTGCCGGTAGCGAGACCCACGATCATGCTGAGCACGGTACCCGTGATTAAAATCACGAAAACGTTAACGCCGATGATGGCACCTACTAAAACTACCAGATAGGGCACAACCTTCATCAGACTATAGTCGAGGCTACCCTCCACATGGAATTCCCCTGTCTGCCCTAAGAAAAGGAACAAGCCCAAGGTAATGATAGCTGCAGGCAGGATTATTTTGAAGTTCTCCCGGAATTTATCACGCATGTCGCAGCCCTGCGTTTTAACAGCAGCAATGGTGGTATCAGAGATAATGGACAGATTGTCGCCAAACATAGCGCCGCAAACTACTGCACCTGCGCAAATCGCCATAGAAAAGCCAGTTTTTTCACTAATGCCTGCGGCAATGGGAGCCAGTGCCGTAATAGTGCCTACGCTAGTACCCATGGATATGGAAATAAAGCAGCCAATAACAAACAGGCCTGCTACTGCCATGCCACCTGGCAAAATGGAAAGGCCTAGGTTTACAGTGCTTTCCACGCCACCTGCCGCGCGCACTGCGCCGGAGAAGGCACCTGCTGCGAGGAAAATGAGGCACATGGTAAGAATGTTTTCATCGCCCACACCTGTAGAGCACAGGCGCAGCTTTTGGATGAAGCTCAGCTTTTTGTTTTGGGCGAAGGCCACAATCAGAGCTATCAAAAAGCCCACAATGGCGGGCATGCTATAAAAATCTCCTGTCAGTACGCCGGAACCGATAAAAATCAATAGAAACACGCCGATAGGTAGGAGCGCAATGGCGCTACCCCTTTTGTTAGTTTTACTCATACAAGTACACATCCCCTTTGTCTTCTTTGAATAGAGTTTTTCGCATTTGTCTTCTGTTATTATACCAAGCCAAAAGTTTTTCTGCAATGAAAACCCTGCAATTATAAGTATATTAAGTGCTTTAAAATCAGCAATAAGCCTCTCTTTCTGCAAGCTCCATTGCTTAAAAGCGCTATGAGGGTTATAATAGATGCAAACATTCTGCGAAACCAATCTTAATTTGAGGAGATTTATATGTCAAAACGTGCTTTCTTACCTATTTTAGCTTTAGCCTTAGGCCATTTGGTTACCGATATGCAGGCGGGTGCACTGCCCATAGTACTGCCCCAACTTAAAGAAATGTTCAGCTTGAGCTATTCGCAGCTGGCTTCCATTGTCTTGGTGCAAAACATTATGTCCTCTGTGATTCAACCAGCCTTTGGTTATCTTACGGATAAACGCTCCATGCCTAAGCTTTTGCCCGTCTGCGCCGCCATGGCGGGGGCAGGCTTCGCCTTCGTAGGCTGGGTTTCCACCTACACCCTGCTCTTATGTACTGTTGTTACCATCAGCCTAGCTAGCGCTACCTATCATCCCCAAGCCTCTAAAACAGTAAACTTTTTGAGCGATGACTCCAACCGCACGCAAAACATGGGCATCTTTTCTTTAGGCGGCAATGCGGGCATGGCTGTGGGCTCCATTTTGATGACCTTTCTTATGAGTCTTGACGGCGGCATCCACAACACGGTATATTTTGTGCTGCCGGGACTTTTGGTTTTTGGCTTAATGACCAAGAGCATGGGCGCCTATGAGCGTGCCAATGTGGAGCATGCGGCACAGCAGGCGCAAAAGGTGGCCAAGGGAACAGCAGAAAAGCTTTCTTATTTTGGTCTCTTCTTGATTTTATTCTATATTTTTATGCGCTCTTCCATCCATGTGGGCATATCCACTTACATGCCCATCTTCTATATGAAGTTCCGTAATTTTGAGCCTGTTTTTGCCAGCAGTTTGGTATCGGGCTTCTTGCTAGGCGGTGTGGCAGGCACCTATGTGGGCTCTGTGCTCAGCGACAGGTTGGGGGCACGTAAAATTCTCTTGGGCTCCATCGCCTGCAGCATTCCTGCAATTTATGCTGTTACCGTGGCCACCACGCCCTGGCTGGCTATGGCAGCGGTAGTCACCGCTGGCTTTTGTATCATTGGCTCCTTTGCTACGACAATTATTCTGGCTCAATGCATGATGCCCAATAATGTGGGCATGGCGTCAGGCCTCACCATCGGCTTTAGCGTGGGCTTGGGTGGCTTTGGTGTCACGATTTTGGGCTATCTGGCCGATAATTATGGCCTGCCCTTTGTGATGCAGCTTTTAGTTTGGCTACCCATTGTAGCGGCCCTTGTTGCTACACGCATACCTATCCCTAAGGATTTGCAAAAGTAAATATACATAACAAAAGCACTACTTTAGGCTCATTACCTAAGGTAGTGCTTTTTGCATGCCTGTCCTTAAAAGTCGCCTAAAGGGCAGGCGATATTAAATTGAATTGTAAAGCTTACTCGTTTACCTTGTACCAGAAGGGACGGAGAAATTGCAGATAGCAGGTCTCGTCAGCCTCAGGACCGGGGTCACGACGACCGATTTGTACGCGCACCTCTTGGTCGCCAATCTTTACCAAGTAGTCCACGATTTCGCCCAGGAAGGCTTTGCGGATTACGTGGCCGCGTACGCCATTGGGGTCATTGGCATTGGTAAAGCGGATTTCGGTAGGACGGCTAGCCAGATTGAACATTTCCTCGGCCTTCATGCGCTCGGGCACGATGAGACCGCTGGGCAGCTTGTGCTCGGAGCCCTTAATGTAGGCGTCCTTACCCTTCCAAATAACATCGGTAAAGCTGGAAACGCCGATGAAGCTAAATACGAACTTGTTCTTGGGATTGTTATAAACGTCCAAGGGGGAGTCGATTTGCTGCATTACGCCGAGCTTCATAACCAAAATGCGGTCGGACAGTGCCATAGCCTCGGATTGGTCATGGGTTACGTAAATAATGGAGAAGCCATATTTGCGCTGTAAATCTTTGATTTCAAAACGCATTTCTTCACGCAGATGGGGGTCCAAGCTGGAGAGGGGCTCGTCCAAGAGCATTACGTCGGGGTTGATAGCCAGTGCACGAGCCAGTGCTACACGCTGCTTGCCGCCGCCGGAAAGGTCGGCCGGGCTATCGTTGGCTGCCTTGAGCAGGTTGGTGGCAGTCAGTGCGTCCTTGGTGCGCTGATCGATTTCAGCATTGGGCAGCTTGCGCAGGCGCAGGGGGAAGGCCACGTTTTCATAAACACTCATATGGGGCCATACGGCAAAGGCTTGGAAAACCATGCCGAAGTTGCGGTTTTCGGGGGGAGTATAGTGATGCTTTTTAGGGGAAGAAAGCAGGCGGTCGCCTACCCACACCTCACCATCGGATAAATCCTCAAAGCCGGCAACCATACGCAGGGTAGTGGTTTTACCGCAGCCGGAGGGACCCAGCATGGAGAAGCATTCGCCCTTGCCGATTTCGATATTCAGGTTATCGACGGCAGTAACATCACCAAATCTTTTTGTAACATTAACTAAGCGGATGTATGACATGACGATTACTCACTCGCTTTCTTGGTAAGATGGTTGATGAACATTTGACCTAAAACGATAATGATCAATGCGATACCTGCCAAAGCAGTGGACATAACGGTTTCGCCGTCCTCGTTCAGGGTGTAGATGGCTACGCCGATGGTTCTAGTGGTAGGAGCATACAGCATGATGGATACGGTCAATTCGCGCAGTGCCGGCAGGAAAATCAGGAAGAAGGCGCTGACCATACCGGGGCGAACCAAGGGGATAACGATATCCTTCAGGGATTGCCACATGCTGGCGCCGCAGGAACGGGATGCTTCCATCAGGGAGTCGTGCACCTGCTCCAGTGCTGCGGAGTTAGCCTTTAGGGAGAAGGCCATGTAGCGGGCAATGTAGGATACCAAAATAATCCATACAGTGTTGTAGATGTTGATGCCGAACTGGCCGGACCAGGCGAGGATTACGCCCAGGGCGATAACGGAGCCGGGAACGGAGAAGGGCAGCATGCCCAAGAATTCCAGAATGCCCTTGCCGCGAACCTTCATCTTAACGATAACGTAGGAAATCATAACGCCGGCAAACATGGTGATGAATGCAGCAGCCAAGCCCAAGGTTACGGAGTTGAAGATGGCGTCGCGAGTTACATCGTATTCAAAGAGGATGTACTTGTAGTTATCCAGGGACAGGTTTTCCCAAGTCAGGGGCAGACCATAGGTTTCTACGCCGCCAACCATGAAGATAACCACGGTGGGCAGCAAAATGGTGAAGCCGATGTAGGCCAGGCAGAAGAACAGCAGGGGATAACGCAGACCACGCAGCTTGAGCTCCATGGGACGGAAGCTCTTACCACCGATGATTTGGTAATGGCCCTTGCTCAAAACCTTTTGCTGTGCCCAAATGATGCAGGCTGCGGACACGATCAATACGGTTGCCAATACGGTACCAGTACGGATGGAGGCGAAGGAGCCTGCAGATTCGTGAATCTTTTCATAAATCAGCGTGGGGATGTTATAAATACCCTGTTCAATACCCAAAACTGCTACCGTACCAAAGTGTGCCATGGAGTACAGCATGATGAGCAGAGCGCCACTCATGATGGAGGGCAGTACCAGAGGAATGGTGATTTTGCGGGTAATGGTGAAGAGGCCGGCGCCGCTGATGCGGGCAGATTCTTCCAAAGTGGGGTCCATACGCTCCAAGGCACCGCAAACCTGAATGAATACGAAGGGGAAGAGGTACATTACCTCTACGCAGCTGATGCCGTGGTAGGTATAGATGTTGAAAAGGGGCTCGGTGGTATTAAAGGTGGCCATAAACCACTTGTTAATATAACCGGCATGGGGACTGAGCAGCATTTTCCAGGCCAAAGCGCCGATGAAGGAGGGCAGCATGAAGGGAACAAGGAAAAGGCTCTTCATAAAGGTCTTATAGGGAAGGTCGGTACGAGTTACCAGCCAAGCAAAGAAGGTGCCAACGATGGTGGAGCCAACGGTGGTCATGCTGGCGATAATCAGGGAGTTAATCAAAGCCTGGAAGGTTTCGGGCTCGGTGAGGACCTTGTAGAAGTCCATGCTGTTGAATTTGCCATCTACGAAGAAGGCGTTGAACAGAATGAGGAGCACGGGCCAAGCTACGAAAATAACGAGGATTGCAATAGAGATGAAGAGAATGACCTGGGCAATACCAAAGCCACTATCCTTTTTGATGGTGCCACTTGCCATTATTCTTCCACCTCCTTGAGTTGCTCTGCATCGAACCAGTGCAAGGCTTTGAAGGTGATATAGCATTCTTCGCCTTCCTTGAACATCAGGTTGTTATTGATGGCAGTGTGGGTTTCGATTTCGGTGCGCAGGGATTGGTCGTCTACGTCGATGGCATAGTCCATGGTTGCGCCGAGGAAGTTGGCGCGGTGGATGATGCCCTTCAGGCCGGGGCCTTCCCGGTGAATTTCTACATCGGAAGGACGGAAGCCAGCCACCCATTTAGCAGCCTTGCCCTTGGGTCCTTCCCAAGGAATTTCTTGGCTGCCATTGCCAACATAGAATTTGCCGTTCTTTTCAGTAGCATGAACAAAGTTAGCAATGCCCATAAACTTGAAGACGAACAAATCCGCAGGCTTTTCAAAAATCTCATAGGGATTGCCGATTTGGCGAATCTTACCATTGGCATCCATGATAGCCAAACGGTCAGAAATTGCCAGTGCAACCTCCTGGTCATGGGTTACGAATAATACGGTAATGCCAAATTTGCGCTGCAATGCTTTGATTTCAAAGCGCATTTCCTCGCGCAAATTGGCGTCCAGATTGGACAGGGGCTCGTCCAGCAGCATAACGCTGGGGTCAGCAACGAGGGCACGGGCCAGAGCAACACGTTGTTGTTGGCCACCGGAAAGCTCGGAGGGCAGACGCTTGTCCAGACCCTTCATGCCAACAACCTCAATCATTTTCATAACCAGCTCGTTGATTTCTGCTTTGGGGCGCTTTTCCATCTTTAAGGGATAAGCGATGTTTTCAAATACGGTCATATGGGGCCACACGGCGTAATCCTGGAACACAATGCCCAGACCTCTGCGTTCGGGAGGAATGTATTCGCCGGTTTCGCTGTCAGCTACCACGGTATCATCGATGATGATTTTGCCTGCATCGGGTACTTCGTGACCGGCGATGAGGCGGATGAGGACGGTTTTGCCGCAGCCTGAGGGTCCCAAGAGAGTGAAGCATTCACCCTTTTTGATGGCGATATCTAAATTTTGCAGGACTTGGTGCTTGCCGTAGCCTTTGGCCACACCTTCGACCTTGATAATATCTTCCATTAGGCTACCTCCTGTAAAAATTTTGGATGAATCATGCGAAAATACGCATTATTTCTATAAGGCAAAAACGGCAGAACGGGAAAGTCCCGCTCTGCCCGTCTTTACGCGTTCGTTAAATTTTATTTTTTAACTTGCATCAGGTCGGAGAACTCTTTAACAGTCTTTTCTTTGCTGTCGATGATCTCGAGGTAGTTAACCTTGATACCCTTCTTCAAAGCTTCCTTCGGGGAAGGCAGTTGGAACTTAGGATCAATCTTAACGTCTTCACGAACGGGGATGGTGCCTTGGTTAGCTACCATTTGTTGTGCTTCTGCTCCCAGCAGGTAGTCAACAAATTTCTTAGCGGCATCGATTTGCTTGGAGTCTTTGAAAATAGCTACCGGGGAGGGAACTACCAACATTTCGGGCGGATAGCACATCTTAATATGAGCGCCTTTAGCGATCTTAGCGTTGGTGATATAGTCAACTGCCAGGGATGCAGCCAATTCGCCGGAAGCGGTGTCGTCGATAACTTGGCCGGAGCCTTTGCCTACGCGAGCGCCGTTAGCCTTCAGGTCTTTGAAGAAGTCGGGGCCAAATTGTTTTTGCAGCAGAGCGATGGACATGTAAGCGGTGCCGGACAGAGCGGGGTTAGCAACTGCAAAGCCGTTCTTGAATTCGGGTTTCTTCAAATCTGCCCATTGGGTAGGAGCGGTTTTAACTTTATCGGTGTTGATGATGATGCCCAGGGTACCCAGACGAGCAGCGTGGAAGGATCCATCATAGTCATCAAAGGGGTTAACGATTTCTTTGAATACGGGGCTCTTGTAGTTAGCCAGGATGCCCTCCTTCTTCATTTTGTAGAAGTCAGGAACCTCACTGGTCCAGATAACGTCAGCCAGAATCTTGCCGCTTTGACGTTCAGCAGCGATTTTAGCCATCAGCTTGCCAGCGCCCGCAGATTGATAGTCAACTTTAATGCCCGGGTTTTTCTTTTCGAAACCAGTTACGATACCTTTAATGAGGGATTCCTTCATAGAGGTATAAATGATGAGCTTGTTGCCATCAGCTTTGGGAGCAGCAGCTTTCTTTTCGCCACCGCCGCAGCCAGCGAAGAGCATGGAACCAGCCAATACACAAGCCATTGCTACGATACTAGTTTTTTTCAACATGGATGAAAACCTCCTTGATTTTCCGGCATGAGCGTCCGGTGATTCAACATATTTGGTCGGTAAAAAACTGCATGGATGCAGACTCCTCCGACTATTTTCACCCTTAAATTTAACATAAATTTTACAAACTTGCAAGTCGATTGTGCGGTTTTGTGTATTTTTTTTACTGTTTTAATGCATGAAGTAGTGTACCCTGCTTGGCGTATTTATCTTGCAATTAACAATATTACCGAAAATACAAGCTAGGAATAAAAAAGGGATGCGCCGTAAGGCGCATCCAGTGGCAGAAAAGTATTAGGAATATGCGTTGTCAAGCTGTACTAAGAATCAGAGTACAGTTAATGATAACGCATACGAGGCCGTGGACTGGGAGCAGAGATGGGCTGAACCTCTTTGGCTTCAAGGCCGCACTTGCCCCTGACAATCTGATAATAAACATCCTGACCGTCGTAGAGTGTACGATAGCCTTCTGCTTTAATGGCAGTATAATGCACAAAAATATCTTCTCCATTTTTGGTGGTAATAAAACCATAACCTTTAATGGGATTAAACCAGTGAATTTTTCCTACAAGAATCATATTGCATGCCTCCATATTAAATAGTGGGACTGCAGCTGCTTTAGTCTTCAAATGTATTATAATACAGATTAGAGCCAATAGCAATAAAAATCTGAAAATTATACTAAAATTTTTTCTGCATCAATCGCGAAAAGTTTTCGTGCGTAGCGGCGCGTTTGGAGGTATAATATAATATTAGGTAAATTATAATTATTGTGAGGTAGAAGCATGCGTTTGAGAAAAAAACCTTGGATTGAAGAAGCTATGAAGGACATAGTGGATGAATATGTCTTTATGCATGATATTGAAAGCTATAAGGGTCATTGGCAGGAAATGTTCCCTGGCAAGAAGCTGTGCCTTGAGATTGGCTGCGGTAAGGGTCGCTTTACCATCGGTATGGCCGAGCTGTATCCTGACAAGGCCTTTATTGGCATTGAAACCCAGCACGATATTGCTTATTTTCCCGGTAAGGCGGCTAAGGATAAGCAGCTAAATAATGTACGCATTATTTGTGCCAATGCAGAAAACCTGTTGGATTGGTTTGAGCCCGGCGAAATCAAAGAGCTGTATCTGAACTTTAGTGACCCCTGGCCTAAAGCCCGTCATGCGAAGCGTCGCCTGACTCACCGTAATTTCTTGGCTAAATATGCGCAGCTCTTAGGAAAGGGCGGTCATTTGCGCTTTAAGACCGATAATCGGGGCCTCTTTGATTTTTCTGTAGAGGAATTTAAGGAATTTGGTCTGGAAATCATTGCCTTGAGCTATGATTTGCATCACAGTGAATACGAAAATCCCGTGCAAACGGAATATGAGCAGAAATTTAGTGCTTTAGGCACACCCATCAATTTCTGCGAGGTTGTTTTTTAATTCAGGTTTAGGCTTATGAATAAGAGCTTTTTAAAGTTTTGGAACAATCCCTGCCAGCTAATCTATATGGTGATGTTTTTATTGGTGCTGATTGGCGGAATCAACGTTTTCAGTGCTAGCTTTGTCATGGCTCGGGATATGACTGGCAGTGGTGTTTATTTTTTAAAGCGCTATTTTCTTTTTGCTTTGTTGGGCTTTTGTGGTATGGCCTTTGTGCGTCGGGTGGGCTACAAGGCTTGGCTCAACCGCAGACCTTTATGGGCCTTTTATATCATTGTTTTTATGATGCTCCTGTACGTGGATGCGGTGGGCATTGCGACTAAGGGTGCATCCCGCTGGATTTATTTGGGTCCCATTTCGATTCAGCCGTCAGAATTTGCCAAGCTGTCCGTAATTATGCTGGCCTCCAAGTATTTGGGCAATATGCTGCGCAAAGGGCAAAGGGTAAGCTTTTTTGCCAAGGGCGACCATCGTTTGGTTTTGGCAGCCACCTTTATTTCTGGTGTTTTGGTTTATAAGCAGCCAGATTTGGGTACGGCGGCGATTATTGTAGCTTTGGTACTGGGCGTGTATATTATCGCCGGTGTACCTAAGTGGCAGGTGCTCGGTATTTTGGGTGGAGTAGGCGCCTTGGCCGTGGTAGGCACCCTTGCCTCCAGCTATCGTATGGAGCGCGTGCAGGTGTGGTTTGACCCCTGGATCGACCCGCGTGGTAAGGGCTACCAGATGGTGCAGTCTCTTTTGGCTATTGGCAGTGGTGGCTTGACCGGTACCCATTGGGGGCATGGCGCTGGCAAATTTTTCTATCTGCCCGAGGCTCACACTGACTTTGCGTTTGCGATTTTTTGTCAGGAAAATGGCTTTATCGGAGCTATGATCCTGTTGTTGTTGTTTGCGTTGTTAGGCCTGGCCTTTTGTACGATTACCATCAATGCTCGTGATAGACGGGGCTTTTTGTTGGCTGGTGGCGTAACCTTTTTGATTATTGGGCAGGCGGTAGCCAATATGGCCATGGTGTGCGGCATTTTGCCGGTTATTGGCGTGCCCTTAATCTTCATCAGCTATGGCGGTAGCTCCATGGTGCTGTCCATGGCGGCGATTGGTCTTTTGCTTTCGGTATACGACGATGAGGTCAGGGAGGCAGAGCAGGACGCCATGCCTCCCGAGGAGCGGCGAGATAATTTGCGCATGGTGCGCAATGAGAGGTGGCGCTCATGAAAAGATTCACACTAAATGATGGACGCATACGCTTTGGCGGCTTGTGCCTTTTGCTGTTGTTGGTCTTTGTTGGCGTTATTGCCCGCTTAGGCTGGCTACAGATTGTGCGCTCCGAGGACTTGCGCAAGCAAAGCGATAACCAGCTGACTGCAGATTTGACGCAAAAGCATCCCCGCGGTCGCATCGTCGACCGCGAGGGTGAAGAGCTTGCAGTAAGCATCATGACGGGCTCCTTATATGTGGACCCAGAGGGTATGAGCGACGATTCCTTGGTGAGCAAGGCGCAGCCCCGCAGGGATGCGCGGCGCATCGCGGCAGATTTGTTGGCCCCGGTGTTGAAGATGGACAAGGAAAGGCTTTATGGCATTTTCACTGGCGGTGGTCGCTTTGTGTGGCTCAAACGTACCATGGATCCCAAGGATGAGGAGAAGGTACGCAAGATTATTAAGGATAATAAGCTGCCGGGCCTGCACTTTTTGGAGGAAAGCAAACGATATTATACTAAGAAACGTACTGCTGCCCAAATTTTGGGCTTTATTGGCACCGATGATGTGGGCCTTAGTGGTATTGAATACCAGCTCAACGATATCTTAAAGGGTAAGGATAGCAAGTATTCCCTTATGGTGGATGCGGCTGGACAGCAAATATTAGGCAGCCTGATTAATGATGATCCCCAGGACATGCAAAAGAAGCAGGAGCAGCTGCCCACGGTGTATTTGACCTTGGACAGCAAAATGCAGTATGTGCTGGAGGATGCCATGGATGACGCCATTGCCAGAACCCAGGCCAAGGGTGCGGCGGCGATCATCATGGATCCTTATACGGGTGAGATTTTGGGTATGGCCTCCCGTCCTACCTTTGATCCCAATCATTTCCATAAATATAGCCAGGAGTCCTGGAATAACAAGGCTGTTTCTATGATTTACGAGCCTGGCTCCGTTTTCAAGCCTATTGTGGGCTGCATGGGCCTAACCGAGGGTATTATTTCGCCTAACACCATTTTTAATGATGCCGGCAGCATTCGCATTGCTGACCGTATTATTCATAACTGGGATGGCGAGGGCTTGGGCTATGTGCCCTTTTCCACAATTATCAAATTCTCTATTAACACAGGCATGGTGCAGCTGGGCATGAGCCTTGGTGCGGACAGACTCATCAGCTACGCGAAAAAGTTTGGCTTTGGCTCTCCCACGGGCATTGATTTGCCGGGCGAGGAATACGGCATTTTATATGACCCCAAAATGATGTACGAGCCTGACGTGGCCACCATGGCTATTGGTCAGGGCATTGCGGTAACACCAATTCAGGTGTTGCGGGCTATTTGCGCTATTGCTAATGGGGGCGAGCTTTTAAAGCCCTATATTATTAAAAAGATTGTGGCTCCTGATGGCAGCATTATTAAGGAAGGTCAAAAGGAGGTAGTGCGTAATGTAATTACTCCCGAGGTGGCCGCGCAAATGCGTGCTATGATGGAAAAGGTGGTCAGCGAGGGTGGCGGCAAAACGGCGGCCATTAAGGGCTATCGCATTGCCGGCAAAACAGGTACAGCCGAAAAGCTGGCTGAGGGCGGCGGCTACGCCGCCGGCAAGTACATTGCTTCCTTCGTAGGCTTTGTGCCGGCAGATAAGCCCAAATACGCTATGCTGGTTATGCTGGATACGCCCCAGGGTGCCTTCTATGGCTCCCAGGTCAGCGCGCCCATTTTCCGTGATACGCTGCAGCAGATTCTTGTTGCCAAGGGTATTCAGCCTACCAATCGCGAGGGCCTGCCCTCCTTTGATATGATGAATGACGCAGCTGCCAAAGTGAAGGCCAAGCCCAAAAAGATGCCGCAAATCCTGCTTTTGCCCAATGGTAAAATTAAGCTGCCCGACTTTAAGGGTATTGATATGCGCTATACGGCGGAGCTTTTGCAGCAGGGGCATCTCAGGCTTAAGCCCTATGGCAGCGGCAGCGCCTATCAGCAGCGTCCGACTCCGGGCACGGAGGTGGCGGAGGGGACTACAGTTGAGGTTTGGTTTAACTAAAGTATACAGAATTATTTTAGCTTGTAGCAGGAAAAAACAGGCTCTAAGCAGAATGCTATAGGATAATCCTTTGCACTATACATAAATTTTCCAAGTATCCTGAGGAGGTAGATTATGTTATCCGATATTGAAATTGCTCAACAAGCAAAAATGCAAAAAATCACTGATGTGGCTGCTAAGCTTGGCATCAGCGAGGATGATATTGAATTATACGGTCGCTACAAGGCTAAATTATCCATGGATTTGATTCGTCGCATGGAAAACGAAAAGCCTGGCAAGCTGGTGCTGGTTACCGCCATCACTCCGACTCCGGCTGGTGAAGGCAAGTCCACCACCACTGTTGGCTTGGCTCAAGGCCTGCACAAAATTGGCAAAAGGGTTATCGTGGCTTTGCGCGAGCCCTCCCTGGGTCCCTGCATGGGCATTAAGGGCGGCGCTGCCGGTGGCGGCTATTCCCAAGTAGTACCCATGGAGGATATCAACCTGCACTTTACGGGTGACTTCCATGCTATTACCAGCGCTCATATGCTGCTGTCCGCTATGCTGGACAACCACATCCAACAGGGCAATGCTCTGAATATTGATCCGCGCCGCATTGTGTGGAAGCGCGTTGTGGATATGAACGACCGCGAGCTGCGCAATATCGTAGTAGGCTTGGGTGGCAAGGCGCATGGCGTGCCTCGTCAGGACGGCTTTGATATTACTGTGGCCTCCGAGGTTATGGCAATTTTGTGCTTGGCAAGCAGCCTGCATGACCTTAAGGAGCGCCTGAGCAAGATTATCGTGGCTTATGATTATAGCGGAAACCCTGTAACTGCCGGTCAAATCAAAGCACATGGTGCTATGGCAGCACTGTTGAAGGATGCTATTAAGCCCAATCTGGTACAAACCTTGGAGAATGTGCCCGCTATTATCCATGGCGGTCCCTTTGCCAATATTGCCCATGGCTGTAACAGCGTTATGGCAACCAAGACCTGCATGAAGCTGGCTGATTATACTATCACCGAGGCAGGCTTTGGTGCTGATTTGGGCGCTGAAAAATTCTTTGATATTAAATGCCGTTATGCAGGCCTGAAGCCCGATGCCGTTGTTATCGTAGCAACTGTACGCGCTTTGAAAATGCACGGCGGTGTGCCCAAGACCGAGCTCAAGACTCCGAATGTGGAGGCTGTGAAGGCAGGCCTGTGCAACCTAGAAAAGCACATCGAAAACGTAAAGAAGTTTGGCGTGCCTGCTGTAGTAGCTATCAACATCTTCGCGCAGGACACTGCGGAAGAGCTGGAGGCAGTGCGTGAGCATTGCGCTAAGCACGGCGTGAATGTGGCCCTGTCCGACGTCTTTGCAAAAGGCGGCGAGGGCGGCATCGAGCTGGCTAAAGAGGTTGTGGCTTTGGCTGAAAGCGGCAAGGCCGACTTCAAGCCCATCTATGAGCTGGATATGCCCCTGAAGACTAAAATTGAAACCATTGCCAAGGAAATTTACGGTGCTGATGGTGTAAACTATACTAAAGAGGCTGACAAGGCTTTGAAGGAATTTGAAGCTCTGGGCTATGGCAATTTGCCGATTTGCATGGCTAAAACCCAGTATTCCTTCTCTGATGACCAAACCCTGCTTGGTCGCCCCAGCGGCTTTACTATTACTATTAAAAACTGCCGCATTGCCGCAGGCGCAGGCTTTGTGGTTGTGCTGACCGGTGATATTATGACCATGCCCGGTCTGCCCAAGGTTCCCGCTGCAGAAAAGATCGACGTGAGCGATGAAGGCGTCATCAGCGGCCTGTTCTAATTGGTCAAGATGTTTTTAAGGTTTTTGAGGTGAATTATAATGGATACTATGTTGATGAGGGGTAAACCTGTCAGTGATGTGTACCGTGAGATGATAACAGAAAAAATCGTTGCAGCAAAGCAGCGAGGTCTCCTGGTAACACTGGCTATTGTGGTAGTGGGTGATGACCCTGCTTCCCATGTGTACAAGAACAGGTTAGTAAAATTAATTGAAGGCTTAGGCGGTGCTGCCAAGGTAATCGAGCTGCCGGGCACTGCCAATGAAGAAGATGTTATCGGCGTAGTGAAAAAGCTGAACCGTAACCGTTATGTGACGGGCATTCTGCCCATGATGCCCATGCCCAAGCATATCAATGGTGATGCGGTGGGCGCAGCGGTATCTCCCAACAAGGATGTGGACTGCCTGAATCCTCAAAACAGCGGCGATGTGTTTATGGGTCGCAGCAAATGGGCGGCCTGCACCCCCAGGGCTTGCATGGCTACCCTGGAGCATTATGGCATCGAGCTGGAGGGCAAAAATGTGGTGGTTATTGGTCGTAGCAATGTGGTGGGCAAGCCTGTGGCTGTGCTGCTGCTGCAAAAGAATGCTACGGTGACAGTGTGCCATTCCCGTACTAAAAATTTGCCGGAGCTGCTGAAGACCGCGGATGTGATTGTAGCTGCTGTGGGCAAGCCTTGCTTTGTAAAGCCAGAGATGGTTAAGGAAGGCGTGGTCATTGTGGATGTGGGCATCAATGCTGTGGGGGATAAGCTCGTGGGCGATGTGGACCCTGCTGTGGGCGCAAAGGCCAGCGCCTTTACTCCTGTACCCGGTGGCATCGGT
Organism: Phascolarctobacterium sp.; assembly: GCA_030540395.1. Classification (GTDB taxonomy): domain Bacteria; phylum Bacillota; class Negativicutes; order Acidaminococcales; family Acidaminococcaceae; genus Phascolarctobacterium_A. The sequence goes on from JAUNWI010000012.1 coordinate 51,384, forward strand.
GTGGTCAGCAATATGATGGTTATGGAGTGCTTAACCCGTAATTTGTAGAAGGAAGTACTATGAGATATTTTTGGCTGCTTTTGGCTGTAGTGTTGGCCCTGTTGATTTTCGTTAATTCCTCCATGCCCGCTGCAGCTTCCAGTAAGCTTAGCGGCTTCGCCGCTCAGCTGGTATTAGAGCTGGGCCGCATTTTGGATATTTCCCTAAAGGGGAATGTGGAGCATACCATTCGCAAGCTGGCACATTTTTTGGAATTTGCCTGCCTGGGCCTTTTGTGGTGCAAGGCTTTTGCCAGCTTCCATGTGAGCAATCGCACTTCTAATGGGTACATACTTTTGTTCTGCCTGTTGGCAGCAGTTGTGGATGAATACATCCAGCTTTCCAGTCCTGGAAGGGATGGCAAGGTGCTGGATGTGCTGTTGGATTTTAGTGGCGCTTTATGTGCCTGGCTGTGGTATCGCATTGTGCAGTGGTGTGAATAGTCGCAATTGTAGTTTTAAAGTAGTTGAAGCCGTTGCCGCAAGGCAACGGCTTTTTGCTCTGTACAATTGTGTATACTACATAGAATAAATGCACATTGTAAAATGTATTTATTCGGAGTAAAATGAGAATATACAATAAAATGAACCAACTTAAGTGGTAAGATGATGAGTTAAAAGGCTGGTTGCCTGTGAAGGTAGCAAGTAATGCTTTCAAAGCAAGTACATAAAGGGGAAATCTACACGAGTGGAGTGATAAACATGGCATTGACAAGATTACGTAAGGAAATTGACGCAGCAGTGCAGCTGCCGGTATTTGATTTGTCCAGAGAAGAGCTAGTACAGGAAGCTTTGGACAATCATGAGGGCGTGTTGGCTGCCAATGGTGCTTTGCGCGCAGTAACGGGCAAGCATACGGGTCGTTCTCCCAAGGATAAATTTTTTGTGGATGACGAGTTTACTCATGATGAGCTCTGTTGGGATAACAACCAAGCCTGCAGCAAGGAAACCTTCGATCGTCTCTACAAAAAAATGCTGGTCTATGCCGCTACCCACAAAATGTATGTAACGGATGTTTATGCCGGTGCAGACCCGCGCTACCGCCTACCAGTGCATTTTGTCAATGAGCTGGCCTGGCATCAGCTCTTTGTGCGCAATTTGTTCATTAGTAACGAAGAGGTTCCTGCTGACGCCGAGGGCTTCACTGTGCTGTGTATGCCCAATGTGTATGCGGAGCCGGAGTTAGATGGCGTCAATTCGGAAATGTTCGTCATTTTGAATCTGACGGAAAAGGTTGTGCTTATCGGTGGTGGTAAGTATGCCGGAGAAATGAAAAAGGGCATCTTTACAGTTATGAACTATCTGCTGCCCCACAAGGATGTTTTTTCCATGCATTGCTCTGCCAATGTGGGCCCCAAGGGGGATTCGGCGCTGTTCTTTGGCCTCAGTGGCACTGGTAAAACAACGCTTTCTGCTGATGGTAGCCGCGCCTTGGTGGGCGATGATGAGCATGGCTGGAGCAAGGATGGTATCTTCAATATTGAAGGTGGCTGCTACGCCAAGTGCGTGCATTTGAGTGAATATACGGAGCCACAAATTTTCCACGCTATTAGGGAAAACACAGTGCTGGAAAATGTTATTTTGGATGAAAATGGCGAGCCTAATTATGATGATATCATGCTGACGGAAAATACCCGTGCGGCCTATCCCTTGCATTATATCGATAATGCGCTGCTGCCCAGTGTGGCAGGTCATCCCAAAACCATCATCTTTTTGACGGCGGATGCCTTTGGTGTGCTGCCCCCTGTAGCTAAGCTGACCACAGAGCAGGCCATGTACCATTATCTGTCCGGCTATACCAGTAAGGTTGCCGGTACCGAGGATGGCATCGTGGAGCCCCAGGCTACCTTCTCCATTGGCTTCGGCGAGCCGTTTTTGCCCTTGCCACCTTTGACTTATGCCAAGATGCTGGGTGAGCGCATCAATAAATATGGCACCTCTGTGTATCTCGTCAATACCGGTTGGAGTGCTGGCCCCTATGGCAAGGGTCACCGCATTCGCTTGCAGCATACCCGTCGCTTAGTCAATGCTGTTTTGGATGGTGAGCTGGACAAGGCAGAATGGGAAACCTTCCCTGTTTTTGGCTTGGCAATTCCTAAGGCCTGCGAGGGCGTGCCCTCGGAAATCCTGAATCCGCGCAATACTTGGGAGGATAAGGCTGCTTATGATGCGCAGCTACACAAATTGGCGGAGCTTTTCGGCAAAAATGTGGCCAAATTCCATGGCCTCATTACCGAGGATATCTTAAGTGCAGGTCCCAAGGCATAGTTTTTATGTTGGCTGAGAGAGTAAGAATATAAGCATGCTGCACAATTAAAAATAGTTAATTAAGGCTGTCGCTTCAGCGATGGCCTTATTTTTTACTTGTAAAGGGCTTAAGGAATGGAGTATAATTAATATGCAATACTATATCTTGTAGCAAAAGAGGATAGCTGTTTTTAAAAAATACCATTTATCCCGTGTTTGCTAGGCAAAAAAGAGGTTGGAAATGGGTCTCAAGCTATTAAATAAAAAATTTAAAATATCCCTTTTCAGCATGGCAATCTTCATCTTTTTCCTGATTGTGGCGATGGGAAGCTTGCATGTTATGCGGGAAAAAATTCTCGAGAATTCCCATATTATGGGACAGGAGATTGCCGCTCGTTTTGCTACCCGCGAAACAGCGCGCATCAAATCCCAAGAGATGCTGCTGCGCAGTGTGGCCCAAAGCATGGGCTCCATGCTGCGCTTGAAGGCTAATTGGACCGATGAAGAAATTGAGCAGGCCTTAAGCCGTTTTACGGAGTACATGGAAAATAACTCCGAGGTAGGTCGCTTTGATATGTGCGCTGTTATTGATGGCAGGCTGATTTGTAGTCGGCCTGACAGGGGCGTACACGGCTTAAATAAGGTGAAGTGGTACCAGGCCGCATTGGCTCGTAAGGGTGATGTGGCTTATACTAATTTGTATCAGGTGGAGCCCAAGCAGGAATATGTGCTGACTATGGCTGTGCGCCTGGGCCATGGAGACGATGTGCTGGCCATGAATCTTTATCCCGAGCAGCTTAATGCTCTTTTGGCTGATAATCGTTTGCCCCGCCAAAGCTATTACTATCTGTGCGACCCCAATGGTAATATTATGTTTGCCATCAGCGATCGTAATTTGAGCATCGAAAAGCAGCAGCCCTATGTGGACCAGATTTTTAGCGAGATACGTCAAGGTAGCGATGATTATATTATCGACTTGGAGGGCAATAAGCGCGGCGTTTATTACACTGTTTCCGACAAGGGCTGGATCAGCGTGGTGACCATTCCTTACGATTTTCTTTTGGGAGACTATCAAAATCTCTTACAATGGTTTGTGCTGACCATGGCTGTTTTTGCCCTGATGGTGGTTCTTTTGGGAACCCGTGAGCATATGCTGAATAAGCAGGTGCAAAATATCAACGATGTGGTTCAGGTTATGAGCAAATCCTTTTTGGCTGTCTTTAGAGTAAATCTGCGTAGTGGTCGTTATACCATGGTGAAGGCAGAAAACATGGGTATCGAGCCTGAGGCGGATGGCTCCTATAATGAGCTTTTGCAGCAGCTGGTACCCCTGGTGGAGCCTGAAGCCGCAACAGAGTTTGCAGAAACCTTTTCCTTGGATAATATTAAGGATTTGGTGAAGCGGCAAATTTACGATTTTGGCGGTGAATTTAGGCAGCGCTTTGGTAAGGAATATAAATGGGTCAATGTGCGCCTGGTTTGGGATGAGCTTTTGGGCTCTGATGAGGCCATCTTCTTCTTCCGCGAGGTGGATGCCGAAAAGCTCAAGGAGCTGGAGCATATGCAGCTTACGGAGCGTGCCTTGAAAGTGGCGCAGGAAAATACCAAATCCCGCAACATGTTCTTTTCGGCCATGTCCCACGATATGCGTGCGCCCATTAATGGCATCATTGGCATGGCAGAGCTGGCTGAGCTGCATAGCGAGGATAAGAACCTGGTCTTTGATTATATCCAAAAGATTAAGTCCTCCGGCAAGCAGCTTTTGACCTTGATTAACGATATCTTGGAGATGGCGCGCCTTGATAATGGCAAGGTGGAGCATTTGCAGGAGAGCTTTGATATGACCGCAGCGGTGCGGGAAATCGGTGAAGTGTTCGGCGCTCAGGCTGAGCTGGAGCAAAAGTATTTTAGTCAGGATGTGCAGTTTGCACCTGTTAATGTCAGCGGTGATTTGCAGGGCCTGCACCAGATTTTGAATAATGTTTTGTCCAACGCTTTGAAGTATACCCCTGCCGGAGGCAAAATATCCTTTATGGTGCGGCGGGACAAGGACCAAAATAACCGCGCTTGCTTTAGCTTTGTGGTTCAGGATACCGGCTGTGGCATGAGCGAAAAGTTTTTGGAAAAGATTTACACACCCTTCGAGCGGGATAGTCGCTTTGGTGTGCCCAAGGTTACAGGAACGGGCCTTGGTATGGCCATTGTGAAGAGCTTGGTGGAGCGCCTTGATGGCACCATTCACATCTCCAGTAAGGTGGACGAGGGCACCTGCGTGATTATTTCTTTGCCCTTTTTGCTGGCACCGGAGCAGCCCAAGCCCCAATTAAAGGATGCGCCTAAGCTAAAGGATTTTGTGGGCTGCAAGGTGCTGGTGGCTGACGATAACGATATCAGCATGGAAATTATTACTGAGCTTTTGACGATGAATGGGCTTGAGGTAGTAGCTGCCTGCAATGGGCGTGAGGCAGTGGATAAGTTTGCTGCCAGCCCTGAGGGTAGCGTGCAGATGGTGCTGATGGATGTGCAGATGCCGGAGCTGGACGGCTGCGAAGCTGCACGGCAAATTCGCCAGCTGCCACGACCAGATGCCAACAGTGTGCCGATTTTGGCGCTGACAGGCAATAGCTCCAGCGAGGACGTGGAGGCTGCTATGCAGGCGGGCATGAATGACTACATGGTAAAGCCAGTGAAGATGAAGCTACTGGCGAAGATGATGAGCGAGTATATAGGAATACCTTCTCCACGGTCTTATAGTTTGAAGAAAGGATAGCTTATATGAAATTATGTGATTTGAATAAGTATATCTATATAGACATTGCCGAAGCGCTGGAGGAGCGCTTTATGGATAGCGAGGAGCTTTATGTGCGCTTTTTGAAGAAGCTGGAGGCTGCCAATGAATTGGCAGTGGTCGCAGGCTTGGTGGAGCAGCAGAATTGGCCCGAAGCGTTGCGCAAGGCGCATAATCTGAAGGGCGTGTGCGGCAGCTTGGGCCTTACCAAGCTGCAAGCGCAGCTTGCAGCGCTAGTGAAGCTTTTGCGCAGCGAGGGCTTTACTCCTGAGCAGGTGGCAGCGCAGCTTGCGGAAATCAGGCCAGAGTGGGAGCGGACGCTGGCGTGCATTCGCCAACTAGAGGATTAAAAGGATTTGGTGTTAGAATGAATTTGGTGATTATTGCTTTGGGCGGGGCTTTAGGCGCAGTGAGTCGCTTTTTGCTGGGCAATGCGGTGAGCAGGGCTATTGGCAGCGCGCTGCCCTATGGCACCTTTGCGATAAATGTTTTAGGCTGCTTTGCTATGGGCCTTTTGATGACGCTTATTGTGGATAGGGGGCTACTGCCTGCGGCCTGGCGCTTGTTTTTGTGCGTGGGCTTTTTGGGCGGCTTTACGACCTTTTCTTCCTTTGGCTATGAGGCGCTGATGCTCTTTACAGAGGGCAGACTGATAGCTGCTCTGGCTTATGTTGGTGGCAGCGTGGGCCTGGGCCTTGTGGCCGCCGCTGCAGGCGTTTTGTGCGCTAGAGCGGTGTGAGCGGAGCTTTGTTGCTAGGGATGAATAGCATGCCTATTGATAAAAACAAATGTTTCGAGTAACGTTTCGTTACCCATAAAAAAACTAACCCATCAGCTTAACACAAGCCGATGGGTTAGTTCATTTTTCTTGAATATTTAAAATAACAATGGAGCAGAAGATGAGTACCATGCCTATGGCCTTGCTCATGGTCATGGGCTCGGCAAAGCAGAGCATGCCTACGGCGGCTGCCACAAAGGGCTCAATAGTGGCGAGGATGGAAGCCTGTCCTGGCTCCACCTGCTCCAAGCCCTTGGTGTACAACAGGTAGGGAACAACTGCGCACACAAGGCCGAGGCCTAAGCTTCCGCCAATAGTAGTCAAATCGATTTTACTCAAGGCGGCATTGTCAAAATCAGCCAAGGGCACTGCGGCTACCAGGGCGAAATAAAAGGTATAAGCCGTAATGGTCAGGGATGAATACTTTTGCACGGCATATTTGCCAAAGATGCTATAAAGTGCATAGCCAAAGCCACTGCCCAATCCGTAAAGAAGGCCGCTAAGAGTAAGGCTTAGCCCGCCCTCAAAGGCGCCGGTGACGCAGCCGCAGCCGATGAAGGTACACACCAGCGCTAGGCCCTTCTTCACAGTAAAGCCTTCGCCAAAGAGCAGCAGGCTCATGAGCATTACGAAGGCTGGTGCCGTATATAAAAGCAGTGCTGCCACAGCTAAGCTGCTGCTTTGAATGCAGTTGAAATAGCAAAAATTGAAGAACACAAGACTCAAAATACCTGTGCCGATGAACATCCAAATATCGCGCAGGGATATGCGTAGCTGGCTTACTCCCTTCCACAGCATGACTAGCGTAATGCAGGTGGCAGAGGCCATAGCCCTTAAAGCCACGATTTGCATGGAGCTAAAGCCTTGGGCGGCAATGGCTTTGACGAAGAGGCCGATAAGTCCCCACAGTGCAGCTGCTCCGATGATGTAAAGATAAGCGCGGGTTTTCAAGGCTGCTCCCTCCGCTTGCGTCCCCAAAAGGCGCGGAACTTGCCCACCATTTCCTTATCAGTGGGCTTGCCGGGCCACAGCTCCTGCTTGTCCGAGCAGCGCATAGCAGCCAACAAATGGTCGTAAACCTCGGGGTAGCGCGCGTTGAGCTCGGCGATATGCTCCTTCACATACTGTCGCATGGTGTGTCCATCATAGGGGCAGGGGTTTTTGAGGGGTTTAATGTCTAGCTTTGCTACCAGCTCACGAATTTCGGACTCACGGTAATAAAGCAAGGGGCGCAACACAGTAATACCACTGCGTGACAATGGCGTTACTGGCAAAAAGGTGCGCAGCTGCCCGCTGGTCATGAGATTCATAAAAAAGGTTTCCACAGCATCGTCATTATGGTGTGCCAGCGCTACCTTGTTGAAGCCAAGCTCTTTGGCCCGGCGATTGGTGGCGGCGCGTCGAAAATAAGCACAGGTGTAGCAGGGGCTGCCGCCTTTTTTGGCATGGGCGGCCATCACATCCACATCATCACTGTAATGCTCCAGTCCATAGTGGGCGCAAAAATCCATCAGCTCCTGCTTCGGGAAATTAGGTGCGAACATGGCGTTAACAGTGTAGCAGGCTAGGTCAAAGGGAATGGGAGAAAACTTTTTGATTTCTGCCAGCATGGCGGTCAGCAGCATGCTGTCCTTGCCACCACTTAGGCCTACCAAAATTCTGTCACCGGGAGCCAGCATATCAAATTCAATAATCGCCCGCCACAGCTTGCTTAAATCATCGGCGGGTACAAAGGGTATATTCTTGGGCATGGTTGCCTCCTTAATGCGATTTATGCTTATTCTAGCACATTACGCCGCAGTGCTCAATACCTAGAGGAGATGTATACTTTGTGCGAGGGCCTTTTAAGGACATTTCTTTGGGAAATGGAATCCCTAAAAACATATTTATATGCAATAATGCCCGTTTAACTTGTCATAAGCGGTATATTTATGCTAAAATAATCATATTATAAAAATTCCGAGGTGTTTAGTATGGATTTTGGTGTTCTCAGTTTACTTCCGTCCTTGATCGCTATCGGCCTAGCGATTAAGACCAAAAATGTCATTTTTTCGCTATTTTGTGGTTGCCTGACCGGCGTGCTTTTATTGTGTCATGGTAATCCCTTTTTAGCTTCCAAAGCCTTGATTGGTGATTATTTCTTCAAGCAGGTTATGGACAGCTATAATGCTGGCAACATTGTGCTGATTCTGTTCATCGGTGGCTTTATTAAGCTTTTGGAGAATGGCGGCGGTGCCCAATCCTTCGCTAAGTATGTACATAAGGTGGTAGACACTCCCTTAAAGGCTCAGCTTGGTGCATGGCTGGGTGGCGTGGTTATTTTCTTCACTGACTTAGGTACAGCGCTATTAGTTGGCCCTGTTTTCCGTCCGCTTTTTGACAAGCTGAAGCTGTCTCGTGAAAAGCTGGCCTGGGTACTGGATTCCACATCTTCTCCTGTTGCCGTACTCATCCCCTTTATCGGCTGGGGTGTGTATATCATGGGCTTGGTTGAAGCACAGTTCAAAAATTTGCATGTGGATGCTTCTGACTATGAAACCTTTATGCAAGCCATTCCCTTCCAGATTTATACTATTTTGGCTGTAATCATGATTCCCTTAATTGCTATTACTAAAAAGGATTTTGGGGCTATGAAGGCAGCAGAGGATGCGATGGCTGCTAAACCTGTTCCTAAAGAAATGGAAGATGATTATGTTGCTCCTGTGGATGAAGATGGTTATTCTTTAGGCAATTCCAATCCCTTTATGCTGATTCTGCCTATTTTAGCTGTTTTTGCAACCTTGATTATCGACCTTGCGCCCTTGGGCTTCCCCTTCGCCAAAATTCCCGGTAATGCCTTTCGTGTAGCCTTAACTACTGGTTATTTCCTAGCTGGCGTACTGCTTATGGTAATGATTTACTGCTTCAAAGTTAAAAAGCCCAAGGAAACCTTCAGCATTTATGTTAAGGGCATGGTTAATATGACCGAGGTGGCTATTATTCTGCTGTTGGCATGGTCCTTGAGCGCTATGATTAGTAAGCTAGGCACTGCCAAGTATATTATCGCTATTTTACAAAGCATTAACTTTACGCCGATTCTGATTCCGGCCTGCATCTTCCTGTTTGGTGCTGTGATTTCCTTCTCTACTGGCAGCTCTTGGGGCACCTTTGCCATGCTTATGCCCTTGGCCATTCCCATGGGTCATGCTTTTGGCATTTCCTATGCCATTTGCTTGGGTGCCGTACTTAGCGGTGGCCTTTTTGGCGACCATTGCTCTCCCTTGAGTGATACTACAATTTTGTCCTCCATGGGTGCAGAATGTAATTTGGTAGACCATGTGCGTACCCAATTGCCCTATGCCTCCATTAACGGCGTGCTTGCCTTTATTGGCTTTATTATCGCTGGTATTACAGGCTCCGCTATTAGCACTGCTATTTCTGTGGGTCTGCTATTAGTAGTAATCTTTGGTTGGAACTATTACGACCGTAGGCATATGTAAAATTTGCAAATGATAAAAGCATTGAAAACTAAACAATAAGTCAACAACCCCTCGGCTCACTGAGCCGAGGGGTTAGTTTTATGCTTTAGCGTTTGCTTTTATATACCGTTTAATTAAAATGAATTTGGTGCTATTTCTTGCTCAAAAACAAATGCTATCGAGACATTCCCAGCTCCTAGTTGTAAATCTTTCATAAAGTTGTATAATGAAAGAAACGTTCTATTAGGAGCTGATGATATGCGTAAAAGAGTAATATATTCCTGCATTACCTTGCAAAAGGAGTTAGAAAATACCATTAAAAAATTAGGCTTTGTGGGCGAGGTCCATTACCTGAATGTTGCCTTGCATAGTGACCCCAAAAAGATGCACGAAACATTGCAAAGGCTTATTGACGAAAATACAGAAGCCGACGAAATCGTGATTTGTGTTTCCGGCTGCGGTAAGGCGACCTGCGATTTGCAGGCTACAACCTGTTCCCTTGCTGTGCCCCGCACAATGGACTGCATTGATGTCCTTTTAACCGGCTCTGGCATCAAGCGTCCGGATGGTGCAATTTTTATAACCAAAAGCTGGATGAATTTTATGAAAAACTCCAGCGTAGATTATGCAAAGCTTGTCAAGGAGCGCGGTCAGGCAGAAGCTGAAGCCTTTTTGAAGCAATTGTACAAGGGCTTTACAAGCTTTTATATTATTGATACGGGTACATATGATTTGCAAGAAGTGGAAGCTTATATCATGCCCTTGGTGGAGCTTTTACAGGGAACGCTCACTTGCTTGCCCGGTCCCTATAAGGTACTGGAAAAGCTTGTATCCGGAAGCTATGACGAAGGCGTCATCGTCGTACCTAAGGGTGGTACCTTGAGCATTCATGAATTCGATGGTCTGCGTCCCTGCACCATTAAAAAATAAGTTGCTTTTTACAGGACTAGAGCCTTTGTTTTTCTGCAAGACAAAAAGCCCCTCGGCTTATCAAGCCGAGGGACTTTTTTATGCTATATTAGGCGACCGTGAGCACAAAAGTTATATCTCTGTTACAATTCCAGCACATCGCCTGCCGCCAAATAGCGCAGTCGCGTCATACGCTCCTTGAGATATGCGTACTGCTCTGCTCCGGTGCAGTGGCAGGTATAATATTCAGCTGGCAGAGCCTCCAGCTCCCTTGCTGCCTCCTGCAGAACCTTTTCGTCGTTACCACAAGTGGCCAGCTTCATGAAATGAAAGCCACCGATGCAAACATCGGGTTTAAGCCATTCCATCAGGTTCAAGATGCCCTTATGAGAGCAACCGCTCAAGAGCACCTTGCGCCCCTTTTCGTAAATAGTGAGATATTGTTCATGACGAAAATCATCGGGCACAAATTCATCACCCTGCAGCATGTTCAGGCCAAAGCTATCAGCAAAGTGCTGCGCCTTTTTCTCGTTGCAGCTGCACAGCTCCAATTCGTCATCAATTTTTAGGTAATCATCCACTAGCACAAAGCGACCACTATCCTGCAAAGCTGCCGGAATACTGATTTCCCGCTCCGTTCCGGAAAAATGGCGTTCAAACCCATAACGACTAATATAAATAGGAGCAGTGCAATTCAGCTCTAAAAACTTGGCTAAACCACCGCCGTGGTCGTTGTGACCATGGGAGATGATGCAAAGATCAACTTGGCTTAAATCCACACCCAGCTTGGCGGCATTATCTGCAAAAGCGGCGCTACCGCCTGTATCAAAAAGCAGTTTATGCCGAGGCGTCTCCACATATAGACTCAAACCATGCTCGCAGCAAAAAGTCTCGTCCTTTACAGTATTTTCCATCAAAGTAAAAATTTTCATTTGCTCACTTCCTTGCTATAAATCCAAGTAGCCTGCTGCCCTAATTCCGGCAGTACCTTATTCACAAAATGTCCAGTTTCTTTGTAGCCGCGACGGCGATAATAGCTGTAATCACAGGTAGCGTCCGCCCAAAGATGCAGGCGAGCAATGCTGTGGTGGCGAGCCACCTCCTCCACATTTTCCAAAAGCTTGCTGCCCACTCCCGGCTTACGGCTTAAGAACAGACACAGCAGCAAATCCTTTTTATGGGCCACATTGCGCACCTTTTGACCATTGTAGCTCAAATAACGAAGATAGTTATAGACTAAATCCTGTTCTTCGGTTGCAAAGCCTTGCAGCTGCCCCTCCAGCCATTTTTGCGAATTGTCACGTGCATCCAAGGGTGCTGCCAGCAAAAAGCCCTGCATAGCCCCTGCTTCATCCACCATTTTATAAGAAAAATCTGAGCTACGATAATAGTAGCGCACCATGGCCTCATACAGGACGCTTTTTAAATGCTCATTAGCTAGAGCCATCTCCTCGCCCCAAGTAAGCAGTGTCAAGAGGGTCGCCTCAGCAATATCCTTGGCAGTAAATCGTTCTATAGTAATAGTCATGACCTCCTGTCTGTTTAACACTCTATACTTACCATATCAGAAAGTAAGATTTTTGGCAAGCTTAAAGAATTCTTTGCCTATCGCACTAAACCCAATAATATTTTTCTGAAACCTACCCTTTTTTCACATTTGGGGTGGGGCGGATATATAGTAAATCGATTAAAATAATGAAAGAACTACGGTGCAAGCTAATCTGCGCTAGAGGGGAAGTAGGTCTGTTTACTATGCAAAAAAGTGGAAGTAAAACAATAGGCTTAATGCTGGTAGGTACGATTATCGGCATTATGGCCATGGTGACATTTTACATTGGTTACAATATGGAGCAAAACCTTAGGGAAAAGCTAAAGATGGATATTCAAAAAGTTGCTGAGCAAAATGCCGAGGCAGTTGGTAGAACACTGGCAACTCATGCCAAGCTACTGCAGAACCTATCCAAAAGAATCGCTCTTCGTCCTGAGGAACAACGCAACGAATACGTCAAAGAGCTTAGAACATTGGTGCAGCTGCAGGGCTATAAACGAATGGCCTATGTGAAAAGCGATGGTAGCTTTTTGACTACAGATAATTACAAGGGCAATTTTGGCAAAAAGGCCTTCTTCCAAAAAAGTATGCGCGGCGAAATCGTCATTAACGAAGTGCGCCCGGACCAGCTTGGCAAGGCCGATAGAATAAATGTAATTAGCGTTCCGGTTCGCAATTCTTATACGGACCAGATTGAGGGAGTACTCTTTGCTACCCTAATAAGCGATGTGTTTGACAAATTCATGAGCATTAATAGCTTTAACAATCAAGGTAACGCTTATGTTATGACTGTTGATGGAAAAATAATTGTCAACTCTCTGGTCCATCCTGTAGAGAATGTCTTTAATTTCTTTGAAAATTTTAAGGAGGAAAATACAGCTGAAGCTTTAGCAGCAATACAAACCTCCATGTCCTTAGGCCAGACCGAGCTTACCAGCATCGAGCAAGGCGAAAGCATGTATTTTTACTACATGCCCATTGATAATAAATTTGGAGCTACGCCCCTTTATTATGTGCTTTCCGTACCCAAGAAAATAGTTGCGGCAACTTATCAGGAGCTGAACACCCAGCTTCGAGGCATCCTTTTCACCGCTTTGTTGGCAATCTTAGCTGCAGCGATTATCTACCTGTGGTACAGCAATAAGCACGAAGCAATACTGAAAAAAACGGCTTACGAGGACAAGCTTACCAGTGGACATAACATGAACTATCTTCGTGATAATCTTGTGGCCAGAAATTGGAATTCCGGATATTTGGTAAGCATGGATATTGCTGATTTTAATACGGTAAACCATAGGGTGGGTATGAAAAAGGGAGACACCATTTTGAAGGGCATCTATCACCTTTTGGAGAAGGAAGCAAACACCAACACTCTTATCGCTCATGAAGGTCAGGATATCTTTGCCATTTGTTTTCTAGAAAGCTCCAAGGAAAAGGTGATTGATGCTCTGCAGCGTGTAACTGAAGGCATTCAAAAATTGCCACGGGAGGTAATCCAAGAAGATGCTATGCTTCTACGCCCCTTCTTTGGCATATATTGCTTTGATGACTTAACCACTAAGGATTGCTACACACCCCAAAAGCTAAATAATACTTTTCAAACGGTCAGCCTGGCATCCTCCACTATACCTAATAAGCCTGTTAGTAGGGATACACTGCTGGAAAGATTTGATATGGCTTTAGTGCTAGCTGTGGAGGCAAAGCGCTCACTAAAACAGCATAGTAATTTAGCGACGACAATAAACTATGCCTTTTACGATGACACCAATCGAGCTGCTGCTAAAGAGAAAAAGGAGCTGGTGGATGGCATAGATGAGGCCCTTGCCAATAACAGATATATTTTATTTTATCAGCCACGCTTTTCCACAAGCACTGGCAAAATGGTCGCAGCAGAGGCATTAGTGCGTCTGATTAAGGAAAATGGTGACATTACTGACCCTATCCCTCCGAGCAAATTTATTAGCTTGTTTGAAACCAATGGCCTAATTGCGCGCCTCGACGAATATGTATTCAAAACGGTTTGTGCTCAACAAAAGCAATGGATGGATAAGGGGTTATCCATTGTTCCTGTTTCTATTAATCTTTCACAGGCTAGCTTATTGAATATGGAAATTGTTGAAAGATATGCTAAGTACAGAGATGATGCACACATCCCTCCCGCATCTGTACATTTGGAAATAACAGAAAGTGCAACGGCTTTAAACATTGATTTAAAGCTGCTTATTGAAAAATTCCAATCCCATGGCTTTGAAATCTTTTTAGATGATTTTGGCACCGGTTATTCTTCGTTGTCCACCTTGAATACCATGCCCTTTGATAGAGTAAAGCTGGATAAAAGTCTTATCGACTATATCAAAACGGATAAAGGTTTATTCTTGGTTGATAAAATCATCGAGGTTTCCCGCAAATATAACATGAAGATTACTGCCGAGGGCGTTGAGGATGCAGAGCAAGCAGCTATTTTAAAGAGTAAGCTCCATGAATCTGATACCTTACCGCGGGTTGATGATATCCAAGGCTATTATTATGCTCAACCCTTGCCTAAGGGAGCATTTGAGAAAATGCTAACGTTTCCTCCTTATATGAGTAAACATATTTAAGGAGTTTGTAAGCCAGTTTCAGATTTTTATTCGCAAGAACTATAACGTGTTTTTGCTTATGACTGGACTCTATGAAAACATCTATGATTTACAAAATGAAAAAAGCCTAACATTTCTGTACAGAGCTCCTAAGATTGAGCTTAAGCCACTAAGCATTCCCTTAATTATGCAAAAATACAAGGAAATCTTCGCCCTGCAAGATGAGCAGGCCTTGGCCATGGCAAAGCTCACAGAGGGCTATCCCTTCGCCTATCAGGTTTTAGGCTATCTATGCTTTAAAAATAAGACGTCCTTTGACAAAGTTCTCTTCGAATTCGATAGCTGCCTTGAAGAATATGTTTATGAAAAGATTTGGAGCGAAACCTCCTCCATGGATAGGGAAATCATGTCCGCCATGGCGAAAAGCGCTTCCACCAAGGTCGCTTCCATTAGGGAGATAGCTAAACTAGATTCCAATATTTTTAACGTCTATAGAAAAAGATTATAAAAAAAAGGGGTTGTGAGAACACCAAATTATGGTCATCTGGCCTTTACCCTTCCTAGATTTAGAGAATTTGTTCTAAGGAATTGCTTTGTGGAATATTAACTTAGTCAATACTACACGAATTAACCCCTCGGCTCAGTGAGCCGAGGGATTAGTTTTATGCCGAGGTTGGAGGTTGATGGTATCAAAAAAGTAATTCTTTGTATTAGTTGTGTAAAGAATGCAAGTCAAAAATCTCCTGCTTGTTTGCCCCTCGCAAAGAGAGGGGCTTTTGTGGTATAATAAATTGCTATACTAGTATCACGAGCTATAATGCTTGGGTAGTGCCA
>JAUNWI010000019.1 GCA_030540395.1 Phascolarctobacterium sp.
CCAAGGCGGCTATCCCGGTGGCCCCCAAGGCTATCCTCCTCAAGGTGGCTATGCCGGCGCGCCCCAAGGCTATCCGCAGCAAGCTGCTCCCCAAGCGCCTGCAGCTTCCGCTGGCTGGACCTGCGCTTGTGGCACGGTAAACCAAGGCAAGTTCTGCGGTAATTGTGGTCAACCCAAGCCGGAGCCCAAGCCCCAAAACGGCTGGACCTGTTCCTGCGGACACAGTGGTAACACGGGCAAGTTCTGCTCCGAATGCGGCCAGCCCCAGCCCGCTTCCCCTGCAGGTTGGACCTGCAGCTGTGGTGCTGTAAACCAAGGCAAGTTCTGCTCCAATTGCGGCGCCAAAAAGCCTGCCGATGCACCTCTCTATAAATGCGATAAATGTGGTTGGGTTCCTCCTGATCCAAAAAATCCGCCCAAGTTCTGCCCCGAGTGCGGCGACATCTTTGACGAGAGGGATATTCAATAAGCAATAAGGGGTGAATTTGATGGCTGATGCCAGCGTTAGCTATAAATGCTTATGCTGCGGTGCTCCCTTGAACTTTAGGCCTGGAGCCGAAAAGGTTTCTTGCGAATACTGTGGCACGGAGCTGGAAATAAAAACAGTAGAAGAATATTACGCCCAAAAAGAGGCCGCTGCCGCTGCTGCGCAAGCGGCCAAGGAGGCCAAATGGGACACCGCTGCAGCGGGCAATGAGTGGGAGAAGAAAGAAGCTGAAATGATGCGGGCCTTTACCTGCTCCAGCTGCGGTGCAGAAATTGTCTGCGATGAGAACACTATGGCTACGGAATGCTGCTATTGCGGCAATCCCACCATGCTTCCCAGTCGCTTCAGCGGCATGCTCAAGCCCGACTACATTATTCCCTTTAAAAAGACCAAGGAAGAGGCCGTGGCTGCCCTCAAAAAGTTTTATGAGGGCAAGCCGCTACTGCCCGATGCATTTACGGCCAATAACCGCGTGGAGGCTATTCAGGGTATGTATGTGCCCTTCTGGCTTTTTGATGCGGATATAGATGCCCAGGGCAGCTATAAAGCTAGTCGCAGTATGGTTGTGGATACGGGCGATGCTATTATGACCAGTACTAGCTATTATAATTGTCAGCGTCAGGGCTGCATGAATTTTGAGCGCATTCCCGTGGATGGCTCCGTAAAAATGGACGATGCCTTTATGGAGAGCATCGAGCCCTTTGATTACAGCGAAATGGTACCCTTCGCTACAGGCTACATGGCAGGTTATCTGGCAGACAAGTACGATGTGGACGCTGATGCTGCTGTTGTGCGTGCTGATGAACGTATCAATACCAGCGCTGAAAGATGCTTAGCTATGGCTGTTAATGGTTATGACAGCGTCAACTCCGAGAATGACTGCGCTTTCACAAAAAAAGCCAGTGATGTGCATTATGCCATGGTACCGGTGTGGATTTTAACCACCCGCTACAAGGACGAGCCCTATACCTTTATGATGAATGGACAAACAGGCGAGATTGTGGGCAGCCTGCCCATTGATGAGAGCAAGCTGCGTAATCGCACTGCCATTGCCTTTGCGATTACGGTGCTTGTTGCCTTCGCCGTTTTGTATTCTGTTTTGTAAAGGGGGGGCGGGCTAGATGAAAAAATTATTACTAGTTTTAGCATTGTTAGCTGCTATGCTCCTTAGTGCAGCAACGGCCTTGGCGGCTACTCCTAGTCTAGTGGATAAGGCTCACCTTTTGACAGAGTCTGAAAGAGTGCAGGTGCAGGCTCAGCTGCAGGCAGTGGAGCAAAAATATGGCATTCGCTGCGCAGTTGTTACCATGGGTTCCATTGGCAACGCCAAGCCCGGTATCTACGCTAATCAGCTCATTGATAAGGTCTTTAACGATGGCCCCAATGGCAATATTGTTTTCTTGCAGGTGATGGACCAGCGTCAATGGTACATCAGCACCGATAGAAAGCTCAAGGATGTTGTGGTGGGCATACCCGGAACAGAGTATATTTCTAGGGCGGCAGTGCCCTATCTCAAAAAGGGTGATGAAGCCGGTGCTTACAAAACCTACGCCAAGCGAGTAGACGAGCTCATGGCCTATTACCAAAATCATGGCAAGGGCTGGCGGCCGGAAAAGGAATTTCCTTGGATCGCTGTAGTTGGTGCCATTATTGCAGGTGGAGCAGTGGCTTCCTCCTACAAAAGAAGCTTGATTGCTGCTATGAGCAATGTGCGCAAGGAGGTTAGTGCTGATGCTTATCTGGAGCAGGGTAGCTTTGCGCTGGAGCATGAGCATGACACCTATCTTTATACCAATGTAACCTATACTCCCAAGGCTAAGCAGGGTCATCGAGGTGCGGGCAGCGTTTCTACCAGCAGCTCCGATGGCGGTCATGGCGGCGGTGGCGGCGGCTATTAATAGCCTGCCAAACGTAATTTAAGTCCACAAAACATAGCGAACTTCTGTTTCGAGTAACGTTTTGTTACCCATAAACACCAAAGCTTCGGCAGAGCGCTAACTTTAGCGCGCAGCCGAAGCTTTTATTTTGCTTTACTCTTCTATAACCAGTCTGCCCTCTACTTCACGGGATAGAAGAATTTTTTTGCAAAGCTTTTTTATACTACCTACCCAAAATACTATTTTGGGGTGGGGACGAAAAGGCTTCTTTTTGGTATATTTAAAGCATAAGCTAGAGGATTTTACGCAAGTCAACAGATAAAAAGCATTAAAGGAGGGCATTAATATGAAAAAGCAAGTCTTTGCCTTGGCTGTAGCAGCAGCTGTGCTGACCGTACACATGCCTGCAGCGGAGGCCGTGAATTTGGGGAGCATTGGTAATATTGGTAGCTCCAAAACCTATAACAGATCCTACAGCAGAACAAGCACAACTAATATCCTCAATCAAGCAATCAATAAGGCGGTGAAAAAAGTGGGTAACAAAAACGTAGTATTACAAAATTTGCCTCAAACTGCAGCTGATGTGGCTGTGGGTACTGATGCACAAAAGGTGGCTGCTTATGCGGTAGCTGCTTTGGCTCGCTATGAGCAAAGTCCCGCCGATGCCTATGCCATGCTGGACGCCCTGCTGGGACCCCGTCCCTTGAATGGCGCGGATAAGCAATTCATACAAGACCGTTTCCGCGGCAAAGCCTATCTGATGCGCTCCTATTTCAAGGGTGCCACCCCAAAAAACAACTATACCCCCAGCCAACCCTACACTGTAGAGGTGCAGACCAATGATTATACCTATCAGCAGGAGGGCTATGCCCGCTTTTTGATCACCTGCGGCGGTGCTGATAGCCCCCGTCCTATGACGCTACGCAAGAAGGGCTCCACCGGCGAATGGTTCCTGTGGGACTACAAAGGCTTGTTGAGCGGCATTCGCATTCCGGCCTCCGAGGATCCCTGGGCATAAGGTATATTGGCTTGAAAGCTGTGAAGGAGGTAAACATAATGAAAAAATTAGCTAGTCTGTGCAGCTGCTTGGCCCTCTCCCTTTCCTTGGGTATAGCCACCTTGGCCCCCGCCACTCCGGCTGCGGCAGCACCTCGTGAAAAGGTGATTTTGGATGCGGACATGGTGGATTTGTTCGATGATGGCGTAGCCATGATGATGCTGGCCGATTCTCCCAAGGTGGACCTCAAGGGCGTAAGTATTGTTATTGGTAACACTTGGGTGGAAACGGGTACTGCTTCTGCTATTCGCCAGCTGGAGGGCTTCAAGCGCACCGATATTCCTGTTTACATGGGTGTGAACAAGGTCACCCGCGAAGGTCGCTTTGAACAAATCAAGGCCGAAAAGAAAAAATTCGGTCGTGGCTTTGACTCCCATCTGGGCGCTATTGGCTATGCTAAGCCTGATTCCTGGCAAACCGAATATCGCAAAAATTACAAGGCTGAGCCGGTAATGCAACCTCAAAAGCAAGCCGCTCCCGATTTCATCATTGACACTGTGAAAAGATATCCCAATCAGGTAACTATTGTGGCTATCGGCAGTGCTGCCAATTTGGCTGCCGCTTTGGAGAAGGCTCCTGAAATCGCCAATTTAGCTAAACGGGTTGTGTATATGGCCGGTGCCTTCTTCGTAGAGGGCAATGTTATGCCCACCGCGGAATTCAATGTGTGGATTGACCCCGAAACTGCCAAAAAGGTTTATCGTGCACCTTGGAAGGAGCAAATCTTCCTGCCGCTAGATGTGTGCAGCAAGGAGCTCATGACGCAAAAGGATTTCGTAAATCTGGAAAATCGCATCAAGACCAAACGGTTCAAGGATATGTGGGAAAACCATTACGCAACTCCCCTGTTCCGCAACTATCCGTCCTTCCAAAACTTTATTTGGGATGTTTTGGCAGCAGCTGTGGCCATTGATTCCAGCGTCATTTTAGAATCCGAAACTCTGCCCATCGACGTGGATGACCAATTTGGTCTTGGCTATGGTCAAACTCTCGCCTTCCGTGGCTATGGCCCCGAGGGTGCGCAAAATGCGAAAATCGTTTACAAGGTGGACCACGACAAGATTTGGCGCATGATTGAAAAGGTATTCGACAAGCTGTAAAAAAATATCTCCACTAAAACTAAAAGCTTCGGCGAGGCGCTCATGCTAGCGCTTTGCCGAAGCTTTTCTACGTATTAAGTTATTATAGGGTAGCAGCTAAGCTTAGCCAACACCGCCGCGAGCATAAATCTGCAGAGCTTCCCCATTGGGCTTCACCCGATATGCATCGCTTAAATCCTTCGCCACTAAATAGGTCATCATAATTTTGCTCTTTTTATTAAAAACCTCATATATATGGCAGGCCTTCTGCAGGGGCACCTGAGCATAGACCATATGAGGATTAACTAACTCGCCGGAATAATTGCAGAGGATGTTCTTTTTACTTAAGTCAAACAAGGTTAGATCCGGACCAATCTGCTCCAGCAAAATGCGTCCCATATCCGGAGTTGCTAAGGCCGTATCCACAAAAGCTTGATATAGTCCGGCTATATCGGGCTGAGTTCTCTTTCCTCCCTGCTCCGGAAAGCTGAGCAGGATGTCTTTACCCTTTAGCTCCCGCAGATAGAAAACATCCTTTACCGGTATATCCCGCGGGCCCACGGAGCTAGTGCCCTTGGTCAGCCAAATACCCTCGGCCACAAAGATGCCTGTTCCCCTAAAGATATCCACATCCGTCAATGAGGGCTCACCATTTTTATAAGCATAGGTAGTGACCTCAGTGATTGCCCCGAAATCCGTATCAATATATAGCAGCTGACCGATTTTTCTGCCCATATAATCCCTCTTCACATAGATTCCATCCGCAGCAGCAAGGCTGCTCACACCTAAGCAAAGGGCCATGAGTCCTGCTAAAAATGTCCGTTTTAAGCTCATACAGCATCCCTCCTTGGGAAATCACATTTCAACTAAGCTTAGTAATTGGTGGAGAAGGCAGCGATATAATGACCTTCGTAATTATAATTGATAAAATCGGCCATGTTGGGAGCATGCAAAGCAGCTACCAGCTTCTTGATATCCTCCTTCTTTTGGTTCCCGTCCTTAACTGCCACAATGGCTGCATAAGGATTAGCACCATTTTCAATATAAACTGCCTTAGTAAGGTCCAGCTTAGCAGCCTTAGCCTGATTATAATCCAGCACTGCCAGCTGGAAGTGTTGGTAATTGGCAGCCATAGCCTCAGGGTCCACCAAAATAACCTTGAAGGGGCGTACCATTTTTTCGATATCCTCAAAGCCTGCGTTATAGCCGGCCTCTTTTTTTAAAGAAAGGATACCTACATCCTGCAACAGCATCAGAGCACGTCCGGCATAACCATTATTGGGAATGATAACCTGGGAGCCAACCCAAGCGTCAGCAAGGCTATTCACCTGAGCAGAATAAATGCCCATTGGCTCCAAAAAGACGGAGCAAACAGGCCTAATATTCAAGCCATGCTCTTGGGTAAAGGCACGCATGGAGGATTCGGTTTGGTGGAAGGTGGCATCGATTTCCCCCTCCAGCAAATCTAAAAGTGGCATGTGCTCTGCACTAAAATCATCAGCATAGGTCTTAACCTGCAGCTCCACGCCCTGCTCGGCCAGCACCGGCTGCACCTGTGCCAAAATTTCCCCATAGGGATAGGCCCTTGCGCCCACCTTTAAAACGCCTGCTTCGGCAATGCCTGCACCCTGCAGGAGCAGCAGGCCGGCTGTAACTAAAACGCCCAAGCCTTTACAAAATTTCTTTAACATAATTATCGCCTCTCATCTTGATAAAGCAAAGCATCAGCTTAGCAAAAATAACCTTTATAATAAGCTTAACAGCTTAGCTTGCTATTTGAATATAGTCAGCGCTAACAAAGCCCTCCTGCCCATTGGCGCTAATGACCTGGGCCCATTTACGGCCCTCACTCTCAAAAATTTCACCTGTCACAGGATATAGCTCCTCGTTAAGCCGCAGTAAATCTAGAACCTCGCTATTAGTGGAAGGAGCGGTACGCAGGTTGACATAATCCCCCGTCAAAACAAACTTTGCACCATGCTGCCAAAATAGCTCCATATTTTCCAAGGTATGATAAATAGTGGTCAGCTTAACAGTCCGTTCCTTTAAGGGCTGTAAGCTCTTTTCGGTAATCCTGGAGCTATTCTTGTTTTGGAAATAGAAATCCCAGTCAGGGGCATAGGTTTCATAAATAACCGACACTTGTTTCATATTGTCCATATAAGCCTGCATAAATTTTTTGTTATCATAGACACCGTCCATTTCCCAATCATAGTAAATAACGCCCTTGGCCTTGTAGCCATACTTATCACCATTAACAGTACGCTGAATACCCTCCAGCTGCATAGCACCAAAGGCTACGGCCATACCCTCATCTTTGCTTAAGGTAATGCCTTTTTTGGCAAAATAAGGCTTAACAAAATCCATGGCACAGGCATAGGCCAAATCACGCTTCACGATATAATGGTTTTGCAATTCCACAAAATCAACGGTTGCTCCCACATTCAAATCAATCGTGTTGAAATCCATGCTTTTTTCAGCCTCATAAACCTTTGCTTCCACAGCCAGGGGTGCGCTGAGCAGCAGTGCTGCCACAAGACCAAGAGTTAATTTTTTTAAACGCATAATATATACCTCCCTTACATGCTTTACTAATCCTTTGCAAGTATTTTTCCTAGACTTGCCTTAAAACTTAGCGATAAAGCTATTTTCCTGATTATATTATAGGAAACTGCTCTAGGGCTCAATAACCAGCCTTCCCTCCACCTCTCTGTACAAGTGCGGGTGGCTGGTAATATATTCTTCAATGACATCCCTATAGGAGGTGGCCACTACCTTAAAGCCACCATTGGCCTCTATTTCCTCTAAGCTAATATCCAAAAAATCCTTGAGGTTGCTGAAATGATATTTGGAAAGGGCTACCTTATAAATCTTATCGGCAGGCAGGGACGCACCATTAAAGGTAAATTCCTTAAATTGCTGCTTGCTGCGGCTCCACACCACACACAGGCCATGCGAAAGC
Source organism: Phascolarctobacterium sp. (assembly GCA_030540395.1). Classification (GTDB taxonomy): domain Bacteria; phylum Bacillota; class Negativicutes; order Acidaminococcales; family Acidaminococcaceae; genus Phascolarctobacterium_A. Next base: position 7,463 of record JAUNWI010000019.1, read on the forward strand.
TGATAAAATTCCGTATGGGCACCACTAAAGGCCTCCTCCCGCAGGAAGCGCTTAACCATACGCTGCAATTGGGCGCCGGTAACATGAATCATGTAGGTAGCTTCGTCATAGGGGAAGCATTCGGTATAATCCTTGTAATGGACTACTGGCCCCATGGACTTGCTGCGCACGGCTCCGGAGCCCATCAGGGCCATATCCACGCCCAGGCTGTCGCAGAGGGCATCCGCAGCCAGATTACCCAGGGCCGTTTCCTGAACGCGGCTGGGATGGGTCAGCTCTTTAGCGAAGCGCGTCACAATGCGATTATATTTTTTATCCGTAATCTCCTTATAATGCATAATAAAATTATACATTTCCTCGTCCCGGCTACAGGTTTCCTCAGTAATTGGCACTGTGGACCAGGTATAAGTATCCACTGCGTTGCGATCCGTGTCCACCATAATATCAAAGCGCCCTATTTGGTCAGTGCCTGTGCCAGCCTGCACAATCAAAATATCGTTAACTAGGGCAGGTTCCTTTGGCAGGGTATGGGAATGTCCGCCAATAATTACATCCACGCCCCAGGCAGGGTCAAGGGCAGCGGCCAGCTGTTTATCCTCTTCAAAGCCGATGTGGGTTAGCAGCACAGTAAAGTCAATATCAATGGCATTATAAGCATTGCAAATGCGGCCAACCTCCTCGGCGGCTTCGGTGATATCCACAAAGGAGCCTATATATTCCTCCATGCGGGTATGGGCCAACACATCCTGCGTGATGACGCCAATGAAAAGGATTTTCATGCCGTCAATTTCGGCAATATAGTGGGATTCAAACATGCGGCGACAATTGGTACGAATATAGAAATTGGCATTGATAATGGGAAAGTTGGCACACTTCTCTAAAAAGAGCAAATGGGGAATACCATAATCCACCTCATGGTTGCCAATGGTGGCTACGTCCGGGCCCAGCAAATTCATAATCTCAATGGTAGAAATACCCTTGAATTCAGAGTCGATAACGGAGCCGCGGAACATGTCGCCAGCAATGCAATAGAGCACATTTTTTTCTTCGGCCCGCACCTTGTTGACATAGCCACTGAGCAGAGAAACACCACCCACCAGCTTGCAATCTATTTTTTCGGCCAAAAAATCACCGTGCATATCGTTGGAATGGAGTAATGTTAATTTCTTTAAGTTTTTCTTGACAGCAGTCTGCGTTAAATTTTGCTCTGCCTTTTGCACGAAGAGCCCCTCCTTCTTCCTCTTGAATACCTGCGTGCAAGCAAGTATTTACTTGGTTATTATATTCCATTTATCCATGGCAGCATTATACTCTAAAATTGAACCATCTGCATTTACCTTATAGGTGCCTCTAGTCACCACATGATCCTGATGGTGCTCAACCAGCTTAAAGGTATGCTCTTCATCTAGATCTTTACCAATATGCTGCAAAGCGGCGCCCTGAAGCTTATTACGATAAACAGGAGTGCTATTCATAAATCTATACAAAACATACAGAGCTGCCTCATTGCTCATCATAGGATATTCTACAGAGCTGATATAATCTCCCCCTACATCAATGCTAGGCGCTCTACCGCCTTTTGGTTTAACCACGTTGAAGGAGTATTCGTTCTGTGGATAAATGAGTAAACTGTAATTAACATCATCATCCTTGCAGGAAATAGTTTTACCATTGGCGTCCAGCTTTCGCACAACCTGACGTTGAATATGAAATAAAACGTCATTGCGTGGGCCATCCTTAACCTCGCCAATTAACCAGGTTTTGGTAACACTACCGTTCATGCCACTTTCTTCCCTAGCGATTATCTCGCCCCAGCCATTAACAGGATCCTTGTACATATTGGCACTTCTAATATAAAACTCATTGCGCATAGTATGGGTATAGCAGCCTTTTAAAATAGTATCAAACTCAATAGCCTTCGCCTCAGCAAAAGCTACTGAGGCCATACCTAAGCAGCCAATAGCCAAGACCGCCCCTACTAATATTTTTTTGGAATGTTTTAAGAAAGTAGATTTCATTGTATTTCTCCTTAGTGTAAAGCGCCAAACATGGCAGGATGCTAGTAATTGCCGCCCCTTTGCCACCTGTTTTTTATCCTACTTTATAGAAAAATTCGTAGTATAACCATCAATATTAAGCGTATAATTGCCAGCCTCCAGCCGTTTGGCTAGCTTAATGTAAAATTCTTCACTATACTTGGGATGTATATACCTCTCTCCTTGGCCGATACTATCATTAAGGAGCTTTATAGGCTCCCCCTCCTTGATCAAGGCATAATTATCTTTGGCCTTTATTACAGAGTCTGTTCCATTGCTTAGGCGAGCATATAGATTAGTCTCTCTATAATAATAGGTATTTAAAGTAATTTTCCCTAAAATGACTTCTAGCGGATTATTCATCTCCGCAGGACTTACTGGGTTAGTAATAAGTCCTGGCAACAATTCTCCCTTTTTACAGTAAGCCGGGGCATGATGTTCTGCATCCTCATAGGTAATCAAGGCATACTCCTTATCAACTGCTGTCACAAACAGGCCGTGGCTACTGCCTAGCATATCTCCGCCAGAACAAAAGCTAACCTTAACTAAAGGAGCGTCTATTTTTTCCCCTCCCAACCAGCTCATTGCCCAAGCCTTATCAAGCCCAAAAATAGAGGTTAGCCCAACGGCGCAAAGCAAAACCCTTAGAATAAACCTTTGCTGCTTAAACATATACGCACCTAGCCTTCTTCAAATTATCCAAGAAATATAAGAAAAGCTATCAATCCCAAGCGCTTGCACCTCAGTAACAGGTTAAGCTGTCCATAATTGTCAGCATAAACTTAGCTTATCTTCTTAATCATGAAAATACTTTAGTCTCCAATAGTCAAAGTCAAAGAAGCCCAAGGCTTTTACGTCATACGCTCCTCCAACTAAGCTAACACTCGTAGCACTATAGCTATGTGCATACTCATCTTTGACCACAAGCTCAAGGCCGTGCTGCTTAAAGCCTGCCATTCCTGGAACGTACGCCGTATGCTTATCAGCAATAATATTTTCAATCAGGTTCCCTTTGGGATTTTTAAAGCTATGCACTAACATTTTCTTCTCCTTGCTGAAGAAAATAGGCCTAGCCGTCTTGGGAATCTCTAAAAGGAAATGCTTAGAAGTCTTTTTAGTAACCTTAGCCTTGTCCTCCAGCTTGGGAGACCATTTAGTTTCATAGCCAGCGTAAAAGCCATCCTCTACCTTAGCCAGATGGCAAACATATTCTTCTACACCCTTAACAGAATAATATTTTTTATATACAGTCTGGGCATCCTTTTCAATATCAACTGGAATAAAACACATAATTAAGCCTAAATTCTTGAATTTGGCCTGCTTCTCAGGCTCATACTTGGGGAAGGAATCGCGATAAACATCAATATAAAAATTAAACACCTCATTTGTATCCGGTGCCAAAGCCCTTTGGGCAAACTCCTGTGGGCTAATTTTAGCAGGAATCAGCTTTAAAAGCTTTGTACTGATTTCCTTGGGTTGGTCAATTGGCATACGCTTAGAAAGCTTGTCATTTTCGTTTTTTAATTTAAAGCTATAACCATGGAAGCTCACCTTAGTTTCCTTAGCAGAATAATTAAATTCCTTCAGAATAGCTGCTTTTACAAGTGCACAGGTTTCTTCATAGCCTTCACCCACATACATATTTTTAGTGTTGTAGTCGAAAACATAGTCATAGCTTTTACCATTTACCTTATATGAACCCTTTATAGCGCCAAATAGATCCAGCTCTGTTTTATAGGCCTCGCACTCAGCATCAGGCTTGGCAGCAGGCATATTTTTGGAGAACCAGGCTAAAGCTTCAGGCTTATGTTCACTGACAATCTTCTTCGCCTGTTCCTTGGAATAATTAGGTGGAATACAGCCAGAAATAACAAAAGCTGTTACGAGTAAAGCTACCATGATTGTTAAACTATATACTTTTCTCATAAAAAATCCCACCTTTGACAAAATAACAAAACAATTTATAAAACGTCCTGAGGCTTTCCTCAGTATTTTTCAATTTACATTCTACTAAGGGGATCCTATTGTACAAACTGAGCCGCTACACAGCCAACCTGTCCATTCTCACGTTTAACGTAGGCCCAACCATTGGGAAGCGGGGCACTATAATCTATATTTGCATAGCCATAAACATAGACACGCTCGTTCTGGTTAAAATAGCCCATAATCTCGCCATTCAGGTTTGGAGCCTGGCGCATACGTACTTCCGTACCATTAATAACCTTATAGCCTCCATAAATATGAAATTCTGTACTGGGCGTATTGCTTACCTTACAGGTCGCAGCAAAGAGCATCTTACCATCAATATCATTATAAATATAATGGGTTTCGTGATGATTCGGCAGAGCTCCTACCCCATCACCAATATCCTTAACCTGATGATAGCTATGATAGGCAACCTCATCCATATAGCCGCTTTCTATATCATGCATACAATTATTAACATAGCCTACATTGGCAACCGTATCACGGCTACCCTTAAAGCCCTGCTAGGTCTCATCCAGCTTAAAGACATCCCTATAGGTATCCTCCATACATGTAATTTTATAGAGGCCTTGTTTTCTATCCTCTACAACATACATAGAATTACCGGTTCTTTTATCCCTAAAAACAGCCTCATCGGGAGATATTTTCACGTATTCTATTTTATCGCTCACCTGGACAACAGCAGGATTTTCACCAGCTGCGTATACAGGAGCAGCATAGCTCAATCCCAGGCAAAAAGCACCTATAGCCGCTCCCATTATCAGTTTTTTCCAATTAAACATTATTAAGCCCCCTCTTTTTACAACCAATTATTAATCGTTTACACCTGCAATAAACATGGTAGAAACATAGCCCATATTACCATTGGCTAAACGGATAGCCGCCCATTTATTACCAAAGGCCTCACCAGTTTGGTTTACTAAGCCCAGTACCTCAACCACATCGCCCTTATTAACATAGCCTAAGATATCGCAATCAGTATTGGGCTCCTTACGGATACGGACTTCATCACCAGTAATACTCCTAAGGCCCATATATTTTTTTACCTGCATTGCATCGTTGTCCGAATGACCAACACTAGCTGCTAGAACCTTCACTCCATCAGCGTCCTTTACTAAATCATAAAGGCGGGTAAATACGGCATTTTCCCCCTCCCCACCAAAGAAGTCCTTAAAAACTAAGGTCATATTATTGGACTTGGTCAGCTCATGGAAGTTCTTTGCTAAATATCTATGCATATATAAGGAGCTTTCGTCTCCACCCACACAGGTCTTAAAGGAAGCCAGGCCATTTTCTGCCCATTGCACATATTTATCACTAACAAAAATAGGCTTGTAGCTAGCATTACCTTCCGTATTACAGCTCATAACTATATTAAACTCGTTGTCCATCAGAAGGCTCTCGGAGTAATCTCCTTGGCTACCATCCTTATAATATAGCTCAACGCGTTTAACCCAGGGTGCAAGGTCATATTGCTGTATGCGATAAGTATTGGCCCCAGCACCCTCTTCAAAAAGGCTATTGTTCCTTGCAGCCTCATAAGCGTAGAGCATTAAAGCATTATTAGCCTGCGGTTTACTTCTGGGACTAAAATAGTACTCACCATCGTACTTGGCACCAGCCCCGCTTACCGTTAACCTATCCTCACCTGCAAAGCTAAGTATGGGCCCCTGCTTTTTTACAGCATTGACCTTAAACAGCTCCTTTTGCCCACACTTTGCCAGGTTTGCAGCATCAATTACAAAGCATTTTTCAGAGGCGGCATAGCCACTACCGGTCTCCTCTAGCTTGGAGGCATAATTCTCTGTTTCGTAACCATTGTTATCCAACGCATCAAAACAAACGTAGGTGTTATCACCCATGCTATACTGTGCCATATAATCCCCAGTACCAGGATTATGCAGTATGGTAACCACGTTTTTTAATCTACCATCAGCATACATTTGCTGATACACCCCAGATTGAGGAGCAGCTAAAGCTATTGAGCTTACTAATGTTAGCGTAGCAGCCAATCCTAAAATTTTCTTTTTCATAATTTTTCTTATCCTTTTCCGTATTTTAGACTCTAGAGCAAATTATTAGAATCTAGAATAGACTTTACACCAGCTTATCTTAAATCAATAAATTGAGCTGCGGCAAAGCCATTTAATCCATTCCCTTTTTTTACATAATACCAGCCTCGACCATCTAGGCCCTTTTCATACCCTAAAACCTCAACTGACTCGTTTAAATCTAGCATACCTACAATTTTAGAATCAGTAGTTGTGTTAGCACGCATACGTACTTCAGAGCCTATCAAAACGCCACGGCCAGTCCAACCACGCATATTAACAGTATTGCCAAGCTCAGCATCAATTTTCACTAAATAGCCAAGCTCCATAAGGTTTTCTACACATTCAAAACGAGTTCCTGTGGCTTTGATACGAACCTTAGTCTGGTTCCATTCCTGATTTACAGTCTCTGCTTTATAAAAGCGATCTGGGTTACATGTACTTTCATGGGCATAGGCCAAGCTTATAGGGGTGAATTTTAGGCTATCCGCAACATAGGTATACTTGCCGCTAAAGGAAGCAGCAGTATTGCCATTTTTCCAGCTTTCAGGTTCACCGGTAAAGCCTGGTCTAACATTGACCTCAGCCATACCATTATCGTCAAAGGAAAAAGCAGCCATATCCTGTGCGTAAATAGGAGTAGCAATATCTCCATTCTTTAAATTTTCAATACCCTCACGATCTAAAATCAAAGCAGTTTCTGCTGCACCAACACTGTCTGTTTTCCAAATATATTTGGTAGCAAATTCAGAATGCCTTTCTCCATTAGATGTATAGCCCTCTAGCCAAATAATTTGTGTATAGTCATTACCATAACCAAAGGTATATTTAGTGGCACCATGTTCACCCATAACAAACATACGCGCTTCTAAAGTTCCCGCTGCACTATGCTTCTCATATACCCCCTCTTTAGGCAAAGCTGCCAATGCAGAGTTGGCAAACATACATAAGCCCAATAACACCGAACCAATAATTTTTCTATGCATAAATATGGCCTCCCTCCAAGGTACCCAATAAACCTTTCTACCAGTTTAGTTGACACTATTATAATCTAAAGTTAAGGATAATTCCCCACCCCAACCCTGCATTTTAGGTAGGATGAAGCAAAAATTGCAAAAAAGCTTCGGCAAAGCGCTAGCATGAGCGCCTCGCCGAAGCTTTTTCATGTTTCAAATTATTATAGGGTAGTTCTGCAGCAATCAGCCCACGGGCTCATCGCTATAAATATGCTGCCAGCCATCCTCGGTGGCGCGATAGATATTATGGACGCCATCATCTACAATCATAGTATCCACCCATGCATCATTTTCATCATAGACAACCACATCGTAGCCGGCTTCAAAATCACGGAAGAAGTGTTTTTTGACTTCTTTTCTGATGACCGGCCAAGCTGGGCTTGCCAGCTTGCTTGAAGACTTGAGGACTTAAAACTAGGATGAAGCTACTTTACTATTTATACTATAGCAAAAAGCCAAGGAGAAAGCCCCACCCTTGGCAAAAATTTAGGGTAGGAAAGTATTATTTTTGAAATTTTTTTCTGCAACCTACCCTAAATCGCTGCTTGGGGTGGTGTGCTATACTCCTATTTTAGCTATACTGTAGCATGAAAGGATAGCGAAAGGAGCACAATCATGGACGAAAGAGCAAGGCTGAAGGAAATGCGAGAACAGGCCCGCAACGCTGTGCGCTCTCACAAGTTAGAAAAATCTCCTCTCTATATTGCCTGTCATAGCTGTGGCGCTCCGGCGGAGTTCGACATTATCCATCAAAGCTACCACTGCCAGCACTGTGGTGCCCACACTGATGTGGATACTACTCTGGAATTCGTCAAGAAGTGGCGTGGAGAGCAGCGGCATAAGCTAAAGCAAGCAGTAACCCAGCAGGATTTACAAGCAGAAAGCGTTTCCTGCGCCAATTGCGGTGCCGAGGTGGTGCTTCCGGCGGGGGAAATTACTGCCAAATGCGATTTTTGCGGCGGCAAGCTGGTGCGCAAGGAGTTTAATCAGCAGGAATATTTCCCGGAAATAATCATTCCCTTTTACATCACGCCGCAGGAGGCCCGGTCTCAGCTGGATAAATGGTTGGCCGCAAACAAGGACACCAAGGAAGCCCAAATCATCAGCCAGCACTGCAAGCAGTTAGCTGCTTATTATCTGCCCTATCAGGTGGTGCAGGGCAGCGTGGACTGCGAAATTTTTCGCGATGGCAGCACGAAAAAATATCGCTGCGCCGGCTATGTGGAAAATGTGGCCGTGAATGCCTCCAAGCAAATGGATAACTCGGTGCTCAATGCTATGGAGCCCTTTGATTGGACAAAGGCTGTGCCCTTTGAATATGGCTTTATCGCAGGGCAGCGGGCCAAAATGCAGGATTTGGGGCCCAAGGCCTTGGAGCAGCGCACCCTTGAGGAAATTCATGAGGCTTATTTGCCAACTATTGAAAAAACGCTGCAAACCGATGGTTTGGATGTGCATTCCTATTTGCGGCAGGACAGCTGGTCCCTAAGTGCTCTTTTGCCCGCCTATGTGTGGCAGGGACAGGGCTTAAAGCTGGCCATCAATGGACAGACGGGCCGTGTGGCGGTGAAGGTCAAGCAGCAAATTAAAACGCGTCCTTGGTATATCGAGCCCGCCCTTTACACTGCCCTTGGCACAGCAGCTTTTTATGCACTGCTGCTTGGCTTTGGTGTGCAAGAAGCAGAGGTTTTGGCAGGAATTTTAGGCGTATTTTTAGCCATTGTTTTCTGCAGCATTTTTGGCAATAGTACCCGCCAGCGTCTCAAAAATAAATATCTGCAATCGGAGGCTGTGAAGGCTGAGCGTGCTCAAGGGGACAAGCTGGTGCTGCAAAAGGTGGAGGCTGTGGAAACACTAGCGCCCCAGTTTGTGGAAAAAATCAAAGGTCAGGAGCAATTTGTGAAGCTCAGCTTCTATAGTTCGGCACGTTTGACGAAGCAAATGGCTTTGTTTGCAGGCCTGAATTTGCTTCCTGTGGCTTTGGCGTGGCTCTTTGGTGCGGTGCTAGACGCCAAGGTCGAATATAGTACCATCTCCGCCTGGTGGTGCATTTCCGTGCCCGTGACCTTGGTTTGGCTGGTGAAATTCTCCCGTCTCACCATTTTTGACTTCCCCATTATGCAAATCATTCAACCCAATGGCTCCTTGAGCGAGGTCATCAGTGCTCCCTTTGAAAAGGAGGTTGCCCAATTGATCGGCATGGGCTTCAAATGGTTGTGGCGGGGCATGCTTGCCTTTGCAATTATAATTGCCTTCATGGCAGTGGCTTAGAGGAGGTTGTATTATGAAGATTAAAAAATATGTAGCAGGAATTTTGCTAGCAGGCATGCTGACTTCCTTCGCCAGCTTGGCTCAGGCAGCGTCTTTTACTACATCCATGCAGGATGGCCCCTTTTTCCTCAAGGAGGATATTGGCTATGACGAAACCTTTCAAAGCTACAATGCTTCTATTAGTTTATCAAAGGCTTTAGCGGCACGGGCTGTTGATAGCTATGTGCTTCCCTACTTTCAAAAAAAGGGTATCCAGCTTTCTACGGAGCAAGCCGAAGCTATTGCCTTTGGGGCCATGGAATTAAGTGATTATAAGTCAGTGCTCGAGCCAGGGGGAATTGTGGTCTCCGGCACGGGCACCATTGCCGATGAAAGCAAAATGGATGCTGTCTTTGCCAACAAAAGATACATGGATGGTTATATTTTAACCGTGAGATACATCTATAAGTTGGATGTGGAGCTAGCTGAGCCGGAAAAGGAGTATAAGCAGAATCCTAATGACGATACTGCTAGTGAGGTACAAAGGGTGCTCTGTAAGTATTGGCACCCCTACTTTAAGCTACTTTTTATGCGAAACTATTGGAAAAATCAGGATTTCACCGTGACTGTTACTCAGGATGATGCTAAAATCACGGAAACTCCGGGCAACGAGCATCCCGATTGCTTGGTAACTACAGCCTCAAAGGGTGAGCTTTTGCACACCATGACTCCTGCCAGCGATGGCAAGAGCAAGGGCTATGTGGAGGTCATCACAGCTGATGGTGAGCAGGGCTATATTAATAGTGCAAATGTAAAGTGGAATTTCTAATTGACGATATATAAAAAGCTTCGGCTAGGCGCTTACGCTAGCGCTTTGCCGAAGCTTTTTGCATACCTTAAACTCTATTCAGCTTTAAAACGTGCATTCATGCTGTACAAAGAGTTCGATTTAGACTCCTGTAACGAAACGTTACTTGGAGCATTTGTTCGCCTTTAATTTACAGCTCCATAATCCACAGTCTATCCAGCTTCTGCTTGTTGTTAGGATTTCCAGCCACTACCAGCACCTTGTTGCGCTCAATGGTAGCCATGCTGATATAGGTGGTGTTGGGGCCGCCAACCTCGGAGAAGGTCAGAGCGCCATGGCAACGACCGCTCTTCTTGTCGTACAGGTTTACCAGAGCTTTACCCTTGTCGCACATGAGCACGTATCTATCAGTTACAACTACATCGCCCAGCATGCCAATATAGCCCTTATCCTGGGTGGGAGCGCTATTATTATAGGAGGGACCATAGGAAGCAACCAGCTTATTATTCTTGTCATAATATACGCCCCTGCCCACGCTGCGGCTTTCAATGGCTTGACCGAAGCAGTAGAAGCCATCGCGGTCGCTCAAAATTACTGCATTGGCACCGATATTATCCTTGCCACCACGGCGTACGGTGAATTCCGGACGCACCTCGCCCAGCTTCTTGGACACGACACCATTGGTCTTTAATTCTGCCTTAAAAACCTCATTTTGGTTCATATATACATAACCAGTGCGGTCATCCAATGCTTCTATTTGACGGAAATTGCCATAGGCCAGCACTTCCTTGTTGCCGGATTTAGCCAAGAAATAGGGACGGCTGTTCTTTACGAAGTATACACCATAGCCGTTAGCAGAAATATGGGAGTGATCCCAAAGGCCGCTGGCAATGGCGGGGTTATCCATAGTGATGGTCTTCTTGTTAGCATCAATCAAGAGCTTAGCCAAGTATTTTTGATCAGTCATGGCATAGAGATATTTGCCATCAATGCTCAAGCGTTTAGGACGATTGTATCTGTTTTGCAAAAAGAGCATGGCAGAGTTTTCAACCTTGTACATTTTGGCAGTGTAGCTACCAAATTTCAGCTCCGCATCAGCCCTCCTCACGCTGGTAGTAGCTGTAGTGGAGCCGCCGGAGGAAGAGTCCTTATCCTTGCTACCGCCGCAGCCAGCAACTACGCTACAAGCCAACAAGCCGATCATAATGCCATAGCTAATTTTTTTTAACATAAGTAACATCTCCTTTTTGCCCTAATATTTGTGATTGCGTTTAAAGGGAGCCTTGGAAACAGGATTTCCTTCTGGCTCCCTCAAATCAATTTTTATTTTCGTTCATGATGCACAGGATTTTCCCCAAAGCCGCTCCTGCCTGCGGAATAAGGATTCACATTGGGCAGGTCCTGATTTCTTGGAAAGCCCTCAGCGCCGCTGCTCCATGCCAAAACCGAAGTTATGCTGAAGGCCATCAGCACCCAAAAAGCTGCCAAAACAGCTGCTGGATACCAGCTAAAGCCAAACCAATAGCTGATTGCCCACAAAAGCAAGGCAATGAGACCCCACTCGCAGTTGAGCAATAAATTCGCCAAGAAACAGAGGAAGAAGCCATCGCCCGTATTCGCCTTACGCATATTACCTCCTTTGGCCGCTACAGAGCTAATTAGTAGCCGCCGCCACCGCCGCCATGATTGTCGTCACTGCTGCTTTCCGTCACAGAGCCATCGCTGGATTTGCTCTTAGCGCGAGGAACAACACTTACATTGGTGTACATATAAGTGTCCTCACTGACCAGCAAATCAAAGCTTTCCTTGTTCAAATAAGCATTGGCCTCTACCTGCTGGCGCACATTGCTCATGGAAGCAAGCAAGCTGCCACGATAGATATACGCACCAGCAACACCGGCCACTAGAGCGCCCACCAGAGCCAGCAGCGGGAAACCCTTTTCCGGCTCCCAGCCCTTGCCGTTCTTTTGGTAGTAGTGCAAGAGCTCGCCAGCCTTAGTGGCATAAACCATGTAGGCACTGGCATAATCATTTTTCTTTAAGTAAGGAACAAAGGCCTTGCTCATGTATTCCACACCCTCGTTGCCCACAACAACGGACTTCAGCTTTTTATCGGTGCTAATATACCATTTGCGTTGATCCACAACCTGCAGCAGCACCATATTGCCATTGGGACCGTTATTGTAGGCCTTGTCGATGAGCTGATTGGCAAAATCGCCGGGCTTCTGGCTGCCAATGCTCTTCACAGTGACCACGCCCACGCGCACATTGTATTTGTTATCGATTTCTTGTAGCGCGCTCACAACCTTAGCTCGCTCTGCATTAGAAAGCAGCTTGGCATCGTCCATTACGCTAGGAACTGCTGCCAAAGCCGTAGCAGCACTAAGCAGCATTGCTGCCACTAATGTGAAAATCAAAAATAATTTTTTCATTATGACAGCCTCCTTATAATACGAAATAGAGAATAGCAAAGGCTATAACAGCACAAATAGCAAAGGACATCAGGCTATAATTGCGCAGCTTGCCATAGTCGATAGGAAGGCTACCCACAACCTTGCCGGTTTGACCATTCATCATAAAGGTATAAGGCTCATCCTTATACCTCGTAGTCAAAATCCACACCGGTACCATGGCATAGTGCACGCCGTTATTGTTCTTCACGATAGTGCAGTCATCTGTAGGCTCTACACCATCGAAGCCCTCGACGGTACCAGCCAGACACATTTTTGCGCTTGTGTTGACGCGCTCATCGGCGCGGCCCACAGCAGCATCGGCATCCACATCATATTTATCGGCTAGATATCCCGTTAAATATGCAGTGCTAAAGGGTACCATCTCACTGTAATCAAAGGGCTCAATGCTTTCCATAAAGGTGTCGTCCATTTTTAAGGAGCCATCCACAGGGATGCGCTCAAATTTCATGGTTCCCGCACGCTCGCAATTGTAGTATTCTGTGGTAGTGATGATTTCATCCTCGGTAGTCACTACCGTGCTGCGGCTGGCCTTATACATGCCTTGGGCATCAATATCCGCATCAAAGAGCCAGAAGGGCACGTACATGCCTTGGATAGCCTCCACGCGGTTATTGGCAGTGAAGGCGTCGGGCAGGAGCTTTTTGCCCTCGTAAAATTTTTTCAAAGCCGCAACTGCCTCTTCCTTGCTCTTTTTGAAGGGAATAATGAAGTCAGGCTTTAACATGCCGGCGAAGCGGCTGGGCAACATGGTGGGATTGCCACAGTAGCAGCATTCCGTAGCCATGGTATTGCCATCGCTGACGATTTCGGCGCCGCAGCTGGAGCAGGTGAAGGCCTTCATCATTTCGGCCTCTTCCTTTTCCCACTCGTTGCCTGCAGCAGCGGTATCCCATTTTGCCTCCTTGGCGGCCTGAGCTTGGGCAGCTGCAGCCTCCTTCTTGGCGAACATTTCCTCAACGGTTTTGATTTCCAGCTCCGTGCCGCAGTATTCGCAGGTTACTTTTTCCGCACCGGGAAGAAAGCTCAGAGGAGCACCGCAGCATAGGCATTTATAGCTAACACTGGTATCAGCCATAGCATTCACCTCTTATTGAACATCTTTTTCATCGAACAAGTCGCCACATTCCGGGCAGAACTTGGGCGGATTCTTCGGATCAGGCGGAACCCAACCGCATTTGTCGCATTTATAGAGGGGCGCATCCGCCGGCTTCTTTGCGCCGCAGTTAGCGCAGAACTTGCCCTGGTTTACAGTGCCACAGCTGCAGGTCCAGCCCTCAGGAGCTGCTGCTTGTTGGGGCTTGCCGCATTCAGCGCAGAATTTGCCGGTATTGCCAGCGTGACCACAGCTACAGGTCCAGCCAGCCTTGGGCTCTTCCTTGGGTTTGCCACAGCCGGCACAGAATTTGCCGGTGTTGCCGCTTTGGCCACAGCTGCAGGTCCAGCCTGCGGGAGCAGCGGGAGCTGCGCCAGCCATGCCTTGGGGCGCACTGGGATAGCCGCCCTGCGGAGGATAGCCGCCGGGGCCACCGGGATAACCGCCCTGC
>JAUNWI010000004.1 GCA_030540395.1 Phascolarctobacterium sp.
TACGTCGAAAGTACTTGGCTGGAAGCGGCCTGGGAGGATAGATAGCTGCCGGTTAAAAAAATAGACCATGTCTTATGACATGGTCTTTTTTTACTATAATTCACAAAAACTTTCAATATGCCCGCTATGCATAGAGCGACACTTTTGTTATAATAAGTTCAGTTGTTCCCTAGTGATTGTGAAAGGATGTGACTTTATGAGCTTGTTAGGTAATATTATATGGTTTATCTTTGGTGGACTTTTTTCTGCTCTCGGTTGGTATATAGTTGGGTTGTTATGGTGTGTAACCATTATTGGTATTCCTGTGGGCATGCAATGCTTCAAGTTTGGTTCCCTGACCTTGTTCCCCTTTGGTAAGGAAATTCAGTATGGCGGTGGTGCGGGAAAATTCATCCTGAATATCCTCTGGCTAATCTTTGGTGGCTTTGAGCTGGCTGTTGCCCATGTAACCTTTGGCTTGGTGCTGTGCTGTACTATTATTGGCATTCCCTTTGGCCTGCAGCATTTCAAGCTTGCCAAATTGGCCTTGCTGCCCTTTGGTGCTGAAATCGTAAATAAAGCGTAAAATACAAATAACCTTTTTAGAAGCAATCTTTGGCAAGTCCCTACAGAGATGTGGGGACTTTTTTATTAAACTGTAAACTTAGTTAGGCAAAGCTAATTAAATATAAAAATTTTTTGTAAAATTGCTTCTGTGTGCTTTATTTCTGCAATAGAGTATGCTATACTAGCAGTAGATAGTTGGAAAAACCTTATTTGTATTTGGTTCGTGGGACACAAAAAGTTCCACGAGGGACAAAAATGTGCCGAGGGAAATTATGGATAGTATTATTAATTTACAAAAGAAGATCGTGCCAGAGCTGACGGACCTTTTGGTGCAGCGCTACCAAATTCTGCGTCAGGTCAGCCACGAGTCTCCCATTGGCAGGCGTGCTTTAGCAGGTAAGCTGGGACTTAGTGAGCGTGTTTTGCGAGCACAGGTTGATTTTCTTAAAAAAAGTGGTCTTTTGGCTTTTTCCGCCAGTGGCATGAGCGTTACTGATGAAGGAGCCGATATTCTTAAGGAGCTGGCCGATTATGTGCGCAAGCTGCAGGATATTTCGTTCCTCGAAAAGGCGCTAAGCGATACGCTTAAGATTGGTCGTGTGGTAATTTTGCCGGGCGATTCTGACCAAGAGGAAGTGGTGAAGCGCGAAATTGGTCGCACTGCTGCTCATATTTTGAGCAAGCTTTTGAGTGATGGCGGACGTCATATTGTGGCTGTCAGCGGTGGCACTACTATGGCTGCTATGGCGGCTAATCTGACTGGCTCGCAGCCCAATACAGTGGTCGTGCCAGCCCGCGGCGGCTTGGGCGATAATGTGGAGCTGCAAGCTAACACCATTGCCACTGTGCTAGCCCAAAAGCTGGGTGCTTCCTATCGTCAGCTGTATGTGCCTGACTGCGTGAGCGAGGATATTTTGAACAGTATCTTAAAAGAGGATGTGGGTGTGCGCTCCGTAGTTGATATTATTAAGAAGGCAGATATTTTGGTTCATGGTGTGGGTCGCGCCAGTGTCATGGCGCGTCACAGACGCTTAGCTCCTGAACTGATTGCTAAGCTAGAAGAGGCTGGGGCTGTGGGCGAAGCCTTTGGTCAGTACTGTGCTTTGGATGGCACGCAGGTGTATATGACCAATAATGCGGGCCTGATGCTACAGGATTTACAGCATATCGGTACTATAATTGGCATTGCCGGTGGTAAATCCAAGGCAGCAGCAATTTTATCAGTTATTCGTGCTTCCCGTCAGGATATTTTGGTGACGGACGAAGCAGCAGCCACCGAAATTTTGCGGATGGCCAAGGAAAATAGTTAACCAGCACGTCAGTGCAGTATATAAGAAAACTCTTGAAAAACTAAGGAGGAAATTATTATGACAAAAATTGGTATTAATGGTTTTGGCCGCATTGGCCGCGAGGTTTTCCGTGTAGCTTTCGTTAACCCTGAGGTTGAGATTGTTGGTATTAATGATTTGGGCGATTGCGCTGCTCTGGCTCATCTGCTGAAATATGACTCCGTTCATGGCACCTATGACCATGAAATTTCTTGCGAAGACAACTGCATCGTTGTTGATGGCAAAAAGATTCCTGTATTTGCTTCTCCCGACCCGGCTAAGATTCCTTGGGGCGAGGTTGGCGCTGATATCGTAGTTGAATCCACCGGCCGTTTCACCGAAGCTGCTAAAGCTAAGGCTCATCTGGAGGCTGGCGCTAAAAAGGTTATCATCTCCGCTCCTGCTAAAGGCGAGGATATCACCATCGTTATGGGTGTTAACCAAGACAAATATGATCCTGAAAAGCACAACATCATCTCCAACGCTTCCTGCACCACCAACTGCTTGGCTCCCTTCACCAAGGTATTGCTGAACAAATTTGGTATTGAAAGCGGTTTGATGACCACTGTTCACTCCTACACCAACGACCAAAAGATTTTGGATCTGCCGCATAAGGATATGCGTCGTGCTCGTGCAGCTGCTTGCTCCATTATTCCCACCACCACAGGTGCAGCTAAGGCTGTAGCTCTGGTTCTGCCGGAATTGAAGGGCAAAATGAACGGCTTTGCAATGCGCGTTCCTACCCCCAACGTTTCCATCACTGACCTGACTGTATTGCTGAAGACTGATACCACTGCTGAAGAAATCAATGCTGCTTTGAAGGAAGCTGCTGAAGGCGAAATGAAGGGCATTATGGGCTACAACGAGCTGCCCTTGGTTTCCAAGGATTACAATGGCTGCCCGCTGAGCTCCATTGTTGACGGCCTGTCCACCATGATGGTTGGCCCGCGCATGGCTAAGGTTGTTTCCTGGTATGACAATGAATGGGGTTATTCTAACCGCGTAGTTGATTTGGCTAACTACATTGCTAAAAAAGGCCTGTAATAAAGGAGATAGTTATTCGTGGATAAGAAAACTGTACGCGATTTAGATGTAGCCGGCAAAAAGGTGCTGGTGCGTGTAGATTTCAATGTACCCTTTGATGACAAGGGTAAAATTTCCGATGACACTCGTATTCGTGCGTCCTTGGATACAATTCAATACCTTTTGGACAACAAGGCTGCTGTTATTTTAATGGCGCATCTTGGTCGTCCTAAAGGACAAGTAAACCCCAAATATAGCTTGGCTCCCGTGGCCAAGCATTTGGGCAAGCTGCTGGGCAAAAAGATTCTTTTCGCTCCCGACTGCGTAGGTGCAGATGCTAAGGCTGCTGCTAAAAAATTGAAGCCCGGCCATATCCTGCTCTTGGAAAACCTGCGCTTCCATAAGGAAGAGGAAAAGAATGATATGGAATTTGCTGAGCAGCTGGCTTCCTTGGCAGATTTGTACGTGAACGATGGCTTCGGCGTATCTCATCGCGCTCATGCTTCCGTGGAGGGAGTAACCCATTTCCTGCCTGCTGCTGCCGGCTTCCTGCTGGAAAAGGAAATCGAATATGTGGGCCGCGCTGTCACCGAGCCCCTGCATCCCTTTGCTGCTATTATCGGCGGCGCTAAGGTTAGCGACAAGATTGGCGTTATCAGCAATCTGTTGGACAAGGTTGATACCCTGCTTATCGGCGGCGGTATGGCTAACACCTTCCTGGCTGCTGAAGGCTGCGCTATGGGTAAGTCCTTAGTTGAAGAGGATAAGATTGATTTAGCTAAGGAGCTTATTGCCAAGGCTAAAAAGAATAATGTGAAGCTTTTACTGCCCACCGATTTGGTGATGGCGGAAGCCTTTGCTGCTGATGCTAAGCATGCAACCCAAGGCGTGAAGGCTTTGGACCAAGAGTGCATGGCTCTTGATATTGGTGCAGAAACTGCAAAAGCTTATGCTGCAGCACTGGCTGATGCAAAGATGATTGTTTGGAATGGACCCATGGGCGTGTTCGAGATGGATGCCTTCTGCAAGGGCACCGAAGCTGTGGCTAAGGCAGTGGCTAAGAGCCGCGCTATTAGCCTTGTTGGCGGTGGCGACAGCGTTGCTGCTATCGAAAAGCTGGGCCTTGCTAAGCGCATTTCCCACATCTCCACCGGCGGTGGCGCTTCCCTGGAATACTTGGAGGGCAAGGTGCTGCCGGGCGTTGCTGCTTTGGACGACCTGCGTCGCAAGATGATTGCCGGCAACTGGAAGATGCACAAGACTGTGGGCGAGGCTGTGGAGCTGGCTGAAAACATCGTTATGGAAACCAATGGCACCCTGAACGAGGTTGTTATTTTCCCGCCCTTCACCGCTTTGGAAACCGTTGCTGATGCTATTGATGGCAAGCACGTTGGCTATGGCTCTCAGGATATTCATTGGGAGGATAAGGGTGCCTTCACCGGCGCTGTTTCCGGCCCCATGATTGCTGATATTGGCGCTGAATATGCTATGGTTGGTCACAGCGAGCGCCGCAGCATTTTTGGTGAAACCGATAAGATTGTGGCTAGCAAGATGATTGCTGCTTATCGCAATGGCTTAAAGCCCATGCTGTGCGTTGGCGAAAACTTGGCTGAGCGTGAAGCTGGCAAGACTGCTCGCAAGATCAATATGCAATTGAAGAGTGCACTGCGCGTGGTTGCACCTGAGGATGCTGTGAACATGGTTATTGCCTATGAGCCGGTTTGGGCCATTGGCAGTGGCAAGGCAGCAACTCCGGCGGATGCGCAGGAGGTTTGCCGCCTGATTCGCGACAAGGTTGCCAAGATTTTCACTCCGGAAATCGCTCGTCAAATCCGCATCCTTTACGGCGGCAGTGTGAACGAAAAGAATGCTAGCGAGTTCAACATCAGCGGCATTGACGGTGTGCTGGTTGGCGGCGCTTCCTTAGACGCTGAGCGTTTTGCAGCCATCGTAAGAAGCTTTTAATAATTAACAATGAAAAAACCTGTACTTTTAATGATTTTAGATGGTTGGGGTGTTGCACCGGCTAGCAGCAGTAATGCCGCTAGCCTGGCTCGTACTCCCAATCTTGATAAATATTTTGCAAATTACCCTCATACTCAGCTTGAGGCCAGTGGTCTTGAGGTGGGCTTGCCCGCAGGGCAGATTGGTAATAGCGAAGTGGGGCATTTAAATATCGGCTCCGGTCGCATTATTTACCAAAGCCTGACCCGCATCAGCAAAGCTATTACAGATGGAGACTTCTTCACTAATCCGGTTTTGGTCAAGGTGATGGATGAGGTCAAGGGTAGCGGCAAAGCATTGCATCTGCTGGGACTCTTATCCGATGGTGGTGTGCACAGCCACATCACCCACATCATCGCACTTTTGGAAATGGCAAAGCAGCATGGCCTGAATAAGGTTTATGTGCACGCCTTTTTGGATGGACGTGACGTTCCTCCCCAAAGCGCGCTGACCTATGTTAAGCAGCTGGAAGCTGCGATGCAGAAAATTGGCGTGGGCAAAATTGCCACTGTGAGCGGTCGCTATTACGCTATGGATCGCGACAAGCGCTGGGAGCGCTTGGCGAAGGCTTATGCTACCGTGGTGCAGGGCGAGGGCGCGAGCGCTGCCTCAGCTACCGCAGGCATTAAAGCCTCCTATGCTGATGGTGTAACCGATGAGTTCGTTATACCCTTTACTATCGAAGACATTGATGCTCGTATTGAGGCTGGCGATGGCGTAATTTTTGCTAACTTCCGACCGGACAGAGCGCGCGAAATTACCCGAGCAATAGTCGACGAGGAGTTCCCGTATTTTGAGCGTCCGGCTAATGCTCGTCCTGTGCATTTTGCCTGCATGGCGCAATATGATGCCACTATCACAGCTCCTGTGGCTTATCCGCCCGAGGAGATTAATGATACGCTCGGCCAAATTTTGGCAGAGCGTGGCATGCACCAGCTGCGCATTGCAGAAACCGAAAAATACGCCCATGTCACTTTCTTCTTTAATGGTGGCGTGGAGGAGCCCAATAAAAATGAGGAGCGCATCCTCATTCCTTCGCCCAAGGTTGCAACCTACGATTTGCAGCCAGAAATGAGCGCGGAGGAGGTTACCCAAGCACTTTTAGCAGAGCTGAACAAGGACAAGTTCGATGTAGTAATCCTGAACTTTGCTAACCCTGACATGGTAGGCCACACTGGTGTGCTGCCTGCGGCTATTAAGGCCATGGAAAAGGTGGATGAGTGCGTGGGTCGCATTGTGGAAAAGGTCTTGTCCTTGGATGGTAGTGCTTGCATTTGCGCTGACCATGGCAATTTGGAAAAGATGGCCGAGGACGATGGCGAGCCTAACACGGCTCACACCACTAACCCAGTACCATTCCTTTTGGTGAGCAAGGAGCAGCATCAGCTGCACCAAGGTATTTTGGCCGATATTGCGCCGACTATGCTAGAGCTTTTACATATTCCCCAGCCTAAAGCTATGACTGGCAAGAGCCTGATTGAATAGGCTTGTGGATGAATTTTATAGAGGTGATTTATAAATGGCAATGATTACTGAAGTATATGCTCGTGAGATTTTGGACTCTCGCGGCAATCCGACCGTAGAGGTTGAGGTTTGTCTGGAGGATGGCGCTGTTGGTCGCGCTGCTGTTCCCTCCGGTGCATCCACCGGTGTACACGAGGCTGTGGAACTTCGTGATGGTGATGCTGAACGCTACATGGGCAAGGGTGTTACCAAAGCAGTTGACAATGTTAACGACATCATCGCAGAAGCTATTATTGGCTTGGAAGCAACTCGCCAAACCGAAATCGACGAGCTGTTGATTCGTTTGGATGGCACTCCCAACAAGGGCCGTCTGGGCGCAAATGCTATTTTGGGAGTATCCATGGCTGTGGCTAAAGCCGCTGCTTCTTCCGTAGGTCTGCCCCTGTACCTGTATCTTGGCGGCGTAGCTGCGAAGGAGCTGCCCGTGCCCATGATGAACATTTTGAACGGTGGTCAACACGCTGACAACAACGTGGATATCCAAGAGTTCATGATTATGCCCGTAGGCGCTAAATCCTTTAGCGAATGCCTGCGCATGAACACAGAGATTTATCATAACCTGAAGGCACTTTTGAAATCCAAGGGCCTTAGCACTGCTTTGGGTGATGAGGGCGGCTTTGCTCCCAACCTGAAATGCAACTCTGAAGCTATCGATGTAATTCTCGAAGCTGTAGAAAAAGCTGGCTACAAACCCGGCAAGGACATCATGATTGCTTTGGACGTAGCAAGCAGCGAGTTCTATGAGGATGGCAAATATAATCTGGCAGGCGAAGGCCTCGTAAAGACCAGTGATGAAATGGTTGATTATCTGGCAGATTTGTGCGCTAAATATCCCATCATCTCCATCGAAGACGGCATGGCCGAGGACGATTGGGAAGGCTGGAAGAAGCTCACCAAGAAGCTGGGCAAAAAGGTACAGCTGGTTGGCGACGACCTCTTTGTAACCAACGAAGAGCGTCTGGTTGAAGGTATCAAAAAGGGTGTTGGCAATGCCATTTTGATCAAGGTTAACCAAATCGGTACCCTGACCGAAACCTTCAACGCTATTGAAACTGCTAAACGCGCTGGCTATACCTGCATCATTTCCCACCGCAGCGGTGAAACCGAAGACACCACCTTGGCTGATATCGCTGTAGCTGTAAATGCGGGCCAAATCAAGACCGGTGCTCCTGCCCGTACCGACCGCGTAGCTAAATACAATCAATTACTGCGCATTGAAGAGGATTTGGGCAAGGCTGCCAAATACAATGGCAAAAAGGTTTTCTACAACATTAAATAAGCTGCATTGCTAGCATTTTAGTGATTAAAGCGGTACCTCCAAGCATGCACAAGTGCAGTCAAGGTGCCGCTTTTTCATCCTGCTCAGAGGAAGAAGCCCTTCTAGGCTACGCCGTTAAAATTTTTACCTAAAAAAAGCCCGAAATTGTGAAATATTTTACAAAAGCACATTGTAAGCTTACTGTTTTTATGGTAAAATACTGTGGTACAAAAATGTGAGGAGGTAAGCTCTGTGATTGAAACTGTCTTGATAGTTCTTGAAGTTATCGTTTGCATAGCTCTCATTGGCGCAGTTCTGCTGCAGTCCGGCAAAGGCGGCGGTATGGGCAGTACTTTCGGCGGCAGTGACGGTGCTTTTTTTGGCAAGGGCAACGATCTGGATTCTTTGATGGCGCGAGCCACCATTTATTTGGGTGCGGCCTTTGCAGTTATTACTATGGCGTTGGCAAAAATCAACGCATAGAAAATTCTCACCTTGTTACAAAGAGCGTAACTTCGCTCTTTAAATTTTAAATTTTTTTATTAAAAGAAAGGGGTTAGGGTCTTGAGTTTCTTAATGACTTCTATCGTTGTTGGTATCATTGCACTGGCAGTTGCTCTGATGCTCAGCAGCGCAATCGGCAAAGCTCCTGCAGGCACTGAGCGCATGCAAGAAATCGCCGGTTACATCCATGAGGGCGCTATGGCGTTCCTGTACAGAGAATATAAAGCTCTGTCCGTATTCGTACTTGTTGTTGCTGTAATTATCGCTATGTTCCTGTCTCCCATGACTGCTGTTTGCTTCGTAGCAGGTGCAATCTTCTCCGTTTGCGCTGGCTACATTGGTATGACCGTTGCTACCAAGGCTAACGTTCGTACTGCTGAAGCTGCACGTCACGGCATGCCGGAAGCTCTGAAAATTGCTTTCTCCGGTGGTGCTGTAATGGGTCTGGGCGTTGTTGGTCTGGGTATCGTTGGTGTTGCTGCTGCTTACATGATTTTTGGCAACATTGATATCGTAACCGGCTTCTCCCTGGGTGCTTCCTCCATTGCATTGTTCGCTCGTGTTGGCGGCGGTATCTACACCAAGGCTGCTGACGTTGGCGCTGACCTGGTAGGTAAAGTTGAAGAAGGTCTGCCTGAAGACGATCCCCGTAACCCGGCTACCATCGCTGATAACGTAGGCGATAACGTAGGCGACGTTGCTGGTATGGGCGCTGACCTGTTCGAATCCTATGTTGGTGCAATCATTTCTGCTATTACCCTGGGTGCTGTTGCTTATCCCGGTGGCGAAGGCGTAATGTTCGTATTCAGCCTGGCATTTGCTGGTATTCTGGCTTCTCTGTGCGGCGTATTCTACGCTCGCAGCAGCAAGTCCAACAACCCGCAAGCTGCTCTGAACCATGGCACCTATGTTGGTGGCGTTCTGGTATTGGGTGCTGCTTACTACCTGTCCACCTCCATCTTCGGTAACACCAATGCTTTCGTAGCTATCGCTTCCGGTCTGGTAGTTGGTATGCTGATTGGTAAAATCACCGAAATCTATACTTCTGCTGACTATGCTTCTGTAAAGAAGATTGCTCAACAATCTGAAACTGGTCCTGCAACCACCATTATCTCCGGCTTGGCTGTAGGTATGTATTCCACCTTCCTGCCGATGATTTTCATCTGCGTAGGCGTAATCCTGTCCTTCTTCTTCATGGGCGGTGCTAAGGACACTGGCATGGGTCTGTTCGGTATCTCCCTGGCTGCAGTTGGTATGCTGTCCACTACTGGCCTGACCGTAGCAGTTGACGCTTATGGTCCTATAGCCGACAACGCTGGTGGTATCGCAGAAATGTCCGAGCTGCCTCCTGAAGTACGCGAAATCACCGATACCCTGGACTCCGTTGGTAACACCACTGCTGCTATCGGCAAGGGCTTCGCTATTGGTTCCGCTGCTTTGACTGCTCTGGCTCTGTTCTCTGCTTATGCACACACTGTAAACCTGAAGGCAATTGACCTGCTGAACCCTGTAACCCTGATCGGCCTGTTCGTTGGTGCAACCCTGCCCTTCGTATTCGGCGCTATGACCATGGAATCCGTTGGTAAAGCTGCTTACCAAATGATCGAGGAAGTTCGTCGTCAATTCCACGAAATCCCCGGCCTGCTGGAAGGCAAAGCTAAGGCTGACTACCAAAAATGCGTAGACATCTCCACTGCAGCTGCTCTGCACGAAATGATTATGCCTGGTATCATCGCTATCGTTGCTCCTCTGGCTATGGGCTTCCTGTTTGGTACCGAAGCTCTGGGCGGCCTGCTGGGCGGCGCTCTGGCATCCGGCGTACTGGTTGCTATCCTGATGGCAAACGCTGGTGGTGCTTGGGATAACGCTAAGAAGTATGTTGAAGCTTCTGGCCGTAAACACACCCCTGTCCATGATGCAACCGTTGTAGGCGACACCGTAGGCGATCCCTTCAAGGATACCTCCGGACCTGCAATGAACATCCTCATCAAATTGATGACCGTTGTTGCTCTGGTAT
The DNA here is from genome assembly GCA_030540395.1 of Phascolarctobacterium sp. Lineage (GTDB taxonomy): Bacteria > Bacillota > Negativicutes > Acidaminococcales > Acidaminococcaceae > Phascolarctobacterium_A. The sequence goes on from JAUNWI010000004.1 coordinate 10,205, forward strand.
TCGCTCCTGTTATGGCTGCTAATGGCGGCATGCTGCTGAGCCTGTTCAAATAATTGAACTAAAATTAACGCTCCTTCTCTTGGCGAGAGGGAGCGTTTTTGTTTTGAAAATTTAGCACTAAGCTGTTACGCAAATTTTTGTGCCGATTATAGGCGCATATGTTATAATAATAAAATAGGCTTTATATATTCTAGTGAAGGTGGTCGAAAAGATGCAGATTATGGAGGGAGCAGAAACATTTCTTTTAGAGGGAAGCAATGGCAAGGCCGTATTGCTTTTGCATGGCTATACCGGTACTACCTCCGAGATGCGTCCCTTGGGTGAGTATCTGCACAGCTTGGGCTACACTGTTTTGTGCCCCCGCTTGCCGGGGCATGGTACCAGTGTGGAGGATTTGAAGGAAACTGTGGCCTCCCAGTGGGTGGCGGCGGCCAAGCTGGGTTATGCCATCTTAGCGAAAAAATATCAACAAATTTATGTGGCAGGTCTATCCATGGGTGGACTTTTAGCCATGGTCATTGCCGCCACGGAAAAGGTGGAAAAGGCAGCTTTTTTAGCTACGCCCATCTTTTTGCAGGATAAAAGAGCTCCTTTCTTGCCCATTCTGCGTTATTTTATTCACTATCTGCCCAAGCATAAACGTAATTATCACGAGATGCAGCAATATTGCCAGGCCTATGACCGCATGCCAACTAAGCCCTTAACTAGCCTTTTTGCACTCATCAAAACCTGTAAAAAGGAGCTGGTGCAAAAAATTACAGCGCCCTGCCTGGTTTTGCAGTCGAAAATAGAGCATACCGTGGACCCCAAGAGCGCCCAATATATTTATGACCATTTGGGTACTACCAAGGAAGCTAAAAAGCTACTTTGGTTTGAAAAGAGCGGTCATATTCTGACGCTGGATTTGGAGCACGCAATGGTTTTTCAAGCAGTAGCAGATTTCTTTGAGCAGTGAGGAAGGCTTATAGAGCTTGAGTATAAACAAAAAGTAAGCTTTTTGTAAACAATGCTATTTTGAGCAGGATTTATTTTACGAAGAAGGAATTAGTATGGATAGAACACTTTTGGATAATAACGAATATAGCTGGTGCTTTGCCTGTGGCAAGGAAAATGAACACGGACTGCATATGCGCTTTGAAATAGATGATGATAAATGTACCGCATATTTTACCCCTCGCAAGGAGCATCAAAGCTACACCGGGCGCATGCATGGTGGCTTGGTGGCAGTGCTTTTGGACGAGGTAACAGGAAATTATTTGTATTGCAAGGAAGGCAAGCCGTCCTATACGGCTAAAATAGAGATTCGCTACCGTCAGCCCCTGGTTATTGGCGAGGAGGTTATTTGCACCGGACGCGAGGTAAAGCGCAAGGGGCGCATGGTGGAGATGGCAGGCATGATTTGTAAAAAGGATGGGACGATTTTGGCAGAATCCACATCCAAAATGATGATTAAAGAGGATTAAAATCGCTCATAACGCACCATCTGCTGCGCAAAAGCTCCTAGGAGTATTTCCGATACGCCGTCGTCGCTTTTGCTTGCATCTGGCACGTTCTAAACGATTTTATGGAGAGAAGGAATTATTGTGAAAAATATACGCGATAAAATATTAGCATTTATGCGGGATGGCAGCTATGCGCCCATGACCAGCGAGGAGCTGCTGGATGCGCTGGCAGGGGAGTGCAGTGCTACCAAGTTTTGGCAGGAGCTGCTGGCCTTGGAGCAAAATGGCGAGATTATCAAGACTCGCTTTGAAACCTATGGCCTGCCCGAAAAAATGGGTCTTGTGGCTGGTCGCTTTCAGCTGACAAGCAAGGGCTTTGGCTTTGTTATCCCTGATAACAAGGGGGAGCGTCCGGATGTGTTTATTCCGCCTCGCGCTTTGAACGGAGCCATGAATAATGATAGAGTTTTGGCTCGCGTGAATAATGACACCCATGGCAAGAAGCCCGAGGGTGAAATCCTGCGCATTATTACCCATGCTAACAATAAGGTGGTGGGTATTTTCCACCAAACCGGTGATTTTGCTTTTGTTACTCCCGATGATAAGCGTATTGGTCAGGACGTTTATGTAATGCGCCGTGATTTTAATAATGCTAAGGATGGGCAAAAGGTGGTTGTGGAAATCACTGAATGGCCCCAGGAGCATCGCAAGGCGGAGGGCAAGGTTACTGAGATTTTAGGCAATATCGGCGATGTGGGACTGGAAATCTTGTCCATCATCAAGCAGAACGATTTGCCCTTGGAATTTCCTGAAGAGGTTTTGGCTGCTTCGCGCAAGGTGCCTAAAACCATAAAAAAGACCGAGCTGGCAGGCCGTCGCGATTTGCGTGAGCGCACGGTGGTCACTGTGGATGGCGAGGATGCCAAGGATTTGGACGACGCTGTTTATGTACAGCAAATCAGTGCGGACGAGTATTTGTTGGGCGTATATATTGCTGACGTGAGCTATTATGTAACCGAGGATAGCATTTTAGATAAGGAAGCGCGGGAGCGCGGTACTAGTGTTTACTTGGTGGATAGAGTGCTGCCCATGCTGCCGGAGCGCCTTTCCAATGGCATTTGCAGCCTGAATGCTGGGGAGGATCGCCTGTCCATGGCTTGCGAAATGCATATCGACAGCAAGGGTACGGTGCTCAATTACGAAATTTTCCCCGCTGTGATTAATGTACGCCATCGCTTGAGCTATAATATTGTGCGTTCCATCCTGGCAGGAGACGAGGAGTTATGCACTAAATATGCCGACATTTTGCCAATGGTGGGCAAAATGGATGAGCTGCGCCAAATTTTGCATGACAAGCGTGCCCGTCGTGGTGCGGTTGACTTCGACTTGCCGGAGCAAAAGGTTATTTTGGACGAGAAGCTGCACCCCGTGGAGATTGTGCAGCGTGTGCACGGCAATGCGGAATCTATAATTGAGGAGTTTATGCTGGCCGCCAACGAAACTGTGGCTCAGCACATGTTTAATCAGCACTGGCCCTTTATTTATCGTGTACACGAAATTCCTGCGGAGGAAAAAATGCAGGATTTGGCCAAGCTGCTGGCAAATTTCAATATAAAGTTCAAGGTGAGCGAGAAAACTCAGCCCAAGGAAATCCAGCAGGCCGTGCGCGCGGTAGCGGGGCGGCCCGAGGAACGCTTGATTACTACGGTAGCATTGCGCTCCATGAAGCAGGCAGTGTATCAGACGGAGAACGTGGGTCACTTTGGCCTGGCGGCCAAATATTATACCCACTTCACTTCGCCCATTCGCCGCTACCCCGACCTAATTGTGCATCGTTTGCTGCGTCAATGGCTGCAGACTCCTAAGCTGAAGGCGGCAGAGGTGGAGCCCTTGAGCGACAAGCTGGAAATCATTGCGGACCATTCCTCCATTCGCGAGCGCGCTGCCGCAGATGCGGAGCGCGCCACTGTGGAGCTGAAGAAATGCGAATACATGGCGGATCACATTGGCGAGGAATATGACGGCGTAATCAGCGGCGTGACTGCCTTTGGCATGTTCGTGGAGCTGGAAAACGGCGTGGAAGGCTTGGTGCATATCTCCAGCCTGATGGACGATTATTATGAATTCTATGAGGAGCGCTATGCACTGGTGGGCACGCATACAGGGCACCAATATCGCTTAGGCGACAAAGTGCGCATTGAGGTGCTGCAGGTTAATATCAGCGACGTGTCCATTGACTTTATTATGGCTGGTGAGAACGATGGCGTGCGTGAGCACATCAAGCAGCAGCTGGTGGCCAAGCAAAAGCCAGCCAAGGGCTATAGCAGCCAGCGGGCGGCTTTGAGTGCGGAGACCAAGAAAAAGAAGAATTCCCGTAGCAAGACTGGCAAGGGCTCCAAGGGAGCCAAAAATAAAGAGCCCGGACGCCGTAGCAGCGGACGCGGCAAGTCTAAGAGCGCTCGCAAGGGCAAGAAGAGAAAATAAAACCCCTCAGTCAGCGCGCAAGCTCGCTGACAGCTCCCCTTTAAAGGGGAGCCTCTGGGGTAAGCAATAACATAAAAGCCTCCCCTTGCAAGGGGAGGGGGACCACGAAGTGGTGGAGGGGTTTATGGCAGAAGAAAGAATCAAAATTATTGCAGAAAATCGCAAGGCACGACACGATTATACTATCTTTGAAACCTTTGAGGCGGGTATTGCCCTAACCGGTACCGAGGTTAAATCCTTGCGGGCCGGCAAGGCCAACATGAAGGATAGCTATGCTCAGATTACTAAAAGGGCAGAGGTTTTTGTGTACCAGCTGCACATCAGTCCCTATGACCATGGCAATATTTTTAACCATGACCCCTTGCGTAGCCGTCGTTTGCTGCTGCATCGAGCAGAGATTAACAAGCTTATTGGCAAAGTGAAGGAAAAGGGCTATGCCCTGGTGCCCTTGAAAATGTATTTCAAGCATGGCTTGGTAAAGCTGGAGCTGGCCTTGGCCGTGGGCAAAAAGAATTATGATAAGCGTCAGGATTTGGCCCAAAAGGACGCCAAGCGCGAAATGGAGCGCGCTTTGAAGGAAAGAAACAGATAAAAAATAAACCCGAGCGGTAAGCTCGGGTTATTTTTTTGCCTGTAGGGCAGCCTGTGTTCTGCTTTTGGTAGAAGAAGCTTATTTGTTTTCAGCGTGCTCAGCAATAACCTTGTTGATGTCTTCGATGAGAGCGTCCACATCGATGCCATGGGCGCCAGCGCCTTGACCGATTGTCTCAAAATGAGCAGCCATGCAGCCGATGCAGCCTAAACCGTATTCAGCAAAAACTTCCATAATTTCAGGATGGGATTGAACGGCTTCGATGATGCCGGTATCTTTAGTAATCATTGTACATTTCTCCTTTGAAAAATAATTAAGCACACCAGTGGGTACCTTAATCATTATAGCATTTACTTGCCCAAAAGCCAAACGCTAGCGGAAAATTTTTTGCAAAGAAAGTGTAACAGAAAACAGCAGTATATTTCTCACTATACAGGTTAAAGCGCCAAGTATTACCAAAAGCAGGGAAATGATAGCTTTGCCAACAAAAAATAACAGAAAATTTTTAGTAATTCTTTATAAATTTGCTTTAGGGGCTTGCATTGCAAGCAAAATAAGGATATAATGGAGAAAAGTGGAGCAAAGTGGGTAAAAAGGGGGCGACAGTATGCTTTTAGGTGAATATGAACACACCTTGGACATCAAGGGTCGCCTTGCTATGCCTGCTAAGCTGCGTGAAGCCCTGGGAAATAAATTCATTATTACCAAGGGCCTGGATGGTTGTCTCTTCGTGTATGACATGGAAGAGTGGCACAAGGTGGAGACTAAGCTGGCCGCTTTGCCCATGAGCCGCAAAACTGCCCGTGATTTTACTCGTTTTCTCTTTGGTGGTGCCTGTGAGGGCGAATGCGACAAGCAGGGCCGCGTATTATTGCCCGCCAATTTGCGTCGCCATGCAGGCCTTGAAAAGGATGCTGTTATCGTAGGCGTGGGCAGTAGGGCTGAAATCTGGGATGCACAAAGATGGGCTGCCTATAACGAAGAAAGTGCTGAGGATGTGAACGAGTTGGCCGAGCAGTTGGCTGATTTAGGAATTTAAAAACGGGGTGATGAGCGTGGAATTTAAGCATACCAGCATCCTGTTACAGGAAAGCGTGGACTTTCTAATTACCGATAAGAATGGTATTTATGTGGACTGCACCATGGGGGGCGCAGGTCATACCTGCGGCTTTGCTTCCCAATTGGAGGCAGGAGGCCTGATTTTGGGTATTGACCAGGATGATGATGCTATTGCTGTGGCGTCTCAACGACTTTTAGGAAAATTCCCTTGCCAAACCAAGGTAGCAAAGTCTAATTTTAAAGATTTTACTCGTGTTTTGGACGAGCTGGGAATAGAAGCAATCGATGGAATCTTTTTTGACTTGGGCGTCTCCAGCTACCAACTGGATTGTCCGGAGCGGGGTTTTAGCTATATGCATAACGGGCCGCTGGACATGCGCATGAATCAGGAGGCCAAGCTGGACGCCGCCTACGTGGTCAATAATTATAAAGAGGATGAGCTGGCCGAAATCATCCATAAATATGGTGAAGAGCGCTGGAGCAAGCGTATTGCCCAATTCATTGTGGCGGCACGCAAGGAAAAGCCCCTGGCCACCACCTTTGAGCTGGTGGATGTCATTAAGAAGGCAATTCCTAAGGGAGCGCGCATTGATGGTCCCCATCCTGCCAAGCGCACCTTCCAGGCCATTCGCATTGAGGTGAACAATGAGCTGGGAATTTTGGCCGATACCATGGAGGCAGCTGTAGCACGCTTAAAGAGCGGTGGTCGCATCGGTGTCATTACCTTCCATTCCTTGGAGGACAGAATTATCAAGCAGACCTTCGCCAAATTAGTTAAGGGCTGCACTTGTCCGCCCCAGCTTCCGGTGTGCGTGTGTGGCAAAAAGCCAATTTTAAAAAAAGCAGGCAATATGGTGCCGTCTGCTGCAGAGGTGGAGGAAAACCCCCGCTCCCGCAGTGCCAGGTTGCGCTATGCCATTAAAATATAAAAGGTTGTGTAGTAAATGTTAGCCAGAAAATATGATAGCTATGCTTGGGAAGAGCAGCAACATGAAGAGGTGCAGCAACCCCGGCAGCAGAAAAAAGTAAATACTGATCCTTATCGACAGCTGCGTAATCGCTTTATGATTTTTGCAGTGGCGATTCTGGCTACCTATTTACTCAGCGTAGTGCGTAGCGAGGCCATGGTTCATTATGGCAGTGAGCTGGTGAGTCTGCGTAAGCTGGAAACCCAGCTTATTAATAAGAATAATGAGCTGAAAATAGAAGTAGAACAGCTCAAGGGTCCGGAACGTATTATTGGTTTAGCGGAGCAGCATTTGGGAATGAGCGTGGCACGGAGCAATATTTACGTGCAGGCCCTGGGAAAGAAAAATAATGTGAACTCTTTGGCTGTTGCCGCGAAATAAGCATAGCCAGAAGCGGTGTTTTGTGATATAATTTGCATAAGATTTTTGGGGGAGGCAGCCACTTTGGCTGCCCTTTCAATTTAGGAGGTTTCTCGCATGGAAAAGAGTTTAGCTGCGCTCCTTGATTTATTGCCCAAGGCTAAGGTTTTGGGTAGTACCGAGAAGGTTATTACTGATGTAACTGCGGATTCTCGCACTGTACAGGCAGGTAGTCTGTTTATTTGTCTGAGAGGTGCAACCGTCGATGGACATAAATTTTTACCCATGGCAGCTGCTAAAGGTGCTGTGGCAGCTTTGGTAGAGGAGGTGCCTGACGAGACGCCTGCAGGGGTTACTTTGCTGGTGGTAGAGGATACTAGAGCCGCCATGGAGCTCATCACCCCGTATTTTTACGATTATCCCGGCAAGCGCTTGCGTATGATTGGTGTTACTGGTACCAATGGTAAAACCACTACCACTAATATTATTCGTACTATTTTGCGCAAGGCAGGTCATAAGGTGGGCCTTATCGGCACCATTAACATTATGATTGAGGACCAGGAAACAGTGTCCCACAATACCACTCCTGATGTGGTTGATTTACAAAAGACCTTGTATGCCATGGTCTGCGCTGGCTGTGATTATTGCGTCATGGAGGTTTCCAGTCATGCTCTGGCCTTGAAGCGTGTGGCCGGTATTGAATACGACTGCGCTGTTTTGACTAATATTACCCAAGACCACTTGGATTTTCATAAAACCATGGAAAATTATCGGGATGCCAAGAGCCTGCTCTTTGAGCATTTGACCGAGGGCATTAAGCCTAACAAAAACGCTATTTTCAACATGGATGACGCTAGCTCCACAATTATCAAGGCTCGCACTAAAGCTAAGGTGCTGACCTACGGTAAGGGCAAGGACAATGATATTTATCCCTTGAGCTTTACTGTAGCACCTAAGGCTATGCAGCTGTCCTTGGCTACACCTGTGGGCGAAATGGATTTGGAGCTGAAGATTACCGGCGAATTCAATGTTTATAATGTGATGGGTGCGGTGGCTGCTATGCTTGCTGAAAATATCAGTAAGGAGATCATTGTTTCCGTGCTGGATGGCTTTGCCGGTGTGCCCGGACGCTTCCAGCTGGTAGAAGCAGGCCAGCCCTACACTGTAATTGTTGATTATGCTCATACACCCGATGGCTTGGAAAACGTGCTGAAAACAGCTCGCTCCATTACCAAGGGCAAGCTGTGGGTAGTTTTTGGCTGTGGTGGTGATCGCGATAACAAGAAGCGTCCCATCATGGGCGGATTAGCTTTGGAGCTGGCGGATAAGGTCGTGGTGACCAGCGATAACCCTCGCACCGAAAACCCGGAGCGGATTATCGACGAAATTTTCACCGCGCTGCAAAATGTGCCTGCGGGCAAGGAGGTTTTCCGCCTGTCCGACAGAAGGGAAGCTATAAACTTCGCGCTTGCCCATGCGGCAGCTGAGGATGTGATCATGATTGCCGGCAAGGGACACGAAAATTACCAGATTTTGAAGGATAAAACCATTCATTTCGATGATAAAGAGGTAGTTTTAGAATATTGGAGTGATAAGAAATGCTGAAGGCCAGTGAAGTAATGGCAGCCACCAAGGCTGTGCGTGAAGATTTTGCTTTTACGGGCGTGACCACTGACTCCCGCTCAGTCCAAAAGGGCGAGCTTTTTGTAGCCCTCAAGGGTGGCAATTTTGATGGTCACGATTATTGTGCGAAGGCCGTGGAGCTGGGAGCTGCAGGCGTAGTTATTTCCCATGATATCGCTCCTTTGCCTGCAGGAGTTGCCGTTTTCAAGGTGGAGGATACCCTGAAGGCTTACCAGGAGCTGGCTCATGCCTACCGTTTGAAGCAAAAGGGATTGAAGGTGTTCGCTATCACGGGCTCCAATGGCAAAACCTCTACCAAGGATTTATTGGCCGCTTGCTTGAGCGCCAAGTACAAGGTTGTGAAAACCCAAGGCAACTTTAATAATGAAATTGGCCTACCTAAAACATTGCTTTCCATTCAACCCGATACTGATATTGCTGTGGTAGAAATGGGTATGCGTGGCTTGGGCCAAATTGCTGAGCTGTGCCAAATCGCCGAGCCCGACAGCGGCCTTATTACCAATGTGGGTGAAACCCACATGGAGCTTTTAGGCAGCATGGAAAATATTGGCAAGGCCAAGAGTGAAATCGTAGTGGACTTGCCTGCGGATGGCTTTGCAGTACTTAATGGTGACAATGAGTATGTGCTGAAGGCAGCCGCTAAAACCAAAGCGAAGGTTGTTTACTTCGGCTTGGGTGAAAACTGCGATTATCGCGGCAGCGAAATCGCAACCTCTGCTATGGGCACCACCTTTGTCTGCACAGAAAAGGCTACGGGCAGGAGCGTCAAGGTGCGCCTGCAGCTTATCGGCGAGCATAATGTTTATAATGCTCTTTCCGCTATCGCTGGCGCTGCCTGCTACGGCGTGGACCTTGAAGCCAGCGCCAAGGCGCTGGCAACGGCCCGCCTCACAGGCAGTCGCCAGGAAATCATCTATATCGGCGATATCACCTTCATCAACGACGCCTATAACGCCAGCCCCGCCTCCATGGAGGCGGCGCTCAAAACCCTGGCGGAGGCCAAGAAGGCGGGCCACGGCAAGGGTCGTACCATTGCCGTGTTGGCCGATATGCTGGAGCTGGGTGACATCAGCGAGGATGCCCATCGTCGCGTAGGCAAGTGGGCGGTGGAGTATGGCGTGGATTATGTGCTGACCTATGGCAAGGACGCTGCCTTTATTTCCGACGAGGTGGCTAAGCTCGGCGGCAAAACCTTCCATTGCGCAAGCCGCCAGGAGGCGGCTGACAACCTGCGTTTTATGGCCGATGCCGGGGATATTATCCTATTGAAGGGCTCCAATTCCATGCAGGTTGGCAAAATGTTAGAGATGTTCAAATAAGAGATTTCTTATTCACTGAGTATATTTAGAAATGAACCAGCAAATACTTTTACTTGAGAGGGGAAAAGAATGTTAAAGCTCGTTGCAATTCCGGTTACCGCATTTATTGTGTGTGCCCTTATCGGTCCTGTGCTGATACCTTATCTGCATAAATTGAAATTTGGCCAGTCCATTCGTGAATGTGGACCTGCCAGCCACATGAAAAAAAGCGGTACCCCCACCATGGGCGGTCTGATGATGTTGGCGGCTCTGGTGTTGGCTTTGTTTTGGGGTCGCTTCACACCCCATGTCCTGATTGCGTTGGTGCTGACCTTGGGTCATGCTCTTATAGGCTTTTTGGACGATTACATTAAGGTGGTTATGAAGCGTAATTTGGGCCTCACTGCCAAACAAAAATTTTTGTTGCAGTTCCTTCTGGCCGGTGCCTATGTATATTTTGCTGAAACCCATTTGCAAAACACCACCCTGTGGGTACCCTTGCTGAATGTGACCTTTGATTTTGGTTGGGCCTACTATGCTTTGGCATTCATCCTTTTGGTGGGAACCACCAATGCTGTCAATTTAACTGATGGTCTGGATGGCTTGGTTTCCTTTGTAAGCATTCCTGTAACCTTGGCCTTTGCCTTCATTGCCTACATGCAGGGTATGCTGGATGTAAGCGGCTTTGCTTTGGGTCTTAGCGGTGCTTGTCTGGGCTTTTTGCTCTTCAATCGTCACCCTGCGCAGGTATTCATGGGTGACACTGGCAGCCTGGCTCTGGGCGGCGGCATTGCTGCCTTGGCTCTTTTGACCAATACGGAGCTGCTTTTGGTTATCATTGGCGGCGTATATGTGGCTGAGGCTATGAGCGTTATTATCCAAGTAACCTATTTCCGCCTGACCGGCGGCAAACGCATCTTCCGCATGTCCCCGCTGCACCACCATTATGAGCTGGGTGGCTGGAACGAGGTTAAGGTTGTGCGCGTATTCACTTTAGTAAGCTTGCTGTTGTCTGCTTTAGGCTTGTGGCTGTGGTTGGCAGCAGTTTTATAGGAGGCATTTCTCATGACGGGTATGACTGACATGATGAAGAAGGCTGTAATTGTATATGGAGCAGGCATTAGCGGGCGCGGAGCGGCCGCGGTGTTGGCTCAGCTTGGGCGGCAGGTGTTTTTGTTTAATGACAATCCCTGCACCATTGATGATGAGCTTCTAGCAGCCTTGCAGGCTGCTGGCGGCGCTTTGGTAATCGGTGAAGAAGCCTTCACCGAAGCCTTGGCTCAGGCAGAACTGGTGGTTCTGTCGCCGGGCGTGCCCTGCGACAATAAAAATGTGCTACAGGCAGAGGCTGCCAGTGGCGTTGAGGTTATCAGCGAGGTGGAGCTTGCTTACCGCCTGTATGGTGGTCACATGGCGGCCATCACAGGTACGAATGGTAAAACTACCACCACTACCATTGTGGGAGAAATGTTCAAGCGTCTGCCCGTGCCCAGCGCAGTGGGTGGCAATATTGGCCTGGCACTGTCCAAGGAGGTACAGAGTCTGCCTAAAGAAGCATGGCTGGCAGCGGAGCTTAGCAGCTTCCAATTGGAAAAGGTCGTAAGCTTTTGCCCCGATATCGCCGTAGTCCTGAACCTGACGCCGGATCATCTGGAGCGTCACCACACCATGGAGGCCTATGGTGATGCCAAAAAGAATATTTTCCGCAAGCAGGGAGCCGAGCAGGTAACAGTGCTCAACTACGATGACCCCGAGGTGCGGAGCTGGGCCAAGGATAGTAAGGCTCAAATCTGCTTTTTTAGTAGAAAAACCGTTTTGCCCCAAGGAATTTTTATGCAAAACGGTAATTTTGTGATAAAATGGAATAATACAACAAAGGTTGTTTGTAATATAGACGAGCTCAAGCTTTTTGGTGGTCACAACGAGGAAAATGTGTTGGCTGCCATCGCGGCGGGCTTCTTTGCCGGTGTTGCTGTTGAGGATATGGCTGACGTGCTGCGCAATTTCCGTAGCATTGAGCACCGTTTGGAATACGTGCGCACTGTTAAGGGTGTGCCCTATTATAACGATTCCAAGGCTACCAACACTGATTCAGCTATCAAGGCATTGGAAGCCTTTACGAAGGGACACATCATCCTTGTGGCAGGCGGTCATGACAAGCTCACGGAGCTGGAGCCCATGATGGCTTTGGTGAAGGAAAAATGCGATGCCCTGATTCTACTCGGCGAAGCCAAGGAACGTTTTCAAGCCGCAGCGCAGGCTGCCGGCGTGGAAAACATCGTTTTGGCTGCCGATTATGATGAGGCAGTGGCCAAGGCGTATGCCATGGCGCAGCCGCCCCAGGTGGTGCTGCTTTCCCCTGCTTGCTCGTCCTATGATATGTTTAAAAACTACCCTGAGCGCGGACGCTATTTTAAGAAGCTGGTGAATGCTTTGCCGCTGTAAGGGAGGAGGAAGCAAAGTGAAGGTCATTCTTTCCGGTGGTGGCACCGGAGGACACATTTATCCTGCTCTGACTATTGCTGACCAAATCAAAAAGCTGTGTCCCGATGCGGACATTAGCTTTGTTGGCACCCAGCAGGGTCTGGAAAAGGACATCATTCCCCGCTATGGTTACCCCTTGAAATTCATAGAGGTAGCGGGCTTCAAGCGTAGCTTGAGCCTTGATACGCTGCGCAGCGTGGGTAAGCTTTTCGAAGGATTATATGACGCGTGGCAGATTATCAAAAAGGAAAAGCCGGATTTGGTTATTGGCACCGGGGGCTATGTTTGTGGTCCCATTGTTTTTATGGCAGCTATGCATGGCATTCCCTGCTGCATCCAGGAGCAGAACGCTATGCCGGGTGTTACCAATAAGATTTTGTCCCGCTATGTGCGCAAGGTCTTTTTGGGCTACAAGGAGGCCGGCAAGTATTTCCCGGGCAAGGCAGAGCTTGTTTACACAGGCAACCCCATTCGCACCGAAATTTTGCAGCATGAACGCTTGGCTGCCATCAAGGAGCTGGGGCTGGACCCGGAAAAGAAAACTATTTTGGTGTCCGGTGGCAGCCGTGGTGCCCGCAGCATCAATACAGCCATGCTGGAAGCAGAGCTGGCCCTGTCGGGACGTCAGGAGGTGCAGGTGCTCCATGCTACCGGTGACGTAAACTATGAAAAATATATGCAGGAAATCACCAAGCGCGGTGGCGTGGGCGAAAATATCATTATCAAGCCCTATCTGCATAACATGCCCGTGGCTTTGGCAGCTGCGGATTTAGCAGTATTCCGAGCAGGCGCAATTGGCCTGGCCGAGCTGATGGCCAAGGGAGTTCCGTCAGTTCTGGTGCCCTATCCCTATGCAACGGCAAACCATCAGGAGTTTAATGCCAGAGCAGTGGAGGCTAAGGGTGCTGCAAGGGTTATTTTAGACAAAGAGCTCAACGGCGAGCGTATTTTGGAGGCCATTGAGCATTTACTTGTACATGCTAAGGAATTGGAGAAGATGCAGGCGGCCGCCAAAAGCTTGGGTAAGCCGCAGGCAGCAGAGACTATCGCCGAGCAGGCATTGGCTCTGATCAAAAAATAGGGAGGGTATTCTGTGGCTGAGAACAAGTTAGCTAATCTGCATAATATACACTTTATCGGTATCGGTGGTGCTGGCATGAGCGCTCTGGCCTATGTGCTGATTAAGCGTGGCTATGATGTGAGCGGCTCTGATTTGAATGCAGGTCATATGTCTGCACATCTGGCAGAGGAGGGTGCCATGGTTTATATGGGCCATGATGCCTGCCAGGTAGATGATGCTGATGCAGTGGTTGTTTCCACTGCCATCCATGCCAACAATCCGGAGCTGGTAGCTGCTAAGGCCAAGGGACTACCGGTCCTGCACCGCAGTGACGTGTTGGCAGCCCTTTTGAACAATGCTAAGGGCGTGGCTGTGGCCGGTGCCCATGGCAAAACCACTACCAGTGCCATGATTTCCTGTATTGCTGCCGAAAGTGGTATCGACCCCACCATCGTAATTGGGGGCGAGGTGACAAGCCTGGGCGGCAACGCCCGCAATGGTGCCGGTTCTTATGTGGTGGCTGAGGCAGACGAAAGTGATGGCTCATTTTTGAAGTTTTATCCCCATTTGGCAGTGGTTACCAATATTGAAGATGATCATCTGGACCATTATGGTACGGAGGAAAATATATATAAGGCCTTTAAGCAATTTTTGGGTAATATTACCGAGGGCGGCAAGGCTATTTTGTGTGCTGACAATGCCAAGGTGCGCCGTCTTGCTCAGGAAACTGACAAAACTGTGTTGACCTATGGTATTGAGGGCGAGGATGCTGACTTTGTGGCTAAGAACATTACCTATGGTGTTAACGGCACTATCTACGACCTTTATTGCCACAATGAATTGTTGACCCAGGTACATTTAATTGTGCCCGGCCGTCACAACGTGCTCAACTCCATGGGTGCCTTCGTGGCCGCACGGGAAATGGGCATTGCCATGGAAAAAATTTTGGCTTCTTTGGCAAAATTTGGTGGGGCTAAGCGTCGTTTCGAAACCAAGGGCAAGATAGAGGGCGTGTGGATTGTGGACGATTACGCTCATCATCCCACAGAGATAGGCGTTACCTTAAAGGCTGCTCGCCAAACCCAGCCTAAACGACTGCTGTGCGTCTTCCAGCCCCATCGCTACACCCGCACTCAATTGCTGTTTGACGAGTTTTGTGCAAGCTTTGTTGGTTGCGATGAGCTGATTATTGTAGATATATACGCCGCAGGGGAGGACCCCATTGAGGGGGTTTCCAGTGCCAAGCTGGCGGAGGGCATTCACGCTGCTACCGGACAAAAGGTGCAGTACATTCCTCGCTTGGCCAAGGCAGAGGAATACCTGCAGGCTCAAGCTCAGGCTGGCGATTTGATTATGACCATTGGCGCCGGTGATGTTTTCAAAATCGGCGAGGAATTAGTAAGAGAATTGGAGCGTAATGCAAAATGATTACAAAAAATGATGTTGTTGCCGTTGTTTTGGGGGGACCCTCCTCCGAAGCAGAAATTTCCCGCGTTACCGGCGGTGCGATTGCCACTGCTCTCAGGGAAAAGGGCTATAATGCTAAGGAAGTAGAGCTGGTGCCGGACCGTTTGCTGGCTACCCTGCATGCCATGAATGCCAAGGTGGTCTTCAACGCTGTGCATGGCAAGTATGGCGAGGATGGTCGCCTGCAAAGCATTTTAGAGGCTGCAGGCATTCCCTACACCGGCTGTGGCGTATTGGCTAGCGCTGTAAGCATGGATAAATCTGCTACCAAGCGCTATCTGCAGTCCGCAGGCATTTCTACCCCGCGCTGCCTGATTATCAACAAGCGTGAAGCAGGTGATTTGGTAGCTCTTAAGGCCCATATTTTGGAGGCCTTTGGCTTGCCCGTGGTAATTAAGGCTGCAACCCAGGGCTCCAGCATCGGCGTAGTAATTCCTAAGGAAGCAGAGGAAATTGAGCCCGCACTGAAGGAAGCCTTCTCTTATTCTGAGAATGTGCTGGTTGAGGAGTGCATCAAGGGCAAAGAGCTGACGGTAGCCTTGATGGAAGAAAAGGGTGAAATCAAGCCCCTGCCTGTAATTTGGATTGCACCCCATAGTGGTGCTTATGATTTCCATTCTAAATATACCAAGGGTGCAACGGATTATCACTGCCCCGCTCCCTTGGGCGAAGAGATTACCGCTCATGTGCAGGGATTAGCTGTGGCCGCCTACAAGGTATTGGGCCTTAGCGGTGTGGCCCGCATTGATGTTATGCTGGACGAGCGTGGACAGGGCTATGTGCTGGAGGCCAACACTGTACCCGGCATGACCGCCACCAGTCTTGTGCCCAAGGCCGCCGCCGCGGTGGGTATTTCTTTCCCTGACCTGTGTGAAAAGATTCTGTTAAGTGCAAAATAATAGGGCAATAATATCATGATGTTTATATCGGAGAGTGAATAGAAATTTTAGCTTATGAGTGGTTGGAACAATAGAAGCAAGCGTTTCGAAAACCTAAATCTTTTTGCGAACAGATTGGACACCGCAGCTTCGTGATTGTTCCCCACGAAATAAGCGTTACCCCCCAAGGGGACAGCTCCCTGCACAATTTTTGCTGCGTGCGAGGCACTTGCATAAATTGGCGACTCGCTTGAGAAATTTCTTTTGAGCGAAACGATATAAATATTATGATATTTTAAAGAAACTATTCGAAGGGAGGCAGAGCAATGGCAACAATGCAGGAGCGGCTGCGTAAGCATAAGCGGCAAAGGCGTTTGCGCATTCTCTGTCGCCTAGTTTTAATAATAGGGTTGGGCTACGGCCTGCACTTCGGTTGGAGCTACCTCCACCGTCCTGGCTTGGCCATCGGCACCATCACCATCCACGGCTCCAGCCTGCTCACGGAAAAGGAAGCTATCGAGCTGGGCGGCTCCCAGCCTCCCTTTAACTTCTTCAATGTGAGCCGAAGCCGTCTTGTGGACGCCTTAAAGCACGACATACGCTTTCAAAACCCACGAGTTGATTACCATTGGCCCACCAATTACGAGGTTTATGTGGAGGAGCGGGAGCCCGCCCTTTATGTGGCCAACTCCTATCGCAGCTATCTGCAGCTGGACTACAGCGGCCTCATCATGAACGTGACCACCGGCATTCCCGATGCCAAGGCACCTGTTTTGGCAGGAGCCCAATGTGGCAATGTATTCTTGGGGGACAAGGTAGATAATAAAAATGTGCTGTTGATTTTGGAATTTTTGCAGCAGCTTAGCGGTGAAGCCAGGGACCGCATTGCCGAAATTGCCATCGACAATCGCCAGGAGGGCAAGCTGCGCATGCGGGGCAGCTTTCCCATTCTGCTAGGACCCGTAAGCAAGCTGCCCGAAAAGGCCCCGGTTTTTATGACCGTTTTTACAGAGATAAAAAATAAAAATATCCAGGCTGAATATATTGATTTAACCTTTGCTAAACCATACATTAAGCTGATACCTAAAGAGGATAAAAAATGAGGGTGGAAGAATGAAAAAAATATTTACTATGGATTTACAGGGCAAGATTTTGATTGCCATAGTATTCATGGTGTTAGGCTTTATGCTATCCGTACAGTATAAGGTCACGGTACAGCAAAGGACCATCCGCATGGACAGGGTAGAGGACCTGTCCGAACGCTTGAAGGCAATGGAAACTGAAAACAAGCACCTGCTGCAGGAAAT
Source organism: Phascolarctobacterium sp. (assembly GCA_030540395.1). GTDB lineage: Bacteria > Bacillota > Negativicutes > Acidaminococcales > Acidaminococcaceae > Phascolarctobacterium_A. The sequence goes on from JAUNWI010000004.1 coordinate 27,248, forward strand.
CAATGAGCTGCGCAAAAAGGGTGCTGATAGAGCCAGGGACCACGGCTTAGAGCGCTTGCAGCTGCTTGCGGGGACCACGGCAGTGGAGGGCGCAGGCATTGAAGTAGTGCTGGATGACAGTAACATACCCAAAAAGGCCAACGAAAACCCCAATCTTTATATCATTCACGACGAAGACCTGCTACGTGTGCTCAACGAGCTGCGTGCTGCCGGTGCTGAGGCTATTTCCCTCAATGACCAGCGTATTGTGGCCATGAGCGAGGTGCGTTGTGCCGGGCCCACCGTGTCCGTCAACAACGTGCGCAGTGCTCCTCCTTACGTGATCAAGGCCATCGGCGCGCCGAAAACACTGACCAGTGCGCTGCGCCTCAGGGGCGGCGTAGTGGAAACCTTCGAATTTTGGGGGATTCAGGTAAAAATAAAGGCTGCGGATAAGGTGCACGTTCCTGCCTTAAAGGCGCCGCGCAATTTTGAATATGCGCAAAGTGTTGCCGTAAAGGAGGAAGGAAAATGATTTTTGCTGCGATTATTGGCTTAGCCATTGGTGTTGTAGCAGGCATCTATTGTCCCTACAGCATTCCTCCGGAGTACGCTCGCCCGCTGGCTGTAGCCGTAATGGCGGGCCTTGATGCGGTGCTGGGCGGCATTCGTGCTTCCATGGCCAGCAATTATGACACGGAGGTTTTTATTTCCGGCTTCTTTATTAACGGCATTTTGGCTGCCTTTCTTTGCTATGCGGGCAATATGATCGGCATCGATTTATACATGGTAGCCATTTTGATTTTTGGCATGCGTATCTTCCAAAATATTGGTGTCATTCGCAGATTGTATATGGGAAAATAAATTTTTCCGACTAGCAGGAAAAATGGCCTATGACGTGGAAGAATACTAAATCTAGATGTTTATCAATGATGATACCCAATATTTAAGGGGGACGTAAAATATGTTTGATGATGTGGAAACAACCTTTGAAAACCTCGCCAACATTAAGGTTATTGGTGTAGGTGGCGGCGGTAACAATGCTGTGAATAGAATGATTGCTGCCGGAGTTCGCGGTGTGGAATTTATTGCTGTGAACTGTGATGCTCAAGCCTTGCTCTTGTCCAAGGCTGAAAACAAAATCCAAATTGGCGAAAAGCTGACCAAGGGCCTGGGCGCAGGTGCTAACCCGGAAATCGGCGAAAAAGCCTGTGAGGAATCCCGTGACCAAATCGTGGAAGCACTGAAGGGTGCGGACATGGTTTTTGTAACCGCCGGTATGGGCGGTGGCACCGGCACCGGTGCTGCCCATGTGGTGGCAGAATGCGCCAAAGAGGTGGGTGCTCTCACCGTGGGCGTTGTAACCAAGCCCTTCATGTTTGAAGGTCGCCGCCGTATGAACCAGGCTGAAAACGGCATTGTGAAGCTGAAGGAAAAGGTTGATACCCTGATTACCATTCCTAATGACCGTTTGCTGCAGGTTATCGACCGTCGTACCTCCATGCTGGATGCCTTCCGCATTGCCGACGACGTGCTGCGTCAAGGCGTGCAGGGTATTTCCGACTTGATTGGTGTACCGGGCCTGATTAATGCGGACTTTGCGGACGTTAAGACCATTATGACCAACGCAGGCAGTGCCCTGATGGGTATTGGTACCGCTAAGGGCGAGGGTGGCGCTAAGGCTGCTGCTGAAGCTGCTATCAAGAGCCCGCTGCTGGAGGCTTCTGTGGATGGCGCTATGGGCGTGCTGTTTAACATCACTGGCGGCAAGGAGCTTTCCCTGTTCGATGTTACCGAAGCTTCTCAAATTATTACCGAGGCTGTGGATCCCAACGCCAATATTATCTTTGGTGCCGTTATTGACGAAGCCCTGGAGGACGAAATCCGCGTAACTGTAATTGCTACCGGCTTTGAAAAGAAGAATCCTACCCTGAAGAATGCAACCACCATTAAAAGTCCTGAAGCAGAAAAAAGACCTGCCTCCGGCGTGATTAATGGCTTTAATGGGGGCAACGAAATTCCGCCCTGGCTGCGCAGATAAATTTTAGGAGGAAAGCAGTATGAAGTGTCCGTTTTGCTCATACCGAGACAGTCGTGTTATAGATAGTCGTGCCGTGGAGGATGGTACCTCCATCCGTCGGCGGAGGGAGTGCCCTGATTGTGGTCGTCGTTTTACGACCTATGAAAAGTACGAGGAAACTCCTTTGGTTGTTAGCAAAAAGGACGGACGCAGAGAGCTGTTTGATGCCAAAAAGCTGCTGGGTGGCCTTTTAAAGGCCTTTGAAAAGCGCCCTGTGCCCTATGAAAAGGTGCAGGAAATCGCCGACAGTGTGGAGCGTGAGCTGCGCATGAACGGTGAGAGCGAGGTTGAAAGCTCCCGCATTGGCGAGCTTGTTATGCAGCATCTGGAGGAAACCGACCAGATTGCCTACGTGCGCTTCGCTTCGGTTTATCGTCAGTTTGCTGATGTGAAGAACTTTATGCAGGAGCTGGAACGCATTATGCATAAGGACCACCAGGAAAAATAAGCATAAAAATAAAGGAGATAGGCGTTGAACCTATCTCCTTTTTATATGCCTTCATATCGAGAACATTTGTTTCGGTAACGTTTCGTTACTGGAAAGCTTATGCCACACTAGCTTGAAGACTTATTTCCCATATCATTGCGTTAATTTAAAGGCATTAGCCTATGCCGGAGGCTATTTCTTCATCTCCACATTGACCTCAAAAAGACGGTCCCAAGGAAAGCTCAGCTCGAACTGGCTGCCCTTGGTCCAAGCATACCGCTTGGCCATGCGCTGGCACTCCTTGGTGACAAAATCCAGCACCGGCTGCTGCGCCTGCAGCAGCTCGTACTTCATTTCCTCTCGATTGTGCTTGTCCAGTTCATTGCTGACCTTGCGGCGAGCGTTACTCTGGTAATACCAGTCGTCAATAAGGCGCTGGCGCAGGAGCCGCGAGCGGTGGGCCCCATCCATTGCCGGGGCCAAGAGGCCCTGGGCAATGGCATAGCCCACCGCGTTGTCGGCGGTGTTCCAGCCGTTGTAAGCAGCTAGGCGGCTGGCCGCCGGGCTGCGGGCCAACAGGTCCATAAAGCCGTTGTCCGCGCCGTTGGAGTAGCTGATATCTGCGAGAGAAACAGGGGTGTTGGCCCGCAGCAGCTGCTCTAAGGTGCCAACAAATTTTTTGTTGGCGGGGGAGGCGAAAAACTGGTTATCGTCCGCGGTGGAGTCCTTCACGACGCCGTCCGGCGGCGTGTTCAGGGCCAGCACCAGGTCCGCCTGCTGCGCCGAAGGCGCAAGGCGCGCCCCGGCGGCGACGATCTGCTGGGGCACGGAGTCCTGCAAGCGGGCATCGCTAAATTGGGGCAGGGTGCCGGGGCCGACGCCGGGGCTGTACAGGGGGTAAATGCGAGGTGCAAGGCCTTGCACCTCGTTGTAAGCCCGCACTAAGAGCAGCAGCCCCAGCTGGTCCACGCCGTCCACAATTTGCAGCGTGGTGGCAGGCACCTCGAAGGTAATCATACTTAGCTGCCTTGCCTCCATGTGAGTGGCAGACAAGGTGGCATTGTCGTCCTTGCCAATGGCCAAGTAATGGAATTTGCCCTGTCGGGCAATGCGGGTCAGCTCCACATTGATGGCTTGGTTCAGCTTGCGCCTGTCCAGCCAATCCTTGAGCTGGGCGGGAGGCAGCTCCTTTTCCAAAGCCGCCAGCTTTTCCCTGTCCTTGCTGGTCAGCTTGCCCTGGTCCTTTTTATCCAGCAATTCGCTGTAAGCAAAAATGCTGGGACCCAAGGTGGCGTAATAAGCGGGCTCCACCCGACCCTTGCTGGCCTTGGGCGTGCGCATAATGGTAGAAAAGGCATAAATCCGAAGGGGCAGCATCTTGCTCAAATTGCGCACCACCTGTAGTCTTTGGTTGAGCTGGGGGCGGGAAATATGATGGGTGCGACTGGCTACCAGACCACCATAGAGCAGACTGTCCGTGCTGATGACCGCCGCATCCGCCTTGGGGGCTTTCGTTTGCAGCCATTCGGTAATCTTCTCCGGATTGCCGTTGCGGTCATGGGAGGCAATATATTTTACCGGTGGCAGGATAATTTTGCAATCAGCAGCCTCCATGGTCTGCTGCACATAATCTAAGCACACCGGTCGATCATCCAAGGGAATATAAAGCAGGGTCAGCTTTTTGGCACTGACGGAGGTCGGTGCGAGTAGGCTGGCTGCACAGATAGTAATAGCACATAGTCGATGCCAATATTTATTTTTAAACAATATGCTCCAGCCCCTTTCAATGAAGTAAAATAAAACTCTATCCATTATACAACATAGCACGCTTTTTTTCCAGTGAAACCTTGACAACTTCTTCCATTGTGCTATAATTACAGCATAAGTCAATATCAACAGTAATGCGAAGGACTTGCTTGCGGGCTATCCCCACAGAAAATGCTGCCTAGGCTGAGAGCGGCAGGGTAATACGTTGAGCGCACCGCCTTCAAACTGACTGCGGAACACATTTTGGTTAAAAATGCAAGTATGCCAGTCCGTACTATCGGCGTTAACGATACCGAGTGGGCGCGTGTCACTACATGCGTCAATGAGGGTGGAACCGCGGAGAACTCCGTCCCTTGGTGTGGGATAGGGGTTTATTTTTTTGCCCGAATATTTCCCACACAGTTCAGATATAATTACAGGAGGAAAAGACAATGTCTGAAGAAAAACAATTTACCTTTGAAAACAAAGAATACCGCAAAACCTATTGGCACACCTGCTCCCACGTGCTGGCGCAGGCTATGAAAAGATTGCATCCCGATGTAAAGCTGGCCATCGGCCCCAGCATCGACAACGGCTTCTACTATGATTTCGATACTCCGGCTCCCTTCACTCCCGACGATTTGGCTGCTTTGGAAGCAGAAATGCGTAAAATCTGCAAGGAAAAGCTGAAATTGGAGCGCTTTGAGCTGCCCCGCGCTGAAGCTATCAAATTCATGGAAGAAAAGGACGAGCCCTATAAGGTAGAGCTCATTAATGACCTGCCTGAAGACGCAGTCATCAGCTTCTACAAGCAGGGCGACTTTACCGACCTCTGCGCCGGCCCCCATCTGGACTCCACCGGTCGCATCAAGGGCAACGCTATTAAGCTGACCAGCGCTACCGGCGCTTACTGGCGTGGTGACTCCAAACGCAAAATGCTGCAGCGTATTTATGGCGTGGCTTTCCCAAAGAAGGAGGAGCTGGATGCATATCTGGCACAGCAGGCCGAAGCCCTGAAGCGTGACCACAACAAGCTGGGCCGCGATTTGGAATATTTCACCACCGTTGACTATATCGGCCAAGGTCTGCCCATCCTGCTGCCGAAGGGCGCCCGCGTAATCCAACTGCTGCAACGCTGGATTGAGGATGTGGAGCAAAAGCGTGGCTATCTTTTGACCAAAACCCCGCTTATGGCTAAGCGCGACCTGTATCGCATTTCCGGTCACTGGGATCATTATCTGGACGGCATGTTCATTTTGGGCGACCCCCACGATGAAACCAAGGAATGCTTCGCCCTGCGTCCCATGACCTGCCCATTCCAATACCAAGTATTTTTGAACCGTCAACGCTCCTACCGTGAGCTGCCCATGCGCTTGGGCGAAACCTCCACCCTGTTCCGCAACGAGGACAGCGGCGAAATGCACGGCCTTATCCGTGTGCGCCAATTCACCATTTCCGAGGGCCATCTGATTCTCCGTCCGGACCAACTGGAGGAAGAATTCAAGGGCTGCCTGGACTTGGCTAAATACGTATTAGACACCGTCGGCATGCTGGATAAATGCACCTTCCGCTTCAGCCAATGGGACCCCGCTAACCCGAATAACAAATACGAGGGCACCGCTGAGCAATGGGAGCATGCACAAGCTGTTATGGGCAAAATCCTGGACGATTTGGGCGTAAAATACGAAATCGGTATCGACGAAGCTGCCTTCTACGGCCCCAAGCTGGATATTCAATTCCACAACGTTTTCGGCAAAGAGGACACCATCGTCACCATCCAAATCGATATGTTGCTGGCTGAAAAATTCGGCATGTACTACGTGGATGAAAACGGCGAAAAGAAGCTGCCTTACATTATTCACCGCACCTCCTTGGGCTGCTATGAGCGCACCCTGGCATACTTGATTGAAACCTATGCCGGTGCACTGCCCACCTGGATGGCTCCGGAGCAGGTACGCTTCCTGCCCGTAACCGACCGCGCTGCTGATTACTGCTATGACTTGGCACGCAAGCTGGAGGCAGAGGGTTACCGCGTAACTGTGGACGCTCGCAACGAAAAGATTGGCAAAAAGATTCGCGAGGGCCAGCTGGAAAAGATTCCTTACATGCTGGTTGTGGGCGACCGCGATATGGAAAACAAGACTGTTTCCCCGCGTAACCGCACTGAAGGCGATATGGGCGCCATGAGCTTTGAAGCCTTCGAAGCAATTTTGAAGGATGTTGTTGATTCCAAGGCCAAAAAATAAAATAATTGTTGACACAAACTTTACATTATGGTATCATATTCCAGTAACAAAGCAGAAGCCTCCCGCTTCTCACCTTGCGGTCAGTACTCGACAGGGTTGGATATGATATTTTTCTGCGGGTGGATTTATTCTGCCCGCTTTTATATTTTGTAAGCAGTCCGCTTACCTGGTGTCCCTGGAGGTGAATTGTCATAGCCAAAGAAAGCTTGCGTATCAACGAAGAAATTCGTGCGCGTGAAGTGCGTGTTATTACTGCTGATGGCGAACAGCTTGGCATTATGTCCGGTCGTGCAGCCCAACAACTGGCAGTGGAAAGACATTTAGATTTAGTTGAGATTGCTCCCACAGCGAAACCGCCCGTGTGCAAAATTATGGACTACGGCAAGTTCCGTTACGAGCAACAAAAACGTGAAAAGGAAGCCCGTAAGAAGCAAAAAACCTTCGACATTAAAGAAGTGAAGCTGCGCCCCGGTATCGAGGATCACGACTTTAACGTTAAGTACAAGAATGCAGTTCGCTTCCTGGAAGATGGCGACAAAGTAAAGGTTACCATCATGTTCCGTGGCCGTGAGCTGTCCCATCCTGAGCTTGGCGAAGTACTGCTGAATAAGATGGCAGAGCAGTTAAAAGAAATTGCCGTTGTTGAAAGAGTACCCAAATTAGAAGGCAAAAACATGATTATGATTGTTGCGCCGAAACCTGCTAAATAATAGAGGAGGAAATTACCATGCCGAAAATGAAAACCCGTAGAGCTGCTGCAAAGCGCTTCAAGAAAACCGCTTCTGGTGAATTCAAACATTTTAAAAACTTCAAGAGCCACATTCTCGAACATAAATCTCCTGCACGTAAGAGAAACCTGCGCAAAGCAGCTCTGGTTCACAAGACTGATAAAGAGCATGTTGCAAAGATGCTCCCCTACGCTTAATTTTTAGAGATTTTAAAGGAGGATATTACAAATGGCAAGAGTTAAAGTGGGCGTAACCGCTCATCGTCGTCATAAACACATTCTGAAACTGGCTAAAGGCTACTATGGTTCTCGCAGCAAACAATTCAAAAAAGCTAACGAGCTGGTAATGAAAGCTCTCAGCTATGCACGTCGTGACCGTCGCGCTAAGAAGCGTGAATTCCGTCGTCTGTGGATCGCTCGTATCAACGCTGCTACCCGTGCTAACGGCATGAGCTACAGCCGTTTCATCTGCGGCCTGTCCAAGGCTGGCATCAACCTGAACCGCAAAGTTCTGGCTGACATGGCTATTTTCGACGCAGCTGCATTTGCTAAATTAGTAGAAGCAGCAAAAGCAGCACTCTAAGAGTGAAAACCTAGTCCGTCCCTGCAATCCAGGGGCGGGCTTTTTTATTTGACGTAATTTCTTTATGTGCGTATAATATTATTATGATATTTTTGCTATGCTAACAGAAGGGAGGGAGAGACTTGCGTAAATCCATTGCACACGAATTGAAGAAAGAAGAAATCAACGATTTTGAACGCAATCAGCTTATTCGTTATCAAAAACGCTTGCACTATCGCAAACTCATGCGCAGAATTGCCAATATCAATCGCAGCACGCTTATCGGTCTTTCCTTTGTCTTTTTAATACTATTTGGTGCTTTGCTTTTAACCCTGCCTATTTCCCACGCCAATGGGCAGTGGGCGCATCCTATCGATGCTTTGTTTACCGCTACCTCGGCCTCCTGTGTAACGGGTCTTGCTGTGTGGGATACGGGCAACGAGTTGAGCTTTTTTGGCCAAATGGTGATGATTTTTCTCATTCAAGTAGGTGGCATTGGCATTATGACCATCAGCACCCTTTTTAACTTTGGCTTGCATCGTAAGCTAAATATTCGCCAGATGCTCTTGGTGCAGGACTCTTTGAATCAGGATGACCCAGGTGAGGTCAAGCGCATTGCCTTTAATGTTTTTAAATATACCTTTCTCACCGAGTTTTTCTTTGGCACAATTTTGTCCCTCTATTTTTATTACTCTATGGATATGGGGCGCAAGGCCTTTTATTGGGGCTATTGGCACGCCATTTCCGGCTTTTGTAATGCGGGCTTTGATTTAATTGGTAATTTCCAAAGCTTGGTGGGCTTTCAGGGCGACGTAACCTTAAATGTATGCTTTATGCTGCTCATTATTATCGGTGGCTTAGGCTTTACTGTTATTGATGATTTATTACAAAAGCACTCGTGGAAACGACTGACACTGCATTCAAAGATTGTGCTTGTGGTGAATGCCATCCTTTTAATCGGTGGCACAGTGCTGATTTGGCTCTTGGAGCACAACAATATTCATACCATCGGACAAGCACCCTTGGGGCAGCAGTGGCTGGCCTCCATGTTCCAGTCCGTTTCCTTGCGCACTGCCGGCTTTAATACTGTGGATTTGGCTTCCTTAACCCAGCCCACCATGTTTTTGATGATGCTCATGATGTTTATCGGCGCATCTCCTACCTCCACCGGCGGTGGCGTCAAAACAACCACCTTTGCTGTGCTGGTGGCATCCACCATGGCTCTTTTGCGTGATAAAAAAGACGTAGTGCTGTTTAAGCGTCGCTTGGATGCAAGTATTATCAACAAAAGCTTGGCTGTGTTTCTGCTTGCCATATCTTGGGTTACGATGGCAGTATTTTTACTGCTTATTTTAGACCATAATGGACATTCCTTCCATTTTATCCTTTTTGAAGTATTCTCTGCCATGGGCACCGTGGGCATGGGTATAGGCATCACCCCGGAGTGGAATATCTGGTGCAAGCTGGTGCTGATTATGACCATGTTTATCGGCCGCATCGGTATTTTGACCTTTGGCATGTCCTTCTTCAATAAAAAGGTGGACAAGCTGCGTTATCCTACGGAAAATATTATGATTGGTTAAAGAGGTAGCAAGATGAGTAAGGCAAAAAGAAAACAATTTTTAGTAGCTGGACTGGGCCTGTTTGGCACCAGCGTGGCGGTGACGCTGCAGGGCTTGGGCTATGAGGTTTATGCCATGGACAGCGATGAAAGCTTGGTACAAAATTTGAGCACCCAGCTGACCTATGTGGTGAGCGGTGACGCCAGCGATCGCAAAACGCTGCAGGCATTGCCCTTGGAGGATATTGATGTGGCCGTGGTGGCCATTGGCAATGTGGAGCGCAATATGATGACCACCATGCTTTTAAAGGAGCTGGGCATTAAGCAGGTCGTTTCCAAGGCGATTAATAATCTCCACGGCGCTATGCTGAGTAAAATTGGCGCGGACAAGGTGGTTTATGCGGAGCGGGATATGGGCGAGCGTGTGGCCCACAATCTGATTTCCGCAGGAGTTATGGATTATATTGAGCTGTCCGGCGAGATTAGCGTTATGAGCTTGCCCATTCCTACGGAATTCATTGGCAAGAATCTTATCGAGGCGGACCTGCGTCGTCGTTATGATGTCAATGTTGTGGCGATTAAGCGGGAAGGACGCACCATGGTCAACCCCAAGGCCCAGGAGGTTTTTCAGCCCGAGGACGAGATTGTCGTTTTGGGCACCCATGAGGGCGTAAAGCGGATGGGGGTAGACTTCTGATGGAATTGACAGCAGTAAATAATCCCCAGGTAAAAGCGGCGGCGGAGCTGAAGCTCAAGAAGCATCGCCAAGCGCGGGGCCTGTTTTTGGCCGAGGGCCTGCGTACGGTGGAAGAGGCCGTAGCCTATAAACAGGTGGAAAGCATTTTTTATACCGCTATTGAGGACGACAGGACCCGCGCAGTGCTGGAGGCTGCTGCGGAGCAGCAGGTGAAGCTGTACTGCGTCAGCGACGCGGTGCTGAAGAAGATTGCTGATACAGAAACGCCCCAGGGCATCATTGCAGTGTGCAAAATGCAGCAGGTAAATATGGAGCAGCTTTTGGCCAAGGGCAAGATGCTTTTGGTTTTGGACAGAGTGGGGGACCCGGGCAATGTGGGCACCATGCTGCGCACAGCCGATGCGGCTGGGCTGGGGGGCTTGGTGCTCTTAAAGGGCAGTGTGGATATTTACGCTCCCAAAACGGTGCGCTCCTCCATGGGCTCGCTCTTTCATGTGCCGGTGCTGGCCGGCGTGGGGGAGAACGAATTTATCGAGAGCGCTCATAACGCTGGCTACGAGCTTTTGGTGACCTGCCTCGACGGGGCTGATAATCTCTACAAGGCAGATTTGCACGGGCGCTTGGCCTTCGTCATGGGCAATGAAGCGAACGGAGTGAGCGATGGGCTGCTCGCGGCGGCGGATAAAAGAGTATATATCCCCATGGCAGGAAGAGCGGAGTCGCTGAACGTGGCCATGGCCGCAGGCATCGTGATGTTTGAGGCTTTGAGAAGGCAGCTGTGAAAAAACTTCTTGACAAAAAAGTTTCTTTATAATATAATATCTACGTTGCCTATGGAGAGGTTCCCGAGTGGCTAAAGGGAGCAGACTGTAAATCTGCCGCGTTTCGCTTCGTTGGTTCGAATCCAACCCTCTCCACCAACACCCTGGCGGCGTAGCTCAGTTGGCTAGAGCATGCGGTTCATACCCGCAGTGTCCGCGGTTCGAATCCGTGCGCCGCCACCATATCGCGGGGTGGAGCAGTTGGTAGCTCGTCGGGCTCATAACCCGAAGGTCGGTGGTTCAAGTCCGCCCCCCGCAACCAATTATATATGCTGATGTAGCTCAGTCGGCAGAGCGTATCCTTGGTAAGGATAAGGTCACCAGTTCAATCCTGGTCATCAGCTCCATTTAACAGCAAGGCTTCCTGTGTAAACGGGAAGCCTTTTTTGTTTTGTTGTTACAATTATAATAGATTTTTAATTTCCTAATAAAAACTAATCAATGAACTTGTGTGGGATAATCTTTAGGAGTATAATATAAATATAAGCCTTTTGGGAGGGATAGATATGAAACTATTATCAAAACTCACTGTTTTTTTTTATGATGCTGCTTTTTATGACAACATCTGTAACATGTTTTGCTGAATCTGAGAATAAATCATCTTTTAAAGATCGTATTCAAAGTATTCAACAGGGGGCTGGAAGGAATCAGTTAAGATTTGCTTTTTATTTGGATTCAGAGGGACATGCTAACTTTGAACAGAAGGTTTTAGATGAGGTTGTCAATAGCATTCAAGAAAAAGTGCCCAGTTATGTTACAGTTCAAGGTGATGGTCAGTTTTTGGCTGATTTAGATTTGTTTAGGGAAACCAAATATGATGATTTAATGGCTCAAATGCAAGCAACAAATCCTCAGTTTGCTGTTATGGGAGATTATGCAGAGAGTGGTAAAAAAGTCAAGCTTACCAAACCTATACTTGATGAATTTTTAAAAGATAGCGAATATGACGGTATAGTATTGGCTAGGGTTGATGTTGCTCAAGTTAAACAAAATTGGAATCTTTGGGTAGGTGGTATAGATACTAAAGCAGAATTAGATGTTACTCTAAGAGTGTTTAATAAGCACTCTCAGAAAGGGTATGTCTTTAATAACAGGCAGAGAGTAATAGGGAAATCTCATGCTATGATGAATGGGTCTACTGATAGAGCAGCAAGGAAAGCTATTCCTAAAGCTTTGGAAAAAGTAAAATCTATAACGGTAGAATAGTAATTTGTAATAAGGCTGTTAGAAAAAGCTCTTGCAAAAGGGAGCAAAACAGGGTAAAATATAAGGGTAATAATATTTACTTTTGGAGGTAATACAAATGAGAAAACATATCCAAACTGTTAATAAAGCTATGCTGAAAAAGACCCTGCGCACCGGCGGCTGCGGCGAGTGCCCGGCTTCCTGCCAATCCGCTTGCAAAACTTCTTGCACCGTTGGCAACCAAGTTTGCGAACATAGCAAATAATTCTAAGCAAAATAAATCCCTCGACTACGGTCGGGGGATTTTTTGTGTTTAGGGGGTATTGCCCGTTTCGTCCTGCTTTGCCAGTGAGCATAGCTTTACCAAAATATTTTTCACGCTCCGTCGCTTTTTAGCCTGTCAAATTTCACCAGTATGGCTATGTTTAAATACGAACGAACGGCGAACAAGCAGGAGGAATTGTGACAATGCTAAGACAATTATGTGAAAGGTTTGTAAAATCATGTGAAGCAAGGGGATTAGCGCGGAATACCATCGATCATTACTGATTGACATGTAACGACGATGTAGTTACAATATAAACAAATGGAGGTGATTAGCATGGAAAAAACCGCAACCTTAAACTTGCGTATCAATCCAACTTTAAAAGCAGATGTAGATGCTATTCTTTCTCGGCTTGGTATTCCCATGTCAACAGCTGTTGATATGTTTTTCAATCAAATAGTGTTAGTGGGGGGCATTCCTTTTTCTGTGACGATTCCCAAACCTCCTGCTGATGTAGACATCTCACAAATGACAGAGCAGGAACTTCATGAGAAGCTGCAAAAGGGTTATGATGATTACAGAGCAGGAAGAGTGCGCAGCGCCGTAGAAGCATTTTCTGAGTTCAGGGAGAGACACAGCTAATGGAAATATACAGTGTAAACATCTCTGATGGTGCTTTAGCTGATATGGAAAGTATATATAATTATATTGCCGAAACACTACTGGCACCAGAAAGTGCTCTTAGGCAATATAATCGTATTGCCAATGCAATTCTTTCTTTGGACACTCTTCCGGAGAGGTATCCATTCTTCGACTGGGAGCCAGAGCATTCTTGGGGAATGAGAAAAATGGTGGTTGACAACTATATCGTTTGCTATATTGTGGACCCTGGAAAAGTTACAGTAACTGATGTGCTTTATGGAGAAGCTAATGTGCACAATCGGCTGAATATGCGCCATAAGCAGCGGTTGTAAGAAAGACAAATCCCTCGGCTGATGTCGGGGGATTTTTTCATTATTGAGTAAAGGTTATGCGGTTTTCTTACCGAGGCGTTGTTTTACACTACACCTAACCGTTCTTTAAGAGCCACTTGCAGTAATTGAGAAAAGTTAATCTTTTTCTGCTCTGCTAACTCATTTAAATACCAAGGTATGGTGAGAGTCTTTTTCACAGAACGATTATCCATCTTGGCTCTGATATTAAACATGTTAACATCAACGTAACAAATAACTTCGTTAGAATTTGCTTGAATATCATTGAATTTTGGCTGGGGTACTGGCTCTCCATCTTGCTCAAAACCCCATAAATGCAAGGCTAAGCCCTCGCGTGCTTCATCGACAGCTTCTTTTAGGGTATTGCCAGAAGCTACACATCCTGGCAAATCAGGAAAGGTAACATTATAGCAATTCTCGCATTGCTCAATGATGGCTGGGTAGATATATTCGTCCGGATAATTCTTGTACATAGTATCACCTCTCGAAAACTAAATAAGACCAGCTTGTTGTAATATGCTTTTCTCTGTTTTTAAGCTAACATCATCACTTAATTTGTGAGCAGCTATTGTTACACGGCCTTTTTTAGATGGATGTTTGTATTGCCTATGGCTGCCGTTTTGGGCTACTAAATACCAACCATCCCGTTCAATCTTTCTTATTAGATCCTTAAAGGTTCTTGGCATATTTCTACACCTCCATTATTATATCACACGTATTAAATACGTGTCAATTGCGCTCCGCTTTCCTGACAAAAAAAGCACCTGTCAAGCTCTGACAGGTGCCAACCAATCCGCACGATTGGGCAGAAGCTCCTTGGAAATCTTCCTGATTTGCAAGGCTACCGCTGCAACTAAGATAATTATACACTAAGATGTCGAAAGATACAATAGTTCGCAATACGAACAAAATGTAAAATTTAATTCTTCAAAAGAGAACTATATTTGGTGTATCTGTGCAATATTGACTCTATATGTTCGAAATGATAGAATTAAGTAGACATAGTTGACAAATCCTTCGGCTGATGTCGGGGGATTTTTTGCGTTTAGGGAAGATCAAGTCTTATGACTATATAATTATAAACACTTGTTTCGAGTAACGTTTTGGGTATAATAAAATATCAGTACTTTTGTTGCTGTAGAATAGACAAAAGATAAAAGCAGCGCCTTGTGTGAGCTGAAGAGTTGGCTCACGCAGGGCGCTGTTTTGGCTTGTCAGCAATCGTTATCGGATACAGGTGTGTGCAAGCAAATAACGTATGAATAATGAAATTAGCGACAATTATCAGAAAAATATATTGAAATGTGCGCAATTTAGTGCTACAATAGAGCTGGTGAAAAACTTGCAAGTGTACACCGTGGTTGATTTTATTTGATTTTTAATTTTTACACGTTTATAATAAGAATAGGAGGAAGAAATGCCTGATTCCGTTCCTGATAGCCTGCTGGTAAAAATCGAAGAGATTATCAAGCAAATACAGGCTATGAATTTGTTTAACGATACGTTTATATCCGTTGTCTTTAAGGATAAAGCCTCATGTTTGCATCTTGTGCGCCAGTTGATGCAAAAGCCTGATTTAAAAATCATTGCTTGTCGCACGCAGGATGCTATTCCCATGCTGATTAGTAAAAGTCCACGACTGGATATCACAGCAGAGGATGACCAAGGTACTCTCTACGAAATCGAAATCCAGCGCTTGGAAGAGACAGCTCCTGCAAGGAGGGTCCGTTATTATTCTGCTGTCATGGATAGCGAGCTGTTGCGCAAGGGCGTGACCTATGACAAGCTGCCGGAAGTGTATTTGTTTTATTTATCCGAAAAGGATATTTGGCAAAGAGGGCAGACGGTTTACGAAATGGAGCAACTACTGAGGGTTGGCAACGATTCAATTCCCTATTACAACGGTCTGCACACAATTTATGTGAATGCTGAAATTGACGATGGCTCTAACATCGCCAAGCTCATGCAATATCTAAAGACCGCCAAGGCTGGCGACACTAGTCAAGGCGCGCTGTCGGCACATGTGAATTATTTGAAGTCCCCTGAAGGAGGTCGAGAAGCCATGGGAGAATTTGAAAAAATTTTTACTGAAAAAGGTCGTGCAGAAGGCGAAGCGAAGGTTCATAGGGAAACTGCTCTTGAGATGCTAAAGGGTGGAGAGAAGTTATCTAAGATTGTTAAGTATTCCACTTTGGCTAAGGAGACAGTTTTTGCATTGGCCAAAGAAAATGGCTTAGAGGTAGTTGTAGGCTAGTACAATACCCACAACTGAATACAATGTCGCCCGCACGGCGACCTCAATGACAGCGTTCCGGTGTAGAATACACTTGGGGCGCTGTTTTGGCTTGTCAGCAATCGTTACCGGATACAGGTGTGTGAAACAAATAACGTATGAATAATGAAATTAGCGACAATTATCAGAAAAATATATTGAAATGCGCGCAATTTGGTGCTACAATAGGGCTGGTGAAAAACTTGCAAGTGTACACCGTGGTTTACAAAATTATCATGCAGTGATTTTAAGATGTGTGATATAATTAAGGAGGCAGGGAAATGCCGGAAGATAGCATTCTTGAAAATGATATACCTTTGCAGGCACGCAAGGATAAGTACGATGCGGCCTGCAAATCAGTGCTGGCCCACAAGGTTATTTTGGCGTGGATTCTTAAATATTGCACGGCGGAGTTTGCAGAGTGCAGCATTGAGGATATCATGGATAGGTATATTGAAGGTACACCAGAAGTTGCTAAAGCAGTTGTGCATCGAAGCAAGAAAACTAAAGCCTTGCTCATTGATGGGACCAATACTGAAGACAGCAGTGTTGCTGAAGGTGTAGTTACCTTTGATGTAAAGTTTTTGGCTCACGCACCGCTTAATGATGAATTGATTAAGCTGATTATCAACGTGGAAGCGCAAAATAATAGCAGTCCCGGGTACCCATTGGTGAAGCGAGCTCTGTATTATTGCGGTCGCATGCTTTCCATGCAATATGGCAGGGAGTTTGTCAAATCCCATTACGAGCTGATCAAAAAGGTGTATAGTATTTGGATTTGTCCTAATCCCAGTGCTGGCAATGAAAACAGCATTGTGAAGTACGCTGTGCAGAAGGATGTTGTGCTTGGTAGCAGTACGGAGGTACAGGCTAATTATGATTTACTGAATGTGGTGATGGTGAATCTAGGCTCTGAAGACCAGCAGGCCGCTGGAAGCTTGTTGAAGCTTTTGACAGTGCTTTTTGCTTCGCAAAAGACATTAGAAGAGAAAAAGTATATCATCAGTAATGAGTTTGATATTAAGATGAATAGTGATATGGCGCAGGAGGTGGACGAAATGTGCAATTTGAGTGATGGTGTTTATGAAGCTGGCAAAGCTGCTGGAGAGGCAGTTGGTATGGCTAAGGGCGAAGCTAGAGTTTATAGAGAAACTGCCCTTAAGATGTTAAGAAAGCAAAAAGCATTGGTTGAGATTATGGAATTTACGAACTTATCTCAAGAGGAAATTTTTGCATTGGCCAAAGAGAATGGCCTTGAGGTAGTACTGTCCTAGTACAGTAACATAAACAGAATAAATGTCGCCCGCACGGCGACCTAAAAAAAACCGCAATCCAGTGATTGGACTGCGGTTAATTCATTATTGAGTAAAGGTTATGCGGTTTTCTTACCGAGGCGTTCGGCAATGGCTTCGACTTCGTTGATAGGTAAATCAGTTATTTTTGCCGTTAAAGCAATAGATACTCCTTCATTTATGGAGTTTTCTGCTATTTTTATGCTGTTATCATGGACTGCCTGTTTTGCTTCTTCGCGAGCTAAATCTTGCATCAGTTTGCACATTTTATCGACCCCCGTTTCTGTTTCCTTATAGCGTCTGACCTCATTGGCTAGAGCTGTGTTTTTAATATCATTAGCATTTTTACAGAAAAAATCATGCATCAACATACTTAGTTGAGTATTATCATAGCGTTTTTCTGCATTGACATAGACGATTTTGCCACCATCATTAAATAGAGCGTTGTTTTCATCTATTCTGCGACTGATGTGGTAAATAGGCAAATCATGGCCTAGAACATCAAACTCAGTGATAAAAATAACACAAGTATCAGTAAGCTCTTTATAATCCTTTGTGCCAGATGGAAAATATCTTGTATCGATAAGCCCCATATAGTTGCGAGCCCGTTGTGGCACTGCACCTGCGTTGGTCCTTTGGACTTCTACATTAAAGTGCTTCCCATACTCATCCTCACAGAGAAGATCTAAACGGGATGAATGACCAATTAAATTATTAATTTCGAATTGGTGACTACACTTGATTACCCTAATTTTATCATCCCCAAGAATAATGTGCAATAACATTTCGGCAAGTTTAGTGTTTTCGCTAAATACTACGGACATAAAGGTGTCGTCCATCAAGCAGAACTCGTCTATCGTCTTTTTGTATTTCTGGCGAGTTTCTTCAGTAACCATAAAACCAACTCCTTTCCTAACAAAAAAAGCACCTGTCAAGCTCTGACAGGTGCCAACCAATCCGCACGATTGGGCAGAAGCTCCTTGGAAACCAGAGAAAATCTTTCTGATTTGCAAGGCTACCGCTGCAACTAAGATAATTATACACCAAGAACGCAAAAGATACAATAGTTCGTAATACAAACAAAATGTAAAATTTAATTCTTCAAAAGAGAACTGTATTTGGCATATCTGTGCAATATTGACTCTATATGTTCGAAATGATAGAATAAAGTAGACATAGTTGACAAATCCCTCGGCTGATGTCGGGTGATTTTTTGTCCAGGGAATATGGTATAATAGATTGTAATAAGGTGAGTTATGCAGATGCAGATTTTTTTACGTGTTAGGGATAAGGAGAGAAGGCTATGGCAAAGTTGTTTATTACTCCTTTAGGAAGCAGCTGTCGCAAAATGTTTTGTGATGAGCTGCAAAAAATGGAATATGGAGTGGGGGCAATTGTGCTCCCCAATCGTTTATTGTTGGATGAAGTACGGAAAAAATATGCCAATGTAGAAGCTATCGGTATAGATACATTAGCCAGTAAGCTTTTGAATTTAAATGGTTATGTAACCTTTAATCAAATCAATCGACATAGCCAAGAGCTTATTATAGAGGATTTTTTGCATACCTTGGCTGAAATAAAGCAGCTGGAGTATTTTAACGAGCTTTTAGAAAAACCAGGTTTTGTTAAAGCTATGACTTCTTTGGTGGGCCAGCTGTCTAGAAGTGGCTCTACTCAAGAGCAAATAGTAAATGTTCTGCGTGAATGGAGTAGGGAAGGGCACCAGGGACAAAAAGACAAGGAAGTAGCTCTTTTATATCAATTCTACCGGAAATACTTAAAAGAAAAGCAATGGTTTGACCTTGAGGGAAAGTATCGTTTAGCATTATTGGTACTGCAAGACGCAAAGGTGAAGCTGCCTTGGCAGCAGCTATATTTTAGTGATTTTTACAGCTTTGATGCTTTACAATTAGAGCTTATTAAAGCTTTGAGCAAACATTGCAGGGTACAGATTGGCTTGTGCTATGAAAAAAATCTTGA
Source organism: Phascolarctobacterium sp. (assembly GCA_030540395.1). Lineage (GTDB taxonomy): Bacteria > Bacillota > Negativicutes > Acidaminococcales > Acidaminococcaceae > Phascolarctobacterium_A. Next base: position 46,080 of record JAUNWI010000004.1, read on the forward strand.
GAATACGGAAAGGAATAAGCTCTTTGAGGCAACTAGGACTACCTATATGGAGCTGGAAGCCCTATGCCTTGAGGAAGGAATTGAGCAATATGCCCCAAGGCATGAAAGCTCTTTAGGCTGTACTCATTTAACTACTAATCTTGGCCTTCAATGCACTCCATTACCTCAAAGTGATGCTGTACAGCTGTATTGCTTTACACAACAGGAGCAGGAGCTGCGCTTTGCTTTGACTAGGGTGAAGGAGCTATTGCAACAGGGGGTGGAGCCAGCGCAAATTCTGCTTACTGTACGAGATTTGAGCCAATTTACTGGGCTACGTCTAATAGCTGATGAATATGGCGTACCAATTAATCTGCCCCAAACCAGCAGTCTAGCTGTGCAACCCTTGACGGAGCTTTTACTGCTTTTGTTGGCTGCAGCAGCAGATAATCATGATGGTGCTGAGGCTTATATTAGATTGTTGACTGCACCCTTAGCAAGACTGCTGCTACACATAGATGGCGAAGCAATAAATCAATTACGACAAGATAATTATTTCAAAACACGTAGCAGTGTACAGCAAAAATTGCATGAAGCTGGCCTGATTGATGAAACAGTATTGCTTATCGATATGTTCTTACAGCAACTGCCTGCTAAAGCAACTATAGCTACCTTTGGCCAGCAAATGCTGCAGCTTTTAGAGCAGCTGCAGTTGGCAAAAGCCTTGGGCTCCATGTATCAGGAAGGTCGCATTGAGCTAGGCGCCATGAGCATTGTGCTGCAAAGCTGTAGACTGCTCGAGCAGGTAATTCAGCAGCTGCTTGAGGATTATAAAAACTGTGGTCAGGCAGAGGCTGCCATTTCCTTGAGCAAATGGCAACAAGTATTAACGGACGCTTTGCAGGGAGTGAATGTAATTTTAAAGCAGGGTCGTCAAGATGGCGTCTTAATCGCGGAGGTAACAAATCTTCAGGGTCTTGCGTTTGATTACGTATTTGTGCTCGGCCTGCGGGAAGGAGTATTTCCTAGAGTTAACAACGAAAACTGGATTTATAATGATAAAGAGCGCAAGGAGCTAAAAGGAGCTGGTTTAGAGCTTCCCAATACATCTTTAGCATATGCGGAGGATGCGGGCTTCTTTGCTGCCGCTGTTAGCTGTGCTCGCAAAGAGTTGGTGCTGAGTTATTTTCAGGATGATCAGGCAGGGGTAAGCTCCTATATAGGGGCGGTGCAAAGGCTATTTATTGATGCCAAGCCCCGTATCAATAACCAAGGTGAGGAAGAAGAGCAGGAGCAGCAGGTGGTTGTGAATCCCGCTAAAGCCTGTGCTTCCGCTGAAGAATTATCACAATACTCCTGCACAACAACTGACGAGTGGTTACTTGGGCAATGGGGTGAGTTGACTCTTGAGGCTGCGGAGGCTGATTTTAAACGCAGGGAGAATATGCTTTATAATGGCGTGTTGACCGATGCTGCCCTACAAAAGCAGGTAGCAAAGCAAATAGGCACAAGCTTCAACGCCAGCGCGTTAGAGCTTTATGCTGCATGTCCCTTCCAATATTTAGGGCAACGGGTTTGGCGGCAGCAGGAGTTTGTTGCGATGGAGGAAGGGCTTACTCCTGCGGATGAGGGGGATTTGCTGCATCAAGTATTAGCTGGGTTTACCGAAAAGCATTTAAATGCGAAAATCTGTGAGCTTCCCTTTGCAGCTTTAGAACAAGAATTAGGGGCGATTTTTGACAAAGCGGCCCAAGCAGCGCTGGAGCAGGGAAAAATAGTGAACAGTTTGCTGTGGCAGGCGGAAGCACCTCGGCTGCTCAATATGCTTAAGCGGTGGCTACGCTATGAATATAAGGACCAGCAATGCTGGAGCTTCGTTCCCAGTGCTGTCGAATGGGATTTTAGCTCTAAAAATGGCAAGCCCTTGCATTTACGCCTGTCCGATGGAACTAGAGTGAGCCTAAATGGTCGTGTGGATAGAATAGATAGTGATGGTCAGCGAGTATTTATCACTGACTATAAGCGTAGTGCAAGCTCTGTACCCAGTGGCAAGGATTTGGCTACTGGCTTTGATGTGCAGCTGCCACTTTATATACTAGCCGTGGCGGGATTATATAAGGGCGCCAATAGTGTTGCCGGTGGTGCTTATTTTGTCCTTAAAGACGGTGAGCGTAAGAGCTTTTTGTTAGAGCCGGTAGACAATGAAAACATTACAGACAGCAAAAGATATACGAAAGAAATCAGCCAAAGCTGGTCTAGCTTTCAAAGCTTTGCCCAAAAGCTGATTGCCGGTTATATTGAAAACATTTATGCCGGAAATTTTGCTGTGGCACCCAATAAGAGCTGCAGCGAATATTGCCAGCTAAAGGATATCTGTCGTTTAGCACAGGTGGGACAGGCCAAAGGAGGCAGTGAAAATGAGTGATTTTAAGCCTAATGAAGAACAAATGGCTGCCATATTGGCCATTGACTGCAATGTGTCTGTTTCAGCTGGTGCTGGCAGCGGCAAAACCAAGGTTTTGGTAGAGCGTTTCTTGCATATTTTAGAACAGGGCTTTTCTGAATATAGTAGTACAGGACAGTTGAAGCTTGATGCAGGCAATATTTTAGCTATTACCTTCACCCGTAAAGCAGCAGGAGAGATGAAGGAAAGAGTGCGCAAGAGTATAGAGAAGCGTTTGGAAAAGGATGATGATTGTTTTTGGCACAAGCAGCTGGAATCCTTGAATAGGGCGCAGATTAGTACTATTCATGGCCTGTGCAGTCGCATTCTGAGAGAAAACCCTGTGGAGGTACGTCTTGATCCAGCCTTTGTGTTGGCAGAGGAGTTTACTAGTGTAGAATTTTTAGAGGAATGCCTTGATAAATATCTGCGCAGGGAGCTGCGTGAGGGTCGTGCTGCTACCAAGAAATTGATAGAGGTCTATGGAGTTTCCGGCTTAGTGCGTTTGGTCGAGGATATTCTGCCTGCTTTGGAGGATATTCTAGCTGAGCTCGATTTAACCAAGCCCTATCTTTATAATATCAATGGTTTGCCCCAGCTCAAGGATGACCTATGTATTTTGGTTCGTGATATGGTGCTTAACCGCAAGGACTTGGTTGGCAAAACTAGCAAGGCTGGCAAAGCCTTGGAGCAAATGGCTGAGGTTATCGAGGAGATATGTGCTGGCATCAAAAAGGAGCCAGCGGATTTTTCCTTGCTGCAGCAATATCTGGATTTGATGCAGGCCAAAGGTGGTGTTAAGGAGTATATTAACGCCATCAAAAAACAGCAAGGATTTATTGAAAACGTGGCTGTGGATAAAGCTGCGTTGGAGCTTTTGGCTTATTGGCACGAGTTTTTGGTAGGCTTGAACAGCTACGTGCGGGAGCAAAAGCAAGAGCTGGATATCTTAAATTATGACGATTTAGAGAATTATACTGTGGAGCTTTTGCAACGCAATGCAGAAGTACGCCATAAATACCAGGAGCGTTATCGTTATATCATGGTGGACGAATTCCAGGACACCAATGATCGGCAAAGACAGCTCATTTACCTTTTGTGCGGGGATGATGCTGAAAAGCTGGAGGGGCAAAAGCTTTTCGTAGTAGGTGACCCCAAGCAGTCTATTTATCGCTTCCGTGGTGCGGATGTGAGTGTTTTTGCCAGAGTACGCCGGGAAATAGGAGCCAGCGGTGGCAAGAATCTATTGCTTAAAACAAACTACCGCACAGTGGACAAGATTTTGTTAGCTGTTAATAGCGCTTTTCGACTATTGATGGGTGTGGACACTGAGAAGGATGTTTATTATGAGCAATTGGCTAATCATAAAACCGGAGCAGAAGTGCCCCAATTGCTTTTGGTGGAGTATAACAAGGAATGTGGTAAAAGCAAGTTTCAGGTGGAGGCTGAGGCAGTGGCCATGGCCATCGAGGCCTATCATGAGGGCTGTGATTACGAAGGCAAGCAGCTTTTAGCTCCCAAGGTACCCTATGGAAAAATGGCGATTTTGCTGCGGGCCATGACCCTCAGTGAAGCTTTGGCGGCGGCCCTGCAATCTCGTGGTATACCCTACGAAATCGTGGATGGTAAGGGCTTTTATGAATGCCAAGAGGTTTTGGATCTGCTTAATCTTTTAACAGTGCTTGCAAATAGATTTAATAGCTTAGAATTAGCAGGTGTGCTGCGTTCGCCTTATTTTGGCTTGGATGACGAAACGTTGACCAAATTATTCTTACAAAAGGAAGCATGCTTATGGGATGCTTTGCAGGGAGCCAATGCTGCTGATTTTTCGGAAGAGCAGCGGCCCTTAGTTAGTAGAGCGGCAAGAATTTTGCAGACTTTGCGTAAGCAAGCTACCCTTTTGGCCTTGCCGGAGCTGTGGCAGGGTGTATGGGAACAGCTCGCAGTGGACGCAGTGCTATCCGTGCAGGAGCATGGCGCCAATAAGCTGGCCAATGTAAAAAAGCTACGTCAATTGGCTTTAGAATATAGCCTGCAAAGAAATGCTACCTTGGCCGACTGGCTTGATTATGTAAAAAGGCTGCGTGCTGCTGAGGCTAGGGAAACAACAGCCAATTTGGATGCAGCTGACGCAGTGCAGATTATGACCATACATAAATCCAAGGGCTTGGAGTTTGGTACGGTATTCCTGCCCTATTTAAACAGCAATACCCAGCCTGATACTACAGAAATAAAGTATTTGCGGGGCGTAGGTTTGGGAATTAAAGCTCCTAATCCTGAGGGTGTGCTGCAAAACACGAATGTATTGCAAAAGGTTAAGGATGAAGATAAGAAGCTGGATTTACAGGAGCGCAAGCGCCAGCTATATGTGGCCATGACGAGGGCCGAGGACCGTTTGATTATGACGGGCGTTGCTGAAGGTAAAAGGGAGAAAACTTTGGATGAACTCAGCTGGCTGAAGCAGTTGCTGCAGATTTATGAGAACGATAGCGTGGTAGAAATCAAGCCTTTGGTGGCTAGGGATAAGGAGACCAAGGGCCTAGAGCAGCTGTCAAGAGCTGTGATTAGCAAGGAGAAACTAGATAACATAGCTCCCTTACCAGCCTATGCGGGAAACGGTCCCCGCGCCTTTAGTCCCTCCTCCCTGCAAGTCTATCTACACTGCCCGCGGCAGTACTTTTACCAATATGTGATGGGCTTGCCGCCGGTAGAGGAAGAAGTTCTTACAGATATCGCAGCTGAACAAGCTGGCGCAGAGCAGGTTGGCGTTGAGCAAAATGTAGCTGAACAAGCTGGCGCAGAGCAGGTTAGCGCTGAGCAAAATGTGGCTGAACAAGCTGGCATGGCCACTGACGCAGCAGATAGCACTTCCACTGCTCAACCTGCATTTACCGGCTCCCTTTCCGCCAGGGATTTAGGCTCCATCGTCCACAGAGCCTTGGAGCTGTACAAGGGCGATTTGGATGCTGCGTTGACCCAAGCCATCAAGGAAAACGCTCCCCTGTACCAAGGTGACGGGGCTCGCCGCATGCTGGAGGGCTACCTCGCCAGCGATTTGTACAAGCGCATCCCCAAAAAACAGCTGCGGGAGCAGGGCTTCACCCTATACGCTGAAAATGACATCGTTATCAGCGGCATCATCGACTGCCTAGCCTTTAATCCCGATGGCTCACTGCTTTTGGTGGACTATAAAACAGGCAAGCCGCCCGCTGCAGATGAAGTTCCCGAGGGTTACGCCTACCAGCTGGCCATCTACGAAAAGGTGGTTCGGCAGCGTTGGGGCAGGGATAAGGATGGCAAACAACGCCCGTTAACGGCGGAGCTACACTTTTTGCGCAACAACAGCGCCTGGAATTTAGAAGCAGCGCAAGGGCAGCAGGCCCAAAATATCGCGTCCAACCAAGCTGGTGAGGAGGCAACACCGCAAGGTCAAAATGCTACCTGTGCGTCCCCAAAAATTGATTATTATGCTGCTGCACTTAAGCTATGCACAGAAATCAGCAGCAAAAGTACGGAACAAGACTTCCCTTGCAGGGAGCAAGGAGCCATTCAAGCAGAACAAAATCATACTATTTTCCAAAATGATGTTACAGAATTAGAGAAAAATGAAGAAAATATCGCTAAAGGGGTTGCGCTCTGTAGTCATTGCCCCTATAATTATGTATGTAACCATAAATGAGGAGGAGTAGTGAATGGATTTTTTGAGCAAGCTGGAAAGCTGGGACTATTTGGCAGGCATTATTGCCATCATCAGTCTGTGGCTCATTATGTTCGGCATCAAAAAGCTACATGCTGCAAATCCGCAGCTGGTGGACGTTGCCAAGCTCAAAATGCGTGCCTACGGCGCTTTGATTGCCGCCTTGGCCTATTTTGTCTGCAAAAAGCTGGCTTAGGCATATAAAAAATATATTGCGTTAGATTAAAAATGAGGGAGTAATGGAAGATGAAAATCGCTTTTTATGCTTTGCGTGATTTTGATGAGCTGGCCTTTGCTGAAAAATTCAGCAAGCAATATGGCATAGATTTTGTGTGGACTGCCGAATATCCCAACGAGCACAACTTAGAGCTGGCCAAGGGCTGTGACGGCGTGAGCTGCACTCCCTGCGAAATGCGGGAGGAATGGGTGCGCACCTACCACAGCTACGGCGTCAAATACATGCTTACCCGCGCCATTGGCTATGACCATTTACCGGCCCAGCTCATCAAAGAGCTGGATATGCATATTTCTACCACGCCCTATCCCACAGAATGCGTGGCTGAATATGCCCTGATGCTGATTTTGTGCAGCATTCGCAAATTCCAACAGTCCATGCTGCGGGCTGCTGCCCAAGATTACACCTTAAAGGGTAAAATGGGGCAGGATTTGTGCAATTGCACCGTGGGCGTAGTGGGCACCGGTCATATTGGTCAGCTTTTGATTAAATATTTGAGCGGCTTTGGCTGTCGTATTTTGGCTTACGACCGCTTCCCCAAAAAGGAGCTGGCTGAGCAGGTGGAGTATGTGGATTTGGATACCCTGTACGCCCAAAGTGACGTTATTTCCCTGCATGTGCCCTCCAATAACGACACCTTCCATATGATTGACCAGGCGGCCATCGACAAGATGAAGGATGGTGTTATCCTTGTGAACACTGCTCGTGGCAATGTTATCGATTCTAGCGCTCTCATTGCCAGTCTCAAGAGCGGCAAAATTGGCGGTGCGGGCTTGGACGTTATCGAAAACGAAGCGGGCCTATATTACTGCAACCGCATGGGCGACCATATTGATAACGATGAGCTGGCCATGCTGCGCAGCTTCCCCAATGTTATTGTGAGCCCTCATTTGGCCTTTTACGTAGAGTCCACCGTTTCCAATATGGTGGAGAAAAACTTTATGGCTATTGATGCCCTGCGCAAGGGTGAGCTGAGTCCCTTTGAAATTAAACTGTAAGGAAATATTTTTGTTGCTCTATAAGGCGAGGAAATACTGTAAAAATAGCTCGCTCAAGATTATAAAGGCCCAATGAGGAGGATTATGATGTTAGATTTGGCAAAAAAATGCCGTGTGGCAGTGGTGCAAATGGCACCGGTAATGTTTGATAAGGATGCTACGCTACAAAAATGTGTGGATTTAATTAAGAAAGCAGGCAGGGAGAAGGCGGACCTCATCGTGCTGCCGGAGCTGATTATTCCCTGCTATCCCTTTGGCATGACCTTTGGCTTCACTGTGGGCAGCCGCAAGGAGCCGGGTCGCGAGGACTGGAAGCGCTATTACGATGGCAGCATTGTTGTTCCTGGCAAGGAAACAGAGGTGCTGGGTAAGGCGGCCAAAAAGGCTAAGGCTTATGTAAGCATTGGCGTGTCCGAGCGGGATGCGGTGACGGGGACGCTGTACAATAGCAACATTATTTTTGCTCCCGATGGCAGCATTGCGGCCTTGCATCGCAAGCTAAAGCCCACCGGCGCGGAGCGCTTTGTGTGGGGTGATGCGGATAGGGCTTGTTTCCCGGTAGTAGAAAGCCCCTGGGGACCCATCGGCAATTTGATTTGCTGGGAAAGCTACATGCCCTTGGCACGTGTAGCACTGTACGAAAAGGGTGTGACACTGCTTATTTCCTGCAACACCAACGATAATCCTGAATGGCAGGCCACCATCCAGCACATCGCCCTCGAGGGTCGCTGCTACTACATCAACTGTGACCAATTCTTCACTCGCGACATGTATCCCGCCGATTTAAACGGCAAGGACGAGGTTGCCAAGCTGCCGGATATCGTGTGTCGCGGTGGCAGCTGCGTTATCGACCCCTTCGGCCATTATGTGACCGAGCCCGTGTGGGACAAGGAAACCATCATCTATGCAGATTTGGATATGGACAAGGTTCCTGCCAGTCGCATGGAGTTTGATGCCTGCGGACATTATTCTCGCCCCGACGTGCTACAGCTCAACGTAGTGGATAAATAACTGCATAAACACGAAATGACATCGCTCTAAGCGGTGTCATTTTTTTGCCCAAAAGCAGCAGAGTATGATATAATATACTGATAAAAAATTGTTGACGAGGTATTTATGCTGCGAAGATTTCTACGCTTTTACATTCCTTATAAAAAGGTGCTGACCCTGACGCTTTTAGGCGCAGTCATCACCTCCCTGATCGAATTATTCTTTCCCCTTTACATGCGCCACATTATGAATGAAATTTTGCCACAGGGGGATATACCTGTGCTGCTCAAGGCGGCAGCAGGCCTTTTGGCATTATATATCTTCAACTGCTTTATTAATTATCAGGTAATGTGCCATGGCCGCACTATCGGCGCTCTCATCGAGCAGGATATGCGCCGGGCCCTGTTTCGCCATGTGCAGTCCATGAGCTTTCGCTTTTTTGACAACCAAAGAGTGGGCCAGCTGGTGAGCCGCATCGTTAGTGACGTGGGCGAAATCCGCGAGCTGATTTTTTTGGGCCCTAATTATCTCTTGGTTTGCATCATTTTTATGCTGGGCACAATCAGCATATTGTTTTATATCAATTGGCAGCTGGCAATTATCGTCAATATTCTTTTGCTGGCTAAGGCCTACGACAGCGTTACCACGAACCGCAAGCTGAAAAAGGCAGGCCGGGAGGCTCGCTCCCAGGTGGGCAATCTTAATGCGCAAACCACCGAAAGCCTGAACGCCGTGCGCCTGGTGCAGTCCTTTAACAACGAGGAGCTGGAGTGCAGTAAGCTGGATGCGGTGGCGGCCAAGCTTTTGGCGGCTCGCAAAAAATCTTTTGCCCTGTTGAGCCATTCCAACACCAGCCTGGTCTTTTTTTCCAATATTACCAATCTGACCATTATTGTGGCCGGTGGCGTGCTTATTACTCTGGGTAAAATGCAGATTAGCGATTTGATTGCCTTTTTGCTTTATGTATCCATCTTTGTGCGTCCCATTTTGCGCTTGAACGCTTTGGCAGAAACGTACCAAAAGGGTATCACCAGCTACCAACGCTTTGAACAGCTGCTTTTAACTGAACCGGAAATCGCCGACAGCGAGGATGCTGTGGATGCAGGCGTATTGAAGGGCGAAATTGTCTTTGAAAATGTCACATTTGCCTATGATGGCAAGGAGCCCGTTGTAGAAAACTTTTCCTTAAAAATTGAGGCGGGCGAATCCTTGGCCTTTGTGGGCAGCACCGGCGTGGGCAAGAGCACTCTGTGTAATCTTGTGGCTCGCTTTTATGAGCTGCAGCAGGGGCGCATTACCATCGATGGCCGTGATATCAAGTCCATGACGCTATCCTCCCTGCGCCACAACATTGGCATCGTGCAGCAGGATATTTTTCTGTTTTCCGACAGCGTGACCAGCAATATTGCCTATGGCAGACCGGATGCCACCCAGGCAGAAGTTGAAGCTGCGGCCAAGCATGCTGAGGCGGACCGCTTTATTGAGCGCTTGCCCCAAAAATATGACACGGCCTTGGGTGAGCGTGGCGTAAAATTGAGCGGCGGCCAAAAGCAGCGCATTGCTATTGCCAGGGTTTTCCTCAAAAATCCGCCCATTTTGATTTTGGACGAGGCCACCTCTTCCTTGGATAACGAAACTGAGAAGAACATTCAGGGCGCGTTAAACGAGCTGAGCCATAACCGCACCACCTTGGTGGTAGCCCACAGGCTGGCCACCATTCGCCACGTGGACAGAATCATTGTTTTGAATCGCAGCGGCATTTTGGAGCAGGGCTCCCATGAAGAGCTCATGGCCAAAAAGGGCGAGTATTACAAGCTTTACATGGCGCAAATGGAGTAGGGGGAGAATTCCTCAGTCCGCAATTTACTAGCGTAAATTGCTTAAGACAGCTCCCTTTAGAAAGGGAGCCTTTATGCTATACTATGCGAGAAGATAGCCTCCCTTTGCAAAGGGAGGGGGACCACGAAGTGGTGGAGGAATTTTTGATATGCATTTAGACGAAAGATTACAAGCAGTGGCGGCCTTGGTGCCGAAGGGCAGCCGCTTCGCCGATATAGGCACGGACCACGCCTACCTGCCGGTATGGCTGTGGGAAAAGGGCGTCATCTCCGCCGCGGTCGCCGGCGACATCGCCACGGGCCCGTGCCAGGCGGCACGGGCCACAGTGGCCATGTACGGCGCCGCCAAGGCCATCACGGTCCGCCAGGGCAGCGGCCTGGCGGTGCTTAGCCCCGGCGAAGCCGACTGCATCGCTATTTGTGGCATGGGCGGAAGCACTATCATCAGCATTTTAGAGGCCGATATAGCCGTTGCGAAGGCGGCTCGGCGGCTGCTGCTCCAGCCCATGGCTGGAGCGGCCGCTTTGCGCCGCTGGCTCGTCCAACATGGCTGGCGCCTGGTGGACGAAGATTTGGTGGACGACCCGCCTCATTTTTACGAAATCATCTGTGCGGAGCCAGGGGCGGAGCAAGAGCATGCTGAAGTGGAGTATTTAGTAGGCCCCAGTCTGCTAAAAGCAGGGCATCCGCTTTTAGCAAAGCAAATCGGTCGTCACATCAAAAGCTTACGGGAATTATTAAGTAATATGGAGCGCAGCGAGCGTGCCAGGGCAAGCGAAAAATACAAGGAAACACAGGCGCTTTTGCGTGAGTTGGAGGTGTTAGCTCATGACTAAATCAGTGACTGTAAATGATATTGTGCTTTTATTGCAGGAAATAGCGCCGCCCCAGCTGGCGGAGGAATGGGACAATGTGGGCCTCATGCTGGGCCGTGGAAATAAGCCGGTGCATAAAATTATGCTGGCCCTGGATATGACAGCCGAAACCGTGGCCCAGGCCATTGAATACAAGGCCGATATGCTGGTGACCCATCATCCGGCAATTTTTAAACGCATTCCCTGCCTAACTGATGGCAACTGGCAGCAGGAGCTGCTTTTGCAGCTGGCGGAGCACGGCATTGCCGTCTACAGCGCTCATACCAATTTGGATGCTGTGGCTGGTGGCGTTAATGATTGTTTAGCTCGTCATTTAGGCCTAGAGGATGTGGATGTACTGGAAAATACGGAGGGTCTTGTACGTGTGGGCAAGCTGGCCAAGGCTTGCAGCCTGCAGGACTTTGCCCAGCATATCAAGCAGGTGCTCCATGCAGATTACGTGGTAATCGGGGACGCCAAGCGCATGGTGCAGTGTGTGGGACTGTGCGGGGGCGCAGGCAGCGATTTTATCGATGCTGCGCTTGCGAGCAACGTGGACACCTTTGTTACGGGTGACGTGAAATATCACGATGCTCAAAGGGCTGTTTTTAGCGGCATGAATATTATCGATGCCGGTCATCAATGCACCGAATGGACCGTTTTGGATGATTTGGCGGACAGATTGTCCCTGCGCTTTACGGATAAAAATTGGAACATTATTTTAAAGGTAGCCAAGGAGTCTTTGCTTTTACAGCATGTGTAAGCTCTGGGAATGCCTGTATTTTTGATAGATTATAGCTAGATTAGAAGGTGAAAATATGCTTAATGATTTGAAGGCTGGTCAAAAAATGTGCCAAGCAGCCTTGGTGCGTGTGCAAAAGGTGGGCACCTCCTCCAATGGCGGCGTGTTCGCCCGCGGTATGCTGGAGGACAACGGCGGTCACTTGGCCTTTATTTGCTTTGATGCGGCGCTGGTAGAAAAAATGCGCAATTTAGAGGGTCCCACGGCCTACATGGTGGGCGGCGATGTGGATATCAACAAATTCGCCAACGATATGTCCCTGCAGCTCATTATCAAGCGTTTGGAAGAGCTGGTGCCCGGTGACGACATCAGCAATCTGGTACCCCATGGTGATTTTGATGTGGAGGCTTACAAAAATAAGCTAGCCAATTATATTAAGGCTGTGCGCACGCCTACCCTGCGCAAGCTGTTGGAAACAATTTTTAGCGGCAATACTTATGATGCCTTTGTGCATAATCCGGCGGGGATGAAGCTGCACCACGCCTATATCGGCGGCCTTTTGCAGCATTCCATCGATGTGACAGAGCTGGCTGTGGCTATGGCGGACCGCATCGAGGATGTGGACAAGGATTTGATTATTGCCGGCGCGCTTTTGCATGACATTGGCAAAATCAAGGAAATTTCTTCCGAGATTGGCTTTCCCTATACCAACGCTGGTCGCTTTATGGGGCACATTGCTATGACGAGCCTGATGGTGCAGGAGGCTGCCTTGAAGCTGAATATTCCTGCTCAACGCCTTGAGCAGCTGCAGCACATTATTTTGAGTCATCATGGTGAAAACGAAAAGGGCTCTCCGGTGGCCTGCGCTACACGCGAAGCCTTTTTGGTGCATTATGCGGATGAAATCAATGCTGTGATGAATCAGTTTGAGCAGCGTGAGGGCAAGGGGGCATGGGAGTATAATCGCATGCTTGGCCGCAATATATTGGTGGAAAAACTGTAATCATAGTATGTTCAAACAATGCAAATACGGCTGCTACCGAAGTGTCGCGTAGCAGCCGTAAATTTTTGTGATTAAGTTTTATCATTCGTAATATGGCAACATCCTGCTCGGAAGAAATCTCGCTGGCTGTTGACATGTAGCTCATTTTAGTGAGTGTATCTATCATTTGTAATATGGCACATCCAGCTCGCGGTGATTTTCTTAACGCAAATTTCGTGGGGTTCAATTGGCCTCTGCGGGGTACTATTTGTTTCGAAGAACAATATACTTTTTTCGAACCCTTGAGGCCATTGTACCAGCCACTCATTTGCTAAAAATCACAGCTCACTGGCTGTTGCCATATTACAAATTAAATTTTTTATCCTTTTATTTTCTGCCAGGATATGCCTTCAGTGCCTCGCCCAGAATGTAGATAGCGCGCTCAAGGTCTTCGCTCTTCAAAACGTAAGCCAGACGGGCTTCGTTCACGCCGGCACCGGGAGTGTTGTAGAAGCCATTGCCGGGAGCGAACATCACGGTTTCGCCATCAATGGCAAAGTTTTCCAAGGTCCAAATAGCAAATTTTTCAGCATCGTCAACGGGCAGGCTAACCATGATATAGAAGGCACCCTTGGGGTCGGAGGCCTTTACGCCCTCTAATTTAGCCAGTGCAGCCACGATGGTGTCACGACGCTTTTTGTATTCCTTGTTAACAGCCTCCAGATAGGAAACAGGAGTGGTGTACAGGGCAGCTGCGCCAACCTGCTCCAAAATGGGGGAGCACAGACGAGCTTGACAGCATTTAATAATTTGCTTGCTCAGCTCCTTGTTCTTGCTGATGATGCAGCCAATGCGAGCGCCGCAAGCGCTGTAGCGTTTGGAAACGGAGTCGATGATGATCAGGTTGTCGTCCAGCTCGGGCATGGTGCCGAAGGAACGATACGCACCATCATAAACAAATTCACGATAAACCTCGTCCGCAATGAGGGCCAAATCATATTTCTTCACAATGCGGGCAATCATGTCCTGCTCTTCCGCAGTGTAAACCACGCCAGTAGGGTTGCCGGGGTTGGTGAGCAAAATAGCCTTGGTTTTCGGTGTGATGTGCTTTTCGATTTCCTCTTGGCTGGGCAGATGGTAGCCATTGTCCACGCTGGTGGGAACGGCGTTGATTTTTGCACCAAATTCCTTGCAGAAGGTGGTGTAGTTAGCATAGAAGGGCTCAAAAACCATGATTTCGTCATCAGCATCGCACAGAGCCATCACAGCCATGATCAGGGCCTCGCTGCCGCCGTTGGTAACGAAAATATCTTCAATGGCATAATCCATGCCTTTTTCAGCATAATATTTTTGAATAGCCTTTAAAAGGAACATTTCGCCCTTGGAATTGCTGTAGGCGATAACGGGGGCTTGGTATTCACGAATGCTGTTCATAAATTGGTTCGGGGTTTTGATGTCTGGTTGACCAATGTTCAAATGGTACACCTTTTTGCCGGCAGCTTTAGCAGCATCAGCATAGGGGCTCAGCTTTCTAATGGGAGAAGAGGTTAAAGCTTGTACACGTGCAGAAAGTTTCATATAATATTGCTCCTTTAAAAATTAATAACTCAAATTGAGGTGGTGGCCTAGGCCACAAGCTTACCTGTCTATTATAACATATGCTAAAGAGCTGTGGTAGTGCAAAATCAATTTATACTGTATACATTTGCGAGGTGATTAGCTACAATTGTCGCTCTTTTGTGTAAATAAAAGGGTCTCCTGGAGGGATTACCCATGGATATGGTTTGACTTTTATTATGCATCGTTATATAATAATACAGATAATGCACTGTAACAATACTGCGTGAGGCAGTACTCATCATAGCTTTACGGCATTACTGGAAGCAGACAAATTGATGTTGGAGGTATTCACATGCTGCAAGAAAAGTATGCTCCCCATGAGATTGAGGCTAAATGGCAAAAATACTGGGAAGAGCACAAAACCTTTAAGGTAGAAATCGACAAAAACAAACCTAAATCCTATGTGCTGGAAATGTTCCCTTATCCTTCCGGCAATCTGCATATGGGCCATGTACGCAACTACTCCATTGGTGACGTAGTGGCTCGTTTCCGCACCATGAAGGGCTTCAATGTACTGCACCCCATGGGCTGGGACTCCTTTGGTATGCCCGCTGAAAACGCTGCTATTAAGCATGGCATTCCCCCGAAAAAATGGACCTTGGAAAACATCGCTAATATGACCCGCCAACAAAAGGCTTTGGGCCTGTCCTATGATTGGGACCGCGAGGTTGCTACCTGCAAGGAAGATTATTATAAATGGACCCAATGGTTCTTTGAGCTGTTCTACAAGCGTGGTCTGGCTGTGAAGAAAAAATCCGCTGTAAACTGGTGCGACACCTGTAACACCGTTTTGGCTAACGAACAGGTTATCGACGGCAAATGCTGGCGCTGCGACCACGATGTAGTAAAGAAGGATTTAAGCCAATGGTTCTTCAAAATCACTGATTATGCTGATGAACTGTTGAAGGATTTGGACCTGTTGGAAGGCTGGCCGGAGCGCGTAAAAACCATGCAACGCAACTGGATTGGCCGCAGCGAGGGCTTGGAATTCACCTTTGAAATCCCCGCTTTGAACGACAAGGTTGCTGTGTACACCACTCGCCCGGATACTGCTTATGGTGTAACCTTTATGGCATTGGCTGCTGAGCATCCTTTGATCGAAAAGATTTGCGAAAACAATCCCAAGGCTGAAGAAATCAAAGCCTTCTGCGAGCGTGTACGCAACCAAAGCGACATCGAGCGTACCTCCAGCGAAAGCGAAAAAGAGGGTATTTACACTGGCGTGGACTGCGTAAACCCCTACACCGGCCGCAAGGTAGAAATTTGGGTAACCAACTACGTGCTGTACGATTATGGTACTGGCGCTGTTATGGGCGTACCCACCGGCGACCAACGCGACTGGATGTTTGCTGATAAATATGGCATTGACAAGATCGTTACCATTTGCCCCATTGGCAAAGAGCTGAAGCTGGAAGAAATGACCTGTGCCTACGAGGAAAAGGAAGGCATGCTGGTTAACTCCGGCGAATTCACCGGCATGGAAATGCATGCTGCTATGGCTGCTATCATGGACAAGGCTGAGGCTGAAGGCTTCGGCAAACGCCGTGTGAACTACCGTCTGCGCGACTGGCTGATCAGCCGTCAGCGTTATTGGGGCGCTCCCATTCCCATCATTTATTGCCCGCACTGCGGCGAGGTTTTGGTGCCGGAGGAAGAGCTGCCGGTACGCCTGCCGGAGGATGTAAGCTTCACTGCCGGTGCAAAATCTCCCTTGGCAACCAGCGAAAACTTCGTACACTGCAAGTGCCCGAAATGCGGCGCTGATGCTACCCGCGAAACCGATACCATGGACACCTTCCTGTGCTCCTCCTGGTACTATCTGCGTTATACCGACCCGAAGAATGCTGAAAAAGCCTTCGACAAGGATGCCAACATGTATTGGGGTCCTGTTGACCAATATATCGGCGGCATTGAGCATGCTATTTTGCACCTTTTGTATTCCCGCTTCTTCCTGAAGGTGCTGCGTGACGCAGGCTTGGTTGATTACGACGAGCCCTTCAGCAATCTGCTGACCCAAGGCATGGTTATTAAGGATGGCGCCAAGATGTCCAAATCCTTGGGCAACGTTGTATCTCCGGAAGAAATTTTGGAAAAATACGGCGCTGATACCGCACGCCTGTTCATCCTCTTTGCTGCTCCCCCTGAAAGAGAGCTGGAATGGAGCGACCAGGGTGTGGAAGGTTCCTTCCGCTTCCTGAACCGTATTTGGCGCATTGTGGCTAACTTTATGCCCCAGCTGGAGCAAAAGGTTACCAGCTATGATGCTGCAAGCCTGACCGAAGCAGATAAAGAGCTGCGCCGCATTCTGCACAGCAGCATTAAGAAGGTTACCAGCGATATCGAAACTCGCTTCAACTTCAACACTGCTATCTCCACCATGATGGAGCTGGTTAACGCTCTGTATGCTTATAAAGACGCTAAGCAGGAGCCCAATGCAGGCCTTGTTTACGAAGCTATCGTGGATTTGATCAAGATGCTGAGCCCCTTCGTGCCCCATATCACCGAAGAGCTGTGGCGTGGTGCTATTGACGAAAATACCAGCGTACACGAACAAGCTTGGCCTGAATATAGCGAAGAAGCTATGAAGGTTGACAATGTGGAAATCGTTCTTCAAGTTAACGGCAAGGTACGCGGTCGCTTGACTGTTCCCGCTGCTGCTACCAAGGAAGAGCTGGAGCAAATCGCTTTGGCTGATGCCAATGTACAGGCTCATATCGGCGGCGCTACCGTGCGCAAGGTGATTTGCGTACCGGGTCGCCTGGTAAACATTGTAGCAAAATAAGCAAGGGCTGGCTTAAGCCATCCCTTTCCTTTGACAATTGCATGAGGAGTGCTTTTAGGCTAACCGCTCGACGGCTTGGCTAAGAAATTAAGAGTCTCTGAAAATGACTGATGTTGTTTTCGGAGGCTCTTTTTGTTTGGAGGACAATTTAGGATAGAAAGGAGGTTGAGCCATGGATAACAGGCAAAAGAAGCTGGCTTTTGTAGTGGTGCTGCTCTTAGGCTGTGTGGCCACCAGTTGGCTGCAGGATGCAGGCTTGGTAAAGCAGCCCCCGCCCAAGCCCATAATTACTAGGCAGACTGCGGGCAATAATGAAAAGCAGGCTAAGGAAAAAACTATTCAGGTATATGTGAGCGGAGCAGTGGGGGCGGCAGGAATATATGAGCTGCCTGTGGGTGCACGGGCTGTGGATGCTGTGGCAGCGGCAGGGGGCATGCGTCAGGATGCCAAAAGCGACAGAGTGAATATGGCCAAAAAGTTAAAGGATGGCAGTCATGTTTATGTACCCTTTATTAAAAACAACACCAATAATAAAAGAGTATCTGCGAATTCAAGTCAAGCTGGGAGCAAGGTCAAGGGCCAAGGCACAGGCGGCGCAGCGCAAGCTGGTGGAAACAGCTTGGGTCAGGCGCCAGACAAGGTTAACTTGAACACGGCCACCCAGGCGGAACTGATGGCCCTGCCCGGCATTGGGGAAGCAACCGCCAACAGAATTATTGCCCTGCGGCGTGTCAGAAGCTTTCGCAGGGTGGAGGATTTGTTGCAGGTGCGGGGCATTGGTCAAGCCAAGCTGGCAAAGCTGCGTCCCTATGTGCAGGTTGACTGATGCTTTTTGGCTAAATTGTTTGTTTTTGCACGAGTATGAGGCAAAAATGAGGATATTTTGTGGCGTATTTGTGAATAGTTTGTAAAACAACTCAAAGGGATGAGGATATGCAGATTATATATGTAGGCACAGCGTGCTTTACATGCACGCTGTACTTGGCTTTAGAGACAGCATTTTTTGCTAATCTACCTTTGCCCATGGTAGCCTGCCTTGGGTTGGTGCTGCTTTTTGCGGCTTTACTTGTTAAAAAGGAGCGGGGCCGAAGCATGGCCTTGCTGGGCTTTTTTGTGGTATTGGGTGTGCTCTCCGGTTTGCGAATAGGTCCCAGTGCAGAGGGAAGCTTGCAGCCCTACTTTGGCCAGCAGGCTGTGGTGGCGGGCAGGGTGGAGCCCTTGAGTGTGAGACAGGGCGAGGGCTATACTAGCATCATTTTGCAGTGTGAAGGGTTGCAGCTTAAAAATCAGGTCAGTGAGCTTGTCCAGTTTAGTAAAGGAGAGCAGCTAAATGAAGGTGAGCAATCCCCGCAGGGCGCAAGCTTTGTGCCCTATCACGGGCGGCTACGTCTGTCCTTGCCTCGCTCACACAATCCTGACGCCGTTCCAGCCTTGGGCAGCCTTGTTGTATCGGGACGCTTGGAGCCCTTGGCCGGTCTGCGCAATCCTGGTGGCTTCGACAGCGAGCTCTACAATCGCATCAACAATATAGGCGGCCGCCTGGCTCAGGCACGGCTCCTTGAAAGGAGCCGCGCATCCGCCAGCGTCCTCAGCTGGCACTACTGGCAGTCACTTTTGCTCTGCTGGAATGGGGAGCTCCGCCGGGCTTTACAACGCAACATGGGGGAAAGCACAGGTGCCTTGTTGGGTAGTATGCTCTTAGGCGGCAGCAGCACGCTGAACGAGGATACCAGGGACATCTTCGCCGCCAACGGAATCAGCCATTTGCTCTCTGTTTCCGGCACCCATGTGGTGCTTTTGGCCAACTTACTCATGCTATTCTTGCAGTCACTATCGAAGCCACTGCGTAAGCCCTGCCTGCTGGTCAGCCTCTGCCTTTACGCCGTGCTCTGCGGCCTGCGTCCACCCGTGCTACGGGCTTTACTCATGAGTGCGGTAGTACTCTTTGCACCTGGTGATGACAAAAATACTCGGATAGAGCGGGGCATCCTGCTCTGCCTGGTGGCGCTGGTGCTGCTGGTGGTGCGACCCCTGTGGCTTTTGGATTTGGGCTTTCAGCTTTCCTTTGGGGCTGCGGCTGGACTTTTGTGGCTGGGGCCAGCCTGCAAGCGACTGCTACCTCAAAGGCTGCCGAACATAGTAAGGGAAGGCGGGGCCATGACCATGGCCGCGCAGCTGGCTACCCTGCCCGTACTGGTGGCCAATTTTCACCAAATTTCTTTGATTTCGGTGCTTAGCAATGTGATGCTGGTGCCGGTTTTAGAGCTAGTGGCCTTGGTGGGCATTGTGAGCACGCTGCTAGCCATGGTGCCTGTGGCACCGGTACAATTTTTGGGCCAGCAGCTGGCTTATGTGGCAAATTTTTTCCTGGAGCAGCTGCTTTTACAGGGCAGGCTTTTAGCCCGCCTGCCCTATGGCCAGCTGGTGCTGGGCAGTACGCCCACGTGGTGCGCGGTGCTCTATTACGCCTTGCTCCTTTTGTGGGCGGATTTGCCCGCAGTGCAGTTTTGGCGCAATTATGAGCGCAGGCTGGGAATTTTTTTGTTAAGCAGTGTTTTACTTGGCACTCTGCTCTGGCAGCACTACGGGCCCCGGCCCCTGACAGTGTATTTTTTAGATGTGGGGCAGGGGGATTGTGTTGTAATGGTGACGCCCAAGGGGCGGATCATCGTTTACGACACAGGGGGCTTGCCTAGCCTGGACACAGGTAAAAAAGTGGTGGCACCCTTTGTGCGCAGCCTGGGCAGAAGCCAGGTGGATGTGCTGATTTTGAGTCACTACGATTTTGACCATGTGGGCGGAGCGGTGGGCCTTTTAGAGCAAATGCAGGTGGGGGAAATAATCCTGCCTCGGGAGCGCTTGGATGCCAAAAATGTGGCCCTTTATGAAGCAATTGCCCAAGCCGCCGGCGCCCAAGGGGCGCCCATGGGGCTGGTTCAGCAGGGGGAGCAGCGGCGCTTGGGCGCTGGGGTGGCCTTGCGCCTTGCTACGCCCGCTGCTCTTTTACAAGGTGGGGCAAGCTTCAACGGGGCCTCCGCATCACAAGCAGACTGGGCCGACGCACCCACTGGTAACGCCGCCAGTACCCTGGCGGCGCTTACCAGCCCTCATGGCAGCCTGCTTTTGACGGGGGATTTGGGCAGCGAAGAAGAAAAAATGCTGAACTTGGGCCATTTTGACGTCTTTAAGGCGGGGCACCACGGCTCCCAAAACAGCAATAGCGAGGAGCTTTTACAAAGCATCAGGCCTTTAGTAACGGTTATTTCCTGCGGCTACCGCAATCAGTACAATCATCCCCATAGCGCAGCACTGGCCCGCCTCCTTGAGGCGGGCAGCAGGGTGCTGCGCACGGATAAAGAGGGAAGTGTACGCATCATTTTTGACGAATCGGGGATAAAATGCTATAGTTATATACATAACAGATATGAACTGACCCAGGTGATTAGCAAAAAGGAGTGGTAGCATGCAGGAAATAAAATGCCCCAAATGCGGCGAGGTCTTCCAGGTTGACGAGGCTGGCTATGCAGCCATCGTCAAGCAGGTGCGTGATAAAGAGTTTCAAAAGGAGCTGGCTGAAAGGCAGCAGCAGTTTTTGCTGGATAAGGAAAATTCTGTGCGCTTGGCCCAGGCGGAGGCCGATAACAAGCTGCAGGACAGCCTGCGCGCCAAGGATAATACCATCGCCAATTTATATGCCAAAATGAAGGCCCTGGAGGCCAAGGCAGAGCTGGACAAGGCAGGGCTCAATGCTCAGCTGGCCTCCAAGCAAAGCGAGCAGCTTTTGGCAGTAAAGGACGCGGTGGCAGCGAAAAATTTAGAAATTGCCCAGCTAAAGGCCGACTTGGCTGCCGGAGAGCAGGCCCTGAGCCTGGCTGTGCAGCAGGCAGTGAGCGCCAAGGAGCAGGAGCTGGCTCAAAAGGAAATGCAAATTGCACGCCTAGAGGGCGATTTGAAGGCCTCCGAAAAGGAATATCTTTTTAAGGAAAAAAGCCTGGTGGATGGTTACGAAAATAAGCTCAAGGACAAGGATGAGCAAATTGCCTATTACAAGGACTTTAAAGCCCGCCAGTCCACCAAAATGATTGGCGAAAGCCTGGAGCAGCACTGCAGCATCGAATTCAACAGGCTGCGGGCTACCGCCTTTCCCCGTGCTTATTTTGAAAAGGATAACGATGCCCGCACCGGCAGCAAGGGCGACTTCATTTTTAAGGATTATGATGAGGAGGGCATGGAATTTATCTCCATCATGTTCGAGATGAAAAATGAAGCCGATACTACCGCCACCAAGCATAAAAATGAGGACTTCTTTAAGGAGCTGGACAAGGACCGCAAGGAAAAGGGCTGCGAATACGCTGTTTTAGTATCCCTTTTGGAGGCGGATAACGAGCTTTATAATTCGGGCATTGTGGATGTGTCCTATCGTTATCCCAAAATGTACGTGATTAGGCCGCAGTTTTTCATCCCCGTGATTACCCTGCTGCGCAACGCCTCCATGAACTCCCTGCAGTATAAAAAGGAATTGGCTACCATTAAAAATCAAAATGTTGATATTGCCCATTTTGAGGCCGATATGAACGAGTTTAAGGAAAAATTTGGCCGCAATTACCGTCTGGCCAGCGAAAAGTTCAAAAAGGCCATTGAAGAAATCGACAAAACCATTGAGCATTTGCAAAAGACCAAGGATGCGTTGCTTTCTTCCGAAAATAATTTGCGCTTGGCCAACAACAAGGCGGAGGATTTGTCCATCAAGCGGCTCACCCGCAACAACCCCACCATGGCCGCCAAATTCGCGGAGCTGCAAAATAAAGAGTAGGGCTTGGCTCGTGGCCAAAATCGCGGAAAATACGCAATTTAGCTTTACCAGCATACGGGAATGTGATAGAATAAAATTTATCATTAATAAGGCAAATTTTGTAAAACGGAGGGGTTTGCATGGAATTATTGGAGGAAAAAATTCTTAAGGACGGGGTAATCAAAAGCGGCAACGTGCTTAAGGTGGATAGCTTTTTGAATCACCAAATTGACGTGCCCTTTATTGCAGAGCTGGGCAAGGAGTTTAAGCGCCAATTTGCTGACTGTCCTATCAACAAAATTTTGACTATCGAAGCTTCTGGCATCGGCATTGCCAGCATTGCGGCCATGTTCTTTGAGGTGCCCGTGGTTTTTGCCAAAAAATCCAGCGGCAGCAATATGGATAAGGATGTTTACTTTACGCAAATTTATTCCTATACCCATAGCAAGTTCAACGATGTGGTGGTCTCCAAAAAGTATCTCAACAAAAATGACCATGTGCTGATTATTGACGACTTTTTGGCTAACGGCTGTGCCTTGGAGGGCCTCATGGACATTGTGCGCCAAGCCGGCGGCACCGTGGAGGGCATTGGCGTGGCCATCGAAAAGGGCTTCCAGGGCGGCGGCGACAAGCTGCGCCAAATGGGCGTCAACCTGCATTCCTTGGCTATTATTGATAAAATGGATGCGGCAACCCGTACCATTCAGTTCCGCAAGGAGAATTAAAAATGGAAAAGAAAGCTGTAGATGCGATTTATGAATTAGATGGTAAGATTTCCGTGGGTAAGGCCGTTCCCTTTGGCCTGCAGCATATTTTGGCTATGTTTGTGGCCAATATTGCTCCCATTTTGATTGTAGCCGGTGTCATTAAAATGCCTGTGGAGCAAAGCGGCGCCTTGGTGCAGTCCGCCATGCTCATTGCCGGCATTGGCACCCTGATTCAGCTGTTCCCAGTGTGGCGCATTGGTAGCGGCCTGCCCATTGTTATGGGCATCAGCTTTACCTTTGTTTCCATTGCTTGCGTTATCGGCAGCAAATACGGCTACGGCGGCATTATGGGCGCCGTGCTGGTGGGCGGCATTTTAGAGGGTATTTTGGGCTTGGGCGCAAGATATTGGCGCCGTCTGATTCCGCCCATTGTTTCTGCAACCGTAGTAACCTCCATCGGCTTTAGCCTTTTGGCTGTGGGCGCCAACTCCTTTGGCGGTGGCTTTGGTAACCCCAATTTTGGCGATGCCAAATACATTATTGTGGGCACCATCACTCTCTTCAGCTGCATTGGCTTCAATATCTTTGCCAAATCCTTCTACAAACAGCTTTCCGTACTCTTTGGCCTGGTAGTGGGCTATGTTGTGGCTGCAGCCATGGGTATGGTTGATTTAAGTCGTCTCAGCTCCGTGGATGTGGTGGCTATTCCTAAGCTGATGCCCTTTACCATGGAGTTCCATGCGGATGCTATTTTTGCTTTCTTCTTGATTTTCATGGTATCTGCTACCGAAACCATTGGCGATACCTCTGCTATGACGGCTATGGGCTTGGGCCGCGAGGTAACCGAAAAAGAGGTTGCCGGCTCCATTACCTGCGATGGCGTAGTCAGCAGCCTGTCTTCCATTTTTGGCTGCATGCCCATCACCTCCTTTAGCCAAAACGTGGGCCTCATTGCCATGACGAAGGTTGTCAACCGCATTGCCATTGCCAGCGGTGCTGTGATTATGATTTTGGCGGGCCTGTTCCCCGCTTTGGGCGTGCTTTTGGCCTCCCTGCCCGAATCCGTATTGGGCGGCTGCACCCTGATGATGTTTGGCTCCATCGTGGTCAGTGGCGTGCAGATGATTGCCGGCTGTGGCAATTCCCACCGCAACATCACCATTGCTTCCTTGGCTCTTTCCATCGGCATCGGCTTTACCCAAGCACCGGCCATTTTCAAAATTGCTCCGGACTTGGTGAAGAATGTTTTTGCCGAAAACTGTGTAGCCGTTGTATTCCTGGTAGCTATGGTGCTGAATTTGATCCTGCCCAAGGATAAGGAAGACCAGGAAGCGTAGTTTGTTTTAAAGAAGGCGCACTGAATGCAAATAATTGATGCACATATGCATTTTTACGACAAGGAGGGCTTTGTGCAGGTTGCTGCCAACGCTGGTTATACCAATACAGCTGCCTGCTGGAGCCAGATTTGTCGGGAAAATAATATTGTTTTTTCCGTGGCCATGGGTAACACCATGTACACCAGCTCCCGTTATGGGGGCGTACCACCCCGCATGATAGACCTTGCTGCGCCTTTTGATGAGGAACGCTATAACCAGCCGGCCAATATGGGCTACTGCATGGGCGTGCAAAGCGAGCTGATTACCGAAGCCAACGCCGAAGCCACAGCCCGTGAGTTTGAGCACTATATTAAGGATAAGCACTGCCTGGGGCTAAAGCTTTATCCCGGCTATGAATCCGTTTATGTGAACGACAGGCGGCATTGGCCCCTGTTTGAGCTGGCCCGGGCCTACAAGGTGCCCGTGGTCATCCACACCGGGGAAACTGCAAGGCCCGACGGTCTCTTAAAATATTCCCATCCCTTGACGGTGGACGAGGCTGCGGTAAATTTTCGGGACGTAAACTTTGTTATTGCCCACTGTGGCTGTCCCTGGTTTATGGATGCGGCAGAGGTGGCGGCTAAAAATGCCAACGTGGCCATCGATGTTTCGGGTCTGATGGCGGGCAAGCCCAAGCCCCTGGTGCTGTTTGAGCAGCAGGCTGGCTTTTGGCGCCAGCTGCACACCTGGCTCAACTACATGGGGGACTACAGCAGGGTGATGTATGGCAGTGATTGGCCTTTGGTAAATATTCCTTTATATATTCGTATGATTAGCTATGTAATTCCCAAAGCGCATTACGAAAAGGTCTTTTATGAAAATGCACTGCGGATTTTTCCCAAGATTCGCGATTTGTTATAATTTGAGGTGAAAGCAGTGGGGCAACCAAACATAACCGAAATAGAAGCTGGCCTAAAGGATTGGGATTTCCTGACCAAGCTGCCCCCACGGGTGGGCAACTTTGAGCTGGTGCCCGGCACGGGCATCAAGGGACAGATTTTGAATATTGCCGCCTATGTAAACGAGGCTACCCGCTGTCGGCTGGATTTGACCTATACCACCGAAACCTTTGATTATGTGCCGGTGAAGACGGTGGGGCTGCATGTGTTTCGGGATGAGCGCTTGTTTTATCGTGAGCGGGACAAGTTTGCTGCCTTGGTTTTGCAGGATTTGCCCCGTCTTCTAGACGAAATTGATATGGAAAAGCACCACGATATGAACTGGGAGGCCCAGACGCTGGGCTTTGACAAGTGGGATTTTTGGCGCACGCTGCCCAAGCAGGTGGGGGATTTTGAGCTGTTTATCACTCCGGATAAGCCCCTGGCCTATTTGAATGGTTCCTATATTTTTTTGGACTATACGGATTTTAAGCGTGGCAACCAGATTTATTTTGCCTATAATATTTATCGCAACGAGCTTTTTGCGGAAAAGAAGCATGAATACTTTCCTTTGACCACCAATGTTTTTGATGTTTCCAAGTCCGTTAAGGACGAGCGCAAGCTGGACAGGCTGGCGGAGCTGTTGGAGGCTCATCTGCAAAGGACCATGCAGGATTTAGAAAAAAGTTGAAATTGATGTTGACATAGGCACTGTTTTAGGTTATAATATCAATGTTGATTGGCCCGGTGGTTCAGTTGGTTAGAATGCCGCCCTGTCACGGCGGAGGTCGTGGGTTCGAGTCCCATCCGGGTCGCCAATCTTGCCTCGGTAGCTCAGTTGGTAGAGCAAAGGACTGAAAATCCTTGTGTCCACAGTTCGATTCTGTGCTGAGGCACCATATCTGCGGAAATAGCTCAGTGGTAGAGCACCTCCTTGCCAAGGAGGGGGTCGCGAGTTCGAATCTCGTTTTCCGCTCCACTTTTAAGGCGACATAGCCAAGCGGTAAGGCAGGGGTCTGCAAAACCTTTATCCCCAGTTCGATTCTGGGTGTCGCCTCCATTTTTATTTTCTTTTTTAGATTGTCTGCCGCGGTGGCGGAACTGGCAGACGCAAGGGACTTAAAATCCCTCGGGTAGTGATACCCGTACCGGTTCGATTCCGGTCCGCGGCACCAAACAATGATATACGCTTATTATCATTTATAAATGATTTAAGTAAAGAATACTGGTTGAATTCTCAAGGAGAGAATCAATCAGTTTTTTTATTGTGCATTGACTGGTCCACGGTTGATAAAGAGGATTATCTTTTGGCCATGGAGCGGAGCCCCATTCGTGATATCGAAATTAAGCATGTGCTGAAAAAGTCTTTGACCAAGAGCATTGACCGCCTGACCTATATGAAGGGCCTAGATGTGAGCTACCACATCGAGGGCTATAATGCTTATAAGGCTGAGGAACTGTGAGAATGTGGAGTGCGGCTATATCACTATGGTGATACAAATTTATAAAGATAAAACAAGAGCTAGGAGACGGCGCAAAATCCACAGTCAATGTTTTACTAGTAATGCCGCTAGCTTTTTAATTTCCGGTTTAACTAGATAGCGTCGATTTCTAACTACTAATAGTGGAGACTATTTTCACTAACTGTAGTATTCGGGATGTCGACACCAGACGTTCGTTAATCATTTTCCGAGGGGAAGATTTATAGTATAATTGTAGTTCTAAAATAGACAAAAAATGAAAAATAGAAATGCCTTGCGGTGGCTGCTAGCTTGCAGCAGCTGCGGGGCATTTTTGCGTATTTCTTATAATAAATTGAATAATATCTATTGGTACTATTATTTTGTTAGATGCTTTGGTGGGTAAAGAAAATCGGTACTTTTTTGTATCATTGGCTTTTTCTGCTATAATATTATAGAGAGATTATTGTATGACTTAGGCAATGTTGTACAATGCTGCTTGGAGTGATGTTGATGAATATAGAGCATCTTGTCTTAAAGGAGATTGCGCCTGCT
Source organism: Phascolarctobacterium sp. (assembly GCA_030540395.1). Classification (GTDB taxonomy): domain Bacteria; phylum Bacillota; class Negativicutes; order Acidaminococcales; family Acidaminococcaceae; genus Phascolarctobacterium_A. The sequence goes on from JAUNWI010000004.1 coordinate 73,008, forward strand.
GAAACGGAGCAATTACTGCCCTGCTTGGAAGCGCTGGATACGTATCATAATGCCGTTTCGGTGCACTTTTCAGGAAATTATCCTGCGAGGGCAAACAGTGTGAAATTGGCAGAGTTTAAACAGTCCTTAAATAATAGTACGAGTAAGATAGCAGGTGCTTTTCAGGAGAGCGACTTGCTGGGGTTCTGCAAAATTGATTTTTTTGAATCCCATGGTAAGCTTGATTATTTAGTCGTTCTGCCTGGGGCGCGGGGCAGGGGCTTAGGAGGTATGCTTATGCAGTGGGCTTTAGCAGAGTTTACTAGGCATGGCCTTGGGCAAATTGAGGTCAAGGTGATTTATGGTAATGATGCTGTGGCTTTTTACGAAAAGTACGGCTTTCGGATGAACGCGCAGATAATGGTAACAAAAAGGGGGTAAGCCATGAATGAGAAAAATATAGCTTTGCTTGCTGCTGTTTTTGCTAAGGCAGCAGATAATAAGAAGATGACTCGCGGGAATGCGGGTATAGTTATTTATGCTAGGGATATCAAGAAGTTTTATTTATGCAAGCGTGGAGGAAATGCTGGCGATGGATGTTTTTCCGCCTACGCTGATTGCTATAAATCTGTTTTTGGAAAAATGTGAGCTGTGAAAGTTTTGCTAGCTATAAAATATAATGCAGAAGAATAAGGAGAAGCTTATGACTATGATTATTAATCCTACAGCGACAGAATTTCGTGCAATGCTAAGGGAAAAGAAAACCTTTTTGGCTGATTTTTATGCAACCTGGTGTGGACCCTGCAAGATGCTGAGCTATGTGCTGGCTGATATTGAAAAAGAGATGGGGGAGCGCATCGATATTGTTAAAATAGACATTGATAAGGAGCCCGAACTGACAGAGGAGATGGATATTACCATTATTCCGGGGTTGTTTTTCATCAAAGAGGGCAAGGTGGCGTCACAATATGCCGGCTTTTTACCCAAGGAAAGGCTGCGCGCAAGGCTGGAGAAGCTACTGGGAGCAGAACCACCTGTGGAAGCAGCTCCTGATAAGCATTATGATCTGATTATTGTAGGAGGTGGGGCTGCGGGGCTCACTGCTGCGGTTTATGCCCGTCGTGCAGGGCTCAAAACTCTTGTGCTGGAGTCCTTTGCGCCCGGAGGCAAGCTTATCAAGACCTTTGAGCTGGAAAACTGGCCGGGAATAAAAAATGTGAACGGCTCTGTGCTTGCCTATGATATTTATGAGCAGGCTATGGCTTTGGGAACGGTTTATTTATATGAAAAGGTGGCGGCTCTTGCTGTTGAAGGAGAGCTAAAGAAAGTCCTGTGTGAAAGCGGTGCCGAGTTTACGGCCACTGCAGTGATTGTGGCAACGGGTACGGTGGAGCGTTTGCTCAATATCCCCGGTGAGCAGGAGATGATTGGCAGAGGTATTAGCTTTTGCGCTGTATGCGATGCGGCGTTTTATCGGGATAAGCCGGTTATTATTGTGGGCGCCGGTAATGCTGCCTTCGAGGAATCACTTTATCTTGCTGAATTTGCCTCTAAGGTCACGATTTTGGCTCGCCGTGACGTGATTAGCGCAGAGCAGATTACCCAGGACAAGGTGGCTCGTCATCCCAAGATTGAGGTGCTCACTTGGCGTGTGCCCCAGGAGGTTCTTGTCGAAAATGAGCGTGTGGCAGGGCTTACGGTTTTGAATAAGGAAACGGGTGCCATGGAGAATATGGTTGCTAATGGCGTGTTCCCTTATATCGGTGCTGACCCCGTTACCGATTTTTGTAAGGATTTAGGCATAACTAATGCTAAGGGCTATCTTGTGGTGAATAATGATATGTCCACTGCTATAGCTGGTGTTTATGGTGCTGGTGATGTTTGTGATAAAGTGTTACGACAGGTGGTGACGGCGACGAATGATGGTGCCATTGCTGCCCAAAGCGCATTACATTATATTCGTAATCGAGGAGAATAGGCATGGAAATTAAAGCGTTGGCTGAGTTGTTTAGCGTCTGCAAGGTGGCGGATGCGGCGGAGATAGATTTAAACAAGGATTTTTGCTTTGCAGCTAAAACGGATGAGGAGCTGTCCTTGGCGTGCCCCACTAAGGATGTGCCTGGGGTAACCAGTGAGAGGGATGATGGCTGGAGAGCCTTTCGCATTCAGGGAACACTGGATTTTAGCTTGATTGGCATTTTGGCCAAGATATCTACCATTTTAGCTGAGCACAGGATAGGCATTTTTGCTATTTCTACCTTTAATACGGATTATATTCTTGTGAAGCAGGAAAATTTTGTCAAAGCCTTGCAGTCCTTGGCGGAACAGGGCTATAAGGTGCTTTATGAAGAAGTCAGCGAAAAAGAGGAGCAGTCTGCACCCAAAGAGGGACTGCCAGCTGAAAATGCTTTGTATAAGCTTTTTCGTCCGGAATTGGAGGCCGGTTTGAAGAGATTTAGGGCTAGACAGCATTCTAAGTACATAGGGGGCTTTTTGCGAGCATTGGACAGTTTTGCTAAGGGCAAGAAGCTAAAGGATATTTATGCCTTTGCGATTGTGCAGGAGCTGGAGGACAATAATTACACACAGTTGAATTTTTATTTGGACAGCACTACCTTTGATATTGACTGCTGCGGCTTTGTGGAGCAGGATGGGTTAATGGTGAATAGCTATAATAATTGGGAGCTTAGTATTGATGGCGCCGCTTGTGAAGCCCCGGATGTGTTTGATTATGATATGGTTAATGAGTTGGCCGAGATTTTAGCAGGGGACAAGGTAAGGCTGGAGGTTGAGCTGCCGGAGCTGGATTAGTTCAAGTGTATGATTGGCGAAGGATGTGAGCATTGTGGCCTATAGCGAGCTTGTAAAAAATTTTGACAATATCAGAAAGGACCTCTGAAGGAACCGCAAGTAGTACTGAGTAAACAGATCATGCATATAAGAGATTATAAACCATCGGATTGCAAAGAAATTGCTGAACTATTTTATAATACAGTGCATTCCATTAATGCCATTGATTACTCTACTGAGCAGTTAGATGTATGGGCATCTGGTAAAGTGAATTTGCAGGAATGGAATGACTCCTTTATTGAGCATTATACATTAGTTGCAGTTGAAAATGATACATTATTAGGTTTTGGTGATATTGATAGTACAGGTTACCTTGATAGGTTATTTGTACATAAAGATTATCAGGGACGTGGTATTGCTTCAGCATTACTAGAGGCGCTGGAAAAATCAGTTGACGGCAATTTAGTAACTGTCCATGCATCTAAAACTGCCAAGGCTTTTTTTAAGCAAAAAGGCTTTATTGTGGTCGAAGATCGTAAAGCGGTCAGAAATGGTATTGAATTGCCATATAGTTTAATGGTTAAAAAGTTTGTGATTCCAGATAATAGTAAAGAGGAAGAGTAATACAAGCAATCAAGGCTATATTCTGAAAAGTATTTAGCTAAGGTTCTAGATGAAGAAGAACGTAGGTTTTGGAATGATCATTTTGAGCGGCTAGAGACAATTAAACGTAAATATGATCCATATAGAGAGTTTGAGCCTCAAGGGTTAGATGGTGGCTTTAGAGAGGAAGAGCGCGAAAGGCATGCTGAAAACAATTTATTAAATCTATATCCAGAGCCAGTATTGGACAGACTGCCAACGTTACTCGCGGTTTTGGTTTGCTCCTTGGTTTTTACACTAAAACATCCTTCAAACTGTTGTATATGTTAAATGGATTCCATAATAATAAGGAGACTATTGTGCCATGGTGTGTATAAACAGAGCTGTATTCGTGTTATAATAGATAGTAGGATGGTGATGGATGTGAACATGTTCATGGCATGCTGTGGCCTCGATTGTGAAAAATGTGAAGCTAGGTTGGCAACGATAAATAACGACGATAAGTTAAAGAAGAAGGTTGCTGAAGAGTGGTCTAAGCTTAATGGTATAGAAATAACAGCAGAGATGATTAATTGTGAAGGCTGTCGTGTAAATGGGGTCAAGACAGTTTACTGCGAAGCCTTGTGTCCTATCAGAAAATGTGCAATGGAAAAGCATTTTGCTACCTGTGCAGAATGCAGTAAAATGAATATTTGCGATGAACTTAGCGCAATAATTTCAAATAGTAAGGAAGCTAGGGATAATCTTCAATCTATGGATTTAGGGAGATGACTGTTTGCATGCAGGGAAAGAAGCTTGATAAGGCAGGAAAATATTTGTATGGACTCATTGGTGGCTTTTTAGGAGCATTTTTGGGATTTATTATTATCCAAATAGGTGCCTGTTATTTTTTGGATGGACTATTAGAGGGTGAAAAGGGACTCTGGGCAATAATTGGAGCGATTTGCTGCTTTGGGTTGCCGGGTTGCGCCGTAGGATATTATGTGTATAATGGCGACAAGGACAGCGTGCAGGACTTTCATCATTGCTGTTAGAGTGAAAGATCAAAATCCAGTACGTTGATTCCTTCCCAGGAGTGAGGTAACATGTTATATCCGCTTCTCGAGCAGTATGACATAGACTGTAAAAGGGCAATTGCATATGGATTTGGCAGGACAGAAGCTGGCTTTGAACTAAAAAAGGAATTGCCTGATGCGGGGCTTTATGCTGTGTTTGCTGTTGCCGGTAAACGTTTCGAGGTTAATGTATTCGATGCCTATACTGATGAGGAATATTTGCCCTTTAATGTTGCGGATAATATTACTGGCTTTGTCACCGGCATCAGGGAACAGGTAGAGGCTTTGGTGCAAGAGATTAAGGAAAAGTGTCTACTTAAGGCTAATATGAAGCTGAGGCTGATGGAGTATTGCACTGGCAAATTTGGCACGAAGCCGGAGGCTCCGTGGGAGGATTCGCCTGATGCATACACATTCAAAACTGCCAAAAGGAACAAATGGTACGCTTTGTTTATGACGATTCCCTATCAAAGCTTGGGACTTACGGCTAAAGGAACTTTGGATGTGGTGAATATTAAGCTGCCACCAGAAAAAGTGCAGGATCTTATCGATAGGATTCATTTTTATCCAGCATATCACATGAATAAAAAGCACTGGATTACGATTATACTAGATAAAGAAGTGGACGAGCCTTTGGTGGAGCAGCTTTTAGAGGAGAGCTTTAGATTGGTGGAGAAATAGGAAATAAAAGCACTTCGAAAAACTGTAGTTTTAATTCGGATAAAACCGACTCGGACAAAGTAGAATTAAATTATTAAATAAGAATGCAGGAGGATGATGTTTGAATGAGTAAATATTTAGTTATTGCTGCGCTTGCGGTTGCAGGCCTGTTCATTTTTGGTTTTGGTGGCGGTAAAAGCAGTTTGGTTAGCTATGAGGAGCTGCAGGCTAAACTATCTAAGAAAGAAAATTTTGTGCTGTTGGATGTGCGTACTCCGGAAGAATTTGCTGAAGGTCATATTGGAGGGGCAGTACTTTTGTCTTACGATCAGGTGGAGCAAAAGGCAGCTAGTTTATTGCCCGATAAAGATAAACCCATTATTGTTTATTGTCGCAGTGGTCGCCGTAGTGCCATTGCTGCAGAAAGCTTAAGGGGATTGGGCTATAAGGATGTAAAGGACTTTGGCGGTATTTCCCGTTGGCAGGGAGAACTGGAAAGGTAATTTGTAAAATAAAATGATAACGGAAAAATTTTCTATAGAAGGCATTCCTGCGGTGCTGTGGGGAGTGCCTTCTGATAAAATTTATATTTATGTACATGGCAAGCAGGGGTATAAAGAGTATGCTGAAGCTTTTGCCAAAGTAGCCGAGACCAAGGGCTATCAAATCTTGAGCTTTGATTTGCCGAGGCATGGCGAGAGAAAGGACGAACCAGAGTCTTGTGATGTTTGGCAGGGGATAAAGGATTTGGAGAAGATCGCTGCCTTTACTTTCGGAAAATGGACGGAGGTTAATCTTTTCGCCTGCAGCATTGGCGCTTTCTTTGCCCTTCACGCCTATCCTGATAAGCCTTTTAAAAAATGCCTATTGCAATCGCCTATTATTGACATGCCCTGGCTGATAAGGCAGATGCTGCTATGGTTTGATGTTTCTGAGGCAAGATTGGAGCAAGAAAAAAAGGTGGCTACACCTTTTGAAACCTTGGATTGGGATTATTACCAGTACGTGCTGCAGCATCCCATAAATAAGTGGCCCTTTCCTACGGAAATTTTGTATGCGGGTAAGGATAATTTGCAGCCTGTGGAAGTAATGGAAGCTTTTGCCAAGCGCTTTGGTGCAGGGTTAACCATTTCTCCCGATAGTGAGCATCCCTTTATGGGGCCAGAAGATGAAGCCATCGTGGAGAAGTGGCTAGCGAGAGTAGTTTAATGTCATGGAGGTTTGGAAGTGGATATTAGAAAAGCAAGACCTTCTGAAGCAGAAATTTGTTATAGCTTTATAAATGATGCCAGAGCGTACCATGCCAAGCTTGGCTTCGTGCAGTGGCATGAGGGGTACCCTGTTTTGCAGACAATTATGGACGACATTAATGCAGGAATCGGTTATGCCCTGGTGAATAAAAGTGATGAACCTTTAGGTTATTGCTGTTTCGTTGTTGGGGAAGAGCCGGCTTATAAGGTTATCGATGGGAAATGGCTTAATGATGCTCCTTATGCAGTTGTCCATAGGATGGCTTTTAGTAAAAATATCAGGGGTAAAGGGGCTTCAGGTGAGGCTATGGATTTGCTTAAAAAGCTAGCTCTTTCTTTGGGTATAAAAACCATAAGGGTGGATACCCAAGCAGAAAATAAAGTCATGCAGCATATTTTGGAGCGTGAAGGTTTCGTGCACTGCGGTTATGTGCAGTTTGATGGTGGTCCCAAGCTGGCCTACCAGTGGGAAGAAGAATAAATTTTTTGCACAAAAAAGCTGCCACAGTAGCTTTGTACTGTGACAGCTAGATTGTATGTGCAGGGTTGGCGATTATTTGTCCTGCATGTAAACGTTCATGCCAGGAACGCCGCCCTTGATGCCATGGGTTGCATAGGCGCGTCCGATGTTTTCCATCAGGTCAAAATATACATCCCAATAGTTGGCGCTTTCGGTCCAAACACGCAGGGTATATTCTACAGCGTACTCCTTGTAGCCGGACAGGCGCACAAAGGGTGCGGGAGTTTGCAGGGTTTTGGGTGTAGCGGCTACTGCGTCCTTCAGGGCCCGCAGAACCTCAGTGGTTTCGTTGTTATAGCCTGCGCGTACAACAATATCCACGCGGCGCAGCTCTTCAGAGGAGAAATTGGTGATTTTATTAGCTGCCACCTCGCTGTTAGGAATAAAGATTTCCTTATTGTCGACGGTGACAATTTTCGTGCAGAGCATGGTGATTTCTTTTACTACACCTTCAACACCGGCAACGGAAATGTAGTGACCGGCTTTAAAGGGCTTGGTGATGAGGAGCATGATGCCATTGGCCAGATTGGACAGTGCACCCTGTACGGACAGGGAAACAGCTAAACCAAACATACCTAAAACAGCAAGCAAAGAGGAGATGGGGATGCCCACACTTTCGGCCACGATGCAGACAGCGACGAAGTTGAGGATTACTCTGATGGCAGCTTGCAAAAATGTGCGCAGAGTTTTATCAAAGCTGAGCTTGTCGAGAACCTTGTTAATGGGACCCATAAGTGCTTTAATAACCATGTGGCAAACGATAAAGATGGCGATGGCAAAAATAATATTGCCTACGGTGAGCTTGCCCACGGAGAAATTAAGGATTTCTTGAATTGTTTGCATTAATGATGCCTCCTTTGGTTTATAAAATACTATCAATCTAATTATAGCATAAGTGTTAATCCTTTGACGAGGGGCGTTAGAAATTTTTATAAGTATTGCAAAAAGTCATAAGTAAAACTCTGTGAAAAATTTGTAAAATTATTTTTTATGCAATTGTTCGTTGCATTTTTCAGGAAGTGTTTTGGGGGGGTTGTCATGTGTACTTTTCAGATTTAGATGGGTATTATTGGGAAGTAGCCTGGGGACCCGATTTTAAGTATGACGAGAAAGGGTTATTGGTGTTTTGATATGTAAGATTGGCATAAATAGCGGCACCATACATTTGTTACAACTATCCCTACCTAATTTGGTGGGGATTTTTTATTAGGAAAAATCGAGATATGCCCGTTAAGATGTGTTAAAGAAGCGAGGGAGAATTTTATGACCATTCTTCGCTGTGCTAGAGCGCTATTTTCTTCTTTAAATCAGTATTTTTTCTGCTATAATTATAGAAGAGAGTTTAGAGATGCTCGTTAAAAGGGCTTATTAGTGTTTTGATGCAAATTTTTGCATGGCAAATATTAAAGGGGTGACTAAAGATGGCGATTTTAGAAAAGGAAACAGTGTTTACTGATAATATTAGACCGGTTCCGGCAAGTGAGCTGGAGGCGCGGCTGGAGCGCTTTCGTACTGCTATGGAGGAGAGGTATCCTGGTTGGGAAATGGTAGCGCTTAACCACAAGGTAGCAATGTATTATTTTACCGGCACCATGCAGGAGGGCGTGTTGATTATTCGTCCACAGGATGCAATTTTGTGGGTGCGCCGCAGCTACGACAGAGCCTGCAAGGAATCGCATTTTGATGATATCCGCCCTATGCACAGCTTTAGGGAAGCGGCAGCCTTTTACGGGCATGCGCCTAAGGTAATGTATATGGAAACCAAAAGGGCTACTGTGGATTGGGAAAGAATGCTGCGTAAATATTTTGCTTTTGAAGAAATCGTTGGCATAGATGCAGTTTTGCAGGATTTGCGGATGATTAAGAGCAAGTACGAGCTGGAAATGATGGAAACCAGTGGCGCCATTCACGAAACAGTGCTGGATGTGATTGCACCGACGATGATTAAGGGTGGCATTAGCGAAGCCCAACTGGCTATTAATTTATATGGCGAGATGGTGGCCCGTGGCTCCCATGGTGTGGCTCGCTTTAACCTGCCCATGGGTGAAGAGGTTATCGGCATTGCGGCCTTCGGCAAAAGCGGCTTGGTGCGCACGGCCTTTGACGGTCCTGGCGGTACCAACGGCACTTGTATTGCTGTGCAGTCCATCGGCAATGCTTTTCGCAAGCTCAAGCCGGGACGTTTGGTTTATCTGGACATTCCCTGCGGCTTTGATGGCTACCATACCGACAAAACTGTGGTTTATTACTATGGTGATATTAAAAAGGATGAGCAGGGTGCCAAAATTTTGGCTGCTCAGGAGCGTTGCTTGGAGCTGGAGCAGGAGGTTGTTGCTATGATGGCTCCGGGCGTGGCTATAGAAAGCCTGTATTTGCGTACCATGGCCCGCTTTAACAATGTGTATGGGGACAGCTTTATGAACGGGGGCAAGTTCTTGGGGCACAGCATTGGCCTAGTAATGGACGAGGCTCCGGCTATAGCCAAGGGCTTTAAGCAGCAGCTTGAGCCAGGCATGACCTTTGCCGTGGAGCCTAAAATTGCCCTGCCGGGTTTAGGCATGGTGGGAACAGAAAACACCTATGTTATTACCGAGCGCGGAGCCCGTTCCCTTACCGGTCGCAGTCACAGCCTGAGAGTGATAGAGTAGGCTTATGAGAGTTCGGAAAAAATGGCAGTTTTAGGGTGAATATTGATAGAATTATAGCTAGCTTTGCACCCTAAAAAGCATAGAAAAACAGGACCTTAGAGATTTGATGATGATACTCTAAGGTCCTGTTTGTTTTCTATTGTAGCGCTTTTTGCAGGGGTGGCACAATCTGTTTTTTTCTTGATACTGCATTAGGCAGAATAATGGTGTCACTTTCTTGACCAAAGGCCTTTTGGGCAGTAGCTAATGAGCTGTCGCCAAAGCAAAGCAGCTTGGTAGCAAAGCTATCCAGATTCGTGAGCATCATAAAGTACATATCCACGTCAAAGCTAGCAAAATTCTTCTGCATGTAGGCAAGTAGCTCTTTTTCTAAAGCTGCCAGCTGCTCAGAATTGGTGGATTGCAGCTGACCGATGCCTATGCGTTTTGTGCCAATGGTATAGACCTTGTAATCATAGTGGGCGAGCTCTTCAGGACTGAGGCTGGAATAGATATTGCCGGCTTCTAGCAGCTCGTTGCTATAGGCTCGCAAATTCTTCACCTTGCTCAGCTTCAGGAGCTTTTTGACAGCAAGCCTGTCGTAGTCCGTGGTTGTGGGGGATTTTAGGCCAATAGTGTCCGAGCAGATAGCGGATAAAAGCAGTCCGGCCATGGGCCTAGAAATCTTTACCCTTTGGGCTTCAAATTCATAAAAAACAACGGAAGCAGTGGCACCGATGGGCTTAGCAATATAGGTGATGGGGTTGGCGTTTTTGATATCCCCCATGGTATGGTGATCCAGCACAGCTAAAACCTTGGCTTGAGGCATGCCAGCAATGGATTGGCTGTAAAGGCTGTGGTCAACGAGGACGAACTGCTTGCCTTGGGCATGCTCCATGCTATTTGGAACAGGCACGCCAAATTTTTGTAAAGCATATCTTGTTTCTGCGTTGAGCTTGCCCGGCAGCACTGCTTTGGCGTCATAATTTAAAGCTTGCAGCAGGCTGGCATAAGCAATGGCGGAACAAACAGTATCGGTATCCGGTTCCTTGTGGCCTACAACGTAAATGGGTTCGTTAGCATTATAGTCAGTTTCAGCACTAATGTAATAGAAAGAAGTGTTGGCGGCTTGTGCTGAAGGTAGCGGTGACCAAAGCATCATTCCGGCAAGAGTTAGCACGCAAAGGGCTTTTGAGATTGTCTTAAGCATGTAAACGCCTCCTTGAAGGATTATGGTGACTTTCTTTTTGTTTATATTATATCACAACTTACAGTAGGAAATGCTATGGAAGTCTCAGCTTGTAAGCTTACAGGTATACCCACGATGCTTCCGAACGGAGGCAGTGAGAATGCTAAAAAGTATATTGCTGATATGCGCAAATTTAGTGCTACAATAGAGAAGGTGTAAACTTGTAAGCGGCCACCATGGTTTAATTACAAAGATGTCATGCAAAAGCTTTTGTTTTTGTGATATAATGGAGGCAGAAAAGAATATGGATGAAACGACCAAATTTGAAGATTTGACTTTTTGGAATATGTGAGGACACAGGTGCCTAACGATGAATACACTCATGAGCTGGAAGCGGAGGTTACGCGCTTAAAGCAGGATAAGGAAGTGAGGAGAAAGTATATGGTACTGCAGGCTGAATTAAGAGATACACAGATACTTGCCTTTGAAGCTGGCGAAGCAAAGGGGCTAGCAGAAGGCCATGCAGCCGGACTTGCAGAGGGCGAAGCTAAGGGTCGTGAAGCTGGCCTTGCAGAGGGCGAAGTAAACAAATTCGTGGCAATGGTTGAGAGAAAAATGAAGCGTAGAAATATGACCTGCGAAGAAGCTATGGAGGATTTAGATTGTACTCCTGAAGAACGGCAGGCGTATTATGACTATGTTGCTAAAAACAAATAAGATTAGATAATATGCGACCTCAACGACAGCGTTCCGGTGTATCATACACTTGGGACGCTGTAATGTTTATCATCGTAAAACAAATCCCTCGACTGCGGTTGGGGGATTTGTTTGTAGGGGAGAGCAAGTCTTATTACTATATAATTGTGAACACTTGTTCCGGCAACAGTTTTACCCATAAAATTTCAGTACTTTTGTTGTTGTATAATGTACATAAAAACAGATAAAAAAGACTAGAAGAAATTTTGCAATTAACTTGAAAAGTCAGATAATTAGTGCTATAATAGAGCTGGTGAGAAAACTTGCAAGCGAACACCACCAAATCTAGCCAAAAGCACAGAAATGTGCTAAGATTGGGGTGAGAAATTAATTGGAACAACAAAATTCACTGGCTCATGATATCAAAAGCAGCGCCGATGCCAAGTATGACGCGGCCTGCAAAAGGCTGCTGGCCTACAAGGAGTTTTTGGCCAGAATCATGCAGCGCTGTGTTGTGGAGTTTAAGGATTGCAGCATTGATGACATAATCAATAAGTACATCGAGGGCGAGCCCCATGTTGCGGAAATCGGCGTTCATCCGAATACCAGCAATGCTAAGTTGATTACGGGCATGAATTCGGAAGACAAAAGCCTAAATGAGGGCTGGGTAACATATGACATCATCTTTTATGCTTTGGCTCCGAAGGATGGCTCGCTAATCAAGCTGATTTTGAATGTGGAAGCCCAAAATGATGCGAGTCCTGGGTATCCGTTGACCAAAAGAGCGCTGTACTACTGCGGGCGTATGCTTTCGGCGCAGTACGGCAGGGAGTTTGTCAATGCGGAATACGAAAATCTCAAGAAGGTGTATAGTATTTGGATTTGCACCGATGGGCCTTTGTATAAGCAAAACACGATTAATATTTATTCTGTGAAAGAGGACAGCTTCATCGGCGAGCATACTGAGCCTGTAAATAATTATGACTTGCTGACCGTGGTGATGATTTATACGGCGGTTGATTTCATGGATTTGCAGGACGATGTAATTAAGATGCTTTCGGTGCTTTTGAGCAGGAATTTGAATGCCCAAGAGCGAATGAATATCTTAGAAGATAGTTTTGGCATTGCGATGACCGAGGAAGTCAAGCAGGAGGTGGACCATATGTGCAATTTGAGTAAAGGTATAAGGGAAGAGGGCGAAGCCATCGGTATCGCAAAAGGCGAAGCGATAGGCGTTGCAAAAGGCGAATTGAAAGAGCGCCTAAAGAATGTTAAGGCATTAATGGATAGTTTAAAGGTGAGTGCTTTAGATGCGATGGAGATTTTGAAATTTTCTCCTGAAGAGCAGCAGAAGCTGTTGCCCTTACTATAGATTGTTGCCTTTGTAATGGTGTAATATTGTAAAATTTTAGCGCCTCAGTGCGGTGAAGGATGAGGATTTTGAGTCACGTCTTTCGCTGCGCTGGGGCACTGTAGTTATACTAGAACACCTGTTTCGAGTAACGTTTCGTTACGGGAGCGTAAATCGAACCGATTGTGCAGTGACAGTGGAGGGAGTAAGGCTATGAAGCTTGTAGTGCTTGTGGATAACAACACCTATATTGACCAGTATTATTTGGGGGAGCCGGCATTAAGCATTTATCTGGAAAATGCAGGTAAAAAATATCTTTTTGATACTGGCTACAGCGATGTATATGTAAAAAATGCCGCTGCTATGCAGCTGGAGCTTGCTAGCCTTGATGCGGTTATTATTTCCCATGGGCACAATGACCATACGGGAGGCCTTGCCTATTTTCCTGCTACCAAGGCACGCCCTAAGCTTATTGCCCATCCGGGGATTATGGATAATAAGCGGGCGGAAGGGCTGAATATTTCGATTCCCGTTTCCGAAGACTATCTAAAAACAAGGTTCACGCCAGTGTTCACCAAAGAGCCCTATTGGCTGGACGAAAGCCTAGTATTTTTGGGCGAAATTCCTCGCACCAATGCTTTTGAAAACAAGGAGGCCGTGGGCGAGCTTTGCTGCGGAGCTTGTTGGCAGGGAGATTACGTGCTGGATGATTCGGCACTGACCTACTGCGCCAGCGATGGTATATATATCATTACCGGCTGCTCCCATGCGGGCATTTGCAACATTGTGGAATATGCCAAAAAGGTTACGGGCAAGAAGCAGGTAAAGGGGATAATTGGTGGCTTGCACCTTTTCAGCGGCTGCTCCGAGCAGGCTGTGCAAACCATTGCCTACCTAAAGGCTAATGTGAGGGGAACAATTTATCCCTGCCATTGTACCAATTTGGCGGCCAAGGCTGCCCTGTATGGCAGCTTGCCACTGGGCGAGGTGGGTGTAGGCCTTGCGCTTGAGTGGTAATAACTGCATAAAAAGTTAATCCCCGTATAGGCTAGCACGCTAGCTTATGCGGGGAGTTTTGCGTTTAAAATTATGCATCCAGCTTGGCCTCGAACTCATCCAGGGGCAGGGGCTTGGAGAAGTAATAGCCCTGGATAAAATCACAGTGATGGGCACGCAGAAAATCAAGCTGCTTGAGGGTTTCCACACCCTCGGCTACTAATTTGACGCCGAGCTCTTTGCCCAGTGCCATGGCGTAATCCAAAATCAGGTTGCCATTTTTTTGGCCAATAAAGTCGATAAGACTTTTATCCAGCTTGACCACAGTAAAGTGCATCATGTTGAGGCCGTTGAGGGCGGATTCGCCGGAGCCAAAATCATCCATCTGCAGCTCAAAGCCAACACTGATAAACTTATCAGCAATGGGCTTAATCTGCTTGTTGGCAAGGGCAAGGCTTTCCGTAATTTCGATGGGAATATATTTGGTGTCGATGCCGTAGGAGTCTGCAATATCCTTATAGGTTTCCACGATGTCCGGGGTAAACAGGCTCTTGCGGGACATATTTACCGAAATAGGAATCAGCGGCAGGTTTTTGTCGAGACGGCGGCGCTGTAGCTGGCAGACCTGACGGAAGACATATTTATCAAGGATTTGGATGAGGCCATCACCCTCAAAAACATCAAGAAAATCCCCCGGGGGAATCATGCCGTTAGGCGTTTGCCAACGAAGCAAAGCCTCTGCGCCCACTATTTTTTCAGTAACGGCATCAAATTTAGGCTGGTACCAAACCACAAATTCATTATTTTCCAGCGCTTCAGCAAATCTTTCTTCGTATATGCGTGATACGCGCTGATTTTGACTCATATGGTTGTGGGATTTAACTGCATTATGAAGCTTAACGGAATAATCCTCCAGGGCAAAGGCCATGATAACCTTGTCAAAGCTGCTTGCGCTGCCATTTCTGGCGCATTTCATGTAGCAGTAGCTGATTTTGTTATCACGCAATATTCTGAAATGATAGGTAAAGCTGGACTTTTCCTTTAAGGCTGCACACATGGCAGAAAAGGTTGCCACGGCCTTAAATTCCTCCCTGTCATCGGGATGTACATTATGCTCGATATAAATATCTGTGATTTCGTCAATATCCAGCTCGTTTTCGATGGGATTAGCAATAGCCTTGGCGTTATGGGTAAAGCTCAAAATCTTGACCTTGCGGGTTTGAACATCAATTTCGTAGATGTCCTTGATATCGCCGGAGAGGGAATTGATGATGCTTTGAATATATAGGGATTCGGATGAAGCTGCCGCGTAAGCAGCCGCTGTGGCAGCGTTAGGCGCACCCTTAAAGGAAAGCATATAAAGCTTGTTTTCCGGGGTGAGGGATACCTCGGCAATATCGGTATAGGGACATTTATCATTATTGGCACAGCTATGCACATCCTTGGCCGCAATGGGGCAAGCAGCACAGGGCTTGTGGCCTTCAGCCAACACCTCGTAGCACTTTTCCCCAGCACTGATTGCAGGGTAAAGTGCTTCCATATCCTTGTTGAAGCCGACAATATTCAGTTCGTGGTCCACAATTAACGAGCCGAACAAAGCTTTATTCATGATGATCCTCTCTAACTTTACAGTCATAATGCTTGTAAGCGGACATACTAATTTCTCCTATTATACCACATCAATGGAAAAATTGCTAGAAAATTAATAAAAGGCAAGTAAAAATTACAATATTTGCATAGAAATTAGATTAAGCGGCATGGTGATTGATTATATTGATTAATTATGGATATACCTTTGTGAAACAAATATATTTTCCTGAAGCTTTGAACGCTTTAAGGAAAAGGTTTGTTATTTTTTTTCGCTGTGCTACAAAGCATGTAGGACATTTCCTTGGGCAGACCTTCTGCTAGAAAATTCCTAGCGTGGGACCTAGAGAAATGGTATAATAAAGTGAATACTTGTCAGTTAGGAGGTATGCTATGCCTATAGAATATTATCTTTTAATCGCTGGCGTGATTTTGCTGAGTGTGGAGCTGGCAGTGCCGGGCTTTGGTATCTTTGGCATTGGTGGCCTGATTTGTCTTACCGGCGGTGGCTATTTCCTTTTGGGCGGTGGCTTTCCTGCGTTGGCCGTGCTCTTGGGCTTTTACCTGGTGGCCGCGCTGGTGCTGGCTTTTTTGTGCGTGTATTTGCCTAAGGAGAGCAAATGGAACCCCTTTGTGCTGTGGGACAAGCAGCAAAACAGTGCAGGCTACACCGGTGGCAGCGATTTTTCGGCGCTCTTGGGCAAGCAGGGCGTGGCCTTGACCACACTGCGGCCTGCAGGAACGGCCCTCATTGAGGGCAAGCGCTACGATGTGAGCAGCTTGGGCGATTTTTTACCCAAGGATAGCCAAATCGTGGTGGCCAAGGTGGAAGGCAGCAAGCTTTTTGTGGATTTAGTAAAGGAGTGATTATTTGTGGATTTGTTAATTAGTGCTATTTTTGGCAGTGGCTTTATGTTTATTGTGGCCATTGTGGGTATTGCTATTTTCTTGAATTTTGTGCCCCTGGGACTGTGGATTAGTGCCATTGCCGCAGGCGTAAATGTGGGCATCTTTAATTTAATTGGTATGCGTCTGCGCCGGGTGCCGGCATCCCAAATCGTGCTGCCCTTGATTAAGGCCAATAAGGCTGGCTTGGATGTGAATGTTAACCAGCTGGAGGCCCATTATCTGGCAGGCGGCAATGTGGACAGAGTTATCGACGCCCTGATTGCTGCTCACAGAGCACAAATTGATTTGAGCTTTGAGCGTGGCTGTGCCATTGATTTGGCAGGTCGTAACGTGCTGGAGGCAGTGCAGATGAGCGTTAACCCCGAGGTTATCGAAACCCCCGTGGTCAGCGCCGTGGCGAAGGATGGCATCGAGCTGAAGGTTAAAGCCCGTGTAACTGTGCGCGCCAATATTGACCGCCTGGTGGGCGGTGCCGGCGAAGCAACCATTATTGCCCGCGTTGGCGAAGGTATCGTTACCAATGTTGGCTCCAGCGACGACCACAGCAAGGTGCTGGAGAATCCCGACTTTATTTCTAAAACCGTACTGGACAAGGGCCTGGATGCAGGCACTGCCTTTGAGATTTTGTCCATTGATATTGCGGACGTGGATGTAGGACGCAACATTGGCGCTGCGCTGATGACCGACCAAGCTGAGGCCGATAAGCGTATTGCCCAGGCACGTGCCGAGGAGCGTCGTGCCATGGCCGTGGCCAAGGAGCAGGAAATGAAGGCTTATACCCAAGAGATGCAGGCCAAGGTTGTGGAGGCACAGGCCAAGGTGCCTGCAGCTATGGCAGCTGCTTTGGAAAGCGGTCGTTTGGGCGTGATGGACTACTACCGCCTGAACAATATCCAAGCCGATACCCAAATGCGTCGTACTATTGCGGAGGTTAGCCCGGAGGGCGTAACTGGCGAAGGAGCTGACAAGCCCGCCAATAAATAAGAGGTAGCACTATGTTTGATTTATTAGACAATCTGGTGCCCATGCTGATCTTTTTCATGCTGCTAAGGGGCATCTTGGACGTGCTCTTTGGCAAGAAAAAGCGCCGCCAGGAGGGGGAGGAGGCTCCGCCCGACTACGAGGAGGAGCAGCAGCCCGATTATGACACAACACCTGCGCCCCAGCCGGAGCGCAAGGCCGAGCCTGATTTGGCGTCCGAGTTCGAGCGGCGGCTAAAAAAGCGCCAGCAGGAGCAGGCTGAGCGGGAAGCAGCCAAGGAGCGCCAAAGAGTTTATGTGGATAAAGCTCAGCAGCAAAAGCAGGAGCGTGTCTACATGGACAAGGAGCAGCAGCGGGTGCGCCAGGACAGACAACGGGTGCATCACGAGGGTGAGTCCCACCATGAGGGCAAGGGACGCATTCATCGCGATAACGAGGCCCTTAAGCATGATAAGAGTAAGCTTTACCGTGACCCCAGGGGTGACTATAGCTATAACGAGGAGCTTTTTAACAAGCAGGCTGCTGCCTTTAGCGCACGCTATGCACAAAAGCAGGAGCAGCCTAAGCCCAAGGTGAAGCTGAAGCATGCCGCTTTAGTCAATGGCTTCATTATGGCTCAGGTGCTGGACAAGCCCCGCAGCCTGAAGCCCTATGGCACTGAGGAAATATAAAATTTGGTTAGTTTTACAGGGAGATACAATGCTTTAAGCTAGCTCCTTTTTGGCAAGAAGAAGGAGCTAGCCCCAATTTAAGGAGATGGATTTAGTATGCTGGAAAAGCTGGATATGAAGAAAAAGCTGTCCAAGAGCGACTATAATGACGTGATGGACGTGCTGGGTGAGCGTTTGGGCCAGGTGCAGCGCATGGCCAGGGAGGCCAAAAAGCCCATTATTATTGTCTTTGAGGGCTGGCGTGGTGCTCGGCGCAGCGCTATTATCAACACCATGATGCAGCAGATGGACGCCCGTGGCTTTGATGTTTATTCCACTGTGCGCATGAGCGAGGAGGAGCATAAGCAGCCCTTCTTCACCTTCTTTTGGCAGCATCTGCCAGCCTTGGGCAATATTGCGGTTTATCACCGCAGCTGGTACTATTTGAAAACTGCCAACGAAGTGGCCTGCAAGGAGGGAAATGCCAGCTGCTGTCAATTCATTTCCTACGACCACATCAACACCTTTGAAAAAATGCTCACCGATGATAATTACATCATCTTAAAATATTTTCTGCATTTATCCAAGGACCAGCAAAAGGAAAATATCGCCAAAAATGCCAAAACCTTGGGCAAGGCATGGCGGGATGTGAGCCCCGCCATTGACGAAAGCGACAAATATGACGAGTATTTGGAGCGTTATGAAAAAATGCTGGAGGCCACCGACAAGGTGAACGCTCCCTGGCATTTGATTTGCGCGGACGACCGCCGCAGTGCGGAAATCGAAATCATTACCTCCATTGTGGAGACCGTGGAAAAGGCCATCAATACCCCTGTGAGTGCTCCTGCGGCAGTGATTCGCCCCAACACCAAATATGATGTTTTGGGCAAAATTAATGCCAACCAAGAGCTGAGCAAGGAGGACTATAAGAAGGAGCTGGATAAGTACCAAAAACGCCTGAAGCAGCTGCAAATTGAGATGTTCAAGGCGCAGATCCCCACAGTCATCTGCTTTGAGGGCTGGGACGCAGCTGGCAAGGGTGGCGCTATCCGCCGCCTGACGGCGGCTCTGGACCCCTTGGGCTTTAGTGTGCATCCTGTGTCCGCTCCCAACGTGGTGGAGCGCCAGTTCCACTATTTGTGGCGCTTTTGGGTGCATCTGCCGGAGGCGGGCAATATTGCCATTTTCGACCGCACCTGGTACGGACGTGTTATGGTGGAGCGCATAGAGGGCTTTGCCAAGGATTATGAATGGCAGCGTGCCTACGACGAAATCAAGGATATGGAGCAGCAGTGGGCTGAGCATGGCTTTGCTATTGCCAAATTCTGGCTGCAAATTGACAAGGATGAACAGCTGCGTCGCTTTACGGACCGCCAAAACGACCCCATGAAGCAATGGAAGATTACCGATGAGGATTGGCGCAATCGCGACAAATGGGATGCCTACGAGGAGGCAGTCAACGAAATGCTGGTGCGCACGGATACCTCCTTTGCACCCTGGACTGTGGTTGAGGGCAATAACAAATATTATGCACGCCTCAAGGTTTTGAAGACCATTGTGGAGCTGTTTGAAAAGAAGCTAGGAAAATAAGAGTGACTAAACGAGGTACAAGCTTTGTCCTGGAAGATTAAAAATTATTTACAAGAATTGCGTGCCATGGAGGAGGGAGCCCAGGTTTATCCGCCGGGGCTCCGCCATCCGGTGGCTTTTATCTATCCCAATGTGTATCATTTGGGAATGTCTAATTTGGGCATGCATATTTTATATCAAATGATCAACGCCCGGGGAGACAGCGCCTGCGAGCGTTTCTTTTTGCCTGAGCGTCGCCTTATTGAGGAGCATATCAAGAGTAAAACCCCGCTGCTGAGCGTGGAAACCGGCAGACCTTTAGCGGATTTTGCGGTGCTTTTTGTGATGCTTTCCTTTGAAATGGATTATGACAATTTGCTGACGGTGCTGGATTTGGGCAATATCAAGCTGCGGGCGGCGGAGCGCAACGAGCGCGAGCCCCTGGTAATCATTGGCGGGCCCTGCGCAACCTTTAACCCAGAGCCCCTGGCCGCCGTAGCCGATGCCTTCGTCATCGGCGAGGGCGAGGATACGGTGCAGAGTATTTTGGACGTTATCTACGCCGCTAGCAGCAAGGCGGAGCGCTTGGCTAAGCTTGCGCAGCTGCCGGGCGTGTATGTGCCGTCGTTTTACGAGGCACATTACCAGGAGGACGGCAGCTTTGCGCATTTAACAGTGCGGGAGGGCTGCGCCGCTCCCGCAACCATCAGGCGCCAGTGGGTGCGGGAAATTGACAACTATCCCCATACCACAGCGGTGATGACCAGTGGCACTGAATTTGAGGATATGTACATTGTAGAGGTCGCCCGCGGCTGCGGGCGACACTGCCGCTTTTGCATGGCCGGCTACTGTTTCCGCAAGCCGCGCCCGCGGCAGCTGGCGCGGATTATTGCGGATATCGAAGGCCGGCCGGCGCGCACGAAAAAGGTTGGGCTGATGGGCGCCGCGGTCAGCGACCATCCCCAGATGGCCGAGCTGACCGCATACTTAAGCGAGCACGGCATTCCCTTTAGTGTGGCCAGCATGCGGGCGGATATGCTGACGGAGCAGATCGCGGAGGCCTTGGCCGCCAGCGGGCTGCGGACCATGACGGTGGCACCGGAGGCGGGCAGCGCGCGGCTGCGCGCTGCGATTAATAAGGGCATCACGGAAGAGCACGTAAATGGCGCTATTGCCCTGGCGGCAGCCAAGGGCATGCGCCATATCAAGCTGTACTACATGATTGGTCTGCCGGGAGAAACGGATGAGGATATCACAGAGACCATCGAGATGATTTTGCGGATGCGTGCACAAATGGATGCGGTGGGCTCCAAGGGTGAGCTCATTATCAGCGTCAATGGCTTTGTACCCAAGCCCTTTACCCCATATCAGTGGGCACCACTGTGTGCTGTGCGTACCCTCAAGAAGCGCTTTAAAATGCTCAATGATGGCCTGAAAAAGAGCAAGCATATTAAGCTGATTACGGAATCCTTAAAGGAAACAGTGATTCAAGCTGTTTTGGCTCGCGGTGACAGGCGCTTGGGTGAGCTGCTTTTGGAGGCTCATGAGTCGGAACAGAATTTGAAGTCCGTGCTGAAGCAGCATGGCCTGGATGCGGAGGAAATGGCGGAGCAGGCCTTGGCGCTGGATGCATCATTGCCCTGGCAGCATCTGGATATGGGCGTGACCATGGATTATTTGCGTCAAGAGTTAGCCAGGAGCGAGCAGGGGAAATTTACGCCCATGTGCTTTGATAACTGCAAGCGCTGCGGCGTCTGCCGTGAGGCGTAAGTATTCAGCGAGAGATTGTATTTAATATGTCGTCTGGCTTATACGCCTTACTTTCGCTCAAGGTAAGTGATAGTTGATAAATTATGAGAACAATAGACAGTGACTTTTTGCATCGTGCTTTGAAGCATTATTATGGCTATGACGCTTTTCGCACGGGGCAGGAGGAAATTATTTCCCACATTTTGCAGGGGCAGCCGGTGCTGGCTGTGCTGCCTACAGGTGCAGGCAAGAGCATTTGCTTTCAGCTGCCTTCACTTTTGCTCAAGGGTGTGACTCTGGTGGTGTCACCCTTGATTTCCCTCATGAAGGACCAAGCGGAGGCGCTTACGGCCCGGGGGATTCCGGCGGCATATTTGGACAGCAGTATGACCGGCAGTGAGTATGGCAAGGTGCTGCATGCAGCCTTAAATAAGCAGTGCAAATTTTTGTACGTGGCGCCGGAGCGTTTGCTAAACCCACAGTTTTTGCGCTTTGCTCAGTCCGCCTATATCACCATGGTAGCAGTGGACGAGGCTCACTGTGTGTCCCAATGGGGTCACAGCTTTCGCAAGGATTATTACAATATTCCCCGGTTTATGGAGCAGCTGAGCCCCAGGCCGCTCATCGCGGCCTTTACGGCCACGGCTACGCCCCAGGTGCGGGAGGATATTTGTGAGCGCCTCGAAATGCGTGGGGCGAAAATTGTGGTGTCTGGCTTTGACAGACCCAATCTGCATTTTGCCGTGGAGCGCACCCAGGACAAGGACCGCGCCCTTTTAGGCTTCTTGGAGAAGCATGAGCATCAATGTGGCGTCATTTACTGTGCTACACGCCAAAGAGTGGAGCAGGTGACGCAGCTTTTGCTGCGGCAAGGCTACAGCGCTTTACGCTACCATGCGGGGCTGACGGCGGAAGAAAGGCGTGAGAACCAAAATCTTTTCGTCAGTGGGCAGGTGCCCTTGATTGTGGCCACCAATGCCTTTGGCATGGGCATTGACAAGGCGGATGTGCGCTTTGTGGTGCATTATAATATGCCCAAGGATATGGAAAGCTACTATCAGGAGGCGGGGCGTGCCGGTAGGGATGGACTGCCCTCGGAGTGCCTTGTGCTTTATAACAAGCAGGATGTGGCGGTGAATACCTACCTCATCGGCCACGACCAGCCGGATTTGGCCTGGAAGGAGCACGAGCTGCGGCTGTTGGACAAAATGATTCACTATTGCAATACCAGCAGCTGCCTAAGGCGGGAGCTTTTGGAATACTTCGGGGAGAAGGCGCCCCTGCGCTGCCATAATTGTGGCAATTGCAGTGCGACAAGTAAGGCTAGCTGGCGCAAATATTTTGGCATCTAATTTTTGATGTTAAATGGCGTTTCATAAAAAATAAAAGGACTTAGCTCCTTGCGTGCCGTTAGGCAGGGCAAGAAGGGCTAAGTCCTTATTTTTTATGCTATGCTGGTGCTAACACTCTTCCTTAGTTGGTTAAGCTACGCATAGTCAAGCGCTAATGTTATGCTAAATCTACAACCTCACCCGGTTTTACAATCAAAACCTTGCTGGCGGTGTTGGCTTCCACATCGGCCTTGAAGGCGTTGACGTCTTGGGCGATAGGCGGCCAGGTGTTGTAGTGGATGGGGATAACAGTGGGAGCCTTTAAGAAGTCGGCAGCGATGGCTGCGTCCTTGGGGTCCATGGTGAAGTTGCCGCCAATGGGCAATACTGCGTAATCGAAGGGGTCCAGCTTTGGCAACAGCTGCATGTCGCTAAAGAGAGCGGTGTCACCGGCGAAGTATAGCTTGGTGCCGTAAAAATCAACGACGAAGCCACAGGCGTGGCCGCCGGCCACGCCGGAGCCATGGAAGGCTAAGGTTACGCGTACCTTGCCAAAGGGGAACATATAGGTGCCGCCAAGGTGCATGGTGTGAGCCTTGCAGCCAGCTTCACCGGCCATACCGGCGATTTCCGCAGTGGAAATAATGGTAGCATCACATTTTTTTGCAATTTCAAAGGCACTGCCCAAATGGTCAAAATGGGCATGGCTGATGAAAATATAATCAACCTTGATATCGTCGGCAGTGAGTCCTTCGGGATTTCCATCCAGATAGGGGTCAAAAATAATGGCAGAATCGTTTTTGGCAACTACGAAGCAAGCATGATTAATATAATGGAATTTTGCAGTCATAAGCGTTCCTCCTTTTGCAAACAGCACGGGACTGTCGTTTCTTACCTATATTATACTAAAAAATTACGTCTTTGTGAATTATCTAGAAGAATAGTGGGAAAAACTTTACAAGCACTCTGTTTTTGGGGTAAAATTGTAGCTATAGATTGCCAAAGTAAGGAAATTGGGAGTTGCGATTCATGAATTTTAAAAGCATTACGGCGCTCGGTTTGGTGTTAAGCCTGCTGGTGGGCGTGCAATTGGCAGATGCTGCTAGCAAGAAAACCAGCACGATTAGCAAAAAACAACTGGAACGCCTATTGAAGAAAAGCAAAAGCAATAAAAATGCGCCTACCATGGTGGTCAAGGATGGCTCCAAGGGTGGCGTGCAGGTGGTGACAGAGGCTCAAGGGAAGGACAAGATAAATTCCCCGGCTAAGGCACCAAAGTCTGATAATAAAGTATCCGAGCCAAAGGTTATTAAGCTGGCAGACAAAAAGGATGCCCAAGCTCAAAAGAATACTAAAGCAAAGACCAACAGTATGCTGATGGAAAAGGATGGCAAAAGCTACTTTTTGGGCACGGAATTGCCTGCAGATTATAAAACCATCAGCATTTATGGCGAGGCCGAGGTAAGCAAAAAGCAAGCCGTGGCCTATATTAAGCAAACCAATCCCAAGGTGCGCCTGGCCTGCAGCGTGGAAGAGCTGGTTGATTTTTATTGGCAGGAGGCCGAACGGGAGGAGGTTCGTCCCGATTTGGCCTTGGCTCAATCCTTGGTAGAGACGGGCACCTATGCCTATGGCGGTGACGTGCACCACAACCAAAATAATTTCTGCGGCTTGGGTACCACCGGTGGCGGCGTGAAGGGTGCCACCTTCAAAACACCGGAGCTGGGTGTGCGTGCTCATATCCAGCATCTTTTGGCTTATACGCAAAAGAAGCGCCCCCAAACAAAAATTGTGGACCCACGCTATGAGCTGGCCCATAATATTCGTATGGAGCGGGGCATGGTGGATACCTGGTATGGCTTAAATGGCACCTGGGCCATGGGCTCCATGTATTGCGAAAAAATCATGGCTACTTACCAAAAAATGCTGGCCATGCCCGGTGGTAAGGATAAGAAGCACGATGCCGCCAAGAACAAGCAGAATAAAAAGGATAAGAAGGATAAAAAGAAGCAAAAAAGCATGCGGGAGCGCGTGCAAGAGGTCTTAAAGGAGAAATAATCATGCATATTGTTTTAGTTGAACCCGAAATTCCCGGTAATACCGGCAATATTGCCCGTTTATGTGCGGCCACCGGCTGTCATTTGCATTTGGTGCGTCCCTTGGGCTTTTCGGTGGAGGATAAATATTTAAAGCGTGCCGGTCTTGATTATTGGCATTTGGTGGATATTCATTATTATGACAGCGTTTACGAGGTGTTGGAAAAATATAAGGACAACTCCAAGTTTTTGTTGACCACTAAAGCTCACAAGTCCTACGCAGATGTAAAATATGATGCGGACAGCCTGCTGATTTTTGGCAAGGAAACTGCGGGATTGCCTGAAAAGCTGCGCCTTGAATATGAGGATTGCTGTGTGCGTATTCCCATGATTGAGGAGGCGCGCTCCTTGAATCTGTCTAATTCCGTGGCGATTGTGGCCTATGAGGCACTGCGTCAGGTGGATAATTTTGCCGGCCTGACATTATATGGAGGGGAATATAAGTGATTATTATTAAAGAGTTTGATTTTGATGCGGCCCATTATCTGCCTGCTTATAATGGCAAATGCGAGCATTTACATGGACACACCTATAAGCTGGTGGTGAAGGTGGAGGGCACGCCGGACCACGAGGGTATGGTTATCGATTTTATTAAGCTGAAAAAGCTTGTTAAGGAAGAGGTTTTGGTGCATCTGGACCACGCCTGCCTAAATGATGTTATTCCTGTGCCTTCTGCAGAAAACATTAGCGTGTGGATTTGGAAGAAGCTGGAACAGCTGCTTACCAGTGACCATTACCATTTATATGAAGTAGAGGTTTGGGAAACCCGCACCAGTGGCTGCGTATATCGAGGTGAATAAGTTGAAGGACGTACAGAGTGAAAAGGATTTACGCCGCATTCCCTTGAAGCACGTGGGCATTAAGGATTTGCGTTGGCCCATTGAACTGCGGGACAGGGAGCATGGCACTCAGCACAGCGTGGCCAAGGTGCTTTTGGCGGTGGATTTGCCCCATGATATGCGCGGTACCCATATGAGCCGTTTTGTGGAATGCATGCGGGAGCTGGGTCCCGTGGGCTTGGGCGAAATCGAAGGTGTTTTGGATAAGCTGAAGGAGCATTTGCAGGCAGAAAAGGCCTTTCTTCAGCTGGAATTTCCTTATTTTATCACAAAGCAAGCGCCGGTTAGCGGGATGACGGCACCCATGGATATTGATTGTGTATATAAGGCGGAAAAGGGAGCCAAGTTTAAGCTGCGCATTAAGGCAGTGGTGCCCATGCAGACACTGTGTCCCTGCTCCAAGGAGATTTCTGATTACGGTGCGCACAATCAAAGAGCATGGGCTAAGCTGGAAATTGAAGCTAGCGAGCTGGTGTGGCTGGAGGAGCTGGCTGCCATTGCCGATGCTGCCGCCAGTGCACCGGTGTACGGACTGCTCAAGCGTCCGGACGAAAAGTTTGTGACGGAGCATGCCTACGAAAATCCTCGTTTTGTGGAGGATGCAGTGCGGGAAATAGCGTTGCGCCTTGAGGCTGACAAGCGTATTACCTGGTATCGGGCCGAGGTGGAGAGTGTGGAAAGCATCCACAATCACAATGCCTTTGCTGTTGTAGAAAAGAGTGAGGAAGCATGTTATTAAAAATTAATAAGGAGCTAGTGGGAGAGGCCATGGCCAGCATTGGCGCTCATCCTGCCAGCCTGCCTATATTTGCTCATAAAGCTGCAATATTGCCGTTTAAGCTGCTGGAGGTGCGCACTCCGGCGGCTAATATTTTGAAGCAGGAAATGCTGGCTGCCGGTGGCGACGCTGTGGTGCCAACCGGTTGCATTGTGAATGCGGATAAATATGTGGATGTTTTGCTTTTGGGCACCTTGAAGCAGTATAAGGTTTTGCTGAAAAAGCTGGAGCAGATGCAATACTTTGGCTTGAAGCAGGTGGCGGGGGAGCTACAAGCAGCTGTTGATTCTGAATTAGCGCCGCAGCTTCTTAAGACTACGCTGGCTGATGGTCGCGTGTTGACCTACGATAAGATGTGCGTTATGGGCATTTTAAATATTACGCCGGACTCCTTTTATGAGGGCAGTAGGGTGCCGGGTTTGGCAGATGTGGTGGCCCGTGCAGGGCAAATGCTCGAGCACGGGGCGCAGATTTTGGATATTGGTGGCGAGTCCACCCGTCCGGGCAGCGATAGCGTGGACGGCAAGGAGGAGCGGCGGCGGGTGCTGCCGGTCATCGCGGCTTTGCGCAAGGAGTATCCTACAGCGGTGCTTTCTGTGGATACCTATCGGGCGGATACGGCGGAGGCAGCACTGGCAGCCGGCGCAGATATTATTAACGACATCAGTGCCATGGAAGCGGATAATAAGATGCTGGACGTGGTAGTGCGCTCTAAGGCTCCGATTATTTTGATGCATATGCGGGGAACACCGAAAAATATGCAGCAAAATTGTCAGTATCAGGACGTGGTGCAGGAGGTTGCCGTGTATTTGGCGCAAAGGGCCCAGCTGTTGCGTGAGCAAGGCGTGGGCGCTGATAAGATTATTTTGGACCCGGGCATTTGCTTTGCGAAGGATGTGGAGCAGAATTTGCGCTTAATGCGTGATTTGCATGTGCTCACGAGCTTTGGGTACCCGGTGCTGCTGGCAGCGTCCCGCAAGAGCACCATTGGTGCGGTGCTGGGCGGGGTGCCGGCTAGTGAGCGTTTAGAGGGGACTATTGCCACTAGCTTACAGGCTGTGTACGCGGGGGCGCAGATGGTGCGCGTGCATGATGTGCAGGCCAATGTAAGGGCGATTAGAATGTTAGAGGGTATATTATGTCCCAAGCAGTTTTAGAGAAGCATACAGCCTACGTAGCGTTAGGCAGTAATTTGGGTGATAAGGAAGGCAATTTGCGCAGGGCGTTGGAGCTTTTAGAGGAGCGCGGGGTGGAGGTTGTGAGGGTCTCCAGCTTTATTTGCACGGAGCCCTATGGTGTGACGGACCAGCCGAAGTTTTTGAATGGGGTGTGTCAGGTGCGCACTAGCTTGGCGCCACTAGCGCTTTTGCATATTTTGCTTGCTATTGAGCAGGAGATGGGCAGGGTGCGTTTGCGCCATTGGGGCGAGCGCAATATCGACCTCGATTTGCTTTTGTACGAGGATGTGGTGATGGATACGCCAGAGCTTACATTGCCTCACCCAGATATGCAGAATAGGGATTTTGTTTTGCTTCCGCTGGCTGAAATTGCACCTGAAATAATACATCCAACTTTGCAAAAGACCATACATGAACTAGTAATTTGTTTATCAGCAAGAGAGCTGTGATTTTTAGCAAATGAGTGGTCTGGTACAATGGCCTCAAGGGTTCGAAAACCTATATTCTTCTGCGAGACAAATAGTACCCCGCGGAGGCCAATTGAACCCCACGAAATTTGCGTTAAGAAAATCACCGCGAACGCGCTGATAACAAATTACTACGCATGCAAATAAAAAAGGACAGCTTTGCGGCTGTCCTCTTATTTTGTGCAAAAAATCAATCCCAACGCTTGAGCATGTCCTCAATAATTTCCTTATTGGTTTTGCGGCGCTTCTTTTCGTAATTGCGGAAATTATTATCGCGATGGTCCGTGGAATAATCTGCATAGTCAAAATCATCATAGCCCCTGTCGTAGCTACGATTGTAATCCCCATGACCATCGTCGAACAGGATAATATTAGTTGAAATAAAATTAGAACAATAGATATTCATGTGAAAATCCTTTCTGAAGCAATAGAAAAACAAGAAAAACCGCCTAGCGGTTAGGCGGCTTCCTTCAAAAACAGATTTGAAAAGAGGAGAGCCGGCCTACCACAACCAGCTATCTCCTGCCTTTATTATAAACGCAGTAGTGCTTTTTGTCAAATGCAAAAGAGAAAAGAAAAATTTGTAAAATTTGAGTTAACGGGCTTGAATATGCTTCGTGAATGTGATATAGTATACACTATATTAAGAAATGACCTCTAAATCAAGTATAGTATATTGAAAAGTATAATTGAAAAGGAGCTAAGAAAAAATGGAAAAAGACAAAGCATTCTTACTGTGGTTTGACCAACTGGAAAGAAAAGATGTGGCCATTGCCGGCGGTAAATCCTCCTCCTTGGGCGAATTGACCTCCCATGTGGATGTACCCGTACCCTACGGCTTTGCAACCACCGCCTGCGCTTACAGATACTTCTTCGAAAAAACCGGCCTCTATGACGAAATTAAAAATCTCATTGCTGGCCTTGATGTAGATAATAGTGCTCAACTGCGTGAGGTTTGCGCTAAGATTCGTCAAGCCATCATGGACAAGGAAATGCCCCAGGACCTGCAGGACCTGATTGCTGAAGCTTATGAAGAGCTGGGCAAAAAAGTAGGCCAAGCAGATCCCTTTGTAGCAGTTCGCTCCAGCGCTACCGCTGAAGACCTGCCGGATGCTTCCTTTGCTGGCCAACAGGATACCTACCTGAACGTTAAAGGCGCTGCTACCATCGTAGCTAAGGTTAAAGAGTGCTATGCTTCCTGCTTTACCGACCGCGCTGTATACTATCGCGAAAAACAAGGCTTTGATCATTTGGATGTTGCTCTGTCCGCAGCAGTACAAATGATGGTTTTCTCCAAGGCAGCAGGCGTAATGTTTACCGTTAACGTTGCTACCGGCGACGACAAGAACATTCTCATCGAAGGCGCTTGGGGCTTGGGAGAATACGTTGTGCAAGGCACTGTAACTCCTGATAATTATACCATCAACAAGGCAACCGGCGAAATCATCGAGAAGAATGTTAATGGCCAAGATGTTAAGCTTGTTCGTAAAGCTACCGGCGACTGCGAAGAGGTAATGGTACCGCTGGATGAGCAAAACGAGCAAAAGCTCACCGATGCACAAATTAAAGAATTGGCTGAATGCGCAAAGAAAATCGAAGCTCACTATGGCTGCTACATGGATATGGAATGGGGCGTTGACGAGCGCGACAACAAGGTTTACATTCTGCAAGCTCGCCCTGAAACCGTATGGAGCCGTCGCAATAAAGAAAATGGTGGCGCACCGAAAGAGGAGAAGAAAGTGACTACTGACCGCAAAGTAATTGTTAAAGGCTTGCCTGCTAGCCCTGGTAATGTGGCTGGCCGCGTACACGTAATTTTGGATCCTTCCCGCATTGACGAGTTCAAGGAAGGCGAAATCCTGGTAACCGAAATGACCGCTCCCGACTGGGTACCGGCTATGAAGAAGGCGAAGGCTATTGTAACCGATAGCGGCGGCATGACCTGCCATGCTTCCATCGTATCCCGCGAGCTGGGCATCCCCTGCATCGTAGGCACTAAGAGCCGTGGCGAAGCTGCTACCACCACTATTCCTGATGGCATTGATGTAACCATCGATGCAACTCATGGCGTTGTTTATGAAGGCATCATTGAAGAGCCCAAGGCTGAACAACCGGCTGCTCAACAAGTTGTTGCTGCTGCAGAATATTTCCCGCCCACCGGCACCAAGATTTATATGAACCTGGGCGACCCTGAGCTGGCTGAAAAATACAGCACTCTTCCCTGCGATGGTATCGGCCTGATGCGTGAAGAGTTTATTTGGACTACTTATATCCACGAGCATCCCCTGTACCTGATTAAGATTGGTCAACCGGAAAAGGTTGTGGACCAGCTGGCTGAGGGCATCCGCCAAGTTTGCCAAGCTATGGCTCCGAGACCGGTAACCCTGCGCTTCTCTGACTTCAAATCCAGCGAATATCGCGATTTGAAGGGCGGCGACGAATTCGAGCCCTATGAACCCTCCGCTCTCTTGGGCTGGCGCGGTGCTTCCCGTTACTATGACCCCAAATATATTGAGGCCTTCAAGCTGGAATGCCTGGCTGTCCGCAAGGTACGCGAAGAGTTTGGTCTGAAGAACCTGAACGTTATGATTCCCTTCTGCCGCAACGTAGAGGAATGCGAAAAGGTTGTTGCTATTATGGCTGACTGCGGTCTGCGCCGTGGCAAGGACTTTAAGGTTTGGCTGATGGCTGAAATCCCCTCCAACATTATTTTGGCAGACCAATTCAACAACTATGTTGATGGCTACTCGATTGGCTCCAACGATTTGACCATGCTGGTACTGGGCTGCGACCGTGATAACGACACCGTATCCCATATTTATGACGAGCGCAATCTGGCTGTTCGCCGCGCTATCCGTCATCTGATTGAGGTTGCTCACAAGGGCGGCAAGACCGTATCCATCTGCGGCCAAGCTCCTAGCGTATATCCTGAATTCTGCGAATTCCTGATTAAGAGCGGCATCGACAGCATGTCCGTAAACCCCGACACCGTGAAGTTCACCAAGAAGCTGGCTGCCCAAATCGAGCAACGCATCATGTTGGACGCTCTCACCGGTCGTGGTCGCCAAGAGGTTGAGGACTTGAACTGGTAATCAAATAAGAATTTTCTAAAAACTATTGACAAATTGGCTTCCTAGGTCTATACTGAAGTCAACACAAGAGAATAGTGAAGAGCTTTAAGGCTCCTGTATTGCAGTTTGTAGTACAGGAGCCTTTTTGTTTCTAGCACAGCAGAAGGAGTTGATGGTTTTGGATTTTTATGGACTGGCATTCGCCTTGGGGCTGGGTCGCCATTGCTACACGGATATGCGTTTTAGGCTGCTTTATGACAGCACCAATTGTTATTTGCTTGTGTTTGGCCTAGTGCGGGCGTGGCAGCTGATGCTATGGGAGCAGGCCTGGCAAGGCATGGTGGTGCTTGGTGCACTCATGCTGCTCATTTATTATGCCAGCAGAGGTGGTATGGGGGAGGGCGATGTGAAGCTGGCCCTGGTTTTAGGTCTGTGGCTAGGGGTGGAGCAGGGCTTGCTGTGCCTGCTTTTGGCCTTTACTAGTGGTGCCTTGCTGGGCGGGCTGTTGCTGCTTTTAAGGAGGGTACAGCGACGAACAGAGCTACCCTTTGGACCCTTTTTGTGTGGCAGTGGACTCTTTAGCTATGTGTATGGCAAGGAAATATTGGCTTGGTACTACCAATTTTGCTTTTAAAAGAGCAGGAAATTGTTTGTTTTTGACAAGGTCTAAAAAATTTTTTTGGGAGGTTTTACGATGGAGGAGCAGGAAAAGACTGGAAGAATTATTCGGCGCTTGCGTTGTCATTGGCAGCATGAGGGTCGTAAAAATAAGCAGCTGGTGCTGCTTGAGATAGGTAAAGGTGGTATTCACTGCAGTTGTTGGCAGGCAGATTGTTGTCTGTGGCAAAAGGAGAAGCTCTTGGAAAGTGCTTGGTTAGATGGAGGTGCCGACTGGTGGCAGGAGCTGCGGGAGGTGTTGCAGGATATATTTATTTGGGCACGGGTGCCGGAAATGGTGGATGCCATTTGGATTTTAGAGGAGGAGCTGGTTATGAGCGAGCAGCTTGAGTTTCCGCCCCTCAAGGAAACGGAGCTGGCCCAGGCTGTTGCCTGGGAGACGGAGCAGCTGCTTCCGGGAAATAGTGCTGAATACAATACTGCCTATGCTATTTCCGATACTGGTTCAGCACAGGTATTGGTACATTTGTGGGCTTGGCCCAAGGAGCAGGTGCAGCTTGCTGCCAGCTTATCTTTAACATTACATTTTAGGTTAAGAGCTATTTTGGTAGGCATGAGCACAGAAAAGGTGCAGCGTGCCTGGTATAAGGGCTACAGCTTTAATAATTGGAGCCTGCAGGAGGAGCATCCATGGAGCTTGGTGCAGGCCAAGCAGCTTTTAAATTCCTCTTACCCCAGACGCTTTTTGCTGTATTGTTTGGCCTTGAGCATGGGGCTTTACGGCGTTACGCAGGGGGCCTTGTTTGTGGCGGGCAAGGGGCTTGAGCGTGGTGAGCAGGAGCTTGCTCAATACATAGTGTGGCAGGAGCGCATGGCTCAAAGCCAAAGATTGGAACAGACCTTGGCAAGGTATCGCCAGCTTGACAAAAGAGTGAGGGAGGAAACAACCCAGGTAAGTGGCAGTGTGCAGCGTTTGGGGAAAAGCATCAGTGCGGGCTGTTGGCTGGAGCTGTTAAAGGGCGATGCTAAAAGCAAGGAATGGCTGCTGGAAGGTGCTTGTCACCAGCCGGAGCTTTTAAGCCGGCTGGTGGATGATTTGCAGCAGGACCCTAAGCTGGTGCAGGTGCGCTTGCAGGGGAGTCAGCAGCAGGGCGAAAGCTTTACCTTCAGTCTGCTAGTAAAGGAAAAGTAAAATGCAGAGCATAAAAGAGTATTTTCAAAAGCAGGGAGTTGGCTTGGCACAGCTGTGCAAGTCAGGAGCTCTGGCAGCGGGAGTGCTAGTACTGCTTGTCACCATAATCAAGGTGGCCGTGCCAAGCTATGGGGAGCTGCGGCAAATGTGGCAGGAGTACAAGCAGCAAAGAGCGGAGCTGGAGAAGCTAGAGGAGTTCGCAGCCCTGCATGCTGATTACAGTGCTTATGAGGAAGCAAAATATAAAGAGCTGGTGCAGCTTAAGCAAAGACTGCAGCGGTTGAGGGATATTAATCAGCTGCAGGGCCAGCTACAGCTTTTGGCCGCTAAGCAGGGGGTGGTGTTGAAAAACATGCAGGTGCTTACGGAGCTTAAGCAGCAAAAATCTGTTAAGGATGAGAATACGATGAACGCTAAAAATACCTCAAAGTCTGAGCAGGGTGAGGGAAATAAAGTAGCTTTGCGCACTATGCAGCTGAAGCTGGAGCTGACGGGTGATTATTTTGCTGTCCTACGCTGGCTGCGCCAGGTGGAAAAGCTGCAGCTAGCGGTGCAGACAATACAAATTAAGGGGCAGGGAACTGGCATCGTGGCCGCAAGCATTGTCTTGGGGTGTCCTGTTATGGCCTTCTAAGGGCAAAAGAAAAACGCCACCGTGAGGTGGCGTGAAGGGTTTTATTTATCTAGCTTGGCATGCTCCTTGAAGGCAGTACCGAATTGTGTATATTCTAGCTCTGCTCCCCGCAGGTCCGCATAATCCAGTACAGCTCTGTCCAGCAAAGCTCGATTGAGCTTTGCGTGCTGTAGATCACTGTGACTCAGTTTGGCACTGCGTAAATCAGCATTATTTAAATTGGCCTTGGCCATGTGGGTGCTGTACATGTTAGCGCCGTAAAAGCAGGCGTTGGGCAGACTGGCATTGCGCAGCCAGCTGTAGGGCAGGCTGGCGTGGCTAAAGTCTGCGAAATCGCCCTGCACACCGTCCAGCACGGCTTCTTGAATTTGGGCGTAGGCAAGGCTCACATTGAGCAGCTTGCTCCCTTGGAGCTGGCTGCGAAAAAGCTGAGCTCTGTCCATTTTGGCGTTGGTAAAGTCCGCATCCGTAGCCTGGGCATAGCTAAAATCAGCATCGGTTAAATCCGCATCCCGCAGGCGGCTGCGGTGCAGAATGGCACTGCGAAAAACAGCATTGTGCAGCTGTGCTTTATCCAGGTTAGTCCCATCCAGGCGTGCTTCGGTAAAATCCGTGCCTGCAAAATCTCGTCCGGAAAGGTTGTAGCCCGACAGGTCGGCACCGGAAAGGTCACCGCCGGGGCAGCTGGCCCCCTTTTGCACAGCGACTAAATCAGCATTGTTATAGGCTTGGGCAGTGGGAGACTCTAGAAGCACTATAAGACTTGCGGCAACGCTCAAAAGTAATAATTTTTTGCTAAGCATATGTTATACCTGCTTTCACATTAAGCTTCATAAAAAAGCTTTTCCAATTCCTGGGGATCCTCGGGCAAAAAGTCGATGATTTTCCAGGGCTTGCATTCGTCAAAATCCTCCCGCTTGTAGCCGGAGCCATCCAGTACAATTAAGCAAGGAGAGCCAATGGAATGGGCACATTTGACATCATTGGGGGTATCGCCAATGAACAGCATTTGCTTGGGGTCAAAGCTTTGGTTATGGAGCAGGAAAAAACGGGAGAAGGCAATGCGTGCTAGCTCCTCACGCTTTTCACTGACCTCGCCAAAAACGCTGTGGTCGAAGGAAAAATATTTATCCAGTCCGTAATAGGCCAGCTTTTCCTGAGCCCCACTGCGGGTGTTGCCCGTTAAAAGGCAGTTTAGGTATTTGCTGCCTGGCTGGCTAAAATATTGGAGCGTTTTTTCTACGTTTTTTAATACCCGACCCTTGTGCAAGGGCAATTGCTTGGGCAGCTCCATGTGATAACGAATAAGCAGACCTGCCGCTTCTGCACTGCTGCAACGACCTCTGAGCCTTGTAACTACAGATTTAATAATGTCAGAATCAGTGCGTCCGGCAAGGCTTTGGGTAAAATCAAAGGCATCTAAAAAGTAATAATCCTTAATTACATTAATCATGGCATCCTTGCCGGCGCCGCCGGTGAGAATCAAGGTGCCATCCACATCCCACATGAGATATTTCATGAAGTAAACCTCCCTTAAATTGGGGAATTATAGCAATACATAGAAAAAAGCTGCCACAAGGGGCAGCCTTATCCTTTTACAACGCAATTAGATAGAGCGGGGCTTCATCATCATTTTTTTCAGCTTACTGCCCATGCTGCTGGTAACATTCTTGGTACGGCGGATTAATTTGATTTTAGAGCGATGGGTGGGCTTCATATCATTTTTGCTACCAAAATCACCGCGGTCCAAAAGGGTGATTTTAGACTTGTCAGCATCGAAGGCTTCCCGCAGATTGCGTGCCAAGGCGGCAGGGTCAGCATCAGCGGAGCAGGTGAAGATATCACAGGTCATAAAACCCATTTCCGGATACACGTGCAGCGTTACATGTCCCTGTTGGCAAATAGCAAAGAGGGAATACTCCTTGGCACCCTCCTCCTGATTGCAAACAATCTGTTGGCAATGCATGGAAAATTGCTCGCAGCCCTTGCGAAGCAATTCTTCGGCTACAGTAGAAACGGAAATCTCCTCCGTGCCGCAATTATACATATCAATGGCAATTAATTTACCAAGAAAATTCTTCTGTTTCACGTTTACACCCCTAAAAATAAAATAAGCAAATAGTGGCCCTCCCGGCTGTCATTTTTTAGACCTAGGAAGCTCGCTTACTCTTATATTATAGCTAAATTTTTAAAGGCTGTAAAGCTAAATGCTCCCCGGAAAGTGCTTTTTCGTGCTATAATATGTATATGTTAGAAAAAACACTTGTTTCGTTCGCTAGACAAAAAGTTTTTATTGGTGGTGAAGCTATGGAAAAGCAGGAGGGCGTTGTTGCTGACATCGTTTTTCAAAGTGATGATGGCATGTACAGCGTACTGCGGATAGAGAATAAAGCCTTGGGCAAATTCACAGTGGTCTATCGGGGACCGGCGCCGTATTTAGGGGAGCAAATCAGCCTTGAGGGTGATTGGGTGGAGCATGCCCGTTTTGGGCAACAGTTTAATGCTACCTCCTTACAGGTGATGCAACCTACTTCTGCGGCGGGTATGGAGCGCTTTTTGGCATCCGGAGCTTTGCCAGGAGTGGGGCCGGTGATGGCAGCACGCATTGTGGAAATGTTTGGTACGGACACGCTGGAGGTGCTGGAGCTTTATCCAGAGCGCCTGGCCAAGGTCAAGGGCATCAGTGCCAAGAAGGCTGCTGCCATTGGGGAGGCCTATCAGGCCTTGTCCGGCCTCAGGGAGCTGATGCTGTTTTTGGAGTCCAACGGTGTTTCCAGCGGTTATGCGGCGAAGCTGCAGGCTGTGTATGGTAACACTGCCATTACACGTCTTAAAGAAAATCCCTACAGCCTTGCTCATGATGTGGTGGGTATTGGCTTCAAAACTGCGGATAGAATTGCCATGGCTATGGGCATGGAGCATGATTGCCCAGAAAGGCTCATGGCCGGCATTAGCTACGCTTTGATTTCGGCAGCCAGCGCCGGGCACACCTGTGTGCCCGAGGAGCTTTTGGTGCGGGAAACGGCCCGCGTGCTGGTGGTGGAGCGTGAGGCAGTGCAACAGGTCTTCAACGAGCTACTGCAAAAGGACAGGCTGCGCATGGAAGAGGTGGGCGGCGTGCGCTTTATTTATCCCGAATATTTATATCGGGCGGAGGTGCAGACAGCACGCCGCCTGCTGTATTTGCGGGATCTGGCCAAGCCCATTACAAGGGTGAATGCGGATGCGGTAATTGCTGCTTGGGAGCATGAGGCAGGCATTAAGCTGGCCGAGGCGCAAAGGCAGGCTATATATACAAGCCTTGAGCATGGTGTTTTTGTACTTACAGGCGGCCCTGGCACCGGTAAAACCACTGTTGTTAAGGGTATTTTGAACGTGCTGGAAAAGGCTGGCTGCCGCATCCTGTTGGCAGCGCCAACAGGCAGAGCGGCACGTCGCCTTGCTGATTCGGCAGGGCATCCAGCGCTGACGGTGCACCGACTTTTGGAGTATCAGCCATCAGGCGATGGCTTGCTTTTTGGAAAAAATGATGAGGACCCGCTGGATGCGGAGGCTATTATTATTGACGAAGCCTCCATGCTGGACATTAATTTGACCTATCATTTGCTGAAGGCTGTTCCTGGTGGCTGTCGGTTGATTTTTGTGGGTGACGTGGACCAGCTGCCCTCCGTGGGGGCAGGGGCCGTTTTGCAGGATATGATTCGCTCTGGCAAAATGCCCGTAGTACGCTTGGAGAATGTCTTCCGCCAGGCGGAGGTGAGCCCCATTGTGCGCAACGCGCACAAGATAAATCATGGCCAGATGCCGGAATTTATTGCCGGCTTTAACAGCGAGTTTGCTCTGCAGGAGTTTACTGATGAACAGGCCGCGGCGGAATTTGTGGCCCGCACCTATGCGGACATGACGCGGGACGGCGATTGGCGGCGGGTGCAGGTGCTGACCCCCATGCATAAGAGCCCCTGCGGCGTGCAGAATCTGAATAAATTGCTGCAGCAGTATATCAATCCTCCCAGTGCGACGAAGCCCGAGGTTAATATTCCCGGCAATGTGCTGCGAGTGGGGGACAAGGTGATGCAGATTCGCAATAATTACGAAAAGGATGTTTTCAACGGGGATATCGGTCGCATTTATAAAATCGAAGGCAAAACCGTGACTGTGGCCTATCCGGAGCGTCCTGAGGGTGATTATGTTTCCTATAGCCAGGGTGAATGCGACGAGCTGCAGCTGGCTTATGCCATGAGCGTGCACAAGTCCCAGGGCAGCGAATATCCCTGCGTTATCTTGCTCATGGTACCCAGTCACTATGTCATGCTGCAGCGCAATTTGCTCTATACTGCCGTGACCAGAGCCAAGCAAAGAGTGCTGGTGGTGGGCAGCAAGCGGGCTGTTTTGACGGCGGTGGAGAACGACAAAACACGGCGACGTCACAGCCTGCTGGCAGAACGACTGCAGGAGGATACGGAGGTCTTTTAATGCTCAAGGAATATGGACGCGCACTGTCATATTATATGCGGGTGGTACGGGAGCTGATTTTTCCGCGCCGTTGTGCTGTGTGCGGCAACGTCATTGACACAGGTTATCTGTGCCCTGTGTGTCGCAAGGGCTTTTTGCTACAAAAATATGTGCAGTACAAGCCCAGAGAAGAATATTTGGCAGGGCAGGCGGAGCCCTTGGCCTGCGATGTGCTGCACAGCGTGCTTTTACTCTACAAATATGACGGCATTCTGAAGGATGCTTTGCACTCTATAAAATTTAATGCAAATGCCGCTTTATTGCCGCTGTTTATGGAGGAGGCAGAAGCAGCTTTGCCGCAGGCAAAGCTGCGTTGGCTAGGGCAGTACGATGTTATCACCTGCATCCCCACCAGCCCCGAGCGCAGAGCGCGTAGGGGCTTTGACCTGCCTGAAGCCCTCTTTGCACCGCTACTAGAGCAGCGTGGCGGCGAATTTCAGGCGCAGCTATTGGAGCGGGTGCGCCCCACGGCGCCCCTCTTTGAGCTGGCGCCCCAGGAGCGGCGCAACGAGCTCGCTGGCTGCTTCGCGCTGAGCCGGTCGGCTCAGCGGCTCGTAGCAGGCAAGCGCGTGCTCCTGTGCGACGACATTTACACCACCGGCAGCACCATGGCGGAGGCCGCCGGGGTGCTGCTGGGAGCGGGGGCCAGCGAGGTGCATGGGTTGGCGCTCTGCGCAGCAAGCCACAATTGGTAATGTGCGTAATGTGCGCCATAAAGTACCATCTACTTCGTTGCGGCTCCTAGAAATGTTATGCAATCTTTTTATTATGAGGAGAGAAATGCTACTTAAGCTGAAACAATTTTTAAAGCAAGAGACTGTGCTGTGTGTGGCGCTGGCCTTGGCTGCTGTAAGCAGCCTGTTCCAGCGTCCCAAGCTTGAATATATCGATTTTGCCGTGCTCAGCATTCTGCTGAGCCTGATGCTGGTGGTGGCCGGACTAAAAAGCGTCAGCTTTTTGGACTGGACGGCGCGGGAGCTTTTAAAGCGCTGCGCCAGCTGGCGCAGCGTGGTGCTGGCGCTGGTGGGGGTCACTTATGTGTCCAGCATGTTTGTCACCAACGATGTGGCACTGATTACCTTTGTGCCCTTGGCCCTCATTATCGGCAGAGCGCTCAAACGGGACGTGGCCCGGGTCATCATCCTGCAAACGCTGGCTGCCAATTTGGGCTCCATGGTGACGCCTCCTGGTAACCCTCAAAACTTGTTTTTGTATGCACATTATCATTACACAGCAGCCAGCTTTTTTGCCGTGATGGCTGTGCCGGGACTGCTGTCCATCATCTATCTTGGTCTCCTCATTTGGCGGGGACGCAAT
Organism: Phascolarctobacterium sp.; assembly: GCA_030540395.1. Classification (GTDB taxonomy): domain Bacteria; phylum Bacillota; class Negativicutes; order Acidaminococcales; family Acidaminococcaceae; genus Phascolarctobacterium_A. The sequence goes on from JAUNWI010000004.1 coordinate 112,202, forward strand.
GAAGCCTTAACGCTGGAGCTGCCCCAGCAGGCAAAGCCTGCTTTTTGGCAAACCGTGCTGCTTTTGGCTTTGCTGGCTCTGAATATTGCTGCTGTGCTCCATTGGGTGGATAAAACTCTGGCCTTGGGTATCACTGTAGCCTATGTGCTGCTCAAGCAGCGTCGCTTGCTCCTAGAGGTGGATTACAGCCTTTTGGTCACCTTCGTGGGCTTTTTTATCTTCATCGGCAATATTAGCCACACTAGCTTGGCACTCTACCTAAAGCAGTCCCTTTTGGGGACCGCAGCAGGCACCTATGCAGCTGGCGTGCTCGCCAGCCAGTTCATCAGCAATGTGCCAGCAGCTATGCTGCTGGCGGGGCTGACGACGGAAGCGGATGCCCTGCTTTTAGGTGTCAACATTGGTGGCTTGGGCACCTTGATTGCTTCCATGGCCAGCGTCATCTCCTATAAGCTCTTCGTGGCGGAGCATCCTTATCAAGCTGGCACTTATCTGCGGACTTTTTTATACTATAATTTTGCCGGATTGGTGCTTTTAGGTGCCCTAACTTATGTCTTTGTTTTGTAAGAAATATTACACTATTTGTTTACAATTCTGCCATCCTTTCTTGGGAGACGTATGTTATAATATGGATAACAAAAGCAAGTGAATGTAGAAGCTAAACAAGGAGTGAGTGCCCATGAGTTATGCTTATGACAGGGTGTATTTGGACAAGGCTCGCATTGCTTTAGGCCGCATGCTTGATTTTGCGGTGTACAATTTGAAGTACGAGATTAGCGAGTTCTTTGATTTGTTTGTCAAGTCCCGGGTGGCCAAGTGCTTTTGCAAGCGGGAAATAGAAAAGATTACCTCCAAATCTGGCGAGGAGCTGGCTTATGAGGTGCTGGATAGCAATGGCATCAACATGCTGCGCATCAAGCCTAATTATGTAAGCTCCAACAGTGAGGAGTATTGGACGGGCTGGGCTGTGGCCTTTTATCAATGGCAAAGGGGCATGAGCTTTGACGATTTGGTGAGCCATGTACCCATCAGCAAAATCACCAAGCTTTATAGCTCCTATCACGAAATGGATATTCGCCAGTTTTGCGATAAGGTGGATAGTATGTATCAGCTGAGTGCTGGCTGATAAGAAACCAAAATTACAGATTGTAGTACCCTAGAGTTGCATATCATAATGGCTTCTCTAGGGTGTTTTGTTTTTCAAGGGAGGATTTTTCTCTATAATGTAGAATTAAATAAATAAAGTTAGTATTTGTAAAGCTGAAAACGCAAGGAAATAAAGGAGGCATATCCATGAAAATTACTTTCTTAGGCGCAGCGCGTACTGTTACCGGCTCCTGCTACCTAATCGAGGTGGGTGCAAAAAAAATGCTGGTGGACTGCGGCATGTTCCAAGGCTCCAAGCTGGTCAAAGCATTTAACGAAAAAGAATTCCTCTTTAACCCCGGCGACATTGACGCCGTAGTTTTGACCCACGCCCATGTGGACCACAGTGGCCTGCTGCCCAAGCTCGTAAAAGAAGGCTATAATGGACCCATTTACTGCACCAAATCCACGGAAGAGCTGTGCTCCATCCTGCTGCCAGACAGCGCTCACATCCAGGAAAGCGATGCAGAATTTGCCAATCGTAAAGGCATGCGTGCTGGCAAAAAATTCGTGGAGCCCCTGTTTACAGTGGATGATGCTAACAGGGCACTGAAGCTTTTCAGAGTCAAAGACTTTGGCAAAGAATTCACCGTTATTCCTGGTGTTCGAGTTGTTCTGCGCGTGGCTGGCCATATTTTGGGCTCCGCCTTTATTGAAATGACTGTTACCGAGGGCGACAAGCAAACCCGCCTTATTTTTACTGGCGATATTGGCCAACCAAACCAGCCCATTATCGACGACCCCTCCAAGCTGCCGCCGGCAGATTTTGTTGTGACCGAATCCACCTATGGCAATCGTGTGCACGAGGCCTATGACAAGGAGGGAGAGCTTGCTGAAATTGTCAACGATACCATGGAGCGGGGTGGCAATTTAATCATTCCTGCCTTCGCCGTAGGTCGTACCCAAGTGCTTTTGTACTATTTCCAAAAGCTCATCAGCGAGGGGAAAATTCCCGAGGTGCCCATTTATGTGGATAGCCCCATGGCTAACAGGGCCACGGCCATCACTTTGACTAATCCGGAAGAATATGATGAAGAGGCGAGAGCGCTGTACGAAATGCAGGGCCGCCGTCTTGTTGCTATGCACAACCTGCGCTTTACGGCTACTGCCCAGGAATCCATGGCCATTAATGATACCCCTGGTCCCAAGATTATTTTGTCCGCCAGCGGCATGGCCGATGCGGGTCGCATTTTGCACCATTTGAAGCATAACCTGTGGCGCAAGGAATGCAGTGTGGTTTTCGCCGGCTTCCAGGCCGAGGGCTCCTTGGGGCGCCAAATTATCGAGGGTGCCAAAAAGGTAAAGATTATGGGCGAAACCATTAGCGTTTGCGCTAAGATTTACAACATGAAGGGCTTTTCCGCCCATGCAGATAAGGAACAGCTCATGGCCTGGTACAGCGGCATGCAGACCAGTCCCAAGGCCTTTTTTGTAACCCATGGTGAAATCGATGCCTCCCTGGCCCTAGCCGACGAGCTGGGCCGCAAGCTGGGCACTGCTACCTATGTACCGCATTTTGGTGATACTGTGGAAATCACTGGCACCGAGTGGCAGGTGCATGCTTCCGAGGTTGTGCAGGCAGAGCCTGCTGCATTGGAGCTGCGCTCTTACCTGCAGGGCATGGAAAGAGATTACCTCTTGCAGCGTAGCAAAATCGAGCAGATTGTTACTCGCGATGCCGCCAAGGTGGACCTGGTACGCAAGAAGATGGAGAAGCTGCGTAAGTACATGGATGATTTGCTGAAGGATATTTAAGCTGGTGCGCAAGACTAGCTTGCCTGCACTTATATAAGGGATGCTGTTTGCGATGAAGGGAGCACACTTAGGCGTTGTGCGTTTACAGTGAATAGATTCCTCTTGTGGTGGTACTTGTGTTAAATCTTGCAAAAAAATAAGAAAAAAATACGCCAAAAAGCTTGACAGATACAAAGTGTGTTGTTATACTATCTATAATTTACACCGAAGTGAATTACACATTATCCATCGGCTGTGAACAGGAATAAAATGACAACAGGCTTTAGAGAGTCAGCGGTTGGTGCAAGCTGACGAAATGGCGTTATTTTTCTCACCTGGGAGCCCTTGCTACGAGTTCGTCGTGAGATGATGTAGGAGCAAGCGTCAGCTGCGTTAAAGCTCAAGAGTATAATGTAGGGTGGTACCGCGTTAACGACGCCCCTACCGGCAGTGCCGGTAGGGGCTTTTCTTATGTCAGAGGAGGAATTAACTATATGCTTAATCCTGGTAAAAAATTGCGCGAGCGACTGGCTCGACCGGACATTTTGGTGCTGCCCGGTGTTTATGATGCACTATCTGCCAAGGTAGCTGTGCAGGCCGGCTTCGACGGCCTGGTAATGGGGGGCTACGCCATCGCGGCTTCCCGCTTGGCGGAGCCCGATGTGGGCTATCTTTCCATGACAGAAATGGCAGCTGCCTTGCGCGTAATTACTAACGCTGTGGACGTTCCCGTTTTGGCAGACGGGGACACGGGTTATGGCAATGCGCTCAGCGTGCAGCGCACGCTGCGTGAATATGAGCACGCCGGCGCCGCCGGCGTGCTGTTCGAGGACCAGGTGTGGCCCAAGCGTTGCGGCCACATGGCGGGTAAGCAGGTCATTGAGGCCGCCGAGCACGCGCGTAAGCTGCGGGCGGCGGCGGACGCGAAGACCAACCCCGACACGTTGCTCATCGCCCGCACGGACTCCCGCGCTGTGTATGGCTTAGATGCAGCTATTGAGCGCGGCAAGCTGTACCTCGATAGCGGTGCTGAGGCGCTCTTTATCGAAGCGCCCCAAAACGAATGGGAGCTGGAGGAAATTGCCAAGGCCTTCCCGGACACTATTCTTCTTGCTAACATGATTGAGGGCGGACGTACGCCGAACCTGACCAGCAAGGATTTGGAAAATCTGGGCTTTGACATCGTCTTTTGGCCCTGTACCCTGGTTTACACCGTAACCAAGGCGCTAGGCGAAGTGCTGCGTACCCTGCGTGACGAGGGTACTACTAATAGTGTCCACGATAAAATGCTCAGCTTTAGTCAATTTAACAGCTTCATTGGTCTTGATGACTACAATGAACTGGATAAAAAATACAAATAATAAATTTTTTTACAAACAAAAAATAAGCGAAGCTGCTTATGAAGAAAGGAAGTTGTGTTTATGAAAATCTCCAAGAAGTTTACCGCTGTTGCTTTAATTGCTGCTATGGCTCTCATCGCTGGTTGTGGCGGTGGCGAAAAGAAGGCTGATGCTCCCAAAGGTGCTGACAAGAAGATCACCCTGAAATTGGCTGCTCAATTGCCCGCTTCTCACTGGCTAGTAAAAAATATGGATAACCTGAAAACCAAGGTTGCTGCTAAGACCAATAACACTGTAGAAATCCAAATTTCTGCTGCTGGCGCTACCTTTAAGGATAAAAACATGAACGATGCTATCGTATCCGGTGCTTTGGATATGGGCCTGAACACTGTTGGCCGTTGGGCACAGGTTATTCCCGCTATGAACGTATTTGACGTTCCCTTCCTGTTCCCCTCCTATGAACAAATTGACAAGGCTATCGATGGTGGCGTTGGCAAGATGCTGGGCGACGAGCTGCAAAAGAAGGGCGTTCGTCCTTTGATTTGGGCTGACTATGGCTTTGTACAATTCGCTAACAACAAAAAGCTCTGCAAGACTCCTGCTGACTTCGAAGGCATGAAGATTCGTGGCTATTCCAAATATTCCTCCGAAACCATTAAAGCTATCGGCGCTTCTTCTACTACCATGAGCTCCGGTGAAGTTTACATGGCGATCAAGAACGGTACTCTGGATGGCCAAATCTCCGGTACTCCTGCTATGATCAGCCGCAAAATGTACGAGGTTCATAAATATCTGACCATTACCAACAATGCTTCTCCTGAATTCATCGTTGCTATGAACGAAAAATCCTTCCAAAAACTGAGCGCTAACCAACAGAAGGCTTTGCTGGAGGCTGCCCAAGAGGTTCGTGACGACATTCGTAAGCAAGCTAAGTCCGAAGATTTGAAGGCTAATGAAGAAATGAAGAAGAACGGCTGCGAGCTGTACTACATGACTCCGGAAGATATCAAGGTATGGCAAGCTAAGACCAAACCGGTTTGGGATCTGTTCATTAAAGAAAACGGTGAGGTTGGTAAGAAGCTCATCGAAATGTGCTCCAAATAATAGTTCCGATTTTATTTGATTTGAATTTGCTTTGAAAAGGAGTCGCTTATAAGTGGCTCCTTTTAGAATTGAGAGGTTATCTGTGAAAAGTTTTCTTGATGCAATGAAAAGCTTTTTGGATAAGGTTACCTATATTGTAGGCTGCTTTGCCGGATTGCTGATTTTTTGCTGTGGCATGATGATTGCTTATGAGGTTGTGTGCCGCAGCGTCTTCAATGCCCCTACAGAGTGGGTTATGGAGCTGGCTACCTATTGCGTGACTGTTGCCGGCTTCTTGGGCATGAGCGTTACCTATGCTGCCAAAAAGCATATCCATGTTGACTTGCTTTTGACCCAGCTGAGCAAATCCACCTGCGATAAGCTGGAAATCGTGACCACCTTAGTAGGCGCATTCTATAGCTTTATCTTCATGGTAAAGGGCGCTCAAATGGTTATGCTGTCCCATGAGCTGAACAACTGCGCTCCTACTACTTTGCAAACACCGCTGTGGATTCCTCAGTCCGCTATGCCGATTGGTATGGGCATTTTGTTCCTGTATTTAGTACATGACTTTTTAGAAAAGGTATATGTAACTTTTTGTAGCAAGGAGGTAAACGAATAATGATTGCAACCTTTACCATTATTTTGTTTTTCCTGCTGCTGATTGGTCTGCCCGTAGCCTTTTCCTTAGGCATGGGCGGCATTGCCGGTATCTTTGCCTTTATGGGCGGTACCAGCGAGGCTCTCTCCCAGGTTCCCATTATTGGCTACCAATCCATTGATGACTTTGTTTTGACTGCTGTGCCCCTGTATATCCTTATGAGCCAAATCCTTTTGGAGGGCAAGGTGGGCAGCAACCTGTTCGAGCTGGCTAATAAATGGCTGCGTCATTTGCCTGGCGGTTTGGGCATTGCTACCGTTATTGCCTGCGCTATTTTTGCGGCGATTACAGGCTCTTCCGTAGCCTGCGCTGTAACCATCGGCGCCATTGCCATTCCGGAAATGCTGTCCCGTGGCTATGACCGTGCTACCGTTTTGGGATCCGTAGCTGCTGGCGGTACCTTGGGTATTTTGATTCCTCCGTCCATTCCCATGATTCTTTACAGCGCTATTACTGATGAATCCGTGGGCAAGCTGTTTATGTCCGGCGTTTTCCCCGGCGTAATCATGACCTTGATGTTCACTGCCATCGTAGTAATGCGTTCCCGCCATTTGAAGCGTGAGGCTCCGGCTACTTGGCAGGAGCGCATAGACGAGCTGAAGAAGTCCTTCTGGGGCCTGCTGCTGCCGGTTATTGTTGTTGGCGGTATCTACACCGGTATCTTTACTCCCACCGAAGCCGCTGCCATCGGCACTGTTTACAGCATTATCATCACCATGCTGATCTACAGAACCTTGACTCCCATGGATATGCCGAAAATCCTGAAGGACACTGTTAAGACCACCTGCATGATTTTTGCGATTATGATTGGTGCTAACCTGTTTGGCTTTGTATTGACCATTTTGGAAGCTCCGCAGGCTCTGACCGAGTCCGTGGTTGGCATTACCAACAACAAGTGGTTTGTTTTCTTAGCTATCAACATTCTGCTTTTGTTCCTGGGCACCATTTTGGAATCTGTTTCCATTATCTTTATCGCCCTGCCGATTATTTTCCCGCTTATTTGTAGCGTTGGCTTTGACCCCATTTGGTTCAACGTTGTTATGCTGTTGAATCTGGAGCTGGCCCTGATTACTCCGCCTGTAGGCATGAACCTGTTTGTATTGAAGGGCATCAGCCCGGATAGCTCTATGACTGATATCGTAAAGGGCGTTATTCCCTTTGGCTTAGCCATGGCTCTTTTGATTCTCATTTTGTGCTTCTTCCCCGAGCTGGCCACCTGGCTGCCCTCTGTAGTTAAATAATTCAACTCCTCTCACTGTATTGACCCGAGCCTGAATGATAGGCTCGGGTATTTTTTGTGCTTCTAAAGAGCTTGCATGGCAGGATTTTTTTGCTAAAAAATACTTGCCAAATTCTTTAATCTATGGTATTATATATACCTGTCAGACACCTGACATTGGCCCGGTGGTTCAGTTGGTTAGAATGCCGCCCTGTCACGGCGGAGGTCGTGGGTTCGAGTCCCATCCGGGTCGCCAATGCGGAAATAGCTCAGTGGTAGAGCACCTCCTTGCCAAGGAGGGGGTCGCGAGTTCGAATCTCGTTTTCCGCTCCATAGGGGTATAGTTCAATGGTAGAGCACCGGTCTCCAAAACCGTCGATCTGGGTTCGAGTCCTAGTACCCCTGCCATTAAAAAATTAGCCTAAGAACATTAATCTTGTTCTTGGGCTTTTATTTTTTTGCAAGTCTTGCCTTTTGACTACCTTTTCTGCGGAAAAAGTGCTATAATTTTAAAAGACAAATTGTTATTGAATTGTCATTTTGTTATGTACTAAATTGCAATAGAAATGAAGGAGTTTTCACATGATTAATGAAGCTAGACTGTTAAATGAATTTATTGAGCTGGTTAGCGTTCCCTGCCCCAGCAAGGACGAAAAGGCGGAAGCCGAGCTGATTATGGCTAAGCTGCGGGAGCTGGGCTTGGAGCCTGTTATGGACAAGGCCAACGAAAAAACTGGCGGTACCTGCGGCAATGTGTGGGCCTATGTAAAGGGCACTGTGGCCGATGCACCTACGTTACTTTTTGAAGCGCACATGGATTCTGTAGCACCCACCACTGGCACCAAGGTTGTGCGCAAGGATGGTGTGCTCTATAGCGATGGCACCACTACCTTGGGCGGTGACGATAAAGTGGGTGTAGCCGGTATGCTGGAGGCAGTGCGTGCGCTGAAGGAGGATGGCGTGGCTCATGGCGATATCCAGCTGCTTTTTACCATCAGCGAAGAAATTGGCTGCCTTGGCGTTGTCAATCTGGATAAATCCTGGATTAAGGCTGATTACGGTTATTGCATGGATATTGGTGGCAATATGGGCGAAATCACCTATGCTGCTCCCAAGCTTTACGATATTTACGTTACGGTAAAGGGCAAGGCTGCCCATGCAGGCATTGCTCCGGAAGAAGGCGTAAACGCTATTATGCTTGCTGCGGAGGCACTGAGCAAGCTGCCTGCCTATGGCCGTATTGATGAAGAAACCACCTTTAATATTGGCGTTTTCAATGCTGGCATTGGCACTAACATCGTTTGCCCCGAGGCTAAATTTGTTATCGATATGCGCTCTTTAAATGTACCGAAGCTGGAAAAGCTCAAGGACGACACCATTGCCCTGATTAAAGAGACAGTTGAGACTGGCAATGGTCAGGTAGAATTTGAAGTTGTGGAGGGCTGCCCCGCAGTGGAGCTTTCCAAGGACCATCCCTGCATCGAGCTGGCTAAGCGTTCTGCGGAGCGCTTGGGCTTTAAGGTGGAGCTCAAGACTACCGGTGGCTGCAGTGATGGCAACTATCTTTGCGGCTACGGCCTGCCCTGCGGCCTTTTGGCAACGGGCATGAGCAATGTGCATACTACGGAAGAATATTTGAAGGAAAGCGATTTGTACGACACTGCCCGCTGGATTTATGAAACCGTGAAGGTGGCAGCGGAAAAATAAGAGGTGACTTATGAAATTATATTCTTGGAATGTGAACGGCCTCAGGGCTTGCATGAATAAGGGCTTTGCGGACTTTTTGGCAGCTGCGGACCCGGATGTGATTTGCTTGCAGGAAACGAAAATGCAAAGAGAGCAGGCGACCTTTGATTTCCCGGGCTACGAGGAGTATTGGAACAGCGCTGAGAAAAAGGGTTACAGCGGCACTGCTATTTTTACCAAGCAAGTGCCCTTAAATGTGACTTATGATTTGGGCATCGAGGAGCATGACAAGGAGGGTCGCGTGATTACCGCGGAATATCCCGACTTTTTCCTCGTGACCGTTTATACTCCTAACTCTCAAAGGGAGCTGGCTCGTTTGGATTATCGCATGGTGTGGGAGGAGGTTTTCTTAGCTTATTTGCAAAAGCTGGATGCCATTAAGCCCGTGGTTGTGTGTGGCGACCTTAACGTAGCAGCGGAGGAAATCGACCTCAAGAATCCAAAAACCAATCGCATGAACGCTGGCTTTACGGACCAGGAGCGCGAAAAATTCCGCATTTTGAAGGCGGCAGGCTTTGTGGATACCTTCCGCTATCTGCATCCGGAGGAAGTAAAATACAGCTGGTGGAGCTATATGTTTAAAGCCCGCGAAAAGAATGCTGGTTGGCGTATTGACTACTTTGTTGTTTCCGAACGCATTAAAGACAAGGTGAAGAGTGCCGAGATTCATAATGATGTTTTTGGCAGTGACCATTGCCCGGTGAGCATCGAATTAGAGTTTTAAAAATCGCCACATTCTGGTGCTTGACGAATCCCTACTAAAGCTCTATAATTAAAATAACTTCATAAGGTGAACCTTTGGGGCAGGGTGCAATTCCCTACCGGCGGTAAAGTCCGCGAGCCTTCGGGCACGAGCAGGCGCAATTCCTGCACCGACAGTATAGTCTGGATGAGAAAAGGTGGCTAATTTGTATCTAACCGCACGGGCTCCCTAGGTCTGGTGCGGTTTTCTTTTAGCTTCCTAAGTTGAAGTGAAGGTGATTAGTTTGACTGATGAACAATATATGCAGCGCGCGCTAGCCCTAGCGCTGGAGGCCGAGGGCAACACCAGCCCCAACCCCATGGTGGGCTGCGTCATCGTGGATGACGAGGGCAACATTGTGGGTGAGGGCTATCACCACAAGGCTGGCGAGCCCCATGCGGAGGTTAACGCGCTGGCCGAGGCCAAGCATTTGGCTCGTGGCGCCACCGCCTACGTAACCCTTGAACCTTGTGCACATTTCGGTCGCACTGGCCCCTGCTGTGTGGCCTTGGCTAGAGCTGGCATCAAAAAGGTTGTGGTGGCCTGCACGGACCCCAATCCCAAGGTGGCGGGTCAAGGCTTGGAGTATCTGCGCTTGCAGGGCATTGAGGTGATTACTGGCGTGTGCGAACAAGAAGCGCTGCGCCTTAACGAGCGTTTCTTTACGTGGATTAGCAAGGAGCGCCCCTTTATTACGCTCAAATATGCCATGACGTTGGATGGCAAAATTGCTGCTCGCACCGGCGACAGCAAATGGATAACTGGGGAGGAGGCCAGAACCTTTGCCCACAGGCTGCGGCGGCAGCATGACGCCATTTTAGTGGGCATAGGCACGGTGCTGGCCGACGACCCGGAGCTGACCTGTCGCATGGTGCAGGGTAAGAACCCTGTGCGGGTAGTGCTGGATAGCCAGCTGCGTATTTCCCTAATGGCCACAGTGCTCAATCCCGCAGCGAATACAATTATCATTACGAGTCTCGAAGCCGACGCCGTGAAGGCGGAGGCGCTTAACGCTCTGCCCAATGTGGAGGTAGTACGCTTGCCCCTGGAAAAGGGACGTCTGCCCATCGATTTAGTAGTAACCGTGCTGGCCCAGCGTGGCATTACCAGCCTTTTGGTAGAAGGTGGCAGTGCGATGCTAGGCGCCTTCAAGGATGCAGGCTTTGGGGACAGAGTGTATGCGTTTATCGCTCCCAAGCTTGTTGGCGGCAGCCAAGGCTTTACGCCCATCGGTGGCGTGGGCTGCGACTATATCGAGGATAGCTGGAAGCTGGACGAGGTAGAATACAAGCTGCTAGGCCAAGATTTAATGATTACAGGCTTAGTGCGGAAGGAGGATGCCTGATGTTTACTGGTTTGGTGGCCGAGCTGGGGACTGTGCAGCGACTGGCGCGGCAGGGCAGCTCCTATCACCTGACTGTGGGTGCAAAAAAGGTGCTGGAAAATCTCAAGATTGGCGACAGTGTAGCCGTTAATGGGGCCTGCCTTACGGTGGTACGCATGGATGACAGCGGCTTTACCGCCGACGTGATGCCGGAAACCGTGCGCCTTACGAATATTGGCAGCCTGCAGCCGGGCTCCCGTGTTAATTTGGAGCGCACCTTAAGGCTCTGTGACGGCCTTGACGGGCATATCGTCAGCGGTCACGTGGAAGGCTTGGGCACCATTGCGGAGCAGCGCCCTGATGGTATAGCGGTTGTCGTGACAATCGACACGCCCCCGGAGCTTTTAAAATATATCATCAAAAAGGGCAGTATTGCCATTGACGGCATCAGCCTGACCGTGACGGAGGTTACGGATTCCAGCTTTTCTGTTTCGCTGATTCCCCACACCGCTAAGGAAACGACCTTGGGCTTTAAAAGGGTGGGTGACAGCGTTAATCTGGAAACGGATATTCTTGGGAAATATGTGGAGCGCATGCTGACTTGGAATAGGAAGCAAGAGAGCACAGCGGACACTTTAAATATGAATACGCTGTTGGAAAACGGCTTTGTGTGAGGTGAAGCAAATGGATTTTAAATATAACACTATTGAAGAGGCTATTGCGGCTATTAAAGCCGGCAAAATGGTGCTGGTTACTGATGACGAGGATCGCGAAAATGAAGGCGATTTAATTATGGCAGCGGAGCTGTGCACGCCGGAGGCTATCAACTTTATGGCCAAGGAAGCTCGCGGCCTGATTTGTATGCCCGCTTCCGGAGAGATTATGGATAAGCTGCAATTTGGTGCCATGGTTAGCAAAAATACTGATAACCACGAAACTGCCTTTTCTGTCTCCATCGACCATGTGGATACCACCACCGGTATTTCCGCCTATGAACGTGCTTATACCATGCAAAAATGCGCTGATGAGGGCGCTCAGCCCGGCGACTTCCGTCGCCCTGGCCACGTGTTCCCACTGCGCGCCCGCGAGGGAGGCGTTTTAGTGCGTACCGGTCATACCGAAACCACTGTAGATTTGTGCAAGCTGGCAGGCCTGAAGCCCGTGGGCATTTGCTGCGAGATTATGAATGATGATGGTCATATGGCACGCACTCCGGACCTGATTGCCTTCGCGCAAAAGCATGATTTGGTGTTCATCACGGTGGCTGATTTGGTGGCTTATCGCAAGTCCCACGAGAAGATGGTGCACCGTGTGGCGGAGGCTGCGTTGCCCTCTAAGTACGGTACCTTCCGCATTATCGCCTACGAAAATGACCTTGATGACCTGTGCCATGTGGCCGTTGTGAAGGGTGAGGTGGCAGGCAAAAAGGACGTGCTGGTACGCGTGCACAGCGAGTGTCTCACCGGTGACGCCTTTGGCAGCTTGCGTTGTGACTGTGGCGACCAGCTGGCCACTGCCCTGCGCATGATTGAAAAGGAAGGCTGTGGCGCTGTTGTTTATATGCGTCAGGAGGGCCGTGGCATTGGCCTTGCCAACAAGATTCGTGCTTATGCGTTGCAGGATACGGGCCTTGATACTGTAGAGGCTAATGTGCGCTTGGGCTTTGCACCGGATTTGCGTGACTATGGACTGGGAGCGCAAATTTTGTCCGACCTTGGACTGACCAGCATTCGTCTCATTACTAATAATCCGGCGAAGCGCATTGGCTTAAGCGGTTATGGCATCACCATTACGGACCGCGTGCCAATTATCATGGAGCCTAATGAGTTCAACGAGCATTATTTAGACGTTAAAGAAGAGAAGATGGGCCACAAGCTACATGATTGCGGCTGTGGCTGCCACTAAGAGGAGGTATATAAAATGAACGTATTAGAAGGTAAATTAAATGCTAGGGGTATGAAGATTGGTATTGTAGTGGCTCGTTTTAATGAGTTTATCACTAGCAAATTGTTGAGCGGCTGTGTGGACTGCCTGCTGCGCCACGAGGCTGCTGATGAAGATTTAACTGTGGCCTGGGTTCCGGGTGCTTTTGAGATTCCTATGGCTGCGAAAAAAATGGCTGAAAGCGGCAAATATGACGCTGTAATCTGCCTGGGTACTGTTATTCGTGGTGCTACTCCGCATTTTGACTATGTTTGTGCTGAAGCTTCTAAGGGCATTGCCCAAGTGAGCATGCAAACCGGTGTGCCCGTAGCCTTTGGCGTGCTGACCACTGAAACCATTCAACAGGCTGTGGAGCGTGCTGGCACCAAGGCTGGTAACAAGGGCGTGGATTGCGCTATGGCTGCCATGGAAATGGTAAATCTGTTCAAGGAAATGTAAGAAGGCGAGCACAATGGAAGATGTTTTGACTAAAGCTACCGCTGACGGTGTGCGTATTTATGCTTTGTGTACTACAAATTTGGTAAGGGAGGCAGCTCAAAAGCACGGCTGCTCTCATCTCGCTAGTGCCTCCCTGGGCCGCGCCATGAACGGCGCACTGCTCCTGGCCGCCACTATGAAGGATGGCGAGCGCATCAGCCTGCGTCTGAAGGGCGATGGCCCCTTGGGTGATGTAGTGGCCGATGCTGAAGGTACTGATGTGCGGGGCTATGTGGAAAATCCCGATGCTTTTGTGCCCCTGCGGGAGGACGGCAAGCTCAATGTGGGCGCAGGTATTGGTCAGGGAAATATTATTGTTACCCGTTACCTGCAAAACGCAGAGCCCTTCACTGGCTACTGTGAGCTGGCGGATGGCGAAATTGCCAGCGATTTAACCAAATATCTGTACGTTTCTGAGCAAACACCCAGTAGTGTTGCCTTAGGCGTTTTGGTAAATAAAGAGGGCGAGGTGGAGGCCGCAGGCGGCTTCTTTATCCAAGCTATGCCGGGCTGCAGTGAAGAGGTTTTGGCTAAGCTGGAAGAAAACGTTAACAAAACTCCCTATATTACCCAATTATTGGAAATCGGCTTCACTCCTGAACGCATCATTGGCATTTTAGGTCGTGATTTGGACGTGGATATTAAGGAAACGGTGCCTGTGCATTTCAAATGCCGCTGCAGCAGGGAGAGCATTTTGTCTGCTCTGGGGCGTTTGGATAAAAAATCTTTGGAAGAGCTGGCTCAGGACGAGGTTACTGAGGCCCACTGCCAGTTCTGCAACAGCACTTATAGCTTTGCCCAAAAGGAAATCCAAGCACTGCTGGAAGAAAAACAAGCCTAAAAATTCCCTTGACAATTTAAACTTTTGTTTGTATAATAAGAGCATAAGATAAACGTAGTCGGGAGGCTTGAACAATGGATGCAGATAAAAAGAAAGCTTTAGATATGGCCATGCACCAAATCGAGAAGGATTTTGGTAAGGGCAGCATTATGAAGCTGGGCGAAGCCAGTGCGAAAATGAACATTGAGGTTATTCCCACCGGTGCCTTGAGCTTGGATATTGCTTTGGGCGTGGGCGGTATTCCCCGTGGCCGCGTCATTGAAATCTACGGTCCTGAATCCTCTGGTAAGACCACTGTTGCTTTGCACATGATTGCAGAAGCCCAAAAGCTGGGTGGTTATGCAGCCTTTATTGATGCGGAGCATGCGCTGGACCCTGTGTACGCACGTGCTTTGGGTGTAGATATTGACAATCTTTTGATTTCTCAGCCCGATAATGGCGAGCAAGCGTTGGAAATTGCTGACGCTTTGGTACGCAGTGGCGCTATTGATATAATCGTTATTGACTCTGTAGCAGCACTGGTTCCCCGTGCTGAAATCGAAGGCGAAATGGGCGACTCCCATGTGGGCCTGCAGGCACGCTTGATGAGCCAGGCCTTGCGTAAGCTGACCGGTCTGATTTCCAAATCCAAATGCGCTACCATCTTTATCAACCAAATTCGTGAAAAGGTGGGCGTAATGTTTGGCAATCCGGAAACTACTACCGGTGGTCGTGCTCTGAAGTTTTACTCCACCGTGCGCTTGGATGTACGTCGCATTGATACCCTGAAGAATGGTAACGATATGATTGGTAGCCGCACCCGCGTGAAGGTTGTTAAAAACAAGGTGGCTCCTCCCTTTAAGCAGGCCGAGTTCGATATTATGTACGGTAAGGGTATTTCCCACGAGGGCTGCTTGGTTGATTTGGGTGCCGATTTGGACATTATCAACAAGAGCGGTGCGTGGTATTCTTATGGCGACATCCGTTTAGGCCAAGGTAAGGAAAAGGTTAAGGATTTCCTGCGTGACAATCCTGATGTAGCCAAGGAAATCGAAGCCAAGATTCGTGCCACTACCATGTCCCAAACCGATGTGAAGGCTGATGCCGCACCTGTAGCAGACGATGTGGAACCGATCTTCAAAGAAGAGCTCTAAGGAAAAGTTTACCAGCGCGCAGCAGGCTTACGACTGCGCGCTGGATTTGCTTTCCTATAGGGACTTTAGCAAGAAAAAAATGCAGGAGCGCCTGCAGCAAAAGGGTGCCGACGAGGAGCAGGCCGAGGAGGCCATCGAGAAGCTGCAGGAGTACGGTTTAATCAACGACGAGCGTTATGCCAACCGGGTGTACGAGGGTTGGCTAAATAAGCGCTGCTATGGCCGCCAGCATTTGGCGGCGGAGCTGAGCAAGCGGGGCATTGGTGGAGAACTTTCCCAAAGGGTGTTGGCGCGCTTTACGCCGGAGCTGGAGGCAGAGCAGGCGGCCAATGCAGCGGAGCTTTTTCTGCAGCGCCAGCGGGCCAAGCTGGCACAGCTAGAGGATGAGAGCTTGGACTCCAAAGCTAAGCTCCTCTTACGCAACAAAATATATGCAGCCGCGGGACGGTTTATGGCCTCCCGGGGCTTCTCCTCAAGATATACGCAGATTTTATGGGAAAAATTGCAGGTAAATACCGATATATAGTGTAATATCCTTGACAATATTGTAAAATTTAATTACAATAGAATTGTCCCATTGTGAGTATATCAGTGGATTCCACAAGGCGACACGTTGTGTTGCCTTCTTTTTTGCCCTTTTTCAGAATTTTAATAGGTTAATTGCTATATTTATATACATTTAATTGATTATATTCAATGGAATAAGGACATCCATAGCAGACGCGAAGGCGCCTGCTGTTGTTATGCAAAAAATGCTTGAAAAAATTAATTAATTAGGAGGTGAGGACGATTTTAGCAATTATTGGTACTGCCGTAGTAGTCGGTCTGGCAGGTGGTGCAGTGGGCTATTTGGTACGCAAAAACGTAGCTGAAAGCAAGATTGCTACTGCTGAAGAGCAGGCAATTCGCATTGTACAGGACGCTGAACAGGCTGGCGAGGCAAAACGCAAAGAAATGATGATGGAGGCTAAGGAAGAAATCCATCGTCTGCGCTCCGATATGGAACGCGAAAATAAAGACAGACGTAATGATTTACAACGTCAGGAACGTCGCTTGCTGCAAAAGGAAGAGAATTTGGACCGCAAGATCGAATCCTTTGAACGCAAGGAGGAGAAGCTGGCTTCTAAGGAGCAACGCCTGAATGCCGCTCAAGAGCGTGCAGAGCAGCTGTGTGCTAAGCAACAGGCTGAGCTGGAGCGCTTGTCCGGCTTGACCAGCGAGGAGGCAAAGCAGGAGCTGCTGCAATCCCTGGAGGACGAAGTAAAGCATGAATCTGCTATGCTGATTAAGGATTTGGAGCAACAGGCTAAGGACGAGGCTGAGAAAAAGGCTCGTGAGATTATCTCTCTGGCTATTCAACGCTGTGCTGCTGACCATGTGGCTGAAACCACTGTTTCCGTTGTAGGCTTGCCTAACGACGAAATGAAGGGTCGCATTATTGGCCGCGAAGGTCGCAATATTCGTACCTTGGAAACACTGACCGGTATCGACCTGATTATTGACGATACCCCCGAGGCTGTGATTATTTCCGGCTTTGATCCCGTGCGCCGTGAGGTTGCCCGTATCGCTCTGGAAAAGCTGATCAACGATGGTCGTATCCATCCGTCCCGTATTGAAGAGATGGTGGAGAAGGCACAAAAAGAGGTTGAGCAAAAGATTAAGGAAGCTGGCGAGCAGGCTACCTTTGCCGTGGGCGTGCATGGCTTGCATCCTGAGCTGATTAAGCTGCTGGGCCGCTTGCGCTATCGCACCAGCTATGGCCAAAATGTGTTGAACCATTCCGTTGAGGTAGCAAATCTGGCTGGCGTTATGGCTAGCGAGCTGGGTGTGGATGTGGTACTGGCTAAGCGTGCAGGTCTTTTGCACGATATTGGCAAGGCTATTGACCACGAAATGGAAGGCTCTCACGTGGAAATCGGTGGCGAAATTGCCAAGAAGTTCCGTGAGTCCGATTTGATTATCAACGCTATTTTGGCTCACCATGGTGACGTTGAGCCCAAGAGCGTGGAGGCTGTGTTGGTATCTGCTGCCGATGCTGTTTCTGCTGCTCGTCCTGGTGCTAGACGCGAAACCTTGGAAAGCTATCTGAAGCGTTTGACCCGTCTGGAGGAGATTTCTGAATCCTTCAATGGCGTTGAAAAATGCTATGCTGTACAGGCTGGTCGCGAAATCCGCATCATGGTTAAGCCCGAGGTTATCGATGATGCCTCTGCCGTGCTGCTGGCTCGCGATATTTCCAAGAAGATTGAGGCCG
Organism: Phascolarctobacterium sp.; assembly: GCA_030540395.1. Classification (GTDB taxonomy): domain Bacteria; phylum Bacillota; class Negativicutes; order Acidaminococcales; family Acidaminococcaceae; genus Phascolarctobacterium_A. The sequence continues at coordinate 129,846 of JAUNWI010000004.1, forward strand.
AGATGGAATATCCTGGTCAAATCAAGGTGGTTATCATTCGTGAAACCCGTGCAGTGGACTACGCAAAATAAAATAGATACAATACAAGGCACGCTTCCTGTTATGGAGGCGTGCCTTGCTGCATGTTTACAGATTTGTTACTGCGTAGCTGACGAAAATGTGATATAATATATCCATAAATTTTTAATTTGGAGGCTGACTATGAGAATAGATGGTGCGGGTGCGTGCTTTGATAACCGCGTGTATGAGCTTGATTTAGGTACCGCTTGGCAAATTGCCATGCTGAGCATTAATGAGATGGGCGTTACCTTAGACGAGGTTGACGAGGCCAATAGAGTGATTCATTTCCATAATAGCAATAAAATCATGCAGGTGGCCTTCCAGCAGCTGGATGAAGAGACGCTGCAGGTGATTATGGACTCCACCGGCAAGAGATTGCAGATTTATAGCTGGAAGCGCGAGGATAAGGAAGTAAATTTGTTTTACGAGCTGTTTGAAAAGAAGCTGCGTGAGTTCAGAGCCTTTATTCTCTGTCCTAGCTGCAGTGCTAAGATCTCTTCTCTGTCCAAGTTCTGTCCTGAATGTGGCTTTAAGGTTAAATAAAGAGACAAAAAAAGAAACCAAATACCGAAAGGTATTTGGCTTCTTTTTAAATCCGAAGATTAGATAGCGCGGTTAACTTTACCGGAGCGCAGGCAACGGGTGCAAACATTTACACGTTTTACAGAACCATCAACAACTGCTCTTACTTGTTGAATATTCGGGCTCCAAGCACGTTTGGTGTGTCTATTGGAGTGGCTGACATTGTTGCCAGACAGTTTACCTTTACCGCAGATTTCGCAGATAGATGCCATATTTTCCCACCTCCTTAAACGTGATAAGGCATAAGGCACATTCAAATTTAACATGAGTATCATACCATAAAGAGAGAAGAAAAGCAAGTAAAATTTGCATTGAGGTAGGTTTTTTATATGTGGTGGCAAGAACCAGTGACATTTTTGAAGGGAATAGGCCCTAAAAAGGCTTTAGAGCTGGCCGCAGTGGATATTTTTACTGTGGGCGACCTCTTGGAGTACTATCCAAGGCAGGAGGCCTATATCGATTATGGTAATCTAAAAAAGATAAATGAACTGAAAATAGATGGCTCCCGGCAGGTGTTTCGAGCTACTGTTTATAGCGTGCGCAATGGCTTTGGCGCTCATGGCAAGCGTTATACTATGGTTATAGTTAGGGACGAAACTGCTTATGCTTCCCTGTATTTTTTTATGCACCAAAGCTACAGTGCTCAAAAGCTAAAGCCGGGTACGGAGGTTTTGGTGATGGGGCGGGTACGTCCCGGTAAGAACACCCGCTCTGTTTCGGAGGTCAGTGTGCAATTTTTAGAGCCGGGGGAGGAGCAAAGTCCGGAAATAGTGCCGGTATATTCCTTGAGTGGTGGCCTGACCCAGGCCAATATGCGCAAATGGGTGCGTCAAGCCTTAGCGCTGGCCGAGCAGGAGCTGCCGGAAAGCTTGCCTGCAGCCATTGTGGAAAAATGTCATTTGCCCAGCAGACTATGGGCTTTAAAAAATATTCATTTCCCAACTAATTGGCAGGCGCTGAAGGACGCAAAAAGACGCTTCATTTTTGAGGAGCTGTTTTTGCTGCAATGTGGCCTTTTGTCCTATCGCCTGCAAAATCATGACCAGAGGCAGGGCTTTCAGCACGGTGCCAATGGAGCAAGGCTGCAACAGGTTTTGGACCAGCTCCCCTTTAGTCTCACAGAGCAGCAATGTAAAGCCTGGCAGGAAATTAGTGCTGATATGGAAAAGGAGCAGCCCATGCATCGCATTTTGCAGGGTGATGTGGGCAGCGGTAAGACGGTTATCAGCGCCTTGGCTCTCGCCAAGGCGGTGGAAAACGGCTACCAGGGCTGCATCATGGCGCCCACAGAGATTTTGGCTCGCCAGCATTATGAAACATTGCAGCAATTTTTGCAGCCGGCTGGGGCTCGGGTGGCCCTTTTGGTGGGCGGCATGCGGGCCAAGGCGCGGCGAGAGCTGCTTTTGAATTTGGAGCTGGGGCTCATCGATGTTTTGGTGGGTACCCATGCTTTGCTGGAGGAGGATGTGCGCTTTGCCAAGCTGTCCTTGGCTGTTACCGATGAGCAGCATCGCTTTGGCGTGGAGCAAAGGGCTCGCTTGACCAATAAGGGTAACAAGGCACCCGATGTTTTAGTTATGACGGCGACGCCCATACCCCGCACCTTGGCCTTGACAGTGTATGGGGATTTAGATATTTCCCTCATGAAAGGTCGTCCGCCCGGACGCAAGCCGGTGCAGACCCTGTGCTATAACGAAGCCAAGCGGTCGGAGGTCTATGAGGGGCTGCTCCGGCAGGTGCAGGCCGGGCGGCAGGCCTATATCGTTTGCCCCTTGATCGAGAACTCGGAGGCAATGGAGGCGCGGAGCGCCGAGAATGTCTACGAGGAATTGAGCAAGGGCGTGCTACGCAGTGTGTCCTGTGCTTTGCTGCACGGCAGGCTAAAGCCAGCAGAAAAGGAGGCCATTATGGCCGACTTTGTAGCGGGCAAGACGAAGGTTTTAGTGAGCACAACGGTCATCGAGGTAGGTGTGAACGTTCCTAATGCTACTCTGATGGTTATCGAAAATGCTGAGCGCTTTGGCCTCGCGCAGCTGCACCAGCTGCGCGGGCGTGTGGGCCGCGGCAGCGCGCAGTCCTACTGCGTGCTGCTGACCGGCGTGGATACGCCGGAGGCGCTGGCGCGGCTACAGGTAGTCCGCGACAGCGAGGATGGCTTCTATCTGGCGGAGGAGGACCTCAAGCAGCGCGGGGTGGGCCAGCTCTTTGGCCTGCGCCAGCATGGCTTGCCAGATTTGCGCATTGCTGATATAATTCGAGATACGGAGACTATTGCCGAGGTGCGCCAGCTGGCGCAGGAGGAGCTGGCCAAGCCTCACGCCTTGGAGGAAATCAAGGGTCTGGTGGAGCTGCAGTTCGGTCAACGCTTTGCCATGATTTTCAATACATAAGATAAAGAGGTTTTCATTTTGCAGGATAAATATCAGTGGCTCAAAAATCCCGATACAGTAACCAAAATCGTAGCGGCAGTACTGCTAATATTGTTATTTTGTGGTATTCAATGCTTTGCGGAGGATTTTTTCACCACTACCTTTAAATTGGCCATTAGTGGCAATGTGGATGCACTGGCGGAGTATTTGCGCTCCTTTGGCCCTTGGGCCATGGTCATCAGCTTTATTTTGGATGTGCTCATCAATGCAGGTAGTATTTTTCCCTCCATTTTTCTTTCTACAGCCAACGGCTTGATCTTTGGACTGCCCTTGGGCATTTTGATCTCCTGGCTGGCTGAGACGGTGGGTGTGGTCATTAGCTTCTTTTTGATGCGCTTTTTCTTTCGCAGCACGGCAGAAGCAATTATTGCTAAAAGTAATTCCCTGCAGCACATTGATGAAGCCAGCGGCAAGCATGGCTTGGAATGGATGGCCTTCGCTAGAGCCTTGCCCTATTTCCCATCAGGTATTTTGACTGCGGTGGGCGCTGTAAGTCGCATCAGCGCTCGGGATTACATTATTGCTAACCTTATCGGCAAATTCCCTTCCACGGCACTAGAGGTAGTAATCGGACATGACATCGTGAATTTTCAGCAGCACAGTCAGCGTTTGGGCGTGCTGGTGGTTATCGTTGCTCTTGTTTTTTGGGGCTACAAAAAGCATCGAGACAAAAAGAATAAAAAACAAGCCTGAGCAGTGCGCTCAGGCTTAATTTTATGGGTCACGAAATTCTACCGAAAAGAATGTTCGTTTATATTATTCTATAAAAGTGTTGGGGCTCAGTACATTGCCATCATCAAAGGCAATGTAGGTAATCTGGATGCGTCCTGTCATTTTGCTGATATCAAGGCTCAGCAAGCGTTTGTCATCCGGTAGCAGAGCGTTGAGTCTTTTGCTGGTTTCCAGCTGCACGGTGGCACCGGGAGCGATGGAGCCACGGAAATGCTCCGGATAGGAGTAAAGCTCCTTGCCCTTTTCGTCCACAATGGTCACATCATAGTACATGCGGTTGATGGCTACCTTGGTCTTGTTGGTGGCACTTAGGCTGGCCAAGAGCATCTTTTGAGGCTCGGGCTCCTTGGAGTTTGCTTCTGTGAACACATGGAGATCGACCTCGGAGGTGGTGACGGACTGGTTCAGTCGTTCCATAATGGGCTTATTGGCAGCAGCCTGTTTAGCCTTTTTGGCAGCAGAAAACTGAATGATGAGCTCGGATAAATTGCTGATTTTTTTAATTTGCCAATCGCTTTTGTCATTGGCCTCCATGAGCAGAGTTGCCAGAAAATCCTTCTCAAGATTGCTGTCATGCAGCACTAAGGTGGCGGTAGCTTGGCCTTTATCCTGCTTGGCAAGCTTCAAATCCTTCACGGAAAGCTTATCTAGAGGAATATGGCGCTCCATATTGCGGCGCATGGCGTCGGGCACCGGGTCAGCTGCTTGCTGCTCCTGCTGAGGTTTAGCGGCAATTCTGTCCAAGGCCTCCTGCTTCATCAAATCCACCACAGAGGGCTTGAGCATATGCAGGATGCCCAAGGCAAAGGGGTTGGAGAAAAGGTTGTCATTATTGATTTTGCTTTCGGCTTTAATGATATCCTCAAAGGCGTTGCCCAAAACAGAATCCAAATCCACATATTGCTCAAATTTGGTAGTGTTATGCTCCTTGAGAGCTATTCTTGTCTGGTTCAGTGCATAGGCTGGCGTGCGTACCCAATAGAGGAAATAAAAGGCTGCTCCCAAAAGGGTGGCAACCAGTATCAGCACAAGGGTGAGAGTTTTTTTGCTTTTCATATTCCTTACCTTCTTAGTGTTACTTTAAGATAAAAAATGCTGTTTTTTTCTGTCGCGTAAGCAACAAGAAAATTCACTCCCTATATTGTAATCACATTGTGGTCAGATTTCAATACCTGCTACTAAAATATTTTCTACTTGCGAGAAAACAGACAAATTTAGTATAATATTATGATAGGTAAAGTGTATCTAAAACTTTTTTATAGATGATGGAGGTTAATCTCATGCAGGAGAAAACATATTGTTTAATTAATTATGGCTGTCAAATGAATGAGTCCGATACGGAGCATTATGCCGGTCAGCTGGAGGAGCTGGGCTACAAGCCCGTCAGTGATTATCATGGCGCCGATGTTATTTTAGTCAACACCTGCTGTGTGCGGGAGAGTGCGGAAAAGAAAATCGCTGGCAAGATTGGCGAGCTGAAGGCCGAAAAGAAGCGCAATCCGGAATGCGTGATCTGCGTGGCTGGCTGCATGGCCCAAAAGGATGGAGAAAAGCTGCAAAAGAAGCATCCCCAGGTGGATTTGCTTTTAGGTACTGCCTATGTGAACGATTTTAAGCAGCTGCTCTTAGATTATTTGGCGGACCGCAAGGGCATTGCCTATACGGATTTGACCATTCACCAAAGTGAATTTGAGGGTCATCGTGTTCGTCAAAGCAGCTTTGCGGCCTGGATTCCTATTATGTATGGCTGCAACAATTTCTGCACCTACTGCATTGTGCCCTATGTGCGTGGTCGCGAGCGCAGCCGCAGCATGGAGAATATTGTGGAGGAAATCGAAAAGGCTGTACAGGAGGGCTATAAGGAGTTCACTTTGTTGGGCCAAAATGTTAACTCCTATGGTAAGGATTTTGGTGAAAAGGATGCCTTTGCCAAGCTGCTCCGTCGTGTTAACGAAATCCCCGGTGTGGAACGCATTCATTATATGACCAGTCATCCCCGTGATATGAGCGAGGAGGTTATTAAGGCAGTTGCAGAATGCGAGCATGTTTGCGAAAACTTCCACGTGCCCTTCCAGGCTGGCAGCAGCGAAATTTTGCGCCGCATGAATCGTGGCTATACAAAGGAAAAATATCTGGATTTAATTAAGCTGATTCGAAAATATGTGCCCGATGCGGCCATTACCACGGATATTATCGTAGGCTTCCCCGGCGAAACCGAGGAGGATTTTGCAGAAACCTTGGATGTGGTAGAGCAGGTGGGCTTCACCAGTGCCTTCACCTTTATTTATTCCAAGCGCAGCGGCACTTCCGCGGCCAAAATGGACAATCAAGTGCCCCTGCCGGTGAAGAAGGAGCGCTTGAACAGACTGATGGCTCTACAAAATGCTAAGAGTGTGGCTTGCCACGAACAGCTTATTGGCAAAACGGTGGAGGTTTTGGCGGAGGGACCCAGCAAGCAGGCAGACGTGTGGACAGGTCGCAGCCGCACAGGGATGCTGGTGCTGTGGCCAGTGGAAGGTAAAACCTATGCAGTGGGTCAAAAGGTAAATGTTGTGATTGATACAGCTCAAACCTGGTTAGTGAAAGGTAAGGCGCTTGATTAATGGCTGCTACAAATACGTATACACCCATGGTGCAGCAGTATATGGCTGTGAAGGAGCAGCATAAGAATGAATTGCTCTTCTTTCGTTTGGGTGACTTTTATGAAATGTTTTTTGAGGATGCGCTGACAGCATCCCGGGAACTGAATATTACGCTGACCAAGCGCGCTGGCAGTGGGGACAATATTCCCATGTGTGGCGTGCCCTACCACAGTGTGGAGGGTTATATTGCTAAATTGGTGCAAAAGGGTTATCGCATTGCTATTTGCGAGCAAATGGAGGACCCTCGCTTTGCCAAGGGCATTGTGGAGCGCAAGGTCATTAAGATTATTACCCCCGGCACAGCACTGAATGAGCAGCTTTTGCAGGACAAGCATAATCGCTATTTGGTGCTGCTGTTGGAGGATGATGACGACGTGTGCATGGCGGTGGCCGATGTGTCCACTGGCGAATGCCAGTGGTTTTTGGCCACGGGCCATGACAAAATGCTGGAGCTGGAGGAGCAGCTGTACCGCCTGCAGCCAGCAGAGCTGGTGCTGCCGGCGGAGCTTGCGGAGCAGGAGCAGCTTTTGGAATGGCTGCGGGCGAAGCTACCGGAATGCACTCTTACCAATTATGCAGAGGAGGCCGAGGGAACGGCTTACTTCGCGCAGCATTTTCCCACTGCCACTGCTGCACCCTTGGTGCAGCAGACAGTGGAGCTTTTGCTGCGCTATTTGCACAACACCGTAATGGCCGATTTGAGCCACATCAATCAGCTGAACGAAATCGTCCGGGACAGCTTTATGCAGCTGGATGCCACGGCCATTCGCAATTTGGAATTAGTCCGCTCCATGGCTGATGGTAGCAAGCGGGGCACGCTGCTGGCGGTTTTGGATTTCACCAAAACCAGCATGGGTGCACGCCGCTTGCGCAGCTGGATTGAAAGTCCGCTGCTCGATATCGCTCGTATTCACGAGCGCCAGGAGGCCGTGGCGGAGCTGGTTGCCAGCGCCGCCCTGCGGGACGCAGTGGCGGAGCAGCTGAAAGCAGTGGCCGATCTGGAGCGCATTGTGAGTCGCGTGGAGGTTGGCAGTGCCAACGCTCGGGATTTGGTGGCATTGCGCAGCTCCTTAAGCGTGCTGCCGGGACTGAAGGATGTGCTGGCTAGCTGTCAAAGCAAAGCTTTGCAGCGGCTTAACGGCGAAATTCGCGAGCATCAGGAGCTGGCTGCGCGTCTGCAGCAGGCCATCGTGGATGAGCCGCCCTTCTCGGTACGAGAAGGCGGCATGATTCGCCCTGGTTATAACGCAGAGTTGGACGAGCTGCAGCTCATTGCGGCGGATAACAAGACCTGGATGCAAAACTTTGAGCAAAAAATCAAGGAAGAAACCGGCATCAAGACCATGAAGGTGGGCTTCAATAAGGTCTTTGGCTATTACATTGAAGTGTCCAAGGGGCAGGCTAACAGCGTGCCCGATTACTTTGTGCGTAAGCAGACCTTGGTGAACGCTGAACGCTTTATTGTGCCGGAGCTGAAGGATTACGAAAACAAGATTCTTGGTGCCAAGGAAAAAATCCAAAGCCTGGAATACTACTTGTTCGATGAGCTGCGTACCTTGATTCGCGGCCAGATTACCGAAATTCAAGCTACTGCCCGTGCCATTGGTACTTTGGATGTACTTAATGGCCTGGCAATTGCTGCTTACAAATATAATTATGTGCGCCCTGACTTAAATAAGCAGGGCGAAATTAGGATTACTGATGGTCGTCATCCCGTGGTGGAGCGATTGTTGGAGAAGGAAATCTTTGTTCCGAACAATGTGAATCTGAATAATGCGGACGAGCGCATGATTATCATCACTGGCCCCAATATGGCTGGTAAGTCCACCTACATGCGGCAGGTTGCACTGCTGGTGCTGATGACCCAAATGGGTAGCTTTATTCCTGCCCGTCAGGCCAATATCTGTCCTGTGGATAAAATCTTTACCCGCGTGGGCGCCAGCGACGACCTGGCCACCGGCCAAAGCACCTTTATGGTGGAGATGAATGAGGTGGCGCAAATTCTGCGCTATGCTACGAAAAACAGCCTTATCATTCTTGATGAGGTGGGACGTGGCACCTCCACCTTTGATGGTATGAGTATTGCTCGCGCTGTGATGGAATACATTCACGACAAAATCAAGGCCAAGACGCTGTTTGCCACGCACTATCATCAGCTCATTGCTATGGAGCAGGAGCTGAGCGGTGTGAAAAATTACAGCGTTGCTGTGAAGGAGCGGGGCAAGGACATTGTCTTTTTGCGCCGCATTGTGCCCGGTGGCACGGACCGCAGCTATGGCGTGCATGTGGCACGCTTGGCCGGTTTACCCAAGAAGGTTTTGGACAGGGCGGAGGAGTTTTTGCAGGAGTATGATAGCGAAAGGCCTCAGACGGCTCCTGTGGTTGATGCAGATGCAGGGCTCGGAATGGGATCTCTGTTTACCAGCGCCATTACCGAGCAGCTTCTTAATATTGATGTGATGAGCATGACGCCCATTGAGGCCATGAATATGCTCTATAAATTGCAGGATGAAGCACGAAAGGAGAGCGGTCGCTAATGGCAGATGCACATGTAGTACAGCTACTTGATACCAATACAGCCAACCAAATTGCGGCAGGCGAGGTTGTGGAAAAGCCCGCCTCTGTGGTAAAGGAATTAGTGGAAAACGCTCTGGACGCCGGTGCTAGTCAAATTGACGTCACAACCTTTGCCGGTGGCACAGAATATATTCGCGTTGTGGACAATGGCTGTGGCATGAGCGAGACTAATGCACGTTTGGCAGTGCTGCGCCATGCTACGAGTAAAATTGTCAAGGCGGAGGATTTGATGACGCTGCATACACTGGGCTTTCGCGGTGAGGCCTTGCCCAGTATTGCGTCTGTGTCCAATTTTACGCTGTTGACCCGTCCTGCGGATGAGGATTTGGCAACCTCCGTGCACATTGACGGTGGTGAAAATATGGAAGTCACCAGTACTGGCGGCAGTGCCGGTACTACCGTTATAGTGGAGAATCTTTTCTTCAATGTGCCAGCGCGGCGCAAGTTTTTAAAGACTGTGGTGACCGAGGGACGCTATATCAGCGAGCTTTTAACGAAGCTGGCCTTGTCCCGTCCGGATGTACGTTTTCGTTTAGTGAATAACGATAAAGAGGTTTTACATACTCCCGGTGATGGTGATTTGCAGGGGACCATTAGGGCGCTTTATGGCCGCAATGTGGCTCAAGAGCTGTTGATGGTGAACTTTGCGGACCCACAAATTAAAATTACTGGCTTTATTGGCAAGCCAACCTTACTAAAGGGCACCCGCCAATGGCAAACACTTTTTGTAAACGGTCGCAGCATTGGCAATAAAATGCTGGCTAAGGCTATTGACCACGCCTATCAATCCCAAATTCCCAAGAGTGGCTTTCCCTTTGCGGTTTTAAATATTACTATTGATACAGCGGCAGTGGATGTGAATGTGCATCCCCAAAAGAGCGAGATAAAATTTAGTGACGAAAGCCTTGTGTATAAGGCTATGTTTAAGGCGCTGACGGATGCGCTGACCCGTCCCATGAGTGCCCAAAAGACGGAGATGACCCTGCTGCCGGACTCCGAGCTTAATGCATATGTAAAGCCCAAGCAGGTACAGCCTTTGGCAACTGGTGGGCAGGCTGGCTCCGTGCAAGCTAAGACCCAGACTGCTGCCATGGCTGGCGCAGATAAGCAACAGTCCTTACCACCGCTCCATGGCAGCGTGAGCAATAAAAATACTCGCCCTGCAGTAAATAATCCTATCTTTAAAGCACCTGTAGAGCCTATTTTCAAGGAGCCCCAGGCTGAGCCCTTGGCTGCTCCCATCAGTGTGGTGAAGCAGGAGGTACAGCTTAAAGCAGAGCCCAAGCCGGTGCAACAGGCCATGTGGCAGCCCTTCGAGGATTTTGCCAAGGAGGAGCCCAAGGCGCAGAGCGAGGGTACTTACGATGTGGGCAGACAAGCAACAGTGCTTGCTGTGCACGAGGCCCGGGAGGAATATGGAGCTGCCAAAGCCGTTGATGCTGCGAGCACTGATAGCACAGATGCTGCAGCTCAACCAACCTTTAAGCGGGAAACTATTAAATTTACCAATACGGATAGCGGTATTGCTACCATTTGGCCCATTGGTCAGGTGGATAAAACCTTTATTATTGCCCAATCTGAGGATACCTTATATTTGATTGATCAGCATGCGGCCCACGAGCGCATTTTATACGATAAGCTGGTGGCTGCCCATGAGCAGGTACCGGCCCAGCAGCTCTTGATACCTCTTTACATGGACCTGCCTGCGGACGAAATTGAGCGCATTGAGGAATATCGAGAGGAATTTCTCAAGCTGGGCGTGGATGTGGAGGCTGGCGGCGAAACCATGCTGCGCATTTCCAGCCTACCTGCTGATATCAAGGCGGAGGATGCCGAGGACTTTATTCGGGAGATTTGCAAAATGCTTAGCGAATTGCGGGAGATCAAGGCTAGCGATTTGCGTCAGGAGGTGCTGCATATGACAGCCTGCAAGGCGGCCATTAAGGCCGGGCAGCTGCTCACTATGCAGCAGATGCGCCAGCTAATAATCGATTTGTGTAATACGGAGCATCCCTTTACCTGCCCCCATGGCCGCCCCTGCATGATTGCCATTGATAGCGACCAGCTATACAAAATGTTCAAAAGGACGGGCTTTTAAATGCTAGTGGGAAAGTACGCGGTGATGTTAAGCCGCAATGCCAGGGGCAGTGCGGCCATTGAAACCGCCAAGGCCATGGCCGCCCAATTAGGTGTGGCTTATGTAGAGCGCCCTCATAATCAGGTTTTAGAAGCATTCATGGCGGCTCAGGGCTTGGCGGCTGTTATCGTGCTGGAAAAGGACGGACCCCGCATTCACAGCGAGCACGGCACCTTTGCTTACCATCCGGGTATGGCAGAAATCAGGGTGCAGCAGCTGCTGCGTGGCGCACCCGACCATTTGGTGCGGGCGCTGGATTTGCACCCTGGGGCGCGGGTTTTGGATTGCACGCTGGGCCTTGCCAGCGATGCGGCGGTAGCCGCCTGCGTGGCAGGACCCACAGGCAGAGTGGTGGGTCTGGAGGCCTCGCTGCTTTTGCACTTCGCCGTGCAGCATGGCTTGGCTCATTATGAGTGTAAAACACCGCTTTTGACGGCGGCACTGCGGCGGGTGGAAGCCGTCCACGCAGTGGCGGCGGAGTATTTGGCGACCTGCGCGCATAATAGCTTTGATGTGGTTTACTTTGACCCCATGTTTCGTCATCCGGTGCAGGGCTCCAAGGCTATGGAAGCATTGCGTCCCCTCTCTTTAGAGGAGCCACTGGCTAGCTCCACGGTGGAGCTGGCCCTTAAGGTCGCTCCAAGGGTGGTCATTAAGGAGCGCAGCGAGTATTTGTTGGCAGAATATGGCTGTCAGGAATATGTGGGCGGAAAATATAGCCGCATTAAGTTTGGCATCATTAGGAGGTGACTTAGTCGGTGGAGCAAAAGCAAAAAGAAAAGGTTTTGGTTATTCTTGGCCCCACGGCTACGGGTAAAAGTCACTGTGCCATCGAGATTGCCAAAAAGTTTCAAGGTGAGATTATTTCCGGGGACTCCATGCTGGTGTACCGGAATATGAATATTGGCACGGCCAAGCCGACGGCGGAGGAATTGGCAGCAGTTCCCCATCATTTGGTAAATATTTTGCCGCCGGAGGCCGGCTTTAGCGTGGTTGATTTCAAGGAGCAGGCACAGCGCCTGATTACAGAAATCAATGGGCGGGGACACCTGCCCGTTATTGCAGGCGGAACGGGCCTGTATATTAAGGCCTTGCTGGAGGATTATGCCTTCAACAGCGTGTCGGAAGATAGCGAGCTGCGCCAGCAGCTGACCCACGAGGCGGAAGCCAAGGGTCCGGAGGCACTACACGCTCGCTTGGCAGCGTTGGATGCGGAGGCGGCCCAGCGCATTCATCCCAACAACGTAAGACGGGTAGTGCGGGCACTGGAAGCGGCGCTGAGCGGAGAGCAGGTGAACCAATATGGCGCTAGCGAAAGTCCCTATAACGCTTTGGTCATCGGTCTCGAAATGGAGCGCGCTGCTTTGTATGAGCGCATTAACCAGCGTGTGGATTTGATGCTGGCGGCAGGCTTGGAGCAGGAGGTACGGGATCTTTTGGACCGTGGTGTCAGCCCTGAATGCCAAAGCATGCAGAGCATTGGCTATCGGCAAATGGTTTGGTACCTAAATGGCAGCATGGATTATGAGCAGGCGGTGGACAAGCTCAAGCAGGCCACCCGTAATTTTGCCAAGCGCCAGATCACTTGGTATAAAAAAATGCCCTATATTCAGTGGCTGCAGCTGGATGCCAAGCCAAATTATGCAAACGTAGTAGGAAGAATTTGTGAAATGCTTGTAGAAAAAGGCATTTCGTTGTAAAATTATAGTATAGAGATAGATTGGAGGGGATTTCTAATGATGAACTGTGCAAAACCCGCAATGAATTTACAGGACAGCTTTTTAAACCATGTACGCAAGGAAAATCTTGGTGTTATTATTTATTTGATGAATGGTTTCCAAATTCGCGGCTTGGTACGTGGCTTTGATAATTTTACTGTGATTATCGAAAACGAAGGTAAGCAGCAGCTGGTGTATAAGCATGCGATTTCTACCATTTCGCCTGCTACTAACATTACCATCATGCAACCCGAAAAGAAAGACTGAAAGCTATAGAAAAACGGCGCTGCGGCGTTGTTTTTCTTTTTGGAGTAGAAGATGTTTGATTATCTATCCCTCTTTGAGCAATATTTGTTGGTGGAGCTTGGTCTTGCTGACAATACCCGTGCCGCTTATTTGCGAGATTTGCGCTTGCTGCAAAAGGCCCTGGGCTTGAAGGATAGCGAAGGCCTGTTGGCAGTATCACGCAGGCAGCTTTTGGCCTATTTATCCCAGCTGAAGCAGTCCGGGCGCAGCTCCAGCACCATTGCCCGCAAGCTGGCATCCATCAAGGCCTTTTATCGCTTTTTGACGGCGGAGCGCTATTTGCGCCGTGACCCGGCCGAGGTGCTGGAGGCAGCTCAAAAGGGCCTGCATTTACCCAAGTTTTTAAGCGTGCAGGAGGTGGATAACCTTTTGGCGGAGCCGAATTTAGGCACTTTGGATGGTTATCGTGATAAAACCATGCTGGAAACACTTTATGCCACAGGTATGCGTGTTTCGGAGCTGGTCAGCGTGCCTTTGCAGAATGTGGATTTAAAAATGCAGTATGTCATTGTTATGGGCAAGGGATCCAAGGAGCGCATGCTGCCCTTGGGACGTACAGCGCTAAAATATTTGGAGCGCTATATTAGCGTGGTGCGCCCCCAGCTGCTCCATGGCAAACCAGAGTCAGTACAGGAGCTTTTTGTTACCAGCTGGGGCGGCCCTATGACGCGCCAACGGGTGAATGAGCTCATTGAAGCTTATGCTAAAAGCGCCGGCATTACAAAAAGAGTGACGCCCCACATGCTGCGTCACTCCTTCGCTACTCATTTGTTAAACAATGGCACGGATTTACGTGTGGTGCAGGAGCTTTTAGGTCACGCAGATATTTCGACCACGCAAATTTATACCCATATGGATATGGAAAGATTGCGTGAAGTTTATGATAAAACTCATCCCCGTGCTTAGGCATGAGAGAAGGGAGTCAGGTTTATGGCAACAAGAAGGAAAAAAGAGTCCTCCGGTGGAAAATATATAATACTGTGCCTGATTGGCATTATTGCCATCTTGGCTGTGGCCTGTGGCATGTTTTATGCCAATGACCGCAGCAAGAAGGACGTGGGCGACAGCAAGGACAGCGCACCTAACAAGGAGGTCAATTTGCTGGACGAGTCCATTGAGGCTCAACGCTTAGTAGATAATATCCTGCTGCAAAAGGACAATTGGCAGCTTATTGAAAATGATCACGGCAAAAAGAACGTGGAGGTGGAGGAGTCCGGCGCTAAGGTGCAGATTAATCAGCGTAATTTGGCTGTGGGCGTACCTAATTCCACCAGCGTAACCGGTGCCGGTGAATGGTTAAAAACTAAGGTGGAGGCAGCCGGTTTGGACTATATTTCCGGACGGATGACTAAATATAAAAAATGGGATGCTTTTAAGGCTGAAGTAGGTATCAAGGTGAAGGCTGGTTCCGGCAGCAAGAGCTTTGTTACGGATACGATTATTTTCTTCCATAACGGTAACTTGAAGAAAAAGGACAAGGACGTCAAGGATTTGCCAGAGGAGCCGGTGGAGGAAGCGAGGCAATACCAAGGTAAAATAGCCATCATCATTGATGATTGTGGTGCCGACATGAGCACTGTGCGCACGCTGCTCAACACGGGCTTACCCTTTAGCTACGCAATTTTGCCCAATAAGGAATTTTCCAGTGATGTACTGGAAATGGTCAAGAGCAGGGGCAAGGTGCCCATGCTGCATTTGCCCATGGAACCCTTGAGCCGCAGTGCTATGAGCGAGGGCGGTCGCACGGTCATGACAGATTCAAGCGCAGCTACCAAGCAGGCTTTGGTGCGCAAGCATCTGCACAGCTTGCCCGGTGTAGTGGGCGTAAATAATCACCAGGGCTCTAAGGCTACAGCGGATAAGGCTACCATGAAGGCAGTGCTAGAGGTACTCAAGAAGGAAAACATTTTCTTTGTTGATAGCAGAACTAATTCTGCTTCTGTTGCAAGGGATATGGCTAAGCAAATGGGTGTAGCTACCGCCCGCAACGATATTTTTCTAGATAACAGCAGTAACGTGGAGGATATTCGCAAGCAAATTTACAAGGCCTTTGCTATGGCTGAAAAGAATGGTAGCGCTATTGCTATTTGTCATGCCCGTCCTAACACAGCCAAATGCTGGAAGCTGTATGCGGACGAGTTTAAAAAGAGTGGCATTACCTTTGTGTCGGTAAATAAGCTCCTTTACTAAGTTTTTTGAAAGAACAATGGGCAGTACCTTAGTTATGCTAGGGTACTGCTTTTGTTATATATGACAGATTTTTTACACTTTCTTAGCGTTGTTTGTGGTATAATATATAGCTATAGTAGATGCGTAGCGCATGTGAACTTAAATTTAACATATGATAGAGGTTATGCTTATGTACGTTGAGGAAACAATCGCCAAATATGAAAAGTATATCAATCCAGCTCAAGCCAAGCTTTTTCGCTTTATGGGCTTGGGCAGTGTGGAGGCCAGTGCTTCCGGTTGGACCATCACTGACAGCGAGGGTCAGGAATTCATCGATTGCTTAGGTGGTTATGGTATGTTCGCCTTGGGCCATCGTCATCCAAAGGTAGTTGAGGCGGTGGAAAAAGAGCTGCACGCTATGCCCATGTGCGGTAAGGTCCTCTTCAATCGGCCCATGGCCGATTTGGCAGAGGCCCTGGCCGAGATTACTCCCGGGGCACTGCAATACAGCTTTTTTGTGAACAGTGGCACGGAGGCCGTGGAGGGCTGCCTTAAGGTTGCGCGCTTGGCCACCAAGCGCGGCAAATTTGTGGCCGCGAAAAATGCTTTTCACGGAAAAACCTTCGGCAGCTTGACCGCCACCGGTCGCGATTTATATCGCGACCCCTTTAAGCCCCTTTTGCAAGGCTTTACCCATGTGGAATATGGTGATGCTGATGCTTTGGCTGCAGCAGTGGACGAGGACACTGCTGCGGTAATCTTGGAGCCCATCCAGGGCGAGGGCGGCATCATTGTGCCGCCCGCAGGCTATCTTGCCCGAGCAAAGGAAATTTGCGAGGCCAAGGGAGCACTGCTCATCGCGGACGAGGTGCAGACCGGCATCGGTCGCACCGGCGACTGGTTTGGCGTCAACGCCGAAGGCGTGGAGCCGGATTTGATGGCCTGTGCCAAGGCTTTGGGCGGCGGCGTGATGCCAATTGGTGCCATTGTGGGTAACGAAAGGGCTTGGCAGGGCCTCATTGAAGCACCGTTTTTACATACCTCCACCTTTGGTGGCAACCAATTGGCCTGCGCCGCTGGCGTAGCCGCTATCAAGGCCATCAAGGAAGAGAATGTTTTGCGCCGCGGCCGGGAGGCTGGGGTGTATTTGAAGGCAGGCTTGGAGAAAATTGCTGCTGAATTCCCCAGCGTTATTACGGAGGTTCGCGGCAGGGGCATGATGCTCGGCATTGAGCTTTCCAAGGAGGGTGCCGGTGGCATGCTCATGAGCCTGATGATTATGAAGCATATCATTGTGGCTTATACCCTGAATAATCCTAAGGTTATTCGCATGGAGCCGCCGCTGATTATGCCCAAGGAAGTCATTGACCATGTACTGGAAGAGTTCCGTGACGCAGTGGAGCAAACAGCAGATGTAATTGAAGATTTATAATCGATAATCGTCCATAAGGCACCATCTACTTCGTTGCGGCTCCTAGGAGTATTTCCTATACGCCGTCGTCGCCGCGCCTCGTATCTGGTACCTTTTGAACGATTATATATGAATATGAAGGAGAATAAAAAATGCCTTACGTTGAAGTGAAAAAGAACATCAAAGCTGCTCCGGCGAAAATTTATGAGATTATTAAGGACATGGCTGCTTATCCTAACTTTATGAAGGATTTGGTGAGCGTGGATATTTTGGAGCGTGGGGAGGATTACACTATTTCCCACTGGGTGAGCAATGTAGACGGTCGCAAAATCATCTGGACCGAGCGTGACACCTTTTACCCGGAGCAAAATAAAATCACCTATGCCCAAACAGAGGGCGATTTGAAGAAAATGGAGGGCGAATGGAATATCGTGCCCCAGGGCGAGGAGTGCGAGGTAACCCTTTCCGTGGACTTTGAGTTTGGTATTCCCATGATTGCAGGTTTGCTCAATCCTATTTTAAAGAAAAAAGTTCGTGAAAACAGTGAAAATATGTTGACATCTATTAAAGAGCAAATTGAAAAATAAGCAAGCTCTTGTTATAATAAAAGTGGTACTGAAAAAGTACACCAAATGAATTTGTTTTTGCTTGAGGAGGAAAAGAATTAATGAAAACAGCTATGCTTATGGCGCTGATGACCATGCTGCTCATGGCCATTGGTGACTACTTTGGCGGTCTGCAGGGCATGACCATTATGCTGGTGTTCGGCGTGGTTATGAACTTCTTTACCTATTGGAACAGCGATAAAATGGTTTTGGCTCATTATCGTGCCCAAGAGGTTAATGCGCGCACCGCTCCTAGACTTTATGCTATTGTAAAGCGCTTGGCCGACCGTGCTAAGCTGCCCATGCCCAAGGTTTACGTTATCGACAGCCCTGTGCCCAATGCTTTTGCTACTGGTCGTAATCCGGAGCATGCTGCGGTGGCAGTGAATACTGCTTTGGCAGACCTTTTGGATGAGGAAGAATTGGCAGGTGTATTGGCCCATGAATTGAGCCACGTTAAACACCGTGATATTTTGATTAGTACAGTGGCCGCTTCCATGGCCGGTGCTATTTCTACCATCGCCCAATGGGGTATGTTCTTGGGTGGTGGCCGTGATGAAAACGGCGAAAGCCGCAACCCCTTTGCTACCATTTTGGTGATGCTTTTGGCTCCCTTGGCTGCAGCCTTGATTCAAATGGCTGTGTCTCGCTCCCGTGAGTACATGGCTGATAAGTCCGGCGGCGAGCTTTGTGGTAATCCCAATGCTTTGGCTGATGCTTTGCTGAAGATTGAAGCCTTTGCTAGACGCCGCGTGATGCCCGGTGCTACCGAAGCTACTGCCCACATGTTCATCATCAATCCGTTCTCCGGTGTGAACCTGAAGCAATTATTCAGCACCCATCCGCCTACAGAAGAGCGTGTACGTTTGCTGCGTGAACAAGCTCGCAATATGCGTAGATAAGAAAAAGTGTAAAATTGTTGGCAAAAAGAGCTATTTTTAGTATAATAGTAGGTGGTTCGACTATAATCGTGACTGCGATTTAGTATAAACAAATCAATTTAGATTAAGGAGAGATTCCAATGGCTATTGAAAAGACTTTTATTCTGGTTAAACCCGACGGCGTAAAGAAAAACCTGGTTGGCAACATTTTGGCTCGTTTTGAAGCAAAAGGCCTGAAAATCGTTGCTCTGAAAATGATCGTTGCTCCGAAGGAAGTTGCAGAAACCCACTATGCTGAGCACAAAGAGAAACCCTTCTTTGGTGAACTGGTTGACTTCATCACCTCTTCTCCGCTGGTTGCTGCTGTTATCGAAGGCGAAAACGCTATCAAAGCTGTACGTCAACTGAACGGCGCTACCAATCCGCTGGAAGCTGTTCCCGGCTCCATCCGTGGCGACTATGCTCTGACCATTGGCGAAAACATCGTTCACGGCTCCGATTCTCCGGAAGCTGCTGCTCGCGAAATCGCTAACTGGTTCAAACCCGAAGAAATCTGCTAATTTTCAGCTGCTCTTTCTAAAACTCAACCCCCATGTTGCTTCACCTTACATGGGGGTTATTGTTTTAGTGGGGCTTATATTTTAGATAACAAGGGGCTTGTTGTTTAAACTATAACTCTCACATATTTTTGATTGACGAAAGGATGATTAATATGAAGAAAGCTGCTGTTTACACTCGTACTGGTGACAAAGGTACCACTGGCCTGTACACTGGTGAACGTGTGCCCAAGCAATCCCTCCGCGTGGAAGCTTATGGCACCGTGGACGAAATTACCTCCGCTTTAGGCTTGGCACGTGCTCAAGCAACTCGTGAGGATGTAAAGGAAACCATTTTCAATGTGCAAAAGCTGCTTATGAGCGTCATGGCTGATATTGCTAGTCTCAATCTGCCCGAGCCCTACATCAAGGAAGAGCATGTAAAGCTGTTTGAAAGCACTATTGATAAGTTTGATGCGCTGCTGCAGCCCTTGGGACATTTTATTATCCCCGGCGATACTGTAGCTGCTGCTGCCTTGGATATTGCTCGTACCACCACTCGTCGTGCTGAACGTTGCTTGCTGCGTTTGGCAGAAACCGAAGAGGTTAACCCCAATGTTTTGATTTGCCTGAATCGCTTAAGCGATTTGTGCTTCATTTTGGCACGTGTGGAAAGCGAAGTAAAATAAGCAGTTGCTTTAAGGTATAGCATGGAGATCAAAGCAGAGGAGCTGCTTTATAAATTACAGCAGGGACAGGAGCTACCGGGCAACAGTCAGCTGGTCGTTGTTTTTGGTGAAGAGGATTATTACAGACAGCAAATCGTCCAAGCTTTGCCTGAAGTCCTCTTCAAGGGCGTGGATTCCGCTGATAGAGAAGTGCAAGTTTTCGAAAAGGACACGGATTTGCACCAGCTATCTGCTGCCATCAACACCTATCCCTTCTTTTGTGGCCAATCCCTAGTTGTTTTGCAGGATGAGAAGCTTTTGGCTGCCAAGGCGGAAAGCGATAATAGAAAGCAACAGCTGGATAAGCTGGCGGATATTTTAAGTGATTTACCCGACTATTGCACTGTGCTTGTTAATGCAAGCAAGCTGGACAAGCGCACCAAGCTTTTTAAAGCATTGAAAAAGCAGGGGCTTATGTGCGAGTGCAACAGTATTAAATTAAACAATCTGTCTCCCTGGTTAGAGGAACAGGCCCGGGAGCACGGAGCCAAATGGCAGTTTGAGGCTGTGGGGCGCATTATGGAGTACTTGCAGCCCGTGGATAAGGTGCCTTTGAAGCTTTTGCAGCAGGAGATAGCCAAACTGGCTGTCTATGCTGGCGCAAGAAAGCTGTGGACGGCGGAGGATGTGGATGCTATTTTTGCGGCCTTACCGGAGGCATCCAGCTTTGCTATCATTAACGCTATGGGCAAGCGCAATTTAGCAGAGGTGTTGGGGCTTTTGGCCGCCGAAAAAAAGAAGGGTACCAATGTGTTACCCCTCTGTGCACTGATAACCTTTAAGCTTCGTCAGATGCTGCAGTATTTAGAGCTGTCAGGGCGTGGCTTCGACTACAAGGGTATCTTGGCAGAAATGAAGCTTAATCCATATGTAGCGAAAAATCTGCAACGGGAAGCGCGTGGCTTTACAACCAAGTCCTTAACACACGCTTTGCTGGATTTAGCCCAGCTGAATATTGACTTACGCAAGGGTGGACGTGATTATGCGCGTTTAGAGGAAATCCTTCTTACCTTGCTTAGTTAAAATGACAATCAAAAAGCTGTAGCTAGGCTTTAAGGCCTGACTACAGCTTTTTTGCATTATAAGCTTGGTCTCATTTATCTTTGGGCAGCTTGTAGGTGCGTAGTGCCTCCAAAAGCTCGGCACTGCCAGCAGGGAAGCGGGCACAAAGCTCCTTCAGAGCCGCAAAATCCTTTAGTTCCACACCCCACAGAAAGCAGTCGTCATCGTTATAGGCAGCAACTACAATGAATTTTTTGGCATCAAGGGGAGTTTTGCCCAAATCATCCGTCAGCATAATATAATCGGTACCAAAATCCATACCATAAACAGTAATATTTTCTTCAGGAGTACTGTCCTCCCAAAAGCCCAGCTTTTCAAAATCAACAGCAGTAAGCATAATGTTCCTCGTGGCGCAGACTCTTTTGGTCCACCGCCCCTTCACCTCACTTTTTTTAGATAAGCTTATTTTATCACATTTTTAGGGAAAAAGCTCTAGCCTGCCAAATAAAACATCGGCTTTTGCTTTGCCTGTTAAATGAAGGTGTGATATAATTAAAAGTCGTATTCACGCAGGAGGTGGCGCAATGAAAAAGAAAGAACAGGGGCCTTTGCAGGTAGAATTTATATGTCCTGGCTGTGGGAAGCATCTGGCTTGGGCGCTGCCGACTGCTGCAATAAGCTGTCCTCAATGTGGTATGTGGGTGACCAATAAAAATCGCAGGCAGCCACAGGTGGAGGTTTTTCTGCCCGTAGACAGCGAGCAAACAGTGTTATTTTAAAAGTGAGGGAAACAAAATGAGTACTATTTGGGAGCAGGCCCAGGGTCTGCGCGAAGAAATGATTGCACGTCGTAGAAATCTGCATCAGCATCCGGAAACTGGCTGGACCGAGTTCCGCACTGCCAGCATGATTGTTAAGGAATTGCAGGCTTTGGGCTATGAGGTTAGCTTTGGTGCCGCTGTTGTCAACGAAGAATATATGATGGGCGTGCCCAGTCAGGCTGATTTGGCTGCCTATATGGAACGCGCTATTAGCGAGGGCGCTGACCCGGAGCTGGTACAACAAATGGCTGGTGGCAAAACTGGCATTGTGGCTGTGCTTAAGACCGGTAAGACCGGCAAAACTGTGGCCTTCCGCTTTGATATGGACTGCAATGATGTGGAGGAGGATAAGGGTGAAGCTCATCGTCCCACCACCGAAGGCTTTGCTTCCTGTCATAAAAATGCCATGCATGCCTGCGGTCACGATGGCCATGTGACCATCGGCTTGGCTGCCGCCAAGCTGATTGCTGCCCACAAGGATGAGCTGGCAGGCACGATTAAGCTGATTTTCCAACCGGCGGAGGAAGGCGTACGCGGCGCGTACGCCATGGTGAACGCCGGCGTAGTGGACGATGTGGACTATCTTTTTGGCGGTCACATCGGCTTTAAGGCCACAACTGATAATGCTCTGGTGACCATGACTGACGGCTTCTTGGCAACCACGAAGCTGGATGCTGAATTCAAGGGTGTGTCGGCTCACGCAGGTGCGGCACCGGAGCAGGGCAAAAACGCCCTTTTGGCAGCTTGCCAGGCAGCCATCTCCTTGAACACAATTTCCCGCCACAGCCAAGGCTCCAGCCGCATTAATGTGGGCGTTTTGAACGCTGGTACCGGCCGCAACGTTGTGCCGGACATCGCTTCCCTGAAGCTGGAAACCCGTGGTGCAACCACGGAAATCAATAATTATATGGTAAGCGAAGCTCGCCGCATGCTTGCTGCCTGCGCCGCTATGTATGACGTGGAGCTGAAGGTGACCATGGCTGGTGGTGCGCCTGCTTGCCTGCCCGATGCTGAGCTTGGTCATGAGGTGGCTGAGCTGGCCAAGGCTAAATGCCATTTTGACGAAATTTCCGAGTATGTGGATATGGGTGGCAGCGAGGACTGCGGCTACTTTATGGAACGCGTACAGCAAAAGGGCGGTCGCGCATTGTATATGATGTATGGCACGAAGATTGCTGCTGGCCATCACAACAGTCATTTTGACTTCAATGAGGAATGCCTGTGGAAGGCGGCTGCAACCTTAACTGAAGTAGCAATTCATTTCACGAATAAATAATGACGAGCTTCCCTTTCGTCATATTTTTGTCATAAATAGTTGCTATACTATTATTATAAAAGAGACGAAACGGAGGAACGGATTATGAAGAATTTACAAAGATTAGCGTTAGTATTTGGTTGTGTTGTGACTTTAGGTGGTGTAACGATAACTACTGGTGTTGAGGCCGGAGCTCATCATTACGAAGGGCGTAGGGCTGTTTGCGAGTCCACCCAGCAACGCAATTGCCCGGATAGATATGGTGACTATAGACAAGCATGTCCTAATAATGGCGTGATGGGCAGAGTTAATTGTCGTCTTAGCAGGGGCTCTTGGGAAGCCTTTGATATTGATCAGGATAAAATGCGTGCGCCCTCCATGCTGCGCATGATGGGTGCCATTACAGAAATTAATGGGAATAAGGTTGTGATTCGCGGTGAGGGTCAAGAATGTGTTGCGGCCCTGATAAGCGAGGATACCTATATTGTGAAGGGCGAAAAGGGCAAGCTGCGCAGCCCAAAAGAGCTGAAGGTGGGGCAGGAGGTAATGGTTTATTATTCTGCTCGCATGACACGCAGCCTGCCGCCTCAGGCGCAGTCCTTTGCCATTGTTATTGGTGACGTGCGCAAGGAGTATGTGCCCCAATATTTTGTAGTGGACCAAGTGCAGCACGCTGCCGACGGCAGCTGCGTGCGGGTGCTGAACAGCACGAATGATGTTATTGCCCGCATCGATAAATACGCCTGTGAGAATTACGCAAGCATCAAAGCGGGCGACAAGCTGCTATTGTGGAGTCGCGTCATGACCATGAGCCTACCAGGACAGACTAATGCAGAGAAAGTTGTAGTTTTGAGGTAAGAACTGTAATATCAAAATTGGGTAATGGTAATATCATTCCGTTCAAAAGAATTTCTCAAACGAGTCGCCAATTTGTGCAAGTGCCGCGCACGCAGCAGAAATTGTGCAGGGAGTTGTCCCCTTGGGGATAACGCTCATTTCGTGGGGTACAATCAAGAAGCTGCGGTGTCCAATCTGTTCGAAGAATAATTTACTTTTTCGAAACCTTGCTTCTATTGTACCAACCACTCATGAGCTAAAATTCTTATTCGCTACATGATATCACCATTACTCAATTTAGGTACATGTTCTCATGACAATTCTTGTTTTGTAATGTTGATTCATATTATTATTACGTTATTTGAATTATGTATAGTATATTTAGGGAGAGAAAAGCATGAAAATTTTTATGGATACTGCTAATGTTGATGAGATTAAACAATATGTGGATTGGGGCGTAGTTTATGGCGTTACCACTAACCCGAGCCTGATTGCTAAAAGCGGTCGCACCCAAGCTGAAGTAATTCCTGAAATCGCAGCCTTGGTAAGCGGTCCCGTAAGCGCCGAGGTTATTAGCACCGAATGCGCTGGCATGGTGGAAGAAGCTCGCAAGCTGGCTAAGATTGCTGAAAACGTGGTAATCAAGATTCCCTGCATTCCTGAAGGCTTAAAGGCTGTAAAAATCCTCAGCGCTGAAGGCATTAAAACCAACGTAACCTTGGTGTTCAGCATGTCCCAGGCCATGTTGGCTGCTCGCGCAGGTGCGACCTTCGTTAGCCCCTTCATTGGTCGCTTGGACGATATTGGTCAAGATGGCGTGCAATTGGTGGACAATATCGTTAAAGCTTTCAAGCTGTATGGCATTGAAACCGAGGTTATCGCTGCCAGCATTCGCAACATTGAACATGTGGAAAAGGTGATGCTCACCGGTTGCCAAATCGCTACCATTCCCACCAAGGTTTTGGCACAAATGATCAACCATCAGCTGACCGACAAGGGCCTGGCACAATTCATGGCTGATTATCAAAATTCTTTAAAATAATAATTTGCTCCCCTTCGTCCGAGCAGGCTAGGGGAGCTTTATCTTTTGCAAGGTGATGAACTTAATGAACATGAAAAAATGGGGAGCAATGGCTATAGCTATGCTCACTAGCTGCACTATGTGGGCTTCTGCTGAAGCCGCTCCTACTGTACGAATTACCCAAATACCTTTAAGTATTCCGGAGGATTATCCTGCTGCAGCTGCCTCGGTGAAGTTTAAGACATCTGGACCAACTTTGCTTTTTTCCGACAGCCCAGAAATGGTGTATCACGATGGCATTTTGTACCGTGATACTGTGCAGGGCAGGGTACGTCTTTTCTTTCACCATGTGAACGCGGTGGCAGGAAGAAAGAAGCTTGCTGTGCTGTTAAAAAATGAAGGACTACGCCCTATGCATTACAAGCTTTTGCAGCAGGGGATTGATGGCCCTGGTTATAACTATATGGAGGTGGGCAAGGAGTCCCAGCGCAAGTATTTTGCTCCTCATACGCAAAAACAAATTAGTGGCAGCTTGTCCTTTGGTCGTTCCTTCGAGCTACTCAGCGGTCATGGAATGCTTGTAGACACGGACCAGCTTGTTACAGGTACTATTGATTTAGAAGTGGATAGACAGGCACAGCTGAGTGTGTTTATGTGCGAGCCAAAAGCCGATTTAGAGCTCTTTGATGATAGTGCTGCTGTGCAGCCCATGGATGAGCATCCTTTGCGCGGTACCTTCGCCAAGAGTGATTGGGAATATACTCTGAAGCGTCCCATTGAAGGTGACAAGCCTGTAAAGCTAAAGCTGGCAGGCACTGACGCCGCAGGTTATATCAAGGGCGTGGACAAAACTACCGGCTTAGCTGCGGAAAATTATGGTAACTATGGCGTTATTTACAAGGTGAATTTCACTGTAGCAAGCGAGAGACCCATAAGCTTTATTTTGAATCCTATTGGCGGGTATTTTGCAGGCTACGGCGTTTTGGAGCACGATGGCCAACGCGAGCTGCTTGCCCTACCTCAGTACGATTTATGCTTGGGTGAAACAGTGGAGGAGGCAGTGGAGCTAGCTAAGCTCAAGAGCGGGAAATATAGCTTTATATGGTCCCCGCCGGGGGCCTCCAATCTGCCCATAGAGCTCATTTGGCGTGCTAGCAAAAGTAGATTTCGTAAATAAAGAAAATAAAAAAGACTGTCGCAAGTCTCCTTGCTAAGGGAGATAAACGACAGTCTTTTTGTTTTAGTTAAAGCCTAGCATGAGACCAATATGGCGCACAACAAAGGCAACCAACCAAGCAATGCCAAGCTCGTAGACGATAATGGCTACGGTGCTGGAGCGGGATTCCAGCTCCTTGCGCATGGTAGCTATGGAAGCAATGCAGGGGGGATAGAGCAGACAGAATACTAAAAAAGTGTATGCTGTCAGGGGGGTGAACAGATTGGGCAGATTCACATTGCCATTGGCATCCACTGCCAGCACGGAAAGAGTGCTGATGACAACCTCCTTGGCGGTGATACCCGTAATCAAGGCTGTGGACATGCGCCAATCGCCAAAGCCCAGGGGTGCGAAAATAGGAGCAGTGATTTTGCCGATTTCGGCAATGATACTGGCATCACTGTGCACCATGTAGAATTGGGAATTGAAGTTTTGCAAAAACCAGACGATGATGCTGGCCATAAAAATAACCGTAAAGGCCTTGTGAATAAAATCCTCTGCCTTTTCCCACATATGCATCAAAATGCTGCGACCAGTGGGCATGCGGTAGGCGGGCAGCTCCATAACAAAGGGTACGGGCTTGCCACTGAAAATAAAGCTGTTCAAAAGTGCCCCTGTGAGCACTGCAATGATGACACCTAAGAGGTAAATGGAAAGCATTACCAGCGCGCCTGTATGAGGGAAGAAGGCACCAATAAAGATGCCATAAACGGACAGCTTAGCACTGCAGCTCATGAAGGGTGTGAGCATGATGGTCATTTTGCGGTCACGCTCGCTGGCTAGGGTTCTAGTTGCCATGATGGCAGGAACGCTGCAGCCAAAGCCGATAATCAGAGGGATGAAGGAGGAGCCGGACAGACCGATTTTGCGCAGCAGCTTATCCATTACAAAGGCCACACGAGACATATAGCCACTGTCCTCTAAGAGGGAAAGGAAGAAGAACAAGGTTACAATGGTGGGGATAAAGGAAAGCACGCTGCAGACACCGGCGAAAACGCCATCGATAACCAGCGAATGCATGGCTGGGTTAATGCCCCATTGAGCCAGTGTTGCATCTGCAGCAGCAGTAACGCTGTCCAAGGCTTGGCTCAAAAGTCCACTTAAAAAGGCACCGATAACATCAAAGGTGAGGTAAAAAACGGCGCCGATAATCAAAATAAAAATCGGGATGCTCAAATACTTGTGGGTTAAATAATAATCCAGGCGGATACTGCGTCGTTGTGCTTCTGTGTCCTGGGGCTTGTGCACAGTGCGCATGCACAAATCTTCAATATAGGCGTAACGCATGTCTGCTAGGGCCGCCTCGCGGTCCGTATGCAGGGCGTTTTCCATTTCCTGTGTAAAATGGCCCACGATATCCTGCTCGTTGCTGGAAAGCTGTAGCTCCTGCATAATATCCTCGTCGCCCTCTAAAAGCTTGGTGGAGGTAAAGCGCAGGGGTAGTCCCTTACGGCGGACCTTTTCTTCGATTAGGTGGGCCACTGCATGGATAGCGGTATGCACGGGGCCGGAGCAAAAATCCAGCCGTTTGGGTAAGGTGGCATCCTGGGCCACAGCTACAGTACGCTTAATGAGCTCGGCCACGCCCTCGCCGCTATTGGCTGTGATGGGAATCACAGGGATGGTTAGCTGCTCCTCCAACGCCTTAATATCAATGCTGCCACCACTGGTGGTAAGCTCGTCCATCATATTTAAGGCAAGCACCATGGGGATATTTAATTCAATAAGCTGTAAGGTTAAATACAGACTACGTTCAATATTAGTGGTATCAATAACGTTGATAATGGCACTGGGCTTGTTATAAAGGAGTAAATCCCTGGTCACTATTTCCTCCGAGGTATAGGGGGAAAGGGAATAGATGCCGGGTAAATCGATGACGGTGATTTCGGAATTGGTGCGCAGAGCACCCTCCTTCTTTTGTACTGTCACACCGGGAAAATTGCCCACATGCTGATTGCTGCCCGTTAAATAATTAAACAGCGTACTCTTACCACAATTTTTATTACCGACTAAGGCAAAATGCAGCTTCATACTTCCTCCGCCTCCACTAAAACAGTAATCTTGCTGGCTTCAGAGGCGCGCAGAGTCAGCTCATAGCGACGAATATAAATTTCCAGCGGGTCTCCTAAGGGAGCACGCTTACGTACAATAACGCGAGTGCGGGGTGTAAGCCCCATATCCAAAAGGCGACGGCGCAAAATGCCCTCGCCACCAACTGTTTGAATAATTCCTTCCTGCCCGATGGGCAGCTTGTCTAAAGTGAGTTCTAACATGGCTATAACCTTCTATACTAATCTCTAAATTTCATTTTTAATTATATATGCCTTAGTGCCCAATGTCAAATATTGTGAATATGTTACTATTAGACTAAATGCAAATTGAGAATGATTCAGTTATTTACTGATTAATGCTTGAAAAATGTCGATTTTAGTTGTGAATAAAGTGTAGCTTGCGCTAAAAAACACTTGACAATTTCAATATTCAATGTATAATTCTAATTAAGAACTATTTTTGATAAAGGATGATGGAAATGGCTAAAAGAAATACTATCCAAAGACAACTGGTTATTGCTGCTGTACGTTTTTTAGCAAATCACCCTACTGCTGAAGAAGTGTATGACCGCATTACCATGGAATACCCCGACATTAGTAAGGGCACTGTATATCGCAATCTGAATAGCTTGGTGGAAAGCGGCCTTTTGAGCAAGGTTTCTGTTCCCAGCGGTGCAGATCGCTTCGACCACATTCTTGCAAGACATTATCATATTAAATGCACTGAATGTGGCAAATTCATGAATGTGGAAAATTTTGATTATATCCCTGACATGGATGAGAAGGTTGCTGCGGTGACCGGTTATAAAATGAATCACCACGATATTGTTTTCAGCGGCGTATGCCCCGAATGCCAAAAGCTGGAGCATTTGCGCGCAGAAAGCGAAGATGTTTTAGGTGAGGATAAAAACTAAATCCCCAAATTTAAGGAGGCAATAATTATGGAATTAAAGGGTAGCAAGACTGAACAAAATTTGATTACTGCTTTTGCGGGCGAATCTCAAGCTCATGTAAAGTATCAATATTATGCAAGCGCTGCCAAAAAAGAAGGCTATAACCAAATCGGCGCTATTTTCACTGAAACCGCTGGTAACGAAAAAGAGCATGCTAAGCTGTGGTTCAAGGCTTTGCATGGTGGCAGCGTTCCCAAAACCATGGAAAACCTGCGCGATGCAGCTGCTGGTGAAAACTACGAATGGACCGAAATGTACGCTGAATTTGCTAAAACTGCTAAGGAAGAAGGCTTCGACCGTCTGGCTGAGCAGTTTGCTGAAGTTGGCCAAATCGAAAAAGAGCATGAAGAACGCTATCGCGCTTTGATTGCCAACATTGAAAATGATCGCGTATTCAAACGCGAGGAGAAAAAGGTTTGGATCTGCACCAACTGCGGTAAAATCGTGGTTGCTGAAGAAGCTCCTGCTAAATGCCCTGTTTGCGACCATCCCCAAGGCTATTTCGAGCTGAAGGTTATCAACTACTAAGAGGCTGCGTCCCCAAAGGGGCGGTGTTGCGCTCTGCCGTATGGCAGAGCGCTTTTTGTATGTGTGAAAAAGCTCGTTTGTGTAAATAGCGTTACACAAATAAAGAGTCTGGAAAAAAATGCCTTTTTTTGTAAAAATTAGTTGACGCTGTCTAGAAGTAGTAGTAAAATAGGCACAACTTCAAAAAAGACCACAAACCGTTGAGATGGAGATCAAATCGGTAGATGCGCTTACAGAGAGTCCGGGGAGCTGAAAGCCGGGTAGAGATGCAGACCGACAAATGGACCATTGAGGGTGTAGTCAAATCGAGCTTATTGCTTGAGAGTATTCTACAACGTAACGTCTGCGTTAAGGGCGAGGGATGTGATGGCATCCTGCAAGAGGGCGCTAGTAATAGCGAAGCAAGGTGGTACCGCAGGTGTAAGTATATTATGGCCTGTCCTTGATACGTTCGAGGACGGGTCTTTTTATTTATCCTCTTTGCCTCCCATTTAAAGGGGAGGAGGACCGTCGAAGACGGTGGAGGGGTTTAGTTTTATCGAGGTGAAATGATGTTAAACTTAACGTTGGAGCAGGTTAAAGCTTATGCGAAGGAGTATAAGGCAGTGCCGGTTGCCAAGGAGTGCTTGGCGGACATGTTGACACCGCTGGCCTTTTTGAACAATGTGCGCTGCAGCAGTCGCAATTATTTCCTTTTAGAAAGTATCGAGGGCGGCGAGCATTGGGCGCGTTACTCCTTTGTGGGTTATGACCCTGTACTGCGGTTAAAAATAACTGATGGCAATGCAGAAATAATCAGCGGTGCAGCAGTAAAATATCAGGAGAAGGACCCGCTGAACTGTATTCGCAACATCCTGGCCGAATATAAGGCACCGCAAATTGAGGGCCTGCCCAATTTTACAGGCGGCCTGGTTGGCACCTTTGGCTTCGACTTTATGCGCTACTGTGAGCCGGATATGAAGGTGAACAAGGAGCGCCAAGCGGATTTTGCAGATGTGGATTTAATGCTTTTCGATAAGCTTATTGCCTTTGACCATCTAAAGCAAAAAATCTTTTTGATTGCTAATGTTAAGACCGACAATGTGGAGGTCAACTACGCACGGGCGGAGCGGGAAATCGCAGCCATGGAAAAAATGCTGCTGATGCCCATTCAGCCCTTCAAGCCAACCAAAGCGAAGCTGGGGCAGTTCACCAGTAACCAAACTCGAGAGCAATACAGCCAAAACATTCTTAAATGCAAGGAATACATTCAAAATGGTGACGCCTTCCAAATCGTGTATGCACAAAAATTCAGCGCTACCTACGATCAGGATTTGCTGAGCGCTTATCGTTATTTACGCACCACAAATCCTTCCCAATACATGGTTTTCCTGCATAACGACGATGTAGAAATCGCCGGCAGTTCCCCGGAAACACTGCTTAAGGTGGTGGGGCGCAAGGTTATCAGCATGCCCATTGCGGGCACGCGCCGCCGCGGCAAAACCTTAGAAGAAGATTTAGCGCTTGAGCAGGAGCTTTTGGCGGACGAAAAGGAAACAGCCGAGCACAATATGCTGGTGGATTTGGGACGCAACGATGTGGGCCGTGTGTGTGACTTTGGTACCGTCAGGGTCAGCGATTACAAGGCCATTAAACGCTTCAGCCATGTGATGCACATCACCAGTAAGGTTACGGGCCAGCTAAGCGAGGACAAGGATGCGCTCGATGCACTCCGAGCCGTCTTCCCCGCTGGAACCCTAAGTGGTGCACCCAAGATTCGTGCCTGCGAGATTATCGATGAGCTGGAGCCGGAGCGTCGTGGTATCTACGGCGGTGGCATGGGCTATCTGGACTTTGGTGGCAATATGGATATTTGCATCACTATTCGCACCATGGTCAAGAAGAACGATAGAGTCTACATCCAAGCTGGCGGCGGCATTGTCTTCGACAGCGTGGTGGACAACGAATTCCAAGAGACAGTGAATAAAGCCGGGGCCTGCATGAACGCCCTGCGCATGACGGCAGAGGAGGAGTAAGCATGATTTTGATCATTGATAATTACGATAGCTTTACTCATAACCTTTACCAGCTGATTGGCGAAATCAACCCAGATATCAAGGTTGTGCGCAATGATAAAATTACCATCCCGGAAATTGAAGTGCTTAGTCCCGACCACATCATTATTTCCCCAGGACCGGGCAATCCCCAGCAGGCTGGTGTTTGCCTAGATGTGATTAAAGAGCTCAGTGGGAAATATCCCATATTGGGCGTGTGCCTGGGGCATCAGGCCATAGGCGAAGCCTTTGGGGGTAAGGTAATCCACGCACCGGAAATAGTCCACGGCAAGAGCGATAGGGTGTATATTTTAAAGGATAATTCACTCTTAGCGGGCATGGAAAACGGCTTTCAGGCAGCTCGCTATCACTCCCTGATTGTGGAGCCAGAAAGCTTGCCGGAGTGCCTTGAAGTTATTGCAGAGACGAAAAAACATGAAATTATGGCTTTGCAGCATAAAGAGTACAAGGTTTACGGCGTGCAGTTCCATCCCGAGTCCATTATGACGCCGGAGGGCAGAACGATTTTGAAAAATTTCTTAAGCTTATAATAAAGGAGAGATAAACATGATTAAAGAAGCAATTGTTAAATTAGTCGATAAACAGGATTTGAGCTATAATGAGGCTTATGCCGTAATTAACGAGATTATGAGCGGTGAAACCACTGCTACCCAAAATGCAGCTTTTTTGGCAGCACTTTCCACTAAGAGCACAACTGCGGAAACCACTGATGAAATTGCTGGTTGCGCCGCCGCTATGCGCGACCACGCCACCAAATGTGAAACCGGTATGGACATTTTTGAAATCGTTGGCACTGGTGGTGACAACGCCAACAGCTTCAATATTTCTACGACCTCTGCTTTGGTAGCAGCCGCCGGTGGCATGAAGGTAGCCAAGCATGGTAACCGTGCTGCTTCCTCTAAATGTGGCACTGCGGACTGCTTAGAGGCTTTGGGCGTAAACATTCAGCAGGACCCCAAAAAATGCGTGGAGCTGCTGAAGGAAGTGGGCATGTGTTTCTTCTTCGCCCAAAAATACCACACCTCCATGAAATATGTGGGCCCCATTCGTAAAGAGCTGGGCATCCGCACAGTATTCAACATTTTAGGACCTTTGACCAACCCCGGTAGCCCCAAGATGCAGCTGTTGGGTGTTTATGATGGCTATTTAGTACAGCCCTTGGCTCAGGTTTTGATTAACTTGGGGGTAACTCGCGGCATGGTAGTTTATGGTCAGGACAAGCTGGACGAAATTTCCCTCAGCGCTCCGACCACCGTGTGCGAATTCAAGGATGGCTGGATGAAGAATTACGTAATCAAGCCAGAAGACTTTGGCTTCGAGCGTTGCACCAAGGCTGATTTGGTGGGCGGTCTGCCGGAAGAAAATGCTAAAATTACTCGCGCCATCCTGAGTGGTGAAAAAGGGCACAAGCGTAATGCTGTCCTGATGAATGCCGGTGCAGCACTGTACATTGGTGGCAAGGCAGAAACCTTAGCTGATGGCATCAAGCTGGCAGCAGAAATTATCGATAGCGGCAAGGCTTTAGCTACTTTGGAAAAATTCATTGAGGTAAGCAATAAATAAAAGTCAGTGTTGATAAAGCAAAATTTACCAAAGGAATTGGTATTATGATATTAGATGATATTGCGGCCTATACTCGGGAGAGAGTGGAGGCGTTGAAAAAAAAGAAGAGCCTTTACGCGGTGCGGGATGAGGCCGAAGGCAGCCCTGCAGGCAAGGATTTTTACGGAGCGCTGGCCGCGCCCGGCCTGTCCGTCATCGCTGAGCTCAAGCAGGCTTCGCCTTCTAAGGGGCTCATCGCGCCGGACTTCGAGCGCATCTTTCTGGACAAGGCTAGTCAGTACGAAGATGGCGGCGCAGCCGCCATCTCCTGCCTGACGGAGCCCAAGTTCTTCCTGGGCAGTGACGAGTATTTGCGCAGAGTGCGGGCAGCTGTCCAGCTGCCCATCCTGCGCAAGGACTTCACCATCGACGAGTATCAAATTTACGAGGCCAAGTGCCTCGGCGCAGACGCAGTGCTACTGATTTGCAGTCTGCTTAGTAAGGCCCAGTTGGCCGAGTATTTGTGCCAAGCCCATGAGCTGGGCATGAGCGCTTTGGTAGAAGCACACGATGCCGATGAAGTAGGCGCGGCCATAGCGGCCGGCGCTGGCATCATCGGCGTGAACAACCGCAACCTTAAGGATTTTACGGTGAATCCGCTGAACAGCCTGCGGCTGCGGGAGCAAATCCCGGCGGACAAAATTTTTGTGGCCGAAAGCGGCATCGCCAAGGCCAGCGATTGCGCTGGCCTGAAGGCAGCAGGGGTGCAGGCGGTGCTGGTGGGCGAGGCGCTGATGCGCTCGCCGAACCCGGCGGTCATGCTAAAGGAGATGCGGGCGTGATGCTAAAGGAAAAGCGTAGCCCCCTTCAGCCTCGCAAGCTTGGCAGCTCCCCCGGAGGGGGAGCCAAAGGAGTGGTATTATGACCAAAGTAAAAATTTGTGGTCTCACTCGCAGCGAAGACATCCAGTGCGCTAATAGAGTAAAGCCTGATTTTATTGGCATGGTGTTCTATCCAAAAAGCAAGCGAGCCGTAACTGCGAAGCAGGCGGCGCAGCTGAAGGCGCAGCTGGCGCCGAACATTAAGGCGGTGGGCGTGTTCGTCAACGCGGAGATTGATTTTATTACTAAATTAGCTCAGACTGGTATAATAGATGTAATTCAACTCCATGGTGACGAGGATGCAGACTATATAAGCAAGCTACACATGAAGCTCGCCGACGTCAGCACACCCATCATCAAGGCCATTCGTGTTCGTGATGCAGAATCCCTGCGAACTCTAGAGCAATATTCGGTGGACTTCTTCCTCTTCGACACCTATAAGCCCGGCCTTTACGGTGGCACGGGGGAGCGCTTCAATTTGGAGCTAGAAAATGTCAATATTCCTAAGCCTTACTTTATCGCCGGTGGCTTGGACGCCAGCAACGTGGCACAGGTTATTGGAGATAATCCCAAGGCTTACGCTGTAGACGTGAGCGGGGGCGTGGAGGACAGTGCTATTGGTCTTAAGGATGCGCAAAAAATGGCGGACTTCGTAGCACAAGTAAGGTGAAATTAACATAAAAACAAACTATATTAAAGGGGAGAGAAAGATATGACCAAGGGTAGATATGGTATTCACGGCGGCCAATACATGCCGGAAACACTGATGAACGCGGTGTTAGAGCTGGAGGCAGCTTATGAAAAATATAAAAATGATCCTGAATTTAAGGCTGAGCTGGCTCAATTATACCGCGAATATGCGAATAGACCGTCCCTCTTGTATTATGCAGAGCGCATGACCAAAGATTTGGGCGGTGCCAAGATTTATTTAAAGCGTGAGGATTTGAACCACACTGGCGCCCACAAAATTAACAATGTATTAGGTCAGATTTTGTTGGCTAAGAAAATGGGTAAAAAGCGTGTTATCGCTGAAACCGGTGCGGGCCAGCACGGCGTAGCCACTGCTACCGCCGCCGCTCTCATGGGTATGGAATGCGTAGTATACATGGGCAAGGAGGACTGCGAGCGGCAAAAGCTGAATGTTTTCCGCATGGAGCTTTTAGGCTCCAAGGTCGTGCCTGTGGAAAGCGGCACCGGTACCTTAAAGGATGCTGTAAACGAGGCTTTGCGCGTTTGGACTGAGCGTGTAGAGGATACCTACTACGTTCTGGGCAGCGTTATGGGCCCCCATCCGTATCCAGAAATCGTTCGTGATTTCCAAAAGATTATCGGTGAAGAAATTAAAGCCCAAATGCTGGAGAAGGAAGGACGCCTGCCGGATGTGCTTATCGCCTGTGTAGGCGGTGGCTCCAACGCTATGGGTATGTTCTACGACTTTATTGAGGACAAGGATGTGCGCCTGATTGGCGTTGAAGCAGCTGGCCTTGGCGTGGATAACCCTAAAAACGCTGCCACCATTGCTAACGGTCGCTTGGGCATTTTCCATGGCATGAAGTCCTACTTCCTGCAGGATGAATATGGCCAAATCGCGCCTGTATATTCCATCTCCGCCGGCCTTGATTATCCCGGTATCGGCCCTGAGCATGCCTATCTGCATGATACCGGTCGCGCCGAATATGTGCCAGCAACTGACCAAGAGGCTGTGGATGCCTTTAACTATCTGTCCAAAATCGAGGGTATCATCCCCGCCATCGAAAGCGCTCACGCAGTGGCTCATGCCATGAAGATTGCGCCGACCATGGACAAGGACAAAATAATTGTAATCAATATTTCCGGTCGTGGCGACAAGGATGTGGCTGCTATCGCACGCTTTATGGGGGTGGACTTACATGACTAGAATTCAGGAAGCATTTGCAAAAAATAAAAAGCTCTTCATCGGCTTTGTGACTGCCGGTGATCCTAATTTGGCAACAACTAAAGAGCTGGTGCTGGCCATGGTGAAGGCTGGTGTAGGTATTGTGGAGTTTGGCATTCCCTTTTCTGACCCTGTAGCCGAAGGTCCCGTTATTCAACGAGCTGACATGCGTGCATTGGAAGCTGGCACTACCACCGACAAAATTTTTGATTTGGTAGCCGAGCTGCGCCAGGAAACCCAGGTGCCCTTGGTATTCCTGACCTATGCTAATCCCATTTATGCCTATGGTGCAGAAAAATTCTTCACCCGTTGTGAAGAAAGCGGTGTCGATGGCGTGATTATTCCCGATATTCCTTACGAAGAGCGGGAAGAAATGCGTCCCTATAGCGAGCCCCATCATGTGGCTTTGGTGCCGCTGATTGCGCCCACATCTCGGGACCGCATTCAAAAGATTGCCCAAATCGGTCAGGGCTATATCTACATTGTTTCCTCTCTTGGCGTAACCGGTGTACGTAAGGAAATCACCACCGATATTAATGCTATTGTGGAAGAAATCCGCAAGGTTACGGATGTGCCCTGTGCAGTAGGCTTTGGTATCGCCACTCCCGACCAGGCCTATGCTATGGCTAAAGCTAGCGATGGCGCCATCGTGGGCAGTGCAATTGTAAAGCTTGTAGAAAAATATGGCACCGAATCTCCCAAGTATGTTTACGAGTATTGTAAAGAAATGGTTGCAGCTGTAAATAAGGCTGCAGATGCGCTTTAAGCACCTATATTCCCCTCCGCAGACACCTCGACACAGACATTGCGCCGGGGTGTTTTGCGTATTTTCTGTAAAATCTGAGCTGCATGTTTTGCAATTGATGGGGTTATGTGCTACAATATATGGGTATTTCTATTTTTAAGGAGTGATTTATTTCATGCAAGCTGTTCAAGAAAAGAACAAAGCAGGCGGTATTTTGGGCCTGATTGAAAGGATTGGTAACAAAATTCCTGATATTACCATTCTCTTTATTGGTGCCTTTGTAATTTGCTGTGTGCTTTCTGCAATTTTGTCCACCATGCACTTTGGTTATGTGCATCCTACCACCGGTAAGGAAATCGTTGTTAACAACATGCTCAGCGGTAAAAATTTGGTCACTTTGCTGTCCAAAATGGTTTCCAACTATTCTGGCTTCCCTCCCTTGGGCATGGTAATCGTTGCTACTTTAGGTATCGGTATTGCCGATGGCTCCGGCTACATCAACACTGCGTTGAAGAAGATTTTGGCCGTAACTCCTAAGTTTTTGATTACCCCGATTATCATTCTCGTGGGTATGCTGAGTCATCTGGGACCTGATACCGGCTATGTAATTATTATCCCCGTGGCTGCGTATATGTTCTATGCCACTGGCAAGCATCCCTTGGCTGGTATTGGCGCATCCTTTGCCGGTATCGCCGGTGCTTTTGCAGCCAACTATACTCCCTCTGCTATTGACCCTGTTATTCAAGGCTTTACTCAAAGTGCAGCACAAATCATTGACCCCAGCTATCAAGTAAACGTACTCTGCAATTACTTCTATGCTTTTGGCGCTACCTTCGTGGTTATTCCCAGCTGCTGGTATGTAACCGAGCGCATTGTAGAGCCCTGGCTGTGGAAAAACTGCCCCTTGGATGAGGATATCGATGTGGGCGAGGATGGCAACACCGAGGTTACTGCCCGTGAAAACAAGGCCTTCTATGCAGCTACTGCTGTGCTTTTGGCCATGGTAGTGGGCCTAGTGGCACTTTTGATTCCCCAAGACTCCATTCTGCGCGACTCTAATGGCATGCTGGCCAGCTTTAAGGCTCCTGTAATGCAATCCATTGTTTCCCTGCTCTTTATTTTTACTGGTGCCGTGGGCTTGGTTTATGGCGTTTTGGTAGGCAAATTTAAGTCCTCCAAGGACGTTACCAAGGCTATGGAGGATATTACCAAGACCTTGGTACAATTGATTGTATTCTATTTCTTCGCTGCGCAATTCCTGTACGCCTTTGGTGCCTCCAATATGGGTGCGCTGATCGCTGTTGCCGGCGCAGAATTTTTGAAATCCTTGGCTCTGCCGCCCCAGGTTACTGTTTTTGGTATCATCATTTTCGTTGCCTTCCTGAATTTGATTATCACCTCTGCTTCTGCTAAGTGGGCTATTTTGGCACCCATTTTCGTGCCCATGCTCATGGCTGTAGGCATTGCACCGGAGCTGACTCAGGTGGCCTTCCGTGTCAGCGACTCCGCTGTAAACGTTGTAACTCCCATGTTTGCTTTCTATCCCCTAATTATTCTCTATTGCCAAAAGTATGTAAAGAGCGCCGGCATCGGCACCTTGAGCTCCTTGATGCTGCCCTATACTGTGGCTCTGCTGGTTAGCCTGACCATTATGCTGTATGTATTCTGGGGCTTGGATATTCCTTTGGGTCTGCAAGCAGACTATGTATATCCTAGAAGAATGATGTAAGAAAGGAAGTTTTGAAAATGTCATCTATGCAAGAGCGTTTAATAGCGCGTTTTCTGCGCTATGCTGCTATTAATTCTCAAAGCGTGGAGGGAGCCCCGGTGGTTCCGTCCACTCCTGGCCAACGCCAGCTGGCCGAGCTGTTGAAGAAAGACCTGGCTGAGCTGGGTCTCGTAGATTTGGAAATCAGCGAGTATTCCGTGCTCACCGGTCACCTGCCCAGCAATCTGCCTGCTGATTACCATAAGGTGCCCACTGTAGGCTGGGTAGCCCATCTTGACACCGTCAACGTGAACCTGTCCGGCGATGTACATCCTCAAATCGTGAAGAATTATCAGGGTGGGGATGTGCTGCTGAATGCAGAAAAACAAATTTCTATTAAGGTTAGCGAGCATCCGGAGCTGGAAAAATACATTGGCAGCGATTTGATTACCAGCGATGGCACCTCCGTGCTGGGTGCTGATAACAAGGCTGCTATTGCCAATTTGATGGTTGCTTTGGAAACCTTAAAGGAGAATCCCAGCATTCTGCATGGCGATATTTATGTTTGCTTCGTGCCTGACGAGGAAGTGGGCCTGTGCGGTTCCAAAAAGATGGACTTTAGCAAATTCCCCGTGGATTTTGCTTATACCATCGATTGCTGCGAGCTGGGCGAGGTGGTTTACCAAACCTTTAATGCTGGCAGTGCTACCATCAAGGTGCAGGGTGTAACTGCTCATCCCATGTCCGCTAAAAACACCTTGGTTAATCCCACTCTGGTATGCGTGGATGTAATCAACTGCTTGGACAGAATGCAGACTCCGGAGCACACCGAAGGCACTGAAGGCTTTATTTGGGTGGAATCCATGCAGACCAATGTGTCCGAAGCTGTTTTGAACCTTAAGATTCGCGACCATAGCAAGGCTATGTATGAAGCTCGCAAAAAATTCATCACCGACGCTGTGGAATATGTAAAGGCAAAGAATCCTAAGGCTAAGGTGGAGCTGGACATTGTGGACGTTTACGGCAATATTGCAGACGCTCTCACCGATGACAACCGTGCCTGCGTGGACCATATTTTTGAGGCTATGCATGAGCTGGGTATCACTCCTAAGGATATCGCTATGCGTGGTGGCACCGATGGCTCCTTTATTTCCACTAAGGGGATTCCTACTCCCAACTATTTCACTGGCGCTCACAACTTCCATTCCTATGCTGAGTTTATGCCCATGACTGCAGTGGAAAAGAGCTGCCAAATGACCTTGAAGCTTATTGAGCTGATTACGAAATAAGCATAACCTGACTGGTAAGCACGCTAGCGTAAAGTTTTTGTAGGAAAAACGGGAAATAAAAATAAAAGAGAACACC
>JAUNWI010000020.1 GCA_030540395.1 Phascolarctobacterium sp.
GTATACTATTAAATTGGGTGCCGATTAAGCCGGTGGTTTATTTGACGCTTACAAATTTTCAGTACTTTTGTTGTTACTAAGTGGAAGAATGAAGCTTCCCACTCATTTTAGGAAAGATAAAATTTCAATATAATTGTTGCTATAGAATGAATAATAAAAGCAAAAAGGGTGATGAGCATGAAGATTATAATATCACCGGCCAAGCAAATGCAGGTGGACACAGAAGCCATGGACTGCACCAAGCCGCAGTTTTTGGCGCAAACTAGAGAGATTTTGGACCAGCTGCAGAGCATGACCATGCCGGAGCTGCAAAAGCTGTGGGGCTGTAATGATGCCTTGGCAGAGCAAAATTTTGCCCGCATCCGCAGCATGGATTTAGAGCGCAACCTTACGCCAGCTATTTTGGCTTATGTGGGGCTGCAATATACCCATATGGGGCCACGGGTGCTGGAGCAGGAGGCGTGGGAGTATGTGTGTGCCAATCTGCGCATTTTGTCGGGCTTCTACGGCCTCTTGCGAGCCAGCGACGGGGTGGCGCCCTACAGGCTGGAAATGCAGGCCAAGCTGGCGGTAGCAGGCAAAAAGAATTTGTATCAATATTGGGGCAGGAGCCTTTATGAGGCCTTGACCAGCGAGGACAAGGTGATTTTGAACCTGGCCTCTAAGGAATACAGCAAGGTGGTAGAGCCCTTTGTAGGCGAGGATGTGCGCCTTGTGAGCTGCATTTTTGGCTGCGACGATGGCAAGGGTGGCTACAAGGTGAAGGCGACGGAGGCAAAGATGGCTCGGGGCAGCATGGTGCGTTGGTGCGCGGAGCACAATGTGCAAAGCCCGGAGGAGGTACAAGCCTTTGCTACCTATGGCTATAGCTTTCGGCCCGAGCTATCCACGGAAACAGACTACATTTTTATCAAATGAACATAAAAAGAACGCGAACAGCTTTGAAGTGCTGCTCGCGTTTTTTGCTTTGTGGAAGCTAAGCTATACTTGCATTAGCTTAGCTAGCTTTCTAAAAATTTTAAGAGATATTATTTGCTCATTTTGTCGCCAATGATATAGCAGATGGAGGCCACAACCATGCCGTTGATGGAGGCAATGCCGAAGGGCAGCAGGTTAGCCACTACAGCACCGGCGATTACACCGATGACGGAGCCCCATTCGATTTGCTTCAACTCTACCTTGGCACCGGGCTGATATTTATCTCGATGCATAAAATAGCTCAGCACGATGATGATGCCGATGGGGGGCAAAGTGGCGTTGAGCATGCCCAGGAAGGGGCAGAAATTGTTGTACAGCCATACTGCTAAAACAGTACCCAAAGCGCCGGAGAAGAGCACCATCTTCTTTTTGTCCATGCCGGTGATATTGGCCAGGCCAAGGCCGGTGGAGTAAAGAGCGTTGTCGTTGGTGGTCCAAATGTTGAGACCCAAAACCAGCACTGCGGTCCAGAACAGGCCCAGCTTCAGCATAACGTCGAAAATATCGTTGGCATTGCCGCCTACGAAAATGGAAGAAACGGCACCAAAGCAGAACATCAAGCTGTTGCCGATGAAGAAGGCTATTACCGTGGTCCAAAAGCCGGTCTTGGCATCCTTGGCAAAGCGGGTGAAGTTGGGAGTGGCGGAGCCGCCGGAAACGAAGGAGCCCACAACAAGGCCAGCGCCGCTGATGATGGTCAAATCACCGCTGCTCTTGGCAAATTGCTCGGCGATGGTACCTTCACCCTGGGAAATAGCCATGAACATAGCGGCGGAGCCTAAAATAGCTACGCAGGGAACGGCGATATAGCTAATAGCAGTAAGACTTTTAATACCGTAATAAGCAGTAGCAGTCATGCAAACACCGGCCAGCACGACCATGGCATACATAACAGTCTGGCTGTCGCCAAACAAAGCCTTGGCTACAGGAATAGCGAACATGGCCAGGCCCACGCCAAACCAGCCGGCTTGGGTAAAGCTAATCATGGCGCTGGGCAGATAGCTGCCCTTGATGCCAAAGCTGCGTTGGGCCAAAAGGTCCAGGGACAGGCCGCTTTCAGCACCGATGAAGCCCAAGGCTCCGGTGTAGCCACCCAAAATGATACCGCCCAAAATCAAGGCGCCAATGAAGCCGGAAAGGTCCAAGCCCTTGGCCAGCTGCTGACCAACCCACATGCTGGCGGAGAAGAAGGTGAAGCCCAGCATGATCATGAACATGGTCATCAGGCTGCGACGGTTGGCGGCCGGAACCGCTGAGGTGGCAAAATCTGCATCGACTACTTTTGCTTTTGTACTCATTTTCAATTATCCCCCTTAAAATAAAATATAAAAATTAAAGACCCACATATTTTCCTACAGCAGCCTTGAACTCTGCTATACGACGAGTTGTGATTTCCTTGAGCGTGCGCTTTTTATTTGCTTCTAGATAGGCAAGCTCTTGGGCGTAGAGTCTTTCGGTGATGGCCTTGTCTATTTTGTGATAATGATTTTCTTCCAGCCATTCCTCATAGCTCAGCGGTGTTTTATAACCAAATTTTTCGTCGGTGAAGGCAGCGAAGTCAATGGTGTTGGCCAGCTCATCCAGCTTTTCCCAATATTCCATAACCTCGTGGTAATGCTCGGGGATTTCGTAGCGACGGGCACCGCCATCATAGATGGTGCATTTTTCGAACAGTGCATCATCATCAGCCAAGGTTTGCTCCCTGTATTCCGGAGCAAGCACGCTATCCTTCCAATAAAAGTCAACAAAGGGCAGGTTGATGCCGGCAATGCCCTTTTCCTTATAGGTGCTGAAGATGCCTTCGTGGTAAACGCAATAGAAGCCTTCAAATTGGGGCCAATACTCACGCAACTCCTCGGTCAAATTTTCCAGCACGGTGATGCCCATGTTGCCGCCGATGGTGAAGAAGATGATGTTGCGCAGATATGCTCCGGCGTTGCGGTATTCCTTGACAATGTGCTTCAGGCATTTCACCAGGGTGTCGCCGGTGGCGATGATGTCGCCGATAATCAGGGTGCCCCCATCGATGATGCTCAGCTTTTTATATTTAATGTCCAGTCCCGTAATGAGCTCCCCATCAAAAACACGCTCACAGGACAGGAAGCTCATATCATTTACGGGGATACCGGCACGGTAGCAGCATTCCTCCAAGGGATAGTTGAGGCCGCCCCGCAAAATGGTTAAAATGTTGGCGGAGGTGATGAGCCCCTTTTTGTTGAAGAAATCCAAGGTGGTTTTGGTAGGGTTGCACATACGATCATAGTTTTCGAAGCCGACCACCTCGGGGGTATTGAGAAGGTGACGGGTGCTGGCGCTGGTGACAATATAATACTTATTAGACAGCTTGTCAGCATCTAAACGATATAGCTTAGCTTTAGAATGAACATATTCGGGAACGAGATCCACTCCCTGGAGTTTTTTGAACATACTACCGCTCCTTTGCTAAAAAATTTAACATTATCTCGTTTATTATATCACTTGCCTTGGGAAAAAGCACGCAAAAAAGACCAAGCTTGGGGACAAAAAATAGTCAGAAGAGGGTTTGGGTTGTGCTAATCATCCTGTAAAATTTGCTGTTAGGATAGACGTTTTTATTGTAAATGTTTAGTGAAAGGTGTATAATGTATGCAATATTGTGACCGTTTTGTAGCATGGTAGTAAGGAGAGTAGTGCATGAGTAATAATAAAATGGACAAGGCAGCCCAGGCTGCGCTGGATAAAAAGGCCCAACAGCTTTTGGAGGAAAAGGAATCGGAGGCGCGCATGCGCACCTACCAGGGGCCCTTGGCTGAAATGATTGTGGTTTTGCTGTGCGTGTGGGCGGCCTTTCAGGTGTATTTCACCACTATCGGCGTAATCAGCGCCATCAATTTGCGGGCTATGCACTGCATTTTTCTGCTGTTATTCACTTTCTTATTATTTCCCACCTTTAAGAAGGAAAAGAGAGTACGCAGGCTGCCACCCCTTTGGGATATAGTCCTGATTTTGTTAGGCGTGGGCAGCTTTGGTTATCTGATTTTGAATTATGAGCGCATTGCCATGACGGGCGGACGCATTGATACCCATGAGGTGGTGATTGCCGGAGCGGCACTGCTAGTGGTGTTCGAGGCGGCACGGCGTGCTTCCGGCAATTTGGCCGTGCTGGCGCTCATCTTCCTCGCGTATAACTGGTTTGGCGAGTTTTTGCCGGGCTATTTGGGGCACAACGGCTTTACGCTGAAACGTGTGTTGATTACCCAGTTTTGGGGTACTCAGGGCGTTTTAGGAACAGGTATCGGCGTATCGGCCACCTATATCTTCCTTTTCGTGCTTTTTGGCGCCTACTTAAAGTACAGCGGCTTTTCGAAGTTTATCAACGATTTTTCACTGACGCTGGTAGGACAAACTCCCGGTGGACCGGCGAAGGTGGCGGTGTTGGCCTCCGGTCTGATGGGTATGATTAACGGCTCCGCAGTG
This sequence comes from Phascolarctobacterium sp., assembly GCA_030540395.1. Lineage (GTDB taxonomy): Bacteria > Bacillota > Negativicutes > Acidaminococcales > Acidaminococcaceae > Phascolarctobacterium_A. The sequence goes on from JAUNWI010000020.1 coordinate 4,435, forward strand.
GCCAACGTGGCTACCACGGGCACCATCACCATTCCTTTAATGAAGCAAACAGGCTACAAGAAAGAGTTTGCCGGAGCGGTGGAGGCAGTGGCTTCTACGGGCGGTCAATTCTGCCCTCCCATTATGGGTGCCGTGGGCTTCGTTATGGCGGAGTTTTTAGGCATCAGCTATACGAAGGTTATGCTGGCGGCCATTGTGCCTGCTTTGCTCTACTATGTGGGCCTTTTATTGGCAGTGCATTTTGAAGCCATGCGCTTGGGCCTATCCGGTCTGTCCAAGGAAAATATTCCCAACGCCATGAAGGTGGTGAAGGAGCAGGGCCATTTGGTGATTCCGCTGGTGATGCTCATCGGTTTGATGTTTGCTGGCTACACGCCTTTGTACGCAGCGGTGTTCTCCATCTTTGGCACCATTGCGGCCAGCTGGCTGCGCAAGGAAACCCGCATGACGCCGAAGATTATTCTTGATGCTATGGTGGAGGGCGCCAAGGGCGCCATTTCCGTAGGTGTGTGCTGTGTCATTATCGGTGTCATCATCGGCACGGTAACGCTGACCAGCATGGGCCTGAATATGGGCTATTTGATTTTGAATATTGTTGATAATAATAATATTTACCTCACCGGCTTCTTTGTCATGATTATGTCCACTATTTTGGGCATGGGCGTGCCCGGTGTAGCTGCTTATGTTATCGTGCAGGCGGTGGCAGTGCCTGTTTTGATTGATGCAGGGACTTTGCCCTTGACGAGCCATTTGTTCTGCCTGATTTATGCGTGCCTGTCCAATATCACGCCGCCGGTGGCGATTAGTGCCTATGTGGCCAGCGGTATTGCGGGCTCGGACCAGACGAAGACGGGGCTGTGGGCCATGCGCCTTGGTATTATCGGCTTTATTATTCCGTTTTTCTTTTTGGACAATCCGGTGCTTTTGGTTGGCGTTGATAAGAATGCGTCCACAGTGGCATCATTGTGGGCGGTGTTTACAGCGCTTTTGGGCACTGCAGGGTTGGTAGCAGGCCTAGAAGGCTGGCTTGTGCGCCGTTGTAGTTGGCTTGAGCGCATTGTGCTCATCGCTTTGGCTCCGCTATTGCTTTATCCCGGCTACATGACCGACGCCATCGGTATCGCAGTATTTGCGGCACTTATCGGTTGGCAGTGGATGAGGAAGTAAACAAGTTAAATAGGAAATTGAGTAATATGTAATCAGCAGGTGAGCTGTGATTTTTAGCAAATGAGTGGCTTGGTACAATGGCCTCAAGGGTTCGAAAACGTATATTGTTTTGCGAGACAAATAGTACCCCGCAGAGGCCAATTGAACCCCACGAAATTTGCGTTAAGAAAATCACCGCGAGACTGATGATTACATATTACGAATTTCTAAATTTATTAAATAATTATATAAGGGAGAGAGAAACATGAAAACATTTTCCACACTGAAAAGTCTTGCATGTGCAGCCTTGGCTGTAACCATGTTGGCCGGCGTAGTTGCCGGCTGCGGCGGCGAAAAAAAGGAAGCTGCTAAGGCTCCTGCCAAAATCGTCAAAATTAACTTCCCCACCGCTGGTGCTTCCGGCGCCCTCTATGCAGTAGGCGCAGCCATCACCAACAACTGGACCAAAAACGTACCCGGCATCCAAGCTGCTAGCCAAGCTTCAGCAGGCGGCATTGCTAACCTGAACATGGTTTCCAACAACGAAGCCCAAGTTTCCATTGCTATCAGCTCCAACGTGCTGCAATGTCTGAACGGTACCGATAGCTTCAAGGGCCACGCTTACAAGGACTTAAAGGTCATTGGCGGCCTGTACATGAACCCCAACCAAGTTGTTGCTACCAACAAATCCGGCATCAAAACCTTGGCTGATGTTAAAGGCAAGCATTTTGCTGTTGCTGCAGCAGGTTCTTCCGTTTACAACGAATGCCAAAACCACTTCACCACCGTGGGCATGAAATTTCCCGAAGACATCAAGACAGAATTGATTGCTTTCGGTCCTGCTGCTGATATGCTGCAAAACGGCACTCTGGATGGTGCTTGGATTATGTCCGGCGCTCCGGCTGCTGCTGTATCCCAAGCCTTGACTGCTGGCTGCCATTTGGTAGACATTGATGACAAGACCATTGCTGCTCTGCAAGCAAAATATCCCTGGTATGCAAAATATACCATTCCTGCTAAAACCTATCCGAACCAAGACAAGGACGTACAAACCTCTGCTATTAAGATGGTTATGTTCTGCCGTCATGATTTGAGCGAGGACACCGTTTACAAGCTGACCAAATCCTTCTGGGAACACATCGACGAGCTGGGCAAGGCTCAGAAGAACCTGAAGGGCTTGAAGCCTGCTGATGCAGTGAAGGATATTGCTAACCTGCCCCTGCATCCCGGCGCTGCCAAATACTACAAGGAAATTGGCGTAATTAAATAATTGCTTTTGCTACTGAACAAAACCCTGACTGGCGCTGCTGGTCAGGGCTTTTGCTTTCTTAAAGAAGTTTTTTGGTTACGCTTATAGGAATTAGACTGCTTTCATAGACAAGGTTTGTGGATTATGCTAAAATAATATGATAAGAATGGTGTTTTATACCCTTCTGGAATTTTAGAAAATAGTAGAAGCATTGGCATATATTTTTGCTGGAGAGTGGGAGGCAAATAAAGTGTTAGCTGAAAATTTAAAGCTTGTGCAGCAACGAATTCAGGCTGCTCTTGCCAAGCGCAAGAATAAAGAGCTGCTCACTGGCAACGACGTTATTTTGGTAGCCGTTACCAAAAACCATCCCCCGGAGGTCATTACAGAAAGCCTGGCCTTGGGTGTGCAAAATATTGGCGAAAACCGGGTGCAGGAGGCCAAGCATAAGCAGGAGGCCATTGGCAAGCAGGGCTACTGGCATTTGATTGGCCATTTGCAGACGAATAAGGCGCGGCAGGCAGTGGCTCATTTTGATTTGATTGAGTCCGTGGATAGCGAGCATTTGCTGGCTGCAGTGGACAAGGAGGCCGCCCGCATTGGCAAGGTGCAGGATATTTTGCTGCAGCTGAATATTGCTCACGAGGAGCAAAAGTCGGGCCTAGAAAAGGAAGAGTATTTGGACTTGCTGCCGAAGCTGAGCCAATACCCCAATGTACGCTTGCGTGGGCTGATGGTTATTGCCCAAAAATGTGACGATATTGAAGAAACTCGTCCTGTTTTTGCGGCTGGCTATCGTGCTTTCGCTCGTCTCAAGCAGCAATTCCCCAAGATTGATTTGCTGTCCATGGGTATGAGCGGCGATTATCCCATTGCTATTGAAGAGGGTGCCAATGTGGTCCGTGTGGGCACAGCCCTTTTCGGACAACGTGATTATACCTTGAAATTCTAAATTATAGTAAAGCTGGTGAATATATGAAATTAATCGACAAAATTATGGATGCTCTAAGCCTGTACGATGAAGAGGATGATATGCTGGACGAAGAGCTGGAGGTGAAAAAGCCTTTGGCTAAGCCTGCGGAGCCTGTGAAGCCGGAGCGTAACTCTATGTTCCGTCCTAAGAATATTACTCCCACACCGAAGGCTACGCCTGTGGATTTGCCGGAGCCTATTGTGCCAGGCGCCAAGGCCACAAAAGAAAAGGAGAAGGAAAAGAAATCCTTCCTCAGCTTTAAGAATCCTAAGGCTGCGCCGAAGCCGGAGGAAAATGGCAAGATGGGCAGCCGTACCATAAATTTGCCCGTGGCTAATAAGCTGATTAATGTGATTGTGCTCGAGCCTGTGAGCTTTGATGATTCTCCCAAGATTGCTGATTATTTGCGCAATAGTGAGCCCGTTGTGGTTAATTTCAAAGGCACCGATAACGTGCTGGCGAAGCGCATGACTGATTTTATCAGCGGTACGATCTATGCCTTGGGCGGTACCATGAAGAAGCTGGGCCGTGACATTTTGATTTGCGCTCCGAAAAATGTAGATATAGATGCGGGCGAAGAGATGTATGATGAAAGAGGGGAACAGCCTTGGAAGAAATAAAGGGCTTAGCGGTTAAAAAAATCGCCTTTGTAGGTGGCGGCGCTATGGCTGAAGCCATTATCAAGGGAATTTTGGGTGGTGGCTTGCTTGCTGCCAAGGATATTTTTGTAGGTAACCGTACCCAAAAGCGCTGCGATTATTTAAACGAAAAGTATGGCATTAACGCTATGACTGATAATAAAGCGGCAGTGGCTGATGCTGATTTAGTAATTTTCGCTGTGAAGCCCCAGGTAGCGCCGGTGGCGCTTACACCGGAGCTGGTGGCTGCCATGAAAAAGGATGCTTGGGTGCTGTCCATTATGGGCAGCGTGAGCCTTGCTCAGCTCCATGCTTATGCGCCGGGCTTCGCTGTGATTCGCACCATGCCCAACACTCCCTTGGCTGTGGGCGCAGGCATGACGGCTATTTGCTGTGATGATGCTGTTACCGAGACCATGCGCGCTGACGCAGCGGCGATTTTTAGCAGCTGCGGCGAGATTGAGTTTGTGGATGAAAAGGCTATTGAGGCCATTACCGCTATTAGCGGCTGTGGCCCCGGCTATTGCTTTGTGATTATTGATGCGCTGGCAGACGCAGGCGTGCGCGCGGGGCTTCCTCGTGCGCTGGCCATTAAGCTGGCCGCGCAAACCCTTGCAGGCAGCGGCAAACTGTGCGTGGAAAGCGGCCTGCATCCTGCTCAGCTGCGGGATCAGGTGACTAGCCCCGGCGGCACCACCATCGCCGGCATTCACGCCTTGGAAAACCACGGCGTGCGCGGCGCTTTTTATGATGCCGTCATGGCCGTGCTGGAGCGCAGCAAGGAGCTGCAGGGTTAAGCAGGTGTGAAGCTCGCGCCTCGCGGCGCGAGGCGCAATAACGAAAAGATGTAGGATAGTATATGGCAGATAGAGAGAAAATTTTACGTTATTTTAAGGCCAGCGGCGATGAGCAGCTGGCGGCCAAGCTTTTGGATTTGGCGGAAGGGGCCAATAAGAGCCGCAAGTTTCGCGTGAGCGAGTTTTTGGATCCTCATGCCTACAATGTGGCGGAAATCGTGGCCGCGAATTTTGACAACGTCAAAATTGCCGCGGACGGTGGCTTCGCCAATGCCGAAAGGGTGAAGGTGGCCTTTGTGGCCGAGGATTTTTATGGGGAGCCTGATTATGGAATGGCCTATTTCCTTGCTGCATGGGACAAGCGCTATTATGATTTGTCCCATCGTGATATTTTAGGTGCTTTCATGGGCACGGGCTGCAAAAGGGAAGCCTTGGGCGACATTGTTTTTGTGCCCGAAGGCGCACAATTTGTCGTAGAAAAGACTCTTGTGAATTATTTAAACGGTAATTTGACTCAGATTGGTGCCGCACCGATTACCCTTACGGAAATACCCCGGGAGGAGCTGCTGCAGAAGGAAGAAAAGGTGAAGGTTATCAACGCTACGGTGGCGGATTTGCGCTTGGACGCAGTGGCCGCCGCAGGCTACGGCGTGAGCCGGAGCCGTATGGCGGAGGAAATCAAGAGCCTGAATGTGAAGGTCAATTGGCAGGAGGCCAAGAAGGCAGCCCAGCCCGTCAAGGAGGGGGATGTGCTCTCCTTTAGAGGGCGCGGGCGCGTGGAAGTGGCCGAAATTCGCGGAACTACGAAAAAGGGACGCATCAGCATCACGCTGAAGCGTTATATTTAAAAGAGGGAGGAAACAAGATGCTAACTCCTGAGGATTTAAAAAAGAAGACCTTTTCCAAGGGCTTCCGCGGTTATGAAACCGCGGAGGTGGATAAGTTTATGCAGGAGCTGATCAAAGAATACAATTATTTGTATCTTGATAACCTACAACAAAAGGAAACTATTGAAAGAGTCAGCTCCAAGCTGGAATATTATCAGCAGATGGAAGCCACCATGCAGAGCACTCTTACTGTTGCCCAGGAAACTGCTGATGAGGTGAAGGCTGCCAGTGAAAAAAAGGCGGCGCTTCTAGAGCAGGAAACTGCGGTAAAATGCGAGCAGCAGCTGGCCGAGGCCAAGGAAGCAGCGAAAAAGCTGCACGAGGAGACCATGGCTCATGCGGAGGATTTGTATAATCAGACTAAGGTGAAGACGGATAATATGCTCCAAGCTACCATGGTCGAGTGCAACAAGCTGCGGGATGAGGCCAAGGCTTATGCAGAGGAGCTGCGCCGGGCGGCGCAGCTGGAGACGGATAAGCTGCGCCTGGCTACCGAGGACATGTGCAAAAAGCGTGGCAATACGGCGGCAGCCGAGGCCAACAAGCTTTTGGACGATGCCCGCAGTGAGGCCGGCAAAATGATGCTGGAGGCCAACACCAAGTATCGTCAGCTGGTGGGGGATGCGGAAGAAAAGAGTCGTAAAATTATTTTTGACGCTGAATCCCGTGCTTCGGTAGCACAGCAAAATTATGAGAATCAAGTGAAAAAGTCCATGCTGCATTGTAAGAACATGCAGCATTTGCTGGAGACGCAGCTGGAATTGGTGAAGAATTTCACCAAGCAGTCCGAGGAATAAGGTGGTGGGTGGCATGATTATTCTGGTGCGACATGGGGAAGCAACCCATCATACCCAACACTTAACCGGGGGCTGGACTGACTCAGTGCTGACGGATAAGGGCAGGGCGCAGCTGGCAGCTGCGGCGGCCATGCTGGCTCGCGATTTTGCCGGCCGCAAGGACAAGCTGCGTATTTTGGCCAGCGATTTAAAGCGTGCTGCTGAATCAGCCCAGATTTTGGCCAGTGCCCTGCATATGGAGGACACGATTGAGTATTGCCAGTTTTTGCGGGAAAAGAATAATGGTATTGCCGCCGGCATGACCGAGGAGGAGGCCAAAAGGATTTTTCGCAAGCCTGCTACGGAGCAGGAGCTACACCATCGCAATTATCCCGGCGGCGAGACCCGCACGGAGTTTTATGAGCGCAATGTGCAGGGACTGTGGAGCTGTGCCGATGTGGAAAAGGAAAATCTTTTGATTGTAGCTCACAAGGGCACCCTGCAAAATATTATCTTCAAATGGTTGGGCATGGATATGCCCAAGGTGGTGGAATGCAATTATTCAGTGGATATTGCTCCTGCCAGCGTTACGGTTTTGGGCATCAATAAATGGCATGAGCATACGATTTTCCGTCTCAATGATGTGAGCCATTTAAATCAAGGTCATGGCTTTGGTGTTTTTGGCTTTAAATATGAAAAAAGATAGCCTGTAGCTAGTTTAGATGCAGGCTGGGTTGGGTGTTGCTAAAAATTAGCTGCATTAGTTGACTTTTGCTAGCGCCTAATATATAATTATATGAGTTTTTAATAGCGTAACATGATGAACAAGACAGTAGCCTGTGGCGTGGAGCAAGCGAACTGAGGATGGTGGGAGCTCGGTCGTCAGCAAAGCAGGTGAAAATCACTTGGGAGTGGATGTGGCGAAGCTAGTAGCTGCATACGGGTGCGCCCGATAAAGCGCGTGCGAGTGGCAGAGTAATTTTGCTTTGTCATGAGGGTGGTACCACGGAGTATTTGTGAGCTTCGTCCCTTACGGGATGAGGCTCTTTTTTATGCAGTCGCTAAAGCAAATGCTCGCTGCGCCGCTAAATCTGTGGCCCTTGCTCGATATTAAATTTTTTTATACATATTCATGAAGGTTTTGGAGGTTATGACTGATGGATTACGGTAAAACACTGAATCTGCCCGAAACAGAGTTTCCTATGCGCGCTGGTTTGCCCCAACGCGAGCCTGATTTTCTGAAATTCTGGCAAGAAAACGATATTTATAACAAGAAGCAAGCTTTGCATGCAGGTCATCCCAAGTTTGTTTTGCACGATGGCCCTCCCTATGCCAACGGCAAAATTCATATGGGTACTGCATTAAACAAAATCCTGAAGGATATCATTGTTAAATACAAATATGCGCAAGGCTTCGATACTCCTTATGTTCCCGGCTGGGATACTCACGGCATGCCCATTGAGCACGCCTGCATCAAGGAGCTGGGCCTGAACCGCAAGGAGCTGGACATCCTCACTCTGCGCGGCAAATGCCATGATTTCGCTTTGAACTGGATTGATATCCAACGCGAGGACTTCAAGCGTTTGGGTGTGCTGGGCGATTGGGATAACCCCTATGTAACCTTGCACCACAGCTTTGAAGCTGAACAAATCCGTGTGTTCGGCACCATGGCTAATAAGGGCTATATCTATAAGGGCAAAAAGACTGTATACTGGTGCCCCCATTGCGAAACCGCTCTGGCTGAAGCAGAAATCGAATACGGCGAGCAAAAGACTCCGACTATTTTCGTAAAGATGCCCTTGGTAAAGGATAATGGCCAAACTCCGGAAGCTGCTAAAGGCAAAAAAGCTTACATGGTTATTTGGACCACCACCCCTTGGACTATGCCTGCTAACGTTGCTGTTGCTCTGAACCCTGATTTGGAATATGCTTGGGTTGAGTGCGAGGGTGAAGTGCTCTTCATGGCTAAGGATTTGCTGGACGAGGTTGGCAAGAAATGCCACAAGGATTTGTCCAACATCCTCGGCACCACCATGGGTAGAGATATGGAATTCGCTGAATGCGAGCATCCCTTCCCTGAATATAACCATCGCAAGAGTATCGTCGTTTTAGCTGACTATGTAACTCTGGAAGCTGGTACCGGCTGCGTGCACACCGCACCTGGTCACGGCGATGTCGACTTTGAAACCGGCTTGAAATACAAGCTGCCCATCCTGTGCCCCGTTGATTCCCAAGGCAAGCTCACTGCTGAAGCTGGCGAGCAATTCAAGGGTATGTTTGTATTTGATGCCAATATCCCCATTTTGAAATATTTGGCCGAGCTGAACTGCCTGCTGGGCAAAGAAAATATCAAGCACCAATATGCACACTGCTGGCGCTGCAAGAACCCCATCATCTTCCGTGCAACCTCTCAATGGTTTGCATCCGTTGATGGCTTCCGTGATGACGCCCTGAAGGCTATTGCCAACGATGTGAAATGGATTCCCTCCTGGGGCGAGCAACGCATCCACAACATGGTTAGCGACCGCCATGACTGGTGCATCAGCCGTCAACGTGTTTGGGGCGTGCCCATTCCCGTTTTCTATTGCGACAAGTGTGGCGAGCATCTGATTAATGAAGAAACCATCGATGCTGTTGCTAACTGGTTTGAAAAGGAAGGCTCCGATGCATGGTGGGCGCATAGCGCTGAAGAGCTGCTGCCCGCTGGTACTGTATGCCCGAAATGCGGTCACGACCATTTCCACAAGGAAACAGACATCATGGACGTTTGGTTCGACAGTGGCTCCTCCCATATGGCAGTAGCTGCAAAGCGTCCGGAGCTGGGCTGGCCCGTTGACATGTATTTGGAAGGCAGCGACCAACATCGCGGCTGGTTCCAATCCTCCCTCTTGACCTCCGTTGCCGTTACCGGTAAGGCTCCTTATAAATCCGTTCTGACTCATGGCTATGTTGTTGACGGCGAAGGCCGCAAGATGTCCAAATCCGTGGGCAATGTTATCATTCCGCAGGATGTTATCAAGCAATATGGCGCTGATATTATTCGCCTGTGGGCTGCTTCCTCCGATTATAAGGCAGATATCCGTATCTCCCCGAAAATCCTGAAGCAATTGGCTGAAGTATATCGCAAGATTCGTAACACCATTCGTTATATTTTGGGCAATACCAACGATTTCGACTACGAAAAGGATGCTGTTCCCTTCGAGGAAATGCTGGAGCTGGATAAATGGGCTCTGATGCATCTGCAGCTGTTGAAGAAGGAGGTTACTGCTGCTTACGAAAGCTATGACTTCCATGTGCTGTACCATGCTATCCACAACTTCTGCACCGTGGAAATGTCCAGCTACTATCTGGATATCATTAAGGACCGCCTGTATGCTTACAAGGCTGATAGCAAGGAACGCCGTAGCGCACAAACTGCTATGCACGAAATCCTGATGGATTTGGTTGTTATGCTGACTCCTGTTTTGAGCTTCACTATGGAAGAGGTTTGGCAGTTCATGAAGAAGCCTGCTAACGCTCCGGAATCCGTACAAATGCTGCCCTGGCCTGCAGTGAAGGAAGAATATATTGACGAAGCTTTGGAAACCAAGTGGGATAACTTCATTGAAATCCGCAGCGAAATCACCAAGGTGCTGGAGCTGGCTCGTCAAGCGAAGAAGATTGGTCACTCCTTGGACGCTAAGGTTGAGCTGCATGCTGAGGGAGAAGCTTTGGATATCCTGAAGTCTGTAGAAAAGGACTTGGCAACCCTGCTTATCGTTTCTCAAGCAACTTTGGTTGAGGGTGTTGCTGGTGGCGCCGAAGCTACCGGTCGCGAGGATCTGAAGGTTTCCGTACTGCCGGCTGAAGGTCACAAGTGCGAGCGTTGCTGGATTTACAGCGACGAGGTTGGCACTGATGCCGAGCATCCGACTTTGTGCAAACGCTGCGCGGCTGCAGTACGATAATATCGTCCATAATGCACCATCTACTTCGTTGCGCCTCCTAGGAGTATTACCGATACGCCGTCGTCGGCGCGCCTCGTATCTGGCACATTCTGACCGATATTATGCTACTAAGATTATTAAACCGTGTGGGAATACACTTCCTGCACGGTTTTCTTTATGCGCATGTAAATTCTACGCAAATTTTATCCGCATGTTTAAAATATTGTTTTGCATTCTGTGACATCTATGGTACAATATATGCTGTATAATTATTTTCATGGAGGTGAACCTGCCAGCTTCGGCTGAGGACGGAGCTAGCGATTCCTTTGGACTATCTTATAATACTGTTCAATGTTGTTGTTGTTTTATTTTTAGTTGCCTTGAACGGCTTTTTCGTAGCCTCGGAGTTTTCCATCGTAAAGGTGCGTCCTTCCCGTTTGGATGCTCTGCTCAAGGAAGGTAATAAGAGGGCAGTGTATGCCAAAAAGGTTACCGAGCATTTGGATGCCTTCCTTTCCGTAACCCAGCTGGGTATCACCATTGCTTCCTTGGGCTTGGGCTGGATTGGTGAGCCTACAGTAGCGAAAATTTTGCATCCCGTGTTTGAGCTGATGCAGCTGCCGCCCAATGTGGAGCATACCTTAGCTTTTGTTTTGGGCTTTAGCGTGATTACCGCTTTGCATATTGTTTTGGGCGAGTTGGTGCCTAAATCTTTGTCCATCCAAAAGACGGAGCAAATAGTGCTTTTTGTGGCCTGGCCCCTCTTGATGTTCGACAAGCTGATGTATCCTGCGGTATGGTTTTTGAACCATGTGGCCAACTGGATTTTGCGCCGCATGGGCGTGGAGGCCGCCAGCGAAGCGGAGGAAGCCCACAATGAGGACGAAATCCGCATTCTGATGGAGGAAAGCCACAAGCATGGATATATCGACAAAACTGAGCTGACCTATCTGGATAATGTTTTTGACTTCTCCGACAGACGTGCCAGCGACATCATGGTGCCTCGTACAGATATGATTTGCTTGTATTTGGAAGACCCTATTGAGGAGAATATCCAAACCGCTTTAGATGAGCGCATGACCCGTTATCCTATTTGCGCAGAAGATAAGGACCACATTATCGGCTTTTTGCATATCAAGGATTTGCTGCGTGATTTGAACGCTGGTCAAAAGCCTGATTTACGCAGCCTAGCGCGTAATGTGCTCCTAGTGCCTGAATCCTTGCCTATTAGCAAATTGCTGAAGATGCTGCAAAAGCATCGCAGTCAGCTGGCTGTGCTTATTGACGAGTACGGTGGTACGGCAGGTATGGTAACTGTTGAGGATATTTTAGAGGAAATCGTAGGCGAAATTCAGGACGAGTTTGATGAAGAACGTCCCGAGGTTGAGGACAAGGGAAATAAAACCTATTCCGTGGATGGCAAAATGCTTTTAGACGACGTTAACGACGTTTTTGAGCTGGCGCTGGATACGGAAAACTGCGATACTATCGGTGGTTGGCTTTACGCGCAAATCGACTATCCGCCCAAGGTTGGCCAAAAGGTGAAAACGCCGGAGGCAGAGTTTACCATTGAAGAAATCGCCAAAATGCGTATTACCCGCGTGAAGATACAGCTCATTCATGAGCCGGAAAATATTCATGAAGAGATAAAAGAAGATTATATGGATACTTTAGAGTAAAAAAAGACCTGTTCCCGAAAGGGGAGCAGGTCTTTTTGCATGGAGCATTATTTACATGTCATGGAAGTGCATGCCGATGTTGCTGTGACGCAGGAAGTTTAAGGTAACGTCGGGGAAGGAGGCGTAGCTCAGTACATCCTCAATAGGAGCATTGGGGAAGCCCTCTTCGGCCAGCTTATCCTTCAGCTTCTTGAGCTGAGGCTCGATATCATCGGCAGGACGATGGTCGATTTGGGGAGCATCGCCGATGGCCAGCTTGCGCACGGTGGGATCAATCGGTCCCGGAGTGCGGCCATATTTGCCCAAAATCAAATCCTTAACCTCACGAGGAATCATCTTGTAACGACCCAAAGCCACGTTCAAAACAGCCATGGAGCCAACGATTTGGCTGGTGGGGGTTACCAACGGAGGATAGCCTAATTCTGCACGCACCCGGGGCATTTCCTCTAAAAGTTGCGGATACTTATCAGCAACGCCCATTTCCTTCATTTGATTCAGCAAATTGGAGAGCATACCGCCGGGGATTTGGAAGGTCAAAACCTTGGGGTCAATGGGAATATTGGGGTTCAGATTGAAATCGTTGGTCAGGTTCTTGCGTACATCCTTGAAGTAATCAGCCAAATCATTCAAAGCAGGAAGCTCGATGCCGGTGTCGTAGGGAGTACCTTGCAGGGTAGCAACCATGGACTCGGTGCAGGGTTGGCTGGTAGAGGTAGCAAAAGGGGACAGAGCAGTATCGATAATGTCAGCGCCGGCTTCAACAGCCTTCAGCAGGGTCATGTCGCCCATGCCACTGGTAAAGTGGGTGTGCAAATCTACAGGCAGGCCAACCTCAGTTTTCAGGCTACGCACCAGGCTTTCTGCTGCGTAAGGACGCAGCAGACCGGCCATATCCTTGATACAGATGGAATCAGCACCCATTTGGGCCAATTCCTTACCCAACTCAACAAAGTTGCTGTCCTTGTGGTAGGGGCTGATGGTATATACGATGCAGCCTTGTACATGGGCACCGGCTTCTTTGGCAGCACGCATAGCACACTCCAGATTGCGGGTGTCGTTCAAGGCGTCGAAAATACGGATGATGGAAACTCCGTTTGCTACGGAGCGCTTTACGAATTCGCGTACTACATCGTCAGCATAATGATTGTAGCCCAAAATGTTTTGACCGCGCAAAAGCATTTGAATGGGGGTTTTAGGCAGATGCTTTTTCAGAGTACGCAGGCGTTGCCAGGGGTCTTCATTCAAAAAACGCAGGCAAGCGTCAAAGGTGGCACCACCCCAAGCTTCTACTGCATAATAACCAGCATTGTCGATTCTTTCTAAAGCGGGCAACATATCGTTGATACGCATTCTCGTGGCGGCCAAGGATTGGTGACCATCACGTAGTACAGTTTCCATAATTTTTACGGGCTTTTTGTCCATGGTTGTCCTCCCTTTATATAAATTACATTAATTAAGAACTTGCTAATACTATTATAACACATTTTCATGCATACTGTATACAAAAAGAAGCAGAAAATAGGACAGAAAAAACCGCAGCTCAAAATGAACTGCGGTTAGGGATATTTATTTTAATGAACTGCGGTTAGGGATATTTATTTTTTAGTAGGTTGGTTGCTGACGGTGGGCTTGCCCATGATTTCGCTGATGCGGGCCTTCATGCTTTTCTTTTGAGTGGCAGGCTTGTTGCCAACAGAGGGAGTCTTAGCTTCGTTTTTTTCTTTAGCTTGGGCATCCTTTTTGTCATCCACCTTAGCATCCTTATCGTCTTTGTCCTTATCTTTATCTTCCTCATCCTGCTTGATTTCAGGCTCGGCAGGAATGGTAACACCAGGATTGCTGAAGCCAGTGCGAGGGGTGGAGGCGAGGGCGTTGACCATGAATTCATGCCAGATGGAAAGGGGAGCGCCGCTGCCATACATACGTTGCATGGGCTTGTTGTTGTCGTCGCCGACCCAAACAGCAGTGCTCAGGTCCGGTGTGTAGCCTACAAACCAGGCATCGATATAGGTGTCGGTGGTGCCAGTTTTACCAGCTGCCGGGCGACCAATGCCCATGCCACCAGCAGTACCGCTGACGAGAACATCCTCCAGCATATTGGTTGTCAGATAAGCAGAGGCCGCATCGATAACGCGCTTGGTCTGGGATTTAGCCTGATAGAGGACCTTGCCATCGCGGTCTACAATTTTTAAGAGAGCCATGGGCTTGCTGTAAAGGCCGTTGGTAGCCAAAACGCCGTAAGCGCTGGCCATTTCCAAGGGGTTAACACCCTTGCTCAAGCCGCCGAGAGCCATAGCCAAATTAACATCACTGTAGGCGCCGGAGTCAACCAAGGTGGAGATACCCATCTTTTCTGCATTGGCAACGATTTTGTCAACACCGACCTCTCTAGCAAGCTTGATGGTGGGTACATTGAAGGAGCGTTTCAGGGCGGTACGCAGGCTTACCTTGCCATGCCATTGCATATCGGAGTTTTGCGGCTTCCAGCCCTTGGCAAATTCTTCTTCTTTATCTTCAATGATGCTGGCGGGAGTAAAACCGTTTTGCATTGCGGTGAGATATACAAAGGGTTTAAAGGCGGAACCGGGCTGGCGCACAGCCAAGGTGGCGCGATTGAACTTGTCCTGACCGCGGCCACCAATCATGGCTTTGACGTAGCCTGTTTTGGGGTCCACTGCTGCTAAGGCCATTTGGGGCTGAGTAAGCTTTTTGCCATCAGTGTAATAGGAAGGAAGATGGCGTATAGCCTTTTCAGCGGCCTTTTGCATATCCATATCAAGAGTAGTGTAGATTTTTAAACCACCCTTATATAAAGCATCAGCGCCTACTTCTTCTATAACCTTTTGGCTTATCATATCAAAGAAATAACCACGGGGGTCATTTTTAGCCTTATGAGAAGTGCTGTACACCATCTTTTTTGCCTTGGCTTGGGCAGCCTGGTCGGCAGTAATAAAGCCATACTTGACCATTTGGTCGATAACCAGCTCTTGGCGTTTTTTACTTTCTTGGGGATTTTCAAAGGGATTGTAATAATTGGGGCTTTTCGGAATAGCTGCTAAGGTAGCGGCTTCTGCAATGTCAAGATTTTGTACATGCTTATCAAAGTAATACATAGAAGCACTTTCGATACCATAAGCACCCTGACCAAAATAAATGCGGTTCAGATACATGGAAAGAATTTCATCCTTAGTATACTTGTGCTCCAGCTCCTTGGCGATGAAGGCTTCCTTGATCTTTCTGATAATGGAGCGCTCCTGAGTCAGAAAAGCATTTTTGGCCAGCTGTTGGGTAATGGTGCTGCCGCCCTGCACCTCGCGACCACTTAAGGTGGAGACAAGGGCGCGTGCGGTGCCACGATAATCAATGCCGCCATGCTCATAAAAACGATTGTCTTCGATGGCAATGAAGGCCTTTTGAACATGCTTAGGGATTTTGTCAATATTGACGGGGATGCGACGCTCCTCGGAAAGGGTGGTATAAATGACGTTTCCGTTTATGTCGTAAAATTGGGAAGCGGCATCGGGAATCAAGGTTTCATCCATATTGGGAGGTGCGAACAGGCTGGAGAAGCCATAAAGCACGGAAGCTCCCATAATCATCAGACAAATAACGCAGATGACTAAAAATTTAAGTGCCTTTAACATTTTCTACCTCTTCATTTGTAATATTGGCTGTGAATATCTTTAATAATAGACAGCACTACTATTATAACATCATTGGCAGTTTTTGTCATATTATTTAGGTGTGATTTGTGTGAAAACACTGGGACCCGACGTTGGAAACTTGTTGAAGTAAAAAAGAGAAAAAAACTCAAAAAAACTTGCAAAAAGGTGTTGACACGCAATGTGCGTTGTGGTATTATATACAA
>JAUNWI010000021.1 GCA_030540395.1 Phascolarctobacterium sp.
TAGTATACTATTAAATTGGGTGCCGATTAAGCCGGTGGTTTATTTGACGCTTACTGTTAAACAAACAGCGCAAAGCCTAAGCTCACTTACTTGCCCTGCAAGTAAGCGTCAATGGCTGCAGCAGCCTTCTTGCCAGCGCCCATGGCGCTGATAACAGTCGCTGCACCGGTCACAATGTCGCCGCCGGCGAACACGCCGGGGATGGAGGTAGCACCGGTCTCGTCGGCAACGATGTTGCCGCGCTTGTTGACCTCTAAATCCGGAGTAATGTCCTTAATGAGGGGGTTGGGACCTTGACCGATGGCCATAACCACCATATCCACGTCTAAAACGTACTCACTACCAGGAATAGCCACAGGGCTACGGCGTCCGCTGGCGTCCGCCTCGCCCAGCTCCATCTTCACGCACTTGAGGCCACTTACCCAGCCCTTTTCGTTGCCTTCGATGGCTACAGGGTTATTCAAAAGACGCAGCTCAATGCCTTCTTCCTTAGCATGACCAATTTCTTCCTTGCGCGCAGGCATTTCGTCCTCGCCACGGCGATACACGATGTATACCTTTTCTGCGCCCAAACGCTTCGCAGTGCGAGCAGCGTCCATGGCAACGTTGCCTGCGCCTACGATGGCAGCCTTTTTGCCAACATAAACAGGGGTTGCTACGCGGGGGAATTGGTAAGCCTTCATCAGGTTAACACGGGTCAGGAACTCGTTGGCAGAATATACGCCATTCAGGTTTTCGCCTTCAATATGCATAAAGTGGGGCAAGCCAGCGCCAGTACCAACATAAACAGCGCTAAAGCCTTCCTCTTCCATTAGCTCTTTGATGGTAAAGGTACGACCAATAATAGCATTTACCACGATGTTTACCCCCAGCTTTTTGAGGCCTGCAATTTCGTGCTGCACAATTTCCTTGGGCAGACGGAATTGGGGAATACCATACATGAGCACGCCACCAGCAGCATGCAGTGCTTCGTACATGGTTACATCATAGCCCATTTTCGCCAAATCACCAGCGCAGGTCAAGCCGCTGGGGCCACTGCCCACAACAGCAACCTTTTTGCCCTTGCGTTCTGCAGGAGCTTCTACTTCGTTGTCCAAGCCATTTTCGCGAGCGTAATCAGCTACAAAGCGCTCCAGACGACCAATGGCCACCGGCTCACCCTTAATGCCCAAAATGCATTTGCCCTCGCATTGGTTCTCTTGGGGGCAGACGCGACCACAGACAGCGGGCAGTGCGCTCTTGCGCTTCAAAATCTTGTATGCTTCTGCAAAGTTCTCTTGAGCAACCTCATGGATGAACTTGGGAATTTCAATATTTACTGGGCAGCTACCAACACAACGGGGCTTGGGGCAGTTCAGGCAGCGCTGTGCCTCGTCCACTGCCATTTCTTTAGTATAACCAAGAGCTACCTCTTCAAAATTTTTATTGCGAACATTGGCCGGTTGTTCCGGCATCGGATTTCTCATTCCTCCACGCATTTGCAATGACCTCCGCAGCTATATTCCAGGACCTCCTGGTCGTGATACATTCTTTGACGCATCATCAGGTTGGCAAAATCAACCTCATGAGCATCGAATTCAGGACCGTCAACGCAGGCAAATTTGTTTTCACCGCCCACCATAACGCGACAGCCACCGCACATGCCAGTGCCGTCCACCATAATGGTGTTTAGGCTGGCAATGGTCTTCACGCCAAAGGGCTTGGTAGTTGCAGCCACATTCTTCATCATGATCACGGGGCCAATGGCCAGCACGTAGTCAATCTTGGTGCCCTCCTCCAGCATCTTCTTCAGCGGGTCGGTAACAAAGCCCTTGTGGCCGGCGGAGCCATTATCAGTGGTGATGATTACTTCGTCACTAATAGCAGCCATTTTATCCTGCCAAATGATCAAATCCTTGTCGCGAGCACCGATAATGGAAATAACCTTGTTGCCCAGCTCATGATAAGCGCGAGCGATGGGATATACGGGAGCTACACCGATGCCGCCGCCTACAACCACTACGGTGCCAAATTTTTCCATCTCGGAAGGACGACCCAAAGGACCAACCACGTCCAAAATTTCGTCGCCTACGCCCAAGGCCTCGCACAGATGATGGGTGCTGTTGCCAATGGCTTGAATAATCAAGGTAATGGTGCCTGCCTCGCGATCAAAATCAGCGATGGTCAGGGGCACACGCTCACTAAACTCATCAGTACGAACAATAACGAATTGTCCTGGCTTACACTTGTGTGCCACTAGCGGTGCGTCCACCACCATTTCGTAGACCTGCGGAGCAATTAACTCTTTGGTTATAATTTTTGCCATAATTCTCCTCCTGAAATACTTTCTAAATACATGAAAGCTTATTTGTTAACTAAACGTTCCGCACAAGCCTGTGCTTCAGCGTAAATCTTTTCTTCATCAAAGGTCAACAGCTTGCCAGCCTCCAGCACCTTTTTGCCGTTGATGATAACAGTATCAGCATCACTGCTGTTCGCAGCATAGACCAGCTGTGACAGCTTGTTATGGCGCGGGTACCAGTAGGGCTTATGGGTATCCCACAGCACGATATCAGCCAATTGACCTGCCTCTAGCTTGCCCAAGCCTTCAAAGCCCAAAACCTTGGCACCATCCACAGTGGCCATCTCCCAAGCCTTGGCTGCTGGCACTACCAGCGGATCAAAGGAGGTAGCCTTGTGCAGCATAGCCACGGCACGGCATTCCTCCAGCATATCTAGGTTATTGTTACTGGACGCGCCATCAGTACCCAAGCCTACGCAAATGCCCTTCTCCAGCATCTTGGCCACATCGGCGATGCCGCTAGCTAGCTTCAGATTGCTTTGGGGATTATGAGCCACGCGAACTTTTTTCGCAGCCATAATGTCCATATCCTCGTCGGTCAGATGCACTGCATGAGCAGCAATGGTACCCAGCTCGAACATGCCCAGCTTGTCCATCATTTTGATGGGAGTGATACCATGCTCCTTCTTGTAGCTTTCCACTTCAAATTTAGTCTCGCACAGGTGCATTTGGATTTCTGCCTTGTGGTCAGCTGCAGCCTTAATAACCTTCTCTAAATAAGGCAGCGGGCAGGTATAGGGAGCGTGAGGGCCGTAGGTAACGCGAATGAGACCATCACCTGCGCCCTGCCAATTATCCGCCAGCACATCATTTTCAGCCAGCTTGACATCAGCGTCAGGTGCTACGCCAATCAATCCACGGCACAGGTTGGCACGAATGCCGGTCTCTAAGCATGCCTTAGCCACATCCTCCATGAAGCAGTACATGTCCGCAAAGCAGGTGGTACCACCCTTGAGCATTTCCACAATGCCCAGCATGGCGCCCCAATAAATATCGTTGGCGTCCATTTTAGCTTCAATGGGCCAAATCTTGTTCTCAAGCCAATCCATGAGCGCCATGTCATCCGCATAGCTACGTAGCAAAGTCATGGATACATGACCATGAGTATTGACCATACCAGCTGTAGCAAGCTTGCCCTTGCCGTCCAATACCTCAGCAGCTTCGAAGCCTGCGGGAATTTCACTGCCCACATAGGTAATCTTCTTGTCTTCAATAGCGATATTTTGCAGCTCCCCGTTAGGAGTATGCAGTAATTCAACATTCTTAATCAATAATTTACTCAAAATATCACTCCTTTGGCCCTCCAATAGTTCAAGCTATCTCACGGCCAGTCTTTCTCTTATGCTTACTCCTCGCCACGCTGACGCTTGGAATAATGCTCTTCATAAAAGGTATGCATGGCCTCGGAATCAGCCGCATCCAGCTCGTGCAGCTTGCCACCACAGCTCTTGCACAAAACCACGATTTGAGCTGCCTTTTCCAGAATCTCTGCTACCAAAAGAGCCTCTGCCAAATCCTTACCCCAGCAGACAGCGCCATGATTGGCCAATAGGCAGGCCTTGCGCCCTGCTAAGTCCTTTACAGCGGCATCAGCAAGCTCCTGGGTGCCAGTCATGGCATATTCAGCGCAGTTGACCTTGCCGCCGCAAATTTGCACGATATCCTCGATAACAGCTGGCACATCCTCATGCATGGCAGACAACGCGCTGGCGTAAATACTGTGCGTATGAATCACAGCGCCAGCTTCAGGATATGCCTTATAGATAGCCAAATGCACCTTGGTTTCAGAGGAAGGAATATGCTTGCCAGCAAGCACCTCGCCTTCGGCGTCCACGATTACGATATCCGCAGGGGTTAATTTTTCGTAGCCCAGGCCCGAGGGCGTAATGGCAATACCCTTACGGGTACGGCAGCTGATATTGCCCCAGGAGCCAGCTACCAAATGCTTTTCAATGAGCTTGTGCCCCATCTCCACGATGGCGGCACAGGCTGCTTTAGTCAAAGGTTTTGCTTCCATAATTTTATTCAGCGGCTAAATAAGCCTTTTGTTCTTCACTCAAGGTGTCAATGCCAGCACCCATGGCATGGAGCTTCAGGGCCGCGATTTCCGTGTTCAGCTCTTCCGGCAATACATAGAGCTTGTTCTCCATGGTTCCCTTGTGGTCCAAAAGATATTTCATAGCCAGGAACTGCATGGCAAAGGATAAATCCATAATCTCGATGGGATGACCATCGCCGCAGGCCAGGTTTACCAAGCGACCTTCACCCAAAAGGTTCAGCTTACGGCCATCAGCAGTGGTATAGGTCATGATGTTTTTGCGTACTTCGTAGGGAGGAATTACAGAAAGCTCCTCTAGATGGTTTTTATTTACCTCTACATCGAAGTGACCTGCGTTGCACATTACAGCGCCATTTTTCATCACCTGCATATGCTCCTTGGTAATAACATCCTTGCAGCCGGTTACGGTGACGAAAATATCGCCCTCCTTGGCAGCATCGATCATGGGCATTACACGGAAGCCATCGAACACAGCCTCGATACCCTTGATGGGGTCCACCTCGGTGACAATAACATTGGCACCCAGCCCCTTGGCGCGCATAGCCACGCCCTTGCCACACCAGCCATAACCAGCCACGACTACAGTGCGACCTGCTACGGACATATTAGTGGTACGCATGATACCATCCCAAGAGGATTGGCCGGTACCATAACGATTATCGAACAAATACTTGCAATAAGCATCATTAACAGCAATCATGGGGAATGCCAAATGACCTGCAGCAGCCAGAGCCTTCAAGCGATGAACACCGGTGGTGGTTTCCTCACTGCCGCCGATGAGCTTGCCAATCAGGTCACGACGCTCGCCATGGAGCATGTTGACCAAGTCACCACCATCATCGATAATCAAATCAGGCTCAATTTTTAGTGCTTCCCGCAGATACATATCGTATTCTTCATTAGTGCAGGCATGAGTTGCGAAAACGGTGATGCCGCTGTCAACTAAAGCTGCAGCAATCTCGTCCTGAGTGGACAAAGGATTGGAACCGGTAACAACTACATTGGCACCAGCGTTCTTCAGCACCATAGCCAGATAAGCAGTTTTGGCTTCCAGATGAATGGTTACTACCATGTTGAGGCCCGCAAAGGGCTTGGTCTTGCTATATTTTTCATTCAAAATGTTCAGCAAAGGCATATATTCCTTGGCCCAGGCAATGCGTTGATGGCCTAAGGGGGCCAGCTTAATATCCTTAATCATGCTTTCCATGTATCAAAAATCCTCCTTGCTCTGCTCCTGCAGGCGTTTAATATTTTCTATATAGGGCGCACGAATGACGCCATATTCCGTAATAATTCCGGCGATGAGCTCGGACGGAGTCACATCAAAGGCCGGATTAAAGGTAGCCACACCTATAGGTGCGGTCTGCTCGCTGCGGAAGGATTTCACTTCCTCGCTAGCTCGCTCTTCAATGGGGATTTCCTCGCCACTAGCAATGCTGAAGTCAAAGGTGCTCACCGGCGCAGCAATATAAAAGGGAATGCCATGGGCCTTGGCAACCAGCGCCACGCCGTAGGTGCCAATTTTGTTGGCCGCGTCGCCATTGGCGGCGATTCTATCGGCGCCTACGACCACGGCATTAATGCCCTTCTGCTTCATGGTCCAGGCGGCCATATTGTCAGTAATCAAAGTCACCGGAATCTTGTCCTCAAAAAGCTCGTAGGCTGTAAGCCTTGCCCCCTGCAAAAGCGGTCTGGTTTCATCGGCATAGACCATCTTGATTTTCCCTTGGGCATGAGCACTACGAATAACTCCCAAGGCCGTGCCCCAGCCACAGGTGGCCAGCGCACCGGCATTGCAGTGGGTCAAAACCACCGCGCCCGCAGGTAATACTGCTGCGCCATACTCGCCCATTTTTTTATTGCGGGCAATATCTTCATTATAAATCTTTATTGCTGCTTGCTCCAAAGCTTTGATAATCTTATAGGGCGGCTTATCAGCCTCATTAAGCTCCACAGCTAGGTTATACTGTTTGTGGCAAGCCCAGGAAAGGTTCACTGCCGTGGGACGAGCGCTAATCAAATCATCCCGCACTGCGGCCAAGGCTGCCAAAAAGTCAGGCTTATCAGCGCACTCCTGTGCTCCCAGCACCATGGCGAAAGCTGCTGCCGCGCCGATGGCCGGCGCACCCCGCACCTCCAAGCGCTTGATGGCCAGCTTCACCCTGCTGTAATCCTTGCAGCTGATGAACTTGCACTCCTGTGGCAACAGCGTTTGGTCCAGCACCTCCAGCGCCTTTTCCTCGCTTTGCCAAAGCATTGTTTCAACCATAATTGCTCCTCTATTGCTGCGCTAGGTAGGTAAGCGAACTATCTCGTTCACCTTAACTAGCAACTACAGCTTACTTTTTACAGCTTAAAGCCGCCAAATTCCTTCAAAGCAGTGTGGCAGCCACAGGTTGCCTCCACGGGCTCGTTGTCGTTGATGAAGGCAGCAATAAGCTTATTCATATTGGAAATGCTCTTGCCCATGGCCTCCACTACCTCCATATGAGACAGCGGTGTAGGAGAAATACCGGCAGCCATATTAGTCACGATGGAACAAGTGCTATAGCACATTTCTGCCTCCCGGGCAAGAATGCACTCCGGCATGTTGGTCATGCCTACCAAATCGCCACCCAGCATAGCATATGCTTTAATTTCCGCTGCGCTTTCAAAGCGAGGGCCTTCGGTAGCAACGTACACACCCTCCTTATGGTAGGGAATGCCCAGCTTCTCCAAGCATCTAATAACTCTTTCACGCACGCAGGGGCAATAGGGATAGGAAAAGTCCACATGCACTACCCCACGCTCAGGAGTGTCATAAAAGGTGTTGATGCGGCTCTTGGTAAAGTCCAGCACATTGGAGCAGACTACGAAATGACCGGCCTTCATCTCCGGATTCAGGCTACCAACAGCTGTAGTAGCAAAAATTTCCTCAGTACCAAGACTCTTCAAGGCCCAAATATTGGCACGATAGTTCACCTTGTGGGGTGCGGTTTTATGACCCACACCATGGCGAGTAATGAAGACAACCTGATTGCCGGCAATTTCACCGATATTGCACAATGCTTGTCCATAGGGAGTATCAATAATCTTTTCTGCAAAGCCCTGCAGAGCTTCGGGGCTATAAATGCCCGTGCCGCCGATAATCGCAATTTTACGCATAGTATGCCTCCTTTTATCCTAACCAATGTATGAAAATGCTTTCTTATCTTGTTTATTATAGCATAAACTGCGCCTAAAGGGAATGAGTAGATTAAAAGTATACAATATGTTTATCAGTATACACTGTATGGTTCATAAGAAAAGCTGTGCCACTTTACAGCAACACAGCTTAAACTCGATTTGTATTTATGGGTAGCAAAACAATACCGAAAAGAACGTTCGTTGTAAGCCTTGGAGTAACAAAACGTTACTCGAAACAATTGTTTGCGCAATAGTCTACTTCTTATCACGCACGAAAACAACCTCTTTGGGGCCATCGTTCACTGCATCCTCAGGGATAATAACATCATCAAAGCTAATGCCACGAGTATGCAGGGTGTGATTCCACTCATGCTCGTTGCGGTGCCACCAGCCCAAGGCGGTGATAGGCACCCAGCTGTAAATAAAGAGCGGATACAAGAGCAGGTACAGCCAAGACTTCCAAGAAGCGCGAATCTTCCACAGAACAGCCACCGGGAAAATGTATTGACCGATACCCACAATGGTCCACACCTCTAAAGGAATAATGGTGTAAAGAATGTTGGTATAGAAGGGTACAAAGTTGTAAATATAACTGCACAAAACAAAGAAGGTAGAAACCATCAGGAAGTAAGGCTGAATCAGGTTCACAGAGCAGTCCAGCATCACCAGATTACGAGTCTTGATGGCCTTTTTAATCATGGGCCACAAATAGCGGTCTGCCACATCGAAATGGCCCTGGGACCAACGCTTACGCTGATGCCAGGTTTGCATAAAGGTCAGGGGCTTTTCGTCATAAATAATGGCATCATGGGCCCAGGTAGTGGGAATATTTTCCATCATGGCCTGAATGGTAAACTCCATATCCTCTGTAAGGAAGGTTGCACGCCAGCCATAACGCTTCAAGACCTCTGTATCAAAGCACATGCCCGTGCCACCCAAGCAGCAGGACAGGCCCATATTGTATTTCGCCAAGCTCCACACATGGTTAACAATCCAGAAGGAAATCGCAAAGACGCCGCTGACCCAGGTATCGGTGGGGTTCTTGGCATCAATATAGCCTTGGATAATGCGCTCACCATTGCAAAGGCGACTGTTCATCTCCTGTAGGAAATTGGGATGCACCAAATTATCTGCATCAAATACACACACAGCATCATATTTGCGGTCCAGCTTAAAAAGACGCTCAAACATCCAAGCTAAGGCAAAGCCCTTGCCCTTGCCCTCCTCGCTAAAACGCTCGTGAACAATGGCGCCTGCCTTGCGAGCCACATCCGCCGTGTGGTCGTCACAATTATCTGCAACTACAAAAATATCATACAAAGCGTCGTTGTAATTTAAACGACGCAGATTATCCACCAATTGGGCAATAACCTTCTCCTCGTTATGCGCACAGGCAATGAGAGCGAAGGTCTTGCTTTCGTTATATATTTTAACTTCCTTCTTCTTACCAAAAAGTCCGAACCAAGACACGAAGAAATAGTATAGGGTGAAGAATATAATCAAGAGCTGCAAAGGTATCATTACTATATCAAAGATCGTATACATGAAAAATCTCCTTTACTCCCCATGATTGCTAGAATTTACTTAGTAGTCACTAAGGGGGCTTTCAATTTATTTATTCTTGCCGGTGGCGGCACGATAAACATGGTTAATAATACCGGCGATGGTATAGGTGAACATGGCAATGAAGGGCCAAGCGCCGGGACGTTGGAAGAGCATGGCGGCACCAATAACCAAAGCGATAATTACAGGAATACGGTACATGGGGTTGCCCTTGCCCTTGAAATCGGGAAATTTTACTTCGCTGTACATGATGACAGCAATAACCAAGGTCATGATAGCAGTTGCATACACGCCGAAGCTGTAGCCGCTCAGCACATAGGCAGCCAGGAAGCAGGCACCTGCCGGAATGGGCATGCCCTGAAAATAGCCGTGGACCACACCGGTGTTGCAGTTGAAGCGTGCCAAACGCAGGCAGCCGCCCACAGCGAAAAGTCCGGCAATGACTTGGCCCACAAGGCCCAGCTCCTGCAGACCGAATTGATAAATCATGATGGCGGGAGCCACGCCAAAGGAACACATATCACAGAGAGAGTCCATTTCCTTGCCGAAATCGCCACCGCCAACACCCAAGGCACGGGCAGCGCGTCCGTCCAAGGAGTCGAAAATCACAGCGATAACAATGAAAAGCGGCGCGTAGAAAAAGTCACCCTGAATAGTCTTAAAAATGGACAGCACGCCAAAAATCAAGCTGGCAGAGCTGATGCTGTTGGGAACAAGACGACGATAATTCATGCTTTAATCCTCCCCACTACGGTGACACCGCCAACCACGGACTGGCCCTTCTTAACGCAGATTTCTACGTTTCGAGGCACGATAAGCTCAGTGCTGGAGCCAAATTTGATCATACCATAGGTTTCACCCTGCTTGAGCTGGTGACCCACAGTTACCCAAGAGACAATGCGGCGGGCCAAAAGACCTGCCACCTGAATCACCAAGAAGCGGATACGACCATTGTCGATGCCCACAGCATGGCGCTCATTTTCAAAGGAAGCAGATTTTTCGTAAGCCGGCACGAATTGGCCGCAGGTATAGCGTTGGTATTTGATTTCGCCGTCCAAGGGGCTGCGATTGGTGTGCACGTTGAACACGGAAAGGAAAATGGTCAGCTTCAAAGCAGGCTCATTCAAATACTCGTCATCAAAAATCTCCTCCACACCCATCACGGTGCCATCGGCGGGAGAATACAGAATATTGGGGTCATAGGGCATGCTGCGATGAAAATCTCGGAAGAAGTAGGCGAAATACACCGCCAAAACCACAGGAATCACTGCCCAATAGGCGCCAAAAAGAAAATACACAATGGCCGCTACAACTAATGAAGCTATAATAAAGGGATAACCCTCTTTAACAATAAACATAAACATCCTCGCTTTCCGCTAAGTCATAAGTGGGATAAAATTATCGCTAATGATACTCGTAAAATATATATGAAAAAAAGTGATGGAGTCAGACAAATTGCTTATTCCATCACTTTATTATAATACAGCTTATGGTTTTTGTCCACGCTAAGCGTTAAATATTTAACAAAATTTCTATCCCTGTATGCCTCCACCACCGCACTCAGGAGTATTAGCACGACCAGCACGTTCTCACTGCGCTGCGCTTGTGACAACGTGGGTCTTTGCGTCGGGGAGGTGCCGAGCTTGCGAGGCGGAAGGGGGCCACACAAAACTTAGCTTACTTCTTGTCGCTAAACATAACCTTCAGCGCGAACTTAGGCAAGGCCATCATTCTCATGAAGCGGCTGGGCTGCTTATAAAGGCGGAACGCCCACTCCAAGGATGCATCCTGCATCCATTTGGGAGCACGCTCCATCTTGCCGGCCAGCACGTC
This sequence comes from Phascolarctobacterium sp., assembly GCA_030540395.1. Taxonomy (GTDB): domain Bacteria; phylum Bacillota; class Negativicutes; order Acidaminococcales; family Acidaminococcaceae; genus Phascolarctobacterium_A. The sequence continues at coordinate 10,962 of JAUNWI010000021.1, forward strand.
GAAGCTGCCACCAATGCCCATCAAAATGCGGGGCTTAAGCTCCGCTCTGTGAGCCAAAATCCACTTCTCCTGCTTGGGTGCACCAAGAGCCACAAACAGCATCTCTGCGCCGGAATTATTAATCTCTTCGATGATACCAGGAACATCGGCGTCAGTAAAATAGCCATTGTGACAACCCACAATTTGCACGCCGGGATAAAGCTCCTCGCTCTTGACCTTGGCTGCCTCCGCAACACCAGGTGAGCCGCCAAAAAAGTAAGACTTATATCCCTTCTTTGCTGACAAAGCCAATAATTGATTGTACAAATCAAAGCCAGCCACCCGCTCCGGCACGTTGTAGCCCAAGTGCCGTCCTGCCCATACGGCGCCAGCGCCATCGGGCAATACCAGCTCCGCCTCATGGCTAATAATATCGTCATAGCTGGCGTCCTCCTGGCACATCATGATGATCTCTGCGTTAGCAGTAACCACAAAGGTCTGCTCTCCCGCCAACATGCGTTGCTCAAGGCTATCCACAGCCTCCACCATAGTCATAGGATGCACCGGCACGCCCAAAATTTTTATTGGCTCTATCATACTCTAGCCTCACTTAATCACTAAATCTTATTGAATATACGCCTTCAGCACATCGCTCTGCTTATCTAGGCACAGATATTTGTACACTGGTCTGCCAACTGAGCCGCGATGTAAGTCCAGCTTTAATAAATGCAAGGACTTTAAAAACTCGAGGTATTTACGGATGGAAACACGGGAAATCCCCACCTTCCCTGCCACCTCTTCGGTGGTAAACATGCCGTCTAGTTGTCTAATGCATGCCCACACAGTAGCAAGGGTGTTCTTGTCCAAGCCCTTAGGCAGGCTAACAGCAACTGCTTCTTCACGGCGGATAATGGTTTGGTCTAAATCAGACTGCTCAATAATGCTTTGCTCTGAAACAATGTGGTAGCGCTTTAAATAATTGTTCAAGGCCAAATTCAGGCGCTCAAACTCAAAGGGCTTGATAATATAATCCACTGCTCCCAAGCGCAGAGCTTGTTTGATTTTGTCCTTGTCGTTGGCAGCAGAAACGATAATCACGTCCACATCAAAGCCATGCTCCCGGATTTTTGCCAAAAGCTGGAGACCCTCCATGGTGGGCATGAAAATATCAAGAATCAATAAATCATAGTTTTTTTTGCTTAATAGCTTCAGCGCCATGTCTCCATTATTGGCCACATCACAAAGCTGAAAGCCCTTGATCTGACTTAAATAATGCTCGTGGAGCTGGGCAACCATAGGGTCATCTTCCACAACGAGAACGTTAATCATGCTAATCTACCTCCTTTTTCACTGGCAATCTAACGGTGAAGACAGTGCCCTCGCCGACGCTGGATTCCACGGAAATGGTGCCGTTAAGGCTGTCCACGCTCTGCTTGGCCAGGAAAAGACCAAAGCCGTGACCAGTGTCACCCTTGGTGCTAAAGCCTCTGTGATAGATGCGCTTTATGGTTTCCTCGTCCATGCCAGGACCAGAATCCTCTACCACGATGACAATTTCCTTGTCGAAATCCAAAATCGAAAGATTAACAATACGCTCCCCATCAAAATTCTTTAAAGCGTCAAAGGCATTTTCAATCAAATTGCCTACAATTAGCACGATGTCGTGTACGGAAGGCACATCAAGCTCACCATGCAGCTCGCTCTCATCGGTCAGGGAAAAGTCAATATCCAGCTCCCTGCTGCGACTAATCTTGCCCAGGATAAAGCCCGACAAAGTGATATCCTTCAAGCGAGTTACGATATAGGAAACCTCTGACTGCCTGTTATAGGCAATCTCTTTGGTATAATTCTTTAGCTCGTCATAGGCCTTCATATTGATAAGTCCCATAATAACGTGCATTTTATTCATAAACTCGTGGGTCTGAGCCCTGAGCGCCGTGGCATAATTTTTAAAGCCCGTCAACTGATTAGCCATTTCCTCTACCACGGATTTTTTACGGAAGGTAATGACTGCACCTAAAATTCTGTCGCCGCCATCCAGCCCCAAAAGGGGCACGGCAGTCATAACGAAGACAGTGTTACCAAATTTAATGGACGCATCAGCAAAGCTTTTCCCCTCTTTAATAATATCATGAAGGGGCACATGTTTCAATACATCCAAGGCCGATTTGCCGCACAGGTCCTCCGTATCAGAGATATCCGCCTGCTTGAGCAGCATCTTCGCCTCAGAATTGACCACAGTAATGATACCGCTGTCATTAATGTTAATGATACCCTCGCGCACAGAGTTTAAAATAATATTACGCTCCTGCAAAAGGCGGGCAATTTCCTCTGGTTCATAACCAAAGAGTACTTTTTTAATGCGTCCTGCTAGGAAAATAGCACCCAAAATGCCGATGACCAAGCCAAAGAAGGTGGTCAACAGCAAAAACAAGACTGCGTCAATGGTGGATTTGTTGATAATATCATCGGAATAGCCAGTAACAACATAGCCAATAGTCTCATTGTGGTTATTTTTAACGAAGCCAAAGGCCTTGTTGGGAATGGCATAGTTTTCCTGCCAGCTAATACTGTTCAGCTGAGCATACTTTTCCATCAAATCCCTAGCGCTCTCTTTAAAATTAGGCAAATTGCCCGGATTATACATAACCCTCAATCGTCCATGCTTATCGTAAATGGCAACACCTGCTTCATCGGAATGGTCAACCTGGTTTACATAGTTGGCCATCATTTTATCAACGGCTTCTACTACCCGATAGTTTTGGGCTTGCAAGCCGTTTTGGATTTCCTCCGAATTGCACAGAATGTTGTTGATACTTACCGCATTGATGCTGACACGGTCATAAATAACCTTGCTCACCCTATAAGTGGTGAACATAGAGGCCGGCAACAGGGCAATGCAAACCACAAGGGTAATCAGAATGACAATCTGTTGGGAAAGAGTAAACTTTTTTAATTTTAAGCTTTCAAGACTAAATTTTTTCCACATCTGCAGGCACCGTTAAGAACTGAATGCCGGGATTGCGGTCCAAAATCCAGTTTAAGGACCATTCATTATTGACGAGGATAACGGGACGATCCTTCTTGTCATAAACAAGCATACCGTTATCAAGGCCTTTGATATTTTCAATCAGCTTTTTATCCTCTGCATAGACCCAACGAGCCACGCTATAGGGCAGCTGGTTCATGAGGAGCTTGGCGCTGTACTCGTTGAGCAGACGGTATTCCAAAACCTCCAGCTGCAGCACGCCAACCACGCCCACGATGTAGCTTTCCAGGCCCACGCCCTCTTGGCGGAAGACTTGGATGGCACCCTCCTGGGACAGTTGGATGATACCCTTTTCAAACTGCTTACGCTTCAGGGAATCCTTGGGCTGCACGCGAGCGAAAATTTCCGGCGGGAACACGGGGAAGTCCTCGAACTGGAGCTTCAGGCTGATGTCACTCAAGGAGTCGCCGATGCCGAAAATACCGGGATCAAAAACGCCGATAATGTCGCCAGGATAAGCCTTTTCCACAATGGTGCGCTCTTGGGCCAGGAATTGCTGGGGCTGGGCCAGCTTCACCAGCTTGCCGCTTTGCTTGTGGTACACGCTCATGCCCTTGTCGAAGACACCGGAGCAAATGCGCATGAAGGAAATTCTATCCCGGTGGGCAGGGTTCATATTCGCTTGAATTTTAAATACAAAGGCGGAAAAATTTTCATTCTCCGGCATAATCATTGTACCATCTTGCAACATTCTTGGCTGTGGCTTGGGAGACAATTCCAAAAATTTTTCTAAGAATGCTTGCACGCCAAAGTTGGTCATGGCGGAGCCGAAGAACATGGGCGTGAGCTCGCCCTCTTTTACCTTTTCCAAATCGAATTCATCGCCAGCCATGTCCAGTAGCTCGATGTCGTTGCACAGGTTCTCGTAAAGCTCCTCACCCAGCAGCTCTTTGATTTTAGGGTCATCCAAGGAGCCGGTTGTGGATTTCAGCTTATTGGTACCGTGACTGGTATCGTCCTCAAACAGCTCGATGGTATTTTGCAGACGGTCATACACACCCTTGTAATGACCATCAATACCGATGGGCCAATTTACGGGATAAGCACGGATATTGAGCACCTTTTCCAGCTCATCCATCAAATCAAAGGGATTGCGGCCATAACGGTCCAGCTTGTTTACAAAGGTGAAGATGGGCAGATGGCGGCGGTGGCAAACCCAAAACAGCTTTTTAGTTTGGGGCTCCACGCCTTTGGCGGCGTCAATAAGCATAACGGCGCTGTCAGCAGCCATCAGGGTGCGATAAGTATCCTCGGAGAAGTCTTGGTGACCGGGAGTATCCAAAATATTTACGCGATAGCCATCGTAATCAAATTGCAGCACGGAGCTGGTAACAGAAATACCACGCTGCTTTTCGATTTCCATCCAGTCGGACACAGCATGCTTCGCTGTTTTTCTTGCTTTAACAGAGCCGGCCAAGTGAATGGCGCCACCATACAGCAGCAGCTTTTCAGTCAAGGTTGTTTTACCGGCATCAGGGTGGGATATAATAGCAAAGGTACGACGTTTCTCAATTTTTTCCAATAATTCCTGCATAGGCTTCCCCTCTTATTCTTCCTTAAAATCGTCCATATTTTGGGCTTCATACAGCTTATAGGCTTCCAAAACCTGCTTTTTGATGTAATCAGGCATGGGAATTTCCGTTTGCAGCTCTCCGCGCATGGTAACACGGAAGGCTACATTTTCATATTTTTCTCCGGCATAGGTTTCACAGGTGACGGAGGTGCGCATAAATTCATCAGCAAAGATGCAGTCCTTGAGCACATGAGCTTTGCGCTCCTTGTCCCAAGCGTCATAGATAGCGTACAGCTTTCTTTGAGCTTCCTCAGGAATGTCCTCGCCCACAACTACAGTTTCAGTTTCATCGATAGGAGTGCAGTCCATGTTTTTGTACGCGGTGCCATCCTCCAGCTCGATATCCACAGTCATGACGTAATCCTGCTCGTGAAAAACAGCGCCCTTGATCTGCCATTTGGCTTGCCACTTGGCGATGCACGCAGGGCATATAAATTTAGTATCGCGAACGCTGGTGTTCATGTAGTTGTCCCGATAGTAGAGCTTTGCTCCCGGAACAAAGGCTTCGCCGCATTCACTGCAAACAATATCTAAGGTGCGAATCATGTATATACCTCCACAGAGAATAAATTAGCTTTTTTAGAGTCATAACTCTTATATTATATACTATTCTGGACTTTGCCGCCACACTTTAATACGGAATTCTGAAATAATCTAGATAAGTCCCACGGGAATAATCAAATTCTGACTAAGTGTAGAGCATTTTGCAACACAGTTGAAGGAAAACTTCGGCTAAAATGCAACTATGCTTACGTTTTAGCCTAAAAATTAGTATGGTATTCTGAAATAATCTAAATAAGCTTTGTATTTATCCTGAGCTGTAAGGCAGGTATCCATAAGATAGCCTTTTTCCTTGCTCCATTCTTTTAAGCCACGATAGTAGAAAAGCTTTAGATTATCTTCAATAATAAAGGGCACAATATTATGCTTCAGGCACTCCTTGAACATAATCAATCTGCCCACACGACCATTGCCATCCTGAAATGGATGAATGCGTTCAAATTTCACATGAAAGTCCAAGATATCCTCTAAGGTTATCTTTCGCTTAGCGTTATATGCTGCTAGAAGAGCTTTCATTTTCGCAGCCACTTCTTCCGGCAGCGCCGTATCCATACCTCCTACCTCGTTAGGCAATCTTTTATAGTCCCCCACGGCAAACCAGTTTTTGCGAGAATCACTGGTGCCACTTTTTAAAGTCAGATGCAGCTCCTTAATAAGCTTTTCCGTCAATCCCCGCTTGGCATTATCTATAATCATATCAATACAACGGAAATGGTTCGCTGTTTCGATCACGTCGTCCACGTTGACTACTCCAGCTTCCATGCCAATAGTATTGGTCTCAAAAATATATCTTGTTTGGTCATGTGACAGGCGACTTCCTTCAATATGATTTGAGTTATAGGTCAATTCAATCTGGGTTTTATGGTAGATACCACCTGGGTACTTACTAATTTTTTCCTCTTTAAGTACGTCTAGCAAAGTACGTACTTCAGCTTTTTTCTTGTTAGTTCGCTCCGGTTTAGCCGCGTTTTCAGGAATTTTCCAAGTTTTGCCCACGAGAAAGGCACCCGCCACACGTCCCTTAGCGCAATAATTCCTCACACTACGCTCTGACACATCCCACTTCTTTACTATTTCCGCAACTGATAGATACTGCATTTTTATCCTCCGACGTAAATCACATTGCCATCAAATCCAGTTAATTATACTGCATAATACAACCACTCTGTACATCTTCTATACTGATATTATACCACACTATCGGTAATATAACTAACAATAATCTAGAAAATCTATTTTAATTTTTGCCGATAAAAAGCGCACAAAAAGTACTTTCGGCTTCGCTCCTTAAGGCTATAATAACAAATCATCGTTACTTTACTACGAGTTCAGCTAAGCTACCTGCCATAAAGTAATCCCTTCTTTGCGCACATTTTTGTAGAACGGAATGACATCCTTCCACTCCTGATAGTCATTATGGTCAATCAACAGCACGGAAATAACTTTGTCAAACTCTAACTCCAGATCTACTAAAAAGTCCAGCATTTCGTCATGCATCTCTTTTGTATAGCCATGTACAATCACAGCAATATCAATGTCAGATGTATATTACGACCACTCTGTACCCGAAATCCGCGAAGCGGATACCGCGAATCCAATAAGGCAGTACCATCAATCCGCTATTGCAGTACCGCCAGCTAGTGGCGTAAGCCACTAGCTAACGGAACTATTTCTGGTTATTTCATCATGCTTTCGGCATAAGTCATACCATAGACTTCTCTCATAGATTTATCGTTGTCCTTATCAACAGGCAGGATATTCACTACATAGGAATCATAGAAAATCCTGTCAATAATACCATCCGAGAGTGCACTGGCATCTCCGCCAAGCTGGTCATACCAATTGTCCTTAAGGTATTGGGAACAGAAGATTGTAGAGGACTTTTTGCGACGAGCACTAATAAGCTCAAAAATATCCCTCTGTTGCTCTTCTGTAGGCTTTAGAAGCAACCACTCATCTAGAATTAATAGCTTAGGATTAGCGTATTTGCTCAATACCTTTTTGTAAGTATTATTATCTCTAGCCATCTCTAAATCTATGAGCAAATCTGGTAGCCTTACATAAACAGTCTTGTAAAACTGCTTGCATGCTTCCATTCCTAAGGCGCATGCTAGATATGTCTTACCGCAGCCTGTAGCACCTGTAATGAAGACATTCTTGTTTTCTACAATATACTCACAGGATGCTAAGCGAAGAATGTTTTCTTTGGAAATATTTCTCCCGGAATGGTAGTCAATATTGGCTATGCAGGCATCTGGTTGGTCAAAGTTGGCCAAACGGATTAACCGTTTTAGACGATTACTTTTTCTTGTATTAAACTCTGCATCTACTAACATTGCCATTCTATCTTCAAATGGTACATCTCTCATCTTAGAATCTGCTAGCTGAAGTTCAAAGGCAGATGCCATTGCAGAGAGTTTAATAGCGATTAATTTATTTATTGTGTCTTGATTGGTCATTGCCCACGCCCCCTCTTGTAATAAGCTGGCCCGCGGGTAATACCGCGCGGAGCATTGGTAGTTTCCTGTTTAACTTCTTCTTGTGGTTCCTTCTGCAAAACAGCCAGAAGATCTTTAACCATTTTGTAACTAGGAGAAGTTGTATAGGAAAGTGCCTTTTCACAGGCCTTTTCCAGGAGCCTTATGGAGCTTTTCTTTGTTAAGTTAAGCAAACCAATACAGCTTCTGTATGCCTGCTGCTCAATCTTGCTGGCATTAAGGATACCATCCACTACCTTAAAGATATTGGGGCCAAGCTTTCTAGCCCAGTTTCTGAAGTATGTGCCATCCCATCTAGCGTATTGCTGATGTTCTTTTGGCATATGTTGTTCAATAGTGGAGTATTGACCCTTGCGGCCATATAGACGAGGGTGGGTAGCAATAACATTATTATTGTAGAAGACCTTGACAGTCTTACTTGTTAACCTCACATCTACCTTGCGCTGAATATACTCAAAAGGAGCTAGCGTAAAGTTTTTGTAGGAAAAACGGGAAATAAAAATAAAAGAGAACACC